>NZ_SEWE01000003.1 GCF_004167665.1 Hymenobacter persicinus | reverse complement strand
CACTCTTGCGAGCGTACTCCCCAGGTGGGATACTTAACGCTTTCGCTAAGTCACTAACTGTGTATCGCTAGCAACGAGTATCCATCGTTTACGGCGTGGACTACCAGGGTATCTAATCCTGTTCGCTCCCCACGCTTTCGTGCCTCAGTGTCAGTACCAGCCTAGTCAGCTGCCTACGCAATCGGGGTTCTGGAAGATATCTATGCATTTCACCGCTACATCTTCCATTCCGCCAACCTCGTCTGGACTCAAGCCCTACAGTATCCATGGCAGTTCTGCTGTTGAGCAGCAGGCTTTCACCACGGACTTATAGGGCCACCTACGCACCCTTTAAACCCAATAAATCCGGACAACGCTTGCACCCTCCGTATTACCGCGGCTGCTGGCACGGAGTTAGCCGGTGCTTATTCCTCAGGTACCGTCAGTTTGTGACGCATCACCTTTTTCTTCCCTGAGAAAAGCCGTTTACAACCCAGAAGGCCTTCATCCGGCACGCGGCATGGCTGGGTCAGGCTCTCGCCCATTGCCCAATATTCCCTACTGCTGCCTCCCGTAGGAGTCTGGCCCGTATCTCAGTGCCAGTGTGGGGGATCACCCTCTCAGGTCCCCTAGACATCGTCGCCTTGGTGGGCCGTTACCCCGCCAACTAGCTAATGTCACGCAACCCCATCTGAATCCAATAAATCTTTAACTGTTCAGCGATGCCGCTCTGCAGTGTTATGCGGTATTAATCCGCCTTTCGGCGGGCTATCCCCCAGATCCAGGTAGGTTGGTTACGCGTTACGCACCCGTGCGCCACTAATGTATTGCTACATCCGTTCGACTTGCATGTATTAGGCCTGCCGCTAGCGTTCATCCTGAGCCAGGATCAAACTCTCCATTGTATAATATTCTGAGCACTTGCCGAAGCAAGGCCGATGTCGAGTGCTGATCCGACTCGTCTTAACGAGCTTCAATTCTTTTGTTACGCTTTCTTCACTCCCTCTTGCAAGAGAGCAAAGCTTACCAATTTGTCATTTCCAATCATTCAAAGAACGTCTGTCTCACCCTGTTGGTGAAACCGTGCCCGGGGCAAAACCCGGTGTGTTGTCGTACCGTGTGCGCCGCTTCCGGTCGAAGCGGGGTGCAAAGGTAAGCAGTGTTTCGCTACCTGCAAGAAAAATCGTTTCTTTTTTTCTTGCCCTGGTTCCTGGTGCGGCCGCTTCGTTCAAGCGGGGTGCAAAGGTAACCAGCAGTTCGCTTTTTCCAAGAACCCAAGCGAAAAAAGTTTTCGCCTTTCGGCCTTTTCACCGTGCGGTGCCCTCTTCCGGTTGAAGCGGGCTGCAAAGGTAAGTGGACTTTTCTGCTTTTTCCAACTCCCTGAGCCAATCTTTTTTTTCAGCCCTAGAGCGCAGGGCTCCGAAAGGAAAATAAAGCTGGTCGAGTAGTGGGATCCAACCGCGTTTCGGTTTGGGAGTGCAAAAGTGCGGCCTTTCCCCCGCCTTTCCAAACCCACTCCCCAACTTTTTTGATGAACTTGAGTAGCATGCCGGATTTCGTCAAAGCTCTGGCCTGATAAGCACGCTGGCCTGCAACCATTTACTGATGAACAGAAGGGTAAGCATTCTGAAAAAATAGTTTAGCGCACGGCGGGTTCGGTGGTCAGCGCACTTAAGTCTGGGCGGACGGTATACGGGCGCTGGGCTTCGTATTGGGCCACAGTCTGTCCTAGCTGGGCCAAAAATGGCAGGCCAACAGAGGTGTATTCGTAGGTGCCGTCGTTGATGACGCCGTCACTGTTGACGTACAAAACCGCACTGAGCATGAATTCAGTGCCGGTGAGGAGGTCGGCAAAGTAAGCCACATCCGCCACGTAGCCGTGGGACATGCCGACCACATTATATATACGCAGGCCGGGCTGGAAGCGGGCTGCGGGGCTCCGGCCGTAGTAGAGATATTTCTTGTAGGCGTCAAAGTACTGCCTGGATGTGAAAGGACGGAAGCCTGAGGCGTGTGGCGAGCTTTGCAGGTAATAGCGCAGAAAGGCATGATCCTCGACCGTTAGGGTAAAGCGCGCTTCAGGGCTAACGGCCTCGGGAAAGAGCACCGCTTTTAATATGTCGGTGACGTCTTGCAGGGGCAGGTAATTGGCGGTAGTGAAATCGTAGGGCTGACTGATTAGTTGTCCGCCGGCCCGGTAGGCGCGGCCCTGGGTGATGCGGCCCAACGGAAAGCTAAGCGGCTGTGCATTGAAGGCGGCGGGCTGTTCGTATGCAACTGCGCCCTGTTTATTATAGAAGGTGACGGGGTTGGTATGGCGGTTGGCAGCCGTGTCGCAAGGGGCGAAGCGGCGGACGATGCGCGTACTGCCGTGGCCAAGCTGCCCGAGCCGTTCGTTGAGCGGCCCCTGCCCCAGAAACTCGTAGAGGCGGTTGTAGGCGTTGTTGTCGCTGACGAGCAGCATGCGCTTGACGTAGTTGCCCACGGTATTCAGCCGGTCGGAGTCGGCAGTGGCGACGTAGGGCACGGGGGTCTGGCAGCGGAAGGCCGTGCCGGTAGCCATGGGGCTGCGGCGGGAAAGGCCGGGCTGGTGGAGCCGGTTGAGCTTTTCGAGCGCCAGAGCTGCTACGGGCAGCTTGACTAGGCTGGCCGGATTGAAGTACTGCCGGGCGTTGAGGCGGAAGCTGTGCTGGGTGAAGTGGGGCCGCTGTTGCGAGTCCCGGTTTATCTGGGTGTAGATAACCTGGAGGCTGTATTTGCCGGCCTGGGTGACGACCGGCAACAACGCGGGGTTGGACCGTAGCAAACTATCGAGCAACGGACTGTCGGCACCGGGGGGGGCGGGTGCTGCCGACGCCGGGTGCAGGTTGGGCTGGTGAGCAGCGGATAAGATCAGACCAAGCAGCAGCGCGGCGCCGGCCGGGATAAGCTGAAAAAGCATGGTGCGGAAGTTGCGCATCCTGCAATATAAGAAGCACCGCCGCCGTCGAAACCTGAAGCCCCCGAAACGAAAATGGAGCAGCACCAGCCGGCACCGCTCCATTTTTATACTTCAGAGCTCCAAACTCAACTGGCCGGGGCCGTGCGACGACGGGCCAGCAGCAGGTTGGAATCGTTTTGGCGCCAGTTATAGCCGGTTCCGAAAGGCAGGGGGCGCCGCCGGTTGGTGGAATCGGCGTAAGCTTTGGTCAGCTCAGGCTGATACTGCTTGGCGAAGAGGTTGATGGGCCGCTTGTAGACCCCGTAGTAGGTAAACTGCCAGTCGGCGGGGCGGAAATACTTCATGGCGATGCCCGAATCGTCTTGCAGCACGTAGCTGCTGCGCTCCAGAACCAGGTTGCGCACCTTGGAAAAGTAGGTTTTGTGCATCAGGTAGGTGGCCGACTTCACGTAGGTCACCACCGGGCCGAGGGAGCGGACATACTGCAGCGCCGCTTCCTTGGTCGTGCCCAGCTTCCAGTCGCTGAGGTCAGCGGAGAAGTAGTATACCCGTTTTTTGCGACCGGCTTTATCGAGCAGTTGCAGCTCCACGCCTGGAATAATTTTGGGGCCGGGTTTGCGGATAACGGCCGAATCAGCGGCGGCAAGCTGGCCCTGGGCGTCGAGCTGAACGTAGCGCACATCGGTAACGAGGTGGCCGGTGCGGGCCGCAAACAGCATCAGCAGCGGCAGGGAGCCGTCAAGCTCCACCGACTTCAGGTCGATGGCCATGTCGTTGGTGCGGAAAAAGCTGAAGTTAAGCACTGACCATAGCGACGCCTTGAGAGCGGGAAACAGCTTCGGATTTTCGAGCGTGCTCCGGCGCGGCACCGAGCCCACGGGTTCCAGCCCGACTAATACGTAAGTTTCACTGGCGGGAAACATCGTCACGACGTTCAGCAGATCGGGGCCGCTGAAGGGGTAGAACACCGTGTGGGCCATCTGCCGGGCCGAGTCCAGTTCCGTAGCCGCCCAGGGCGTGATTTTGTCGGTGCGGGTCTGGTGGTAGGAAGCCCAGCTTTTGTCGGCATCAGCGGCAAACGCCTGCCAGGCGGGCTGGGCGGCCAGAGCCCGTAAGTCACTTTGCCGGCTTACCGGCATACCGGCCAGGTAGGCGGCCACGTCCTGGACGGCAGCGGTATCGGGCGCGGGTGGTGCGGGAGCCGGCACGGTGGCGGGAGCAGGCGGCGCAGTGGGCACTTGGGCCGTCGGTTTTTGCTGCTCGGTCCGGGCAGGCTGCTGCTCCGAACAGCTCAGCACGAGGAAAGCCAGGGGCAACAGCCGGGAAAGGGAAAGACGCATGGGAAAAAGCTAAGCTGAATGGGGCGGCAAGATATTGGGTTTGGCGCAGCCGAAAGCGGCCAGAGTCGGGGAAGCCAGGCCTAGCGCGCAGAAAAATGCGCCCCTAAATTGCCCCATAACGCCTCAGGCCGCCCGCATCCGGCGTCCCAGGAAGTAGGCCAACAGTCCCAGCAGCAGCGTGGCGAGGCCATATAAGGACTCGATTGGCTTGTCGCGCAGGATGAAAATCAGGGTCCAGCCGCTCAGGGCTAGGAACACCAGCGGGGTGAGCGGGTAGCCCCAGGCGCGGTACGGTCGGGGCAGGTTGGGCTGGCGCCAGCGCAGAATAAACAGCCCCAGCACGGTCAGGAAGGTGAACAAGCTCAGTACGAACCCGGCATAAAGCAGCACTTTCTCGAAGGTACCGGTAAGTACAAACAGCAGCGTGAGGCCGGTTTGAAGCAGCATGGCCCGCACCGGAATGCCCGTTTTGCTCACCACGGCCAGGGCCCGCAAGGCGGGAAGGTCCTCCCCCATCACCTGCACGATGCGGGGGCCGGCAAAAATCATGGAGCTGACCGTGGACACCAGCAGCCCGGCAATGACGGCGCCCATGAGCCGACCCACCGCCGGACCGAACAGCTGCCCCGCGGCTACGTAACCTACTTCCAACTGCCCGGCCAGCTTCGGAATCGGGGTCGAGTACAGGAAAACGAAGTTCAGCCCCACGTAGAGCAGCAGCACCACGGCGGTGCCGGCCAGCAGAATCCGGGGCAGGTTGCGCCGGGGCTCGGCCACTTCGCCGGTCAGGTAGACGGCGGCATTCCAGCCGGAGTAGGCGTAGGACACATACACGAGCGAAATGGCGAAGGCCGGGCTGAGCAGCTGTTGCCAATCGGCGGCGCGGGGCACGAAGGAAATGGCCTGGGGCTGGGCCGTGAGCAAACCGGCGCCGATGAAAAACACCAGTACCAGCACTTTGATGGCCGTAATAACGACCTGGAGCCGACTGCCGGCCCGGCTGCTGCTGGCGTGCACGGCCGTCAGGACCAGCACTACGGCCACCGTCAGGAGCTGCGGATTCAGGCCGGGCCACACGCTGGCCGCGTACCGGCCCAGGGCCATAGCGGCCAGGGCCGTGGGCGCAGCAAATCCAACCGTGGCCGACACCCAGCCCGAGAGAAACCCGACGGAAGGGTGATAAATCTGGGACAGATAGTGGTATTCGCCGCCGGAGCGGGGCATGGCGGCGGCCAGTTCCCCGTAGCACAAGGCCCCGCAGAGCGCAATCAGGCCGCCCACGACCCAGAGCATCAGCAGCGCAAAGCCGCTCTGGATGCCCAGCACCTGAAAGCCCAGGCTGGTGAAGACGCCCGTGCCGACCATGTTGGCAATAACGATGGCCGTGCCGGCCAGAAAGCTGATTTTATAAGGACTAACGGGAATCGGCTCAGACATGCAGAAAGGTTTGGAGGCCCAAAGATGCAGAATCTGGCTGCTGCGCCCCTCCGGCCCCACTCCTCCCCCGTGCTGGACGAGGCTGTTTGGAGCAGGTCAGCGGAGAGCAGAAATGCAAAAAAGCCCACCTGCGGACGCAGACGGGCTTTTATCGGATTCTGAAAGGGCTAGCCTTTGGGGCGCTTGTAGAGTGGCACGGTGCTGCAGGGTTCCCCGTACATTACGCTGCTCACCACCGGCAGCAGCTTCTGCATGATGGCCACGTAAGCGTAGGTCGGCACGGGAACGGCGCCGCAGCCTTTAACCACCACTTTCGCGTCGCGGTACTCTTCGGCATCGAGGGCGGCAATGGCTTCGTGGAACAGCTCCTGCTCCAGAGCTTCCAGGTTGCCGAATACGTAGCGGTGGGCGTGGTTCTGGAGCTTGGAGGCCAGCAGCATGTAGGCCCAGGTGGGCACAATGGCATCGGCGGAGCAGATGATGGCCACGTTCTTGCCGTCGTATTGGGCCCAGTCGTGGGTTTTGACGAACTCGCGGAAGTCCTTTTCGCGCAGCATCAGCCCGTGAAACAGGTTTTCCTTGATGTCATATACTACCCGCTCCCCGGGGTGCAGCAGTTCCTCCAGGTTCAGGGTAGTCAGCGCACTTTGCGCCACGCGGTTGACGAAGATTTCTTCCATGGTTTTATTGCTGAGAGCTTAGAACCCAGACTTAAGAGCTTAGATACCCAACTGAAAGCGGGATACTGAATTCTCACCTCTAACTTCTAACCTTCGGAGTCGTGGTGTACACTTCTTTTAAGTAAAACGGCTCGTAGTAAGCCACGTCGCGAAAATCCTGCCGGGTGAAAGCCGCCTGCGCCAGGGTGCCCACGGCAATGGCCGAAGGCTCGATGCCGCGTAGGAACCCGGCGTTGAGATTTCCTGCCACGAACGGCTCAAACTTGGCCGCGCCGTTACCAAAGAATAACAAGCGGTGGTGGGCTAATTGTTCGGCCAGCGTGTCGGCTTCCAGAATCAGCGGGGCCGGGGCCAGCACTTCCGTGCCGTCCGCGCGGTACAAGGCGCTGTATACTTCCATGCGCCGGGCGTCGAGCATGGGGCAGAACAGCACGTTTTCGGCGTCGGCGGTGTACGCCGCTACCTGGGCCGCCATGGCCGGCAACGTCCCGACGGCAATGAGCGGCACGTCCAGAGCGTAGCACAGTCCCTTGGCCGCCGCCGCCCCGATGCGCAGGCCCGTGTACGAGCCCGGCCCATCCGACACGGCCACGGCGCTCAGGTCTTGGAGCGTGCACTGGCTGTTTTCCAGCAACTGATTCACCAGCAGACTCAGGTGCGAGGAGTGCGACTTCTCCAGCCGCAGCTCCGACTGCCCCACCAGGCTACCGTCGCGGTGCAATGCCACCGAGCAGACCGGGGACGAGGTTTCAAGAGAGAGGATGAGCGTGGACATAGTGCAAAGGTACATCTGCGCCTTGGAAGCAACGGTATCTACCCATCAATGCCAGCTCTCCCCAGTTGCTGCTCTCGGCTCCGGCTTTCTTTCCACACTTTATTAAGCCGGGGCTGAATAAACCAGACACCTACCGGCCAGAAAAGGAAACATAGCAACGTACCGAAGTAGAAACCGAATTCCGGGTCATGCTGCTTTTCAATAGACACTAAAGACACCGCCAGAAACCAGGGCCCGTGTAACAGGGCAAAAAAGGCATACAGCATAACCAGCGCCATTGGTCCTTCCCCATGAAAGCTGCGGTCATCCGTCAGAATTACCAGCGCCGAAAATGCTAAAGCCGATAAGATGATGTCGACTATAAACCAAGACAGATTGTAGTAGGCACCGCGCGGCAACAAAGGAAACAGAGCCGTTCCTAAGAACGCAAACCATATAAAGTACAGGCAATAGGCTACCGCACTAATTAAGCTGCCAATCAGCTCTGCCCCCACGATATTCAGATTCATTAGCACCAGCACGGGCAGAGTCAGTAAGAACACCTGCCAGTGCTTGGCGCGCATTGCGAAATCACCCATATAAAATGTCGACAAAAAGAAAAAGCAGCCCAAAGACGGGGCTGCTTTTTGAGGCTTTAGAGCCTGGCTCCTTACTTCCCCCCGGCCGTCTTGCGGTTGGCTTCGGGACGGGTTTTGGCTTCGGGCGTGCCGGGCTTGAGCAGGGCCGCGTAACGGGCCGGGTCGTTGAGCACGTTCATGGCCGTCAGAATGTTGGGGTCGTCGTCGAAGCTGGCCTCGATGCTGCCCTTCTGGAAGTAGTAGCGCGACACGATTTCCTGCTCCAGCATCTCCCGGATTTCGGGCTTGAAGCGGGTCAGGTCGTTGCTCTTGTTCGTCGACACCTTGCGGCGGATGGCTTCGAGTTCGTTGCGTACGTCGTCGTAGTGCTTTTCGGCCTTGGCTTTCTTGGTCAAATCGGTCAGGCTTTTCTCCACGTCGGTGTTGTAGTTGATATCCTTGTTTTTGAGGAAATCAACGAACTTCTGGTAGTCGGCGTCGGAGAGCTTGAACTCGCGGGCACTGGCAATGCTGGGGTGCTCGGCCCGGTAGCGGGTGGCAAAGTCAAACAGATAGCTTTTCTGAATCAGCACCCGGGAAATGTCGGCAATTTCCTTGTCGGCCACTTCCACGTCGGGCGCCACGCCCCCGCCGTCGTACACCACGCGCCCACTTTGGGTTTTGAAGGCCGTGCGCAGCGAGTCCGGAAACTTGCCCAGCGTGCCGTCGTCGGCGCGGTGGGCGTAGTCCACTTCCTGAATGCAGCGGCCGCTGGGAATGTAGTACTTGGCCGTCGTGACCTTGAGCTGGGAGTTGTAGCTCAGCGGCCGGGTGGCCTGCACCAGGCCCTTGCCGAAGGTCCGCTCTCCCACAATCACGGCCCGGTCGTAGTCCTGCAGCACCCCCGACACGATTTCGGACGCCGAGGCCGAGCGGTTAGAGGTGATGATGACGACCGGAATCTGGGTGTCGAGCGGGGCATCGAGGGCCTTATAGGTTTTGTTCCACTCGGTCACCTTGCCCTTGGTGCTTACCACGTCGAGGCCCTTATCGACGAAGATATTGGAGATGTTGACGGCCTCGTTGAGCAATCCACCGGGGTTGTCGCGGATGTCGAACACGATTTTCTTGGCGCCCATCTCCTTGAGCTTGCTCACCGCCACCCGGGCTTCCTTGCCCGCATCCACGGTGAAGCCCGAGAGCTGGAAGTAGCCGATTTCGGGGCTCAGCATGCCATAGTACGGCACGTTGTCGACTTGAATCTTATCCCGGGTGATGTTGATTTCAATGGGCTTTTCCTGCCCATAGCGCGTTACTTCCAGCTTGGCCAGGGAGTTGGCCTGCCCCTTGAGCAGCTTACTGATGTCGGCGTTGTTTTTCTTCTCAACGTTGACGCCGTTGATGGTCAGAATCTCGTCGCCGGGCAGCAGGCCCGCTTTCTGGGCCGGATAGCCCTCGTAGGCGGCCTGCACGATGGTTTTGCCGTTGCGCTTCACCACCACCGCCCCGATGCCGCCGTACTGCCCGGTGGTCAGGGTGCGGAAGTCCTCGATGTCGTCCTCGGGGATGTAGTTGGTATACGGGTCCAGCGACTTAAGCATGGCGTCGATGCCCGTTTTGACCAGCTTGGCGGGCGTTACCTCGTCCACGTAGTAGGTATTGACTTCCTTGAACAGGGTGGCGAAAATGTCGAGGTTCTTCGCAATTTCGAAGTAGCGCTCATTGTCCGAAGCCGAGCGGAACGATACGAGCAGCGCGGCGCCCCCGAGGAGCAGGCCGGCAACGGTCTTTTTACGCATATAAACAGCTGGAAGCGAAAAACATGACTAGGAAGGAGACACCGCGGTAGCCGCGGGGGTTGCTTCTTGCAGCAAACGCTCCAGCCCTGAAATTAATTTTTTTTCGACCAGCGCGAAAGGCTTTTTTTCCTTCCCCGTGTAAATAATGGCCAGCAGCCCCACGCCGTGGCCACCGGGCGCTTCCAGCAGCCGGTATTTATTAAGCCGGTAGGCCTCGCGCAGCAGGCGCTTGAGGTAGTTGCGGTCGACGGCGCGCTTGAAGCTGCGCTTCGATACGCTCACCAGTACCTGGGGCGGGGCCGTGGTGGGCGCCGGGGCCGGCAGCCAGACCAGGCGCAACGGGTATAAACCAAAAGAAGAACCCCGGCCGAAAAGCTCCTCAATGAGCTTTTTGCGGCACAAGTGTTCTTCTTTTGGAAACGAGTAAGAGCGCGCGGCCGGCATCTGAGCCAGTTCGGGCGCCACGGCAGGAGCCGTCAGCGGTTTAGCGCTTGTGCTTGCCTTCGTCGGATACGGTCAGGCGCTTGCGGCCTTTGGCACGACGACGGGCCAGCACGCTGCGGCCGTTAGCGGATTCCATACGCGAGCGGAAACCGTGTTTGTTGCGGCGCTTGCGCTGCGAAGGCTGGAAAGTACGTTTCATGATATGTTGAAGACTTCAGTGACAGGTAAGGCCGGCAAAGGTAAGACCTTGATTTGGAAAAGGCAAAGGCTTATCCGGCTTTTTCCGTCCGGGCTAGGTTTATGGCGTCCAAGCTATTACCTCTCCCGGCCGCCACCCGCGCCCTGAAATCCCGTAGGAAAGAACCGCGCGCCCCCCACCGATTCCGGCCCGATACTGCTAGCTTTACCTAGTAATTTCTGCTTTTCCCGCCCCTTTTCGCATGATCCACTACCACGTCGCCTTCGAGAATCCGCTCACGTTTTACCTGCAGCTGCAGATGACCTTTGAGGTGCCCGCCACGGCCCCCGAAGCCCTGGAACTGCAACTGCCCGCCTGGCGGCCGGGGCGCTACGAAATTCAGAATTTCGGCCAGAAGATCCAGCGCGTGACGGTCGAGGATGCTGCCTCGGGGGAAAGCCTGCGCTTCCGCAAGCTTACCAAGGACCGCTGGCAGGTGGCCGGCGCGGCGGGCCGCACGGTGCGGGTGCGCTACAATTTCTACGCCCACCAGATGGATGCCGGCGGCTCCTGGCTCGACGAAACCCAGCTGTATCTCAACCCGATTCAGGCCTGCATGTACGTGGAAGGCCGCCAGCAGGAAGCCTGCGACATGACCCTGGATTTGCCCGCGGGCTGGCAGATTGCCTGCGGCATGCCCCAGAGTGCGCCCCACTCTCTGCGGGCCCGCTCCTTCGAGGAGCTTGTCGACTGCCCGCTGATGGCCAGCCCCACGCTGGTGCAGCACGCCTACGAGGCCCAGGGCTTGCCTTTTTACATCTGGGTGCAGGGCGAGTGCGCCCCCGACTGGCCCCGCCTGCTGCGCGACTTCAAGGCCTTTACCGAGGAGCAGCTGGCTCTGTTCGGCTCGTTTCCGGTGACGGACTACCACTTTCTGAACCAGATTCTGCCCTACAAGCACTACCACGGCGTGGAGCACGCCAACTCAACGGTGATTGTGCTGGGTCCGGCCGAGCTGCTGATGACCGAGGCCCTGTACAAGGAGCTGCTGGGAGTGAGCTGCCACGAACTGTTTCATACCTGGAACATCAAGCAGATCCGGCCCGCCGAGATGATGCCCTACGATTACACCCAGGAAAACTACTTCCGCACCTGCTACATTGCCGAGGGCATCACCACCTACTACGGCGAGTACCTGCTGGCCCGGGCCGGAGTGCGCACCGCCGAGCAGTATTTCCAGGAGCTGAACATTGTGCTGCGCAAGCACTACGACGACCACGGCCGCTTCAACCTATCCCTGGCCGATGCTTCCGTGGACCTGTGGCTCGACGGCTACAAGCCCGGCGTGCCCGACCGCAAAGTCTCGGTGTACCATAAGGGGGCGCTGGTGGCCTTGCTGCTCGACCTGACCCTGCGCCGCCTCAGCCACCACGAGCGCAGCCTCGACGACGTGATGCGCCGCCTGTGGCTGGAATTTGGCCGGCCCGGCATCGGCTACACCGAGGACGACTACATCCGGCTGGTCAACGAAGTGGCCGGGCGCGACATGCAGGCGTATTTCGACAAGTTCGTGTACGGCACCGCCCCGCTGGAAGAACCGCTGGGCAAGGCCCTCGAGCTGGTGTGCTGCATGCTGCTGCTGGAGTCCAACCCGTCGGCTTCCGAGGGGCTGTTCGGCTTCCGGACCATCGTCAAGAATGAGCGGACCGAGGTAACCGATATCCTGCCTGACTCGCCCGCAGCGGCCACGCTCACCGTCGATGATGAAATTATTGCGGTGAATGGCAGGAAGGTAGCCATGAATCTGCAAACTTTGCTGAACGATGGTGCGCCCAGCTACGAGCTAAGCGTATTTCGGCAGAACCGTTTGCTCACGGTAACCGTTACGGCCGAGCCGGAGCGGCCCTTCTGGCCTAAAATCACCGTGGAGAAGCGGCCGGATGCTACGCCTGAGCAACAGGCCAGCTTCCGGCAGTGGCTCAAGCAAGACTTCTAAGATAAGACGCGTACCCTTTACCCCTTTTTGTATGTTTCGGCTTGGTGCGGTGGCAATAGCTCTGCTGGTGGCAGTGGGGCTCACGGCCTGTTCGCTGCGAATGCAGCCCGCGGAACGGGCGCGCCCGGCGGTGAAACCGGCCCCGGTGGCCCAGAAGCTGCCGCCGCCCAAACCGCCGCGCATCTACCGCCTCGAGCACCTCGACACGCTGGTCAAGCTGCCCGGGCGCGTTATCAACCTGTACCCAGCCCCGCGCCGCACCTACGAGCAGTTGCCCCCGCCCGCGTGGCTGGCCCCGCCGCCGGCCGAGTCGGAAGCGGAAGAGCTCGACATTGCCGCCGAGGAAAAGCGCCAGCTCCGCCAAGCCGGCCCCAAGGTGAAGCGCGTGGGCAAAACGCTTTTGTTGCAGCCCGCGGCCGCGGCCCCCGTCCGGCTGGTCGACAACCCGGCCGACGACGACTCCTACGTCACCTACGAGTACCTCACCAAGTTGCCCAACATCCATTACTGGCTCGTGGCGGCCCACCTTTACGAAGGCGGCTACTACCTACTGGTGAATCAGCAAACTGGCAAGCGCACCCGGGTGTGGAGCCCGCCGTCGGTGGCCCCCGACGGCCGGCACTTTGTGTGCGGCAACTCCGACGTGCTAGCCCGCTTCGAACCGAGCGGCCTGCAGGTGTGGTCGGCGGAGGAACCGGCCCCACGCCTGCTCTGGGAGCGGCAAACGGAGTGGGGCGTCAGCGGCCCCCGCTGGCTTGACAACAAGACTATCCTCTTCGAGCAGGACTTCTTCGACAACGGCGACGTGGACACCCGGGTGGTCCGCATGACGGTGGTGCCGTAAGCAGGCACGGATCCAGGCGGAAACCGGTAGCTTTAGAAGCTTATGGTCTATCCAGCTCTATTTCTGCTATGATGCCCTCCCGCTTCCCGGGGCTACTACTGGCCCTTGTGTTGCCGCTGCTATCCCCCCTACCCTTGCGGCGGCCTGCCGTGGCCAAGTCTTTTCTTCCAAGCCGGCCAAACCCGGCCCTGCACTTCACCGCCTACTCCCGGCAGCAATTCCTGCGTCTGCCGGCAGCAGCAAGTGACCCGTCGGAAAAAGCGAGTCTGCTGGCAGCCCGGGGCCAAGTGGTGCGCCGCCGGGGCCAGCTACTTATCACGCTGGATAACGGCAAAGTAGTCCGGCTGACCAACCACGACGGCGACAACCCGGACACGTACGCGCAGTATCGGTTCTATGGCCGCATTCCGGCGCTGCAAAGCTGGCTTGTGGAAGTAACGGGCTGGGAAAACGGCCACACGCTGCTCATCGAGCAAACGACCGGCAAACAGACCCGCCTGTGGAGTGCGCCCGTGCTGGCTCCCGACCAACTCCACTTCGTTACGCACAAGTCCGGTTTCATCTTCGACGATGATAACGGCCTGCAATACTGGGCCATTCGCGGCCACGCGCCGGTCAAGCTCTGGGAGTATCAACTGGAGTCGTGGGGGCCTGAGGAGGTGCGCTGGATCAACAATACCAGCATTGCTATCCGGCAGCAACGGGCAGACGACCAACCTACCGCTCCCCGCCGGTACGTCAGCGTGCGGCTAACCCCCTAAAGAAAAGCCCCGCCGGGTTCCTCCGGTGGGGCTTTTCTTTGGTCTGAGTGAGACTAGTGCTTGGCGTCGCCGCCATTGCCAACCTTGCTGTTCCCATCGACGGACATTGGCTTGTTGCCCTGGGGGTTGCTACGGGTATTGTGCACGCCGTGGCCGGCCGAGTTGCCGTCCGTGGTATTGCCGTGCGCAGACACGTCGGTGGTATTGGGGCTTTGCACTTGAGTGCTTTTCTTCTTGGTATTGGCCGCCGGATTAACCGAAGTCTTGTCGTTGGTCAGGTCCGTTTCTTTTTTGCTCATGCTCATGGCTTTCGAACGGGTATGGGGTGGATGATACCGTATTGTACCGAGGCAACTCCTAATTAGTTGCGCCAAGATTTGGGCATAAAAAAACCCCGCTGCTCCAGATCAGATCAGCGGGGTTTATTTGAAAATAACGCTCAGCGACGCCGTTACGCCGTTTGTACGGCCGAGGCGGGCACCACTTCCACAAGGTCGGCAAACTGCTTTTCGCGGGCTTCGATTTCCTCGGGCTTCAGGTTCAGCAGCCGCTCGGTGCCGAATTTCTCCACGCAGAACGAAGCCATGGCCGAACCGTGAATCACGGCGCGCTTCAGGTTGTCGAAGCTGATGTCGTCGGTGGCGGCCAGGTAGCCGATAAAGCCGCCCGCGAAGGTGTCGCCGGCGCCGGTCGGGTCGAATACTTCCTCCAGGGGCAGGGCCGGGGCGTAGAAAATCTTCAGGCCTTCCTTGTTGTGGTGGAACAACAGGGCGCCGTGCTCCCCTTTCTTGATGATAAGGTACTTGGGGCCCATGTCGAGGATTTTGCGGGCGGCCTTCACCAGCGAGTACTCACCGGACAGCTGCCGGGCTTCCTCGTCGTTGATGCTAAGCACGTCGACCATCTCAATGGTCGAAATCAGCTCTTCCAGGGCAATATCCATCCAGAAGTTCATCGTGTCCATCACAATGAGCTTGGGGCGGTTGACGAGGCGCTGAATCACGAGGCGCTGCACCTGCGGGGCCAGGTTGCCCAGCATCAGGTACTTGCAATCCTGGTAGGAATCGGGGATGATGGGGTCGAAATCGGCCAGCACGTTGAGCTCCGTGACCAGCGTCTCGCGGGAGTTGAGGTCTTTGGAGTACACGCCCGACCAGAAGAACGACTTCTCGCCCTGCTTGATCTGCAGTCCTTCGGTATCCACGCCGTGCTCCTCGAGCAGCAGGATGTCGGACTGCGGGAAGTCGTCGCCGACCACGGCCACCAGCTTCACGGGTTTCAGCGAATAAGAAGCCGACAGGCTGATGTAGGTGGCGGCGCCGCCGATGATTTTGTCGGTTTTGCCGAAGGGCGTTTCCAGGGCGTCGAAGGCGACAGAACCGATAACAACCAGACTCATAGTCAGAGGGGTAAGTGTGGGATGGGGCGAGGTGCCAATGCGGCAACAACGGTGCAATCAACAAAAAAGTCCCCGGAAAAAATTTCCCGGGGACTTTCTAAGGGTAAATAATGGGGCTCGAACCCACGACCTTCGGAATCACAATCCGACGCTCTAACCAGCTGAGCTATATCTACCGTGTAGGGGTATTGGAGCGACAAAAGTAGGAGCCCGGCGGGTTTTATCAAAGGATCGGGGCATTTTTTTTCTGCGGCGGCGTTCTGAAAAGCCGCATCCCGGCGGCCTGCCAGCCCGCTGTGCCTTGATTCTTAGCGCGCCCCGACTACATTCCCCGTACCTTTGCGGTTCGTAATTCCTTTTTTGCCGTCATGTCCGAGTCGCCTGCCCCCGTTTCCTTCGCCGATTTCAAGCTCAACAAACAACTGCTCATGGCCGTGGCCGAAGCCGGTTTTGAGCAGCCCACCCCCGTGCAGGAGCAGACGATTCCGCTGCTGCTGGCCGGCCACGACCTACTCGGCATTGCCCAGACCGGCACCGGCAAAACGGCCGCTTTCGGCCTGCCGCTACTCATGAAGGTGAAGTTTGCCCAGGGCATCAACCCGCGCGCCCTGATTATGGCCCCCACCCGGGAGCTGGCCATGCAGATTGAAACCCACCTCAAGCGCCTGGCCGTGTACACCGACCTGCGCATTTTCGCCATCTACGGCGGCCTGGGCCCCAAAACCCAGATTGACACCTTGGCTAAGGGCGTCGACATTCTCATTGCCACGCCCGGCCGCCTGCTGGAACTCTACCTGCGCGGCGACCTGGTGCTCAAGGAGCTCAAAACCCTGGTGCTCGACGAGGCCGACAAGATGATGGACATGGGCTTTATGCCCCAGATCCGGCGCATCCTGGAAATCATTCCGCGCAAGCGCCAGAACGTGCTGTTCTCGGCCACCATGCCCGACAAGGTGGCCACGCTGAGCGAGGAGTTTCTGGAGTTTCCGGTGCGGGTAGAGGTGACGCCGGCCGCTACCTCCGCCCAGAACGTAAGCCAGAGCTTGTACCAGGTGCCCAACCTGCTGACCAAAATCAACCTGCTGGGCTACCTGTTCAAGGACGAGGAAACCTTCAACCGGGTCTTGATTTTCTGCCGTACCAAAGAGCACGCCGACAACGTGGCCCACTTCCTGGCCCGCAAGGTGGACGCCGACACCCGCGCTATTCACGGCAACAAGGGCCAGAACGTGCGCACCAACGCCATGGACGCCTTCCGGGCCGGCGAGCTGCGCTTCCTGGTTTCGACCGACGTAGCCGCCCGCGGCATCGACGTGCCCCAGGTAAGCCACGTCATCAACTTCGACGTGCCGCTGGTCTACGACGACTACGTGCACCGCATTGGCCGCACGGGCCGGGCCCAGCACACGGGGGCCGCTATTACGTTTGCCAACGCGGCCGAAATGCACCACATCGAGAAGATTTCGCAACTCATCAACCAGCCGATTCCTGAGCTACCCCTGCCCGAGGGCGTGAAGGTGATGGAAACGCTGTTTGACGAAAAGCAGGCCATGGACCGCGAAATCGACGACCGGCGCCGCCGCCTGGATCCCGACTTCAAGGGGGCCTTCCACGAGAAGAAAACCCCGTTGCAGAAAGGCATCGACAAGCGCACCGGCCAGGCCTACGTGGAGGGACCAAACCGCAGCCAAAAAGGCAAGAAGAAGCGCGCCTCCCCCGGCAAGAGCCAGTCGCCGGCCGCCAAAGCCTCGGCCAAGCTCCGCAACTCCCGGCACAAGTAGAGCTTAGAGAGCAGACCAAAGAAAAGAGCCCGCAGCATTAGCTACGGGCTCTTTTCTTTTGAGCAGTAAAGGAGTCTAGGTTCTACGCTTTGCCCGCTCAACTCCACACTTTGAGCTAGTGGTGAAAGATGGGCAGGTGACTGAAGTGCACGGTGAGCGTGGTGATGGCCGCGCCCCAGAACATGGCGCTCCAGAGCATGTGCAGAAAGATGCGCAGCCGGGGCACGTGCAACTGGGTGGCAATGACGGTGCCGCCGATGGGGCTAAACAGAATTGGGGTCAGGAAGGCAATGCCGGGCATGCCGAAGCGGCGGAAAAAGCGCACAATGTTGCGGCTGCGCTTGGTAAAAACGGGTTTGCCCTTCTGCTGACGGCGGCGGCGCTGGTGCAGGGCCCAGGCCCGGCCCACGCTGGAAATAATCAGCACCGTGGTCATCATCCCGGCCACGGTGAGGCCCAGAGTTTGGGCAAAGTTCAGGCCGATGGACACGCCGGCGACCGGGCCGGCGAAGAACTTAATCATGCTGAGCAGGAAAACAGAAGCGCATTTGAGCAGGTAAGGCAGCACGGTTGTTTTCGAAGCTAAAAGGTGACGCGGCAAACTCCGCCGCAGGGGCGGAAAGCAAAGGTACTAAGCAGACCCGCCGGGATATGGTTCCGGCGTATGAGGAGTTTGTGACAGTTGCGACAACGGCAAAAATCGGGCTACACTGCGGGCAACGCGCGGCCCGCCCCCACCGGCAACGCCCGGGACCGGTCAGGTATACGCAGCGAGGTGGCCCATGGCCGAGTTACAGCTTGCTGCCGTACGACAGGTCGCCGGCGTCGCCGAGTCCGGGCACGATGTAGGCCTGCTCGTTGAGCTTCTCGTCGATGGCAGCTACCCAGAGCGTGGCTTCGGGAATCTCGCGGGTGACGTACTCCACGCCCTCGGGGCTGGCAATGACGGCGGCAATGTGCACCTGCCGGGGCTGGCCGAAGCGCAGCATGGCCCGGTAAGTCTGCACCAACGACTTGCCGCTGGCCAGCATCGGGTCGGCCAGAATCAGCACCCGCTCGTCGAGGCTGGGCGCCGAGAGGTAGTCGACCTGCACCCGCACCTGGGCCGTACCCTCGATGCGGTAGGCGGCGGCAAAGGCACTCGGCGACTGGTCAAAGTAATTCAGGAAGCCCTGGTGAAACGGCAGGCCGGCGCGCAGCACGGTGGCCAGCACCGGGAAGTCGTGCAGCTGCTTGCTTACCGACTGACCCAGGGGCGTGGTCACAGTTTTCTCGGTGTAGCTGAGCTGGGAGCTGATTTTGAGGGCAATGATTTCACCCAGGCGCTGCAGGTTGCGGCGGAAGCGCAGACTGTCGCGCTGCACATCGACGTCGCGCAGCTCGGCCAGGAAGTGGTTGGCAATGGAGGGCTCGGCGCAGACTACGTGCACGCGTTCGGGGTGGCTCAGGCTTGGCTTCAGCGTTTCCATAGGAGGTACCAGGGCAAGGAGGTTTGGGTGAGGGCCGCGTACGGGACGGGCGCGGCGCCGAAGTTGGCAAAAAAACGGGCAATTGACGGAATCATGCCGCCTTCAAAGTCGAGCACGAGGCCCGGTGAGCTGGCATAGTCCTGAATCATGTAGTCGAGCAGCAGCAGCGGGGCCCCGGCTTTTTTGCCCGCCGGGGACGCCGCCGCAAACAGGTAAACGATACGTCGGGGCTGCACCACAAACAGGGCGCCGGCCAGCAGCTCGCCGGTTTCGGGGCTCGGCACCGTCAGAATCCGGACCTGCCCCAGGCTTTGCAGATTGGAAATAAGCTGCGTGAGCTGCCGGTAGTGGCGCGGCTTGAGGCTGGCCACCTCCCCGCCCTTGTGCCGACGAAACAGCTGAATCAGCGCTTCTGGAAATACCTCCTCCGTCACCGCCAGAGGATGCGGCTGCTGGCCGTTTACCCGCAGGCGGCGGCGGTAGTCGGCCGCGTAGCCTTGCAGCAATTCTTCGCCGCTCGCCGACAGGTCAAGCACATAGGTTTGCCGCCACGTCAAGGTGAAGCCGCTTGGGGCGGCGGCTACGGCGTTTTCCAGGTTGAGCTGAGTGTAGAGGCGGGCATAGCGGCCCGGCAGCAGGGCCAAGTAGTCGGCCACGGCGCGGTGCCGGCTGTCGGCGGTGGTGAGCAGGCCCAATTGCTGGGTGAAGGCCGGCTGGTACACTTCCCGCCCCCAGGGCCGCCGCTTTACGGGCAAGGCCAGCACCGACAAGTAGGCGCCGGTAGCATCTTCCACTTCCACCACGGCATCCCAGCGGCCCGCCGTGGCGCGCAGCCACGCCACCTGGGCGTAGGGCACGGCCTGCTCGGCCGCCAGCACACAGGCATCCCAGGCAACGAGGTTGAGGGCGGAAAAAGGCAAATACTGCAGCGGCACGGGGCAAAGGTAAGAGAGTTCGGGTGCGGTTGGCGGGCCCCACCCCAACCCTAGGAGCGAGTTGGCGGCAACCAAAAACGTACTCCTGCGGTAACTGCGTAGCTTTGCGTAGGCCGGAGATTCTACCCGGAGCGCGGCCCTCTCCCCCATGAAGAAATTCCTACTTGTGCTCCTGCCGGCCTTGAGCGGCCTCACCCTGGCCGCCGTGGCCCAGACGACCCCGCAAACCGCCCCGCCGGCTTCCACCGACAAAGACCCGGTCTGGCTGATTTTTGACCACCCGCTCACGCCCGAAGAAGCCGCCAAAGCCAAAAGTCGCCCCCCGAAGAAATCGGAGGACGCCCCGGTACCCGCCACGCCCGCCGCTACCGTGGCGCCGGCTGCACCAACTCCGGCTGCCGCCGCGCCAGCCCCGGCCCATATTGCGCCGGCCGTGCGTTACCAGGGCAAAGTCACCCAGGGCTCGACCTACGTGCCGCTCGACCAGGACGTGTACCGCCTCATCGACCGGTACGCCATCAAGTTCGGGCCCGACTCGCTCGGTGACCCCTACACGGCCGTGCGGCCTTACCACCGCGCTGGCGTAGCCCGGCTGGGGGAGCGGGTGCTGAGCGAGGGCGCCACGGGCTTGTCGGCAGCCGACCGGTTCAACGCCTCCTACCTGCTGCGCGACAACTGGGAGTACACCAACGCCGACGAGAATACGAGCCGGCGGCCGGTGGCCACGTATTTCTACACCAACCAGTCGGACCTGTTCCACGTCGACAATCCCGACTTCACGCTGCGCGTGAATCCGGTGGCGGGGCTGCAGGCGGGCTACGATAATAAGAGCGACGGACTGCGCTACCTCAATACCCGCGGGGTGCAGGTGGAAGGCACCATCGACGGGCGGCTGGGCTTCTACACGTTCTTGGCCGACAACCAGATGGCCGTGCCGGCCTACGTGCAAAACCGGGTCCAGCGCGACACCATCGTGCCCCACGAGGGCTACTGGAAGTACTTCAAGAACAAGCCCGACCAGTACGACTTCTTCACCGCCCGCGGCTACCTGACCTACGCGGCCACCAAGCACATCAACGTGCAGTTTGGCCACGACCGTAACTTCATCGGCAACGGCTACCGGTCGTTGATTTTGTCGGACTACACGGCGCCTTATTTCTTTCTGAAGCTCAATACGCGCATCTGGAAGTTCAACTACCAGAACCTGTTTGCCGAGCTCAGCGCCACCGCCAACGGCCCCGACCGGGTGTACCCCAAAAAGTACCTGGCCCTGCACCACCTCAGCTTCGACGTGACGCCGAGCTTCAATGTGGGCGTGTTTGAGTCGGTAATGTTTTCGCGCGGGAAAGGCCGCTTCGAGCTGCAGTACCTGAACCCGATTATCTTCTACCGCAGCATCGAGCAGCAGATCGGCTCGGCCGACAACGCCCTGCTCGGCGCCGACTTCAAGTGGAACATCAAGCACCGCGCCCAGCTCTACGGGCAGCTCATGCTCGACGAGTTGGTGGTCAGCCAGGTGCGCTCCGGCAACGGCTGGTGGGCCAACAAGCAGGCCTTCCAGCTCGGCGCCAAGTACCTCGACGTGGCCGGCATCCAGAACCTGGACGTGCAGGCCGAGTTCAACTACATCCGGCCTTACACCTACGAGCACATCAACGAGTACACCAACTACCAGCACTACCGCCAGCCCCTGGCCCACCCGATGGGCGCCAACCTCTACGAAATCGTCGGTATCGTGAGCTACCAGCCCCTGCCCCGTCTGAACGTAGTGGCTAAAGGCTTTTTCTCGGAACAGGGGCTTGATACGGCCTACGGCCCCGGCACCAACTACGGCGGCAACGTGCTCAATTCCTACAATACCCGCGTGGCGGACTACGGCAACCGCGTGGGCCAGGGCAACACCACTCACCTGCTGCACGCCGACCTGACGGCCACCTACCAGCTCAAGCACAACCTGTGGCTGGATGCCAAGCAGATTGTACGCCACCAGACGGCCAACGCCGGCACCCTGGGCAATGGCACCGAAGCCTTTTCCTCGTTTACGGTCCGCTGGAACCTGCCCCAGCGCCTGAACGAGTTCTAAGCCGGGAAAGCAGCTGGTGGCAACGCCAGACCGCAGCCCCAACTCAGAATGTAGAATTTATACTCCCATGCGCCACGACCCCGCCCACTTGGTATTGTTCCGGCCCGTCAATCAGGCGGAGCTGGACCGCATTGCGGCCACCGACTGGCTGGAGTTTCCGCCCCGCCTGCCCGAGCAGCCCATCTTTTATCCGGTGCTGAACCAGGAATACGCCGCCCGCATTGCCCAGGACTGGAACGTGCCCTACTACGGCGTGGGCTACGTGGTGCGCTTCGCCGTGGAGGCCGACTACGCCGCGCAGTTTCCGGTGCAGACCGTCGGCGACGCCCACCACGAGGAGCTGTGGGTGCCGGCCGAGGAGCTAGCCGAATTCAACCGCCACATTGCGGGCCGGATCGAGGTGGTGGCCATGTTTGAGGCCGACTAACGCCTGACCGCCGGGAAGTCACCCTTTCGCGAAGCTGGTGCCGGCCAGCACCCCGGCCGCCTGCAACCGGCCGGGTGCCGGGTAAATCGGCGGTGAGAACCCGCCCGCGGCAGGGTGACTTCGTGCGGCCGCGGCCGGCTAGCTGGTGATGCGCAGCGTGGTGCCGGTTTGCGTAACGGTGTATTTCTTCAGGGCGCGGGCGGCCGGGCCGTTGGCTACCGTGCCGTCGGCGTTGAACAGGGAGCCGTGGTTGGGGCACAGAAAATTACCTTGGCTGGGCTGAAACTGAATCCGGGTGCCTTCGTGGGTGCAGGGCGCCTGCACGGCCAGGTAGCCGCCGGCGGTGGTTTTGGCCACAATTACCTGCCCGCCGGCCCCGTACACGTAGCCCCGGGCCGGGTCGTTGAGGGCCGCATTGTCGGGGGCAGTCAGGTCCAGGGTGAAGTCGACGCTGGCGGGGCCATTGGTGGCGTCGGGGGCCGGGTCGCTGCCCTTGCTGCTCGAGCAGCTGCCCAGGCAGCCGGTGGCCAGCACGGCCGCCGCGCCCATTCCGAAGAGCTGAATAAATTCTTTGCGTTCCATGAAACCGGGAAAACGGAGGTGAGGAAAGTATACCCCGGACTCGTTCGTCTCCCCCAAAAGGTTGCCCGCCTCCCAACGGAATGCCGGTTACCTTTGCTGCGCCCATGAAGACCTACCTCCGCATTCTGCACTACGCCCGGCCCCTGGCCGGCTTCCTGCCGCAGTACCTGCTTTACACCGTGCTGACCATCTTCTTCAGCATCGGCAACTTCACGCTCATCATCCCGCTGCTCAAGGTGCTGTTCGACAAAACGGACAAGGTACCCCTGCTGGCTCCGGACCACCTGCCCGCCTTCCGCCCCACCATTCAGTGGGTCACCGATACGTTCAACTACTTCTTCGCCGACGTGCTGGCCGACCGCGGCAAGCTCGGGGCGCTGGCCTTCGTGTGCCTGGTGGTGGTGGGCTCGGTGCTGATGAGCAACGTGTTTCGCTACCTGAGCTTGCGGCTGCTGGCCAAAATCCGGGCCCGGGTGATTCAGAACCTGCGCCGCGACCTGTACCACCGCATCATCGGGCTGCCGCTGAGCTTCTACGGCTCCGAGCGCAAGGGCGACCTGATGTCGCGCTTCACAAGTGACGTGCAGGAAGTGGAAACCTCGGTGGTCAACACCATGACGGCCGTTATCAAGGAGCCCCTGACCATTGTGGCCTACTTCGTGGTGCTGTTCCACATTTCGGTGCCCCTGACGCTGTTTACGCTGATTCTGCTGCCGATTTCGGGCGGCGTTATTGCCGGCGTGGCCAAGCGCCTGCGCACCCAGGCCAAGCTCAGCCAGCAAACCCTGGGCACGATGCTCTCCGTGATTGATGAGACGCTGGGCGGCATCCGCGTCGTCAAGGCTTTCAATGCCCAGGACTACATCAAGGACAAGTTTGAGGCCCAGAACGCCCAGTACGCCCGCACCTCCCGGGCCATCGACAACACCCGCGACCTGGCCTCGCCCTTCTCTGAGTTTGCCGGCGTGAGCGTGGTGGCGGGCCTGCTGTACTTCGGCGGCACGCTGATTTTGGGTGGGCAGTCGAACCTGACCGGCGAGACGTTTATTGGCTACGTGATTCTGTTTTCGCAGGTGCTCACCCCAGCCAAGGCCCTGTCGTCGTCCTTTGGCAACATCCAGCGCGGCCTCGTGGCCGGGGAGCGGATTCTGAGCATCATCGACACCGAGCCCGCCATCCGCGACCAGCCCGGCGCCCGGGTGCTGCCGCCCTTCCAGAATCAGATTGAGCTGCGCCACCTCCAGTTCGGCTACGGCGACACGCCCGTATTGCAGGACATCAACCTGACCATCAAAAAGGGCAAGACCGTGGCCTTGGTGGGCCCGTCGGGCGGGGGCAAATCGACGCTGGCCGACATGCTGCCCCGCTTCTACGACCCCACCGGCGGCCAGCTGCTCATCGACGGCCACGAGGTGCGCGAGTGCACCATTCACTCCGTGCGCGACCAGATGGGCATCGTGACCCAGGAAAGCATTCTGTTCAACGACACCATCTTCAACAACATCCGCTTCAACACCGAGGCCACCGAGGAAGAAGTCATCGAGGCGGCCAAGATTGCCAACGCCCACGAGTTTATCATTAAGACGCCGGAGGGCTATAACACGACCATCGGCGACCGGGGCTCCCGCCTCTCGGGCGGGCAGCGGCAGCGCCTAAGCATTGCCCGCGCCATTCTGCGCAACCCGCCCATCCTGATTCTGGACGAGGCCACCTCGGCCCTCGACACCGAAAGTGAGAAGCTGGTGCAGGAAGCCCTGACCCGGCTGATGCAGAACCGGACTTCGCTCGTTATTGCCCACCGCCTGAGCACCATTCAGCACGCCGACGAAATCATCGTGCTCCAGCACGGGCGCATCGTGGAGCGCGGCACCCACGACGACCTGCTACGCGGCGGCGGCCTCTACCAGCGCCTGAACCAGATGCAAACCAACGGCCTGCTGGCTTAGAAACCGGGTCGGCGGCCAACGGTCAGGCGGGTTTCTGCGTTTAGCCGCCGAAACCGGGGTTTCGCGCCTGAATTGGCAAAACCCTATATTTATTGCGCCAACGAGGCCCCGCGTGGTGTTGCCAGCGGTTTTTTTCGGAAATCTAAACGTTGCTTTCGCCCATGCTTGCCATCAAACGCCTTGTCACCATCCTCGTGATGGTTTTCGTCCTGCTCGGCCTGCTGCTGATTCTGGTACCGTCGGTGCGCGCCTCGGCCGAAGGCATGTTTAGCAGTGGCCCCGTGGGGCTGTACTACGCGCTGTTTATTGCCGGCGTGGTGCTGCTGGGCCTGCAGCTCATCACCGAAAACCTTGACAGCGTGCTCCTGCGCCGGGAAGTAGCCACCCACGCGGGCAAAATCAACGAGCTCAAGGCCAAGCTCTACGACCAGCAGGCCACCCAGCGCGAGCGGGAAATCCAGCAGCGCGCCGGCACGGGCACCACGACCCTGCCGCCCGTAGTACCCGCTGCGCCGGCCTATACCACCGAGCGCGCCCCCGACGCGGAGCATCCTACGTTTCCGCAATCGGACCCCGGCTTGGTGAATGCCCCGCTCAGCCAGCCCAATACCATCATCCACCCTTCCCCGCAGCCGGACCCCAACCACCGTCCGGCGCTGTAAGTAACCTTGCCGCTGTGTCTGCACCGCTCACCGAACTCATCCGGGCCGAACTAACCGAAGCCCGCGCCGTCCTCGACCAGTTTCTGGCCGACCCCAAACACGTGGAAAGCATTGAGCAGGCCGCCCGGCTGGTGGCTGCCAGCCTGCAGGCCCAGGGCAAAGTCCTGACCTGCGGCAACGGCGGCTCCCTCTGCGACGCCCAGCACTTCGCCGAGGAGCTCACCGGCCGCTACCGCCAGGACCGTCCGGCGCTGGCCGCCATTGCCCTCACCGAGGCGTCCCACATGAGTTGCGTGGCCAACGACTACGGCTACGAGTATGTGTTCAGCCGCTACGTGCAGGCCCTGGGCCGCCCCGGCGACGTGCTGCTGGCCATCAGCACCAGCGGTAACTCGCCCAACGTGCTGCGGGCCGCCGAAGCTGCTAAAGCCGCCGGTATGCGGGTCGTGGGCCTTACCGGTAAGGATGGTGGCGCCCTGGCGGCCCTCTGCGACGTGGAAATCCGGGCGCCCCACGCCGGCTACGCCGACCGGATTCAGGAAATTCACATCAAGGCCATTCATATTATGATCCTGCTGATTGAGCAGCTGGTGAAATAATCTTTTTTCTCCGTGACGCGCGAGAGTATCGATGCTATTTATCAGCGCGCAGTTAATGCTGAAGCGCAAAAGCTACTGGCGTACAGCCCGCAAAATATTGTCGGTTTCCCCGACTACGGCAGCTTCACGGCATTTCTTGCCGGGAAGGAAATACCCGTGGGTTTCTGGCATTATTGCATCGACAAAAACTTCCATCATATATTTTTCAAAGCACAACGCAAGACACTTGTATTCATGCACAAACAGTATATCAGCGGGATTAAAATGAGTGAATCTGGCATTATTTCTTTATTATCAGACACGGAGCTGGCAGAGTACGATTAGGGCTTGTGTTTTAATATTTACGCATTATTTCCTGTAGCTTAGCCGGCACACTTTATCATTATTCTTCCGGCTATGCTTACCAAAACTTACGGCTCGGCCGTGCAGGGCGTCAACGCCGCTACTATTACCATTGAGGTAGTTGTATCGCAGGGCACGAATTTCTACGTGGTCGGGCTGGCCGACAATGCCATCAAGGAAAGTCAGCAGCGCATTGAGGCGGCCCTGAAATTTCGGGGCTACAAGATGCCGCGCACCAAGGTCGTCGTCAACATGGCGCCGGCCGACATCCGCAAGGAAGGCTCGGCCTACGACCTGCCCATTGCCCTGGGCATTCTGCACGCCTCCCAGCAGCTGCTCACCGACGAGCTGGGCGAGTACATCATCATGGGCGAGCTGGCCCTGGACGGCGCCCTGCGGCCCATCCGCGGGGTGCTGCCCATTGCCATTCAGGCCCGCAAGGAAGGTTTCCGGGGCATTATGCTACCCCTGGCCAACGCCCAGGAGGCGGCCATCGTCAACAACCTCGACGTGATTCCCGTCGAGACCATGCAGCAGGCCATCGACTTCTTCGAAAAGCGCCACGCCATCACGCCCGTCACCCTCGACACGCGCCAGGTGTTTCAGCAGGTCGCCAACCAGTACACCGCCGACTTTGCCGACGTGCAGGGCCAGGAAAACATCAAGCGGGCCCTGGAAATAGCGGCGGCCGGGGGCCACAACGTGATTATGATCGGGCCACCCGGGGCGGGCAAAACCATGCTGGCCAAGCGCCTGCCCGGCATTCTGCCCATGCTCACGATGCAGGAGGCACTGGAAACGACCAAGATTCACTCCGTGGCCGGCAAGCTCGGGGCCAATGCCTCCTTGCTCAGCACCCGGCCCTTCCGCAGCCCCCACCACACCATTTCCGACGTAGCCCTGGTCGGGGGCGGCGGCAACCCCCAGCCGGGCGAAATCTCGCTGGCCCACAACGGCGTACTGTTTCTGGATGAGCTGCCCGAGTTCAAGCGCACGGTGCTGGAGGTGATGCGCCAGCCCCTGGAAGAACGCCGCGTCACGATTTCGCGGGCCAAGGTCAGCATCGACTTTCCCTCGAACTTCATGCTCATTGCCAGCATGAATCCCTGCCCCTGCGGCTACTACAACCACCCCGAGAAAGAGTGCGTCTGCGGCCCGGGCGTGGTGCAGCGCTACCTCAACAAGGTCAGCGGCCCGCTGCTGGACCGCATCGACCTGCACGTGGAAGTCACGCCCGTTACTTTCGACCAGATGACGGCCACCCGCAAGTCGGAAACCAGCAGCGCCATTCAGCAGCGGGTCGAAACGGCTCGGGCGGTGCAGGCCGGGCGCTTCCGGGAGTTTCCCGACGTGTATTCCAACGCCATGATGCCGCCCCAGATGGTGAAGGACCTCTGCCAGATCGACGAGGCCGGCCGTACCCTGCTTAAAACGGCCATGGAGCGACTGGGCCTCTCGGCCCGCGCCTATGACCGGATTCTGAAAGTGGCCCGCACCATTGCTGATCTGGCCGGCACCGAGGAAATCCGGCTCGAGCACCTGGCCGAAGCCATCCAGTACCGTAGCCTCGACCGGGAAGGCTGGGCCGGTTAGGGTGCCACCGCCGGGTTTGCCGCGAGCTTAAGCAGGCATCTTCGCCGGGGTAGTATGTACCCGTCAGCTCTTGGTTGCGCGCAATGAACACTAAAAAGCTCCGCGCCCGTACGTAGTGGGCGCCCCGGATCCAGCTGACCGAATCCGCAGCAGAACCTGGCAAGCTCCTAAGCTGGCGGGCGCACTTCGTAATCGTTGGCTCTCTGCTCGTCTTACCAAGGCCCCATGAAAAAGATACCGGAAGTAACCCTGCTGTTTTGGGTGATGAAAATCTGTGCCACCACGCTGGGTGAAACCGCCGGCGACCAACTGGCGCAGACCATGAAAGTTGGGTATGCCGTCAGCTCCCTGCTGTTGCTGGGCTTTTTCGTGGTGGTATTACTCGGGCAGCTGGCCGCCAAACGCTACATTCCAGCCCTGTACTGGGCCGTGATTCTGGCTACCAGTACGGCCGGCACCACCATGTCTGATTACATGGACCGCACCTTGGGCCTGGGCTACGCCACCGGCTCGGCCATCCTGGTCACGATTCTACTGGTCGTGCTGGGTTTGTGGTGGGTTAGTGAGAAATCGTTGTCGGTATCCGAAATCCGCAGCCGCAAGGGAGAGTTGTTTTACTGGACGGCCATTCTGTTTTCCAACACCCTGGGTACAGCCCTGGGCGACTACCTGGCCGACGACTCCGGCCTGGGCTTTGGCGGCGGGGCTCTGCTCATTGGCAGCCTGCTGGCGGTGGTGGTGCTGGCCTATTACTTCACGAGCATCTCGCGGGTGCTGCTGTTCTGGGTGGCCTTCGTGCTGACGCGCCCGTTCGGAGCCACCTTCGGCGACCTGCTCACCAAGTCGCCCGAGAAGCACGGCCTGGGCTTCGGTACCAGCGGCTCCTCCCTGATTCTGCTGGGCATTCTGGTGGCCCTGGTAGTCTACGAATCTTGGCGGCAGCGGCAAGCCGGTGGGCCAGACGCGCAGCCTAGCTAGCCGCTGACCCTAGCGGCCCTCGCGCCGTAATACGTACCCACCAGCGCCCATTCGCCTTTCTTCCGCATGACCCTGTCTTCCCTGCTGGGCTACGCCCGCCTGATTTGGCACAAGCACCGCAACCTGCTGCTGACCCTGCTGCTGGGTTTTATCGGTCCCTGGTTTGTCTTTATCAAGGTTGGCCAGGAGGTCTGGGAAGACAAGGGTTTTCCCGGCGACCAGCTGATTCTGCAGTTGCTGCATCATTTCGACGGCCCTCGGCAGGATGCCCTGGCGGTGTGGATGGCCCGGGCCGGCGGCACGCGTATCACGCCCCTGCTGGAGGCCGCCGTGCTGATTAGCCTGGTGCTGGCCCGCCAACGCCGCGCGGCGCTGTTTTTCCTGCTGGCCGTGGGCGGGGCCGGGGCGCTGAATCTGTTTGCCAAGCTGTTGCTGGCCCGCGCCCGGCCCAACTTCTGGGTGTCCATTGCTCCGGAAACCTCCTACAGCTTTCCCAGCGGCCACGCTATGGGGGCCACCGCCCTGGCCCTGACGCTGGGCATCCTGCTCTGGCCCACCCGGGGCCGCTGGGTGGCGGTGGTGCTCGGCATGGCTTGGGCCCTGCTCATGGGCTGGTCGCGCATGTACTTGGGTGTGCACTTCCCTTCCGACGTGCTGGCGGGCTGGGTTGGCTCCATCGGCTGGGTCTGGGGCGTACACCTGCTGTTTTCCCGCTTCGCCCTGGCCATGCGCGGCTTCTGGGGCGACACCCGCTCCTACTGGCTCACGCATCCGCGGTAACCTGGGCATAGTCAGCGCGGCCCTCTGGTCAACGGCAGCTAAGCCCGGGTCTGTTCAACGAAAAAGCCCTCTCTGCATGACGCAAGGAGGGCTTTTGGTGATCCCGCTGGGATCACACTATATTAACTACACTTTATCGAAAATACCTCTAACAAAGACTTTAAAGACACTTTTAAAAATTAGGCCGGCTCTGTTTTACCTACTCTTCTACGAATTTACGATCCCACTTACGGCCCCAGTCATATCTTTACCTACCTTTGACATGGCGCCAGTAATCCAACTGGCTCGTGCTATCCTCCTACTTATGGCCTCCACCAAGCTGATCATCCGCAGCGACCGGAAAAGCTTCGGCAAAACCACCATCTACGTCCAGTACACGCATAAGAGCGTCAAAAAGAAGTTCAGCACGAAGTACAGTGTCGAACCTAACCGGTGGGATGCGGCGGGGCAACATATCATGGGCTCTACTACAGAGGTGAAAGCCCTGAACCTGTCGCTGCAGGAATCTAAGTCCCGTATTGACGGCATTGTCCGGCAGGCCATTCTCAACGGAGAAGAACCTACGTTCGCCTTAGTGGAAGAACGTCTAAAACAGCTCCTCTTCCCTACTCCTAGCAAAACAGCTGAGCAAAAGCCAGCAAAGGCCGGTCAGACCAATTTTCTAGAACTATTCGCCGCGTACATCGAGGCCACTAGCGCCGTCAAAGCCCACGGCACGGTCAAGCACTACAAAAGCACCTTGAACCATCTCAAGGCCTTTGCCGCAAAACGTGGTGGCAAAATGACTCTAGAGCGCTTGGACATGAGTTTTTACAACGATCTGGTGACCTTCCTGACTCAGGAGTTGGAGATGACCAACGGCACGGTCAACAACCAACTCAAGCGCGTCAAAGCCGTGATGAGTTACGCGGTCGACCAGAGCCTGACGGATAACCTCACGTTCCGCAAGTTCAAGCTGATGAAACATACCGAGGCGGACAAGGTATACTTGACCCAGGACGAGTTGCAAATCCTGGTAGATACCGACCTAACGGCAGAGCCACGACTGGATAAAGTCCGTGACCTGTTTGTACTGGCTTGCACCACCGGCCTTCGGTATTCCGACTTTAGCACCATCCATCCCGACAACATTGAGAACGACCAATTGGTCTTTCGCGCCGTGAAAACGCGCAAACAGCAACATGTCGACCTGAACCAGTATTCCCGGGATATTCTGGCGAAATACCCTATTAGCTTACCCAAACTCTCCCAGCAGAAATTTAACGATTACGTTAAGGAGCTTGGTCAATACTGCGGAATTGACAAACCAACGCTAGTGGTCCGTTACCGAGGTAGCAAACGCATTGAAGAAAGAGTGCCTAAGTATAGCTTACTCTCATCGCACATAGGACGGCATACATTTGCTACGCAGAGCCTAGAGCGAGGTATGAGCATAGAAGTGCTTCAGAAAAACACAGGTCACAAGGACCTTAAGTCTTTAATGCCCTACGCTAAAGTCGCTGACAAGCGCAAGAAAAGTGAGATGAAAAAGGCATGGGGATAATTTATTATGCATACCAGAATCGGCAGTGGCTCAGGCAAGGTGACTGCATGTATTGTAGCTCTGCTATACCTGCATAAATTTACATGTGTCATCAACAATCCATAAAATAATTTTGAGCAATGATAACAGCCCCATAAAGCTATACCTTACACAATATTTATTATACACGTGCCCAAATTGCAAAACATTATATCATATACCTTGTGGGTTCAGAATATTCAAAATTTTTTTTATATTTTCATCACCTGGCATTACAAAATTATTATTAACACTTTGAACACCCTGAGCTTTGCTTATTGAATCTATTTCTAATTTCATTAAATCAAAATAATCGTAAGTATACGCTCCTTTACTACTAGATTCTACAACAACATATTTTTTAATTTTTTCATCATTCACTATAAAACAAATATACTGTATATGTTCAAAATATTTATCAAGATTAGGGTGAATAAATTTATACTGGCTGCTTTTGTGATATCTAGTATTAACCTTCTTTGCATGTTTAACGAAACTTATGTCTTCGCGCTTTATAACCATATTACAACGCTTACACGATACACTTAGGTTTATTTTTGTAAACATAAATTGTCTGTATTTTGATTTAGGCAAAATATGCTCAATATCTAGAACCATATTAAATTCATCTTGAGTATCTCTTTTACAATAACAACACTGCTCTTTATTTAAATTACGATAGTAAGATTTAAACCCAGCTTTAAACCCTGACAAAAGCTTATTATTCCAAATATCACCACCTTCACTAATCGCTTTAAGCACGTTATCTATATCAACTTGGCTTGAAACCGATTTAATCGAATTAGTTCTCATTTATTTTGTTTAATTTTTTTATGTTTTCAGCAAGGATTTTAATTGTGTTTAATACATCTATTTGCTTGGGGTCATAGGATTCTGATTTTATTCTTTCTATATAACTTTGAAATTCTTCTAAGGTCATCCTATTTTTTTCTAAAACATTAAGCACCCTAACTAACCGCTCAGATAGAAATCTATTTTGAGGCGTCGCAAGATCAAAAAACTTGAAAAATATTTCTTCTACGTTTAGAAGGCTTTCGTTCTGTAAAGAAAACTCTCCCCCTTCAGCCTTATATACCTTTGTTTCTTTAACTGATAATTCCGCGCCATTAACAATAAGAGGAGAATGCGTAGCTACCACAACTTTAGGCTGATAATTATAAAACAGATCTAAAATGTTTTTCACATATTCTTTTTGCCATTTTGGATGCAAGCTATTCTCTGGCTCATCAATTAGAATAACAGAATCATTTGTAATAACAGTAGACAAATAAACTATTGAGCTAATCAAAGACAACTCACCAGAACTGGCATTTAACATAGTTATGTTCTGTCCATTTCTTCGCAAGAATACTTCTATTCCATCAATGACGCCCAATGACCTAAGTTTAGATTCCCAAATAAACAAATTGGTTAAATTATATTTATCATATAGATCATAACTAAACCTTCCTTCTTCAAGCCAGATTATCCCTTCTCTATTACCATTAGAAGAAACTGATTCCCTTTTATAAAATGCATCGTGGAGGTAATTATCAATTAAAGTAATTACTTCCCTAGCTTGATCATAATTTTCAAAATATTCAATAATCAAAAATTCAAAGTCAGAAACTATATTATTTACTTTAAATCCCATTACAGGATCAAAGCCAACATAATTAAGTGCCCGAATAGAATTTGTCAAAATAAATACATCAGATCTAGCTATATTAGCCATAGCTTTTTTTATTACACTCGTTGAATGGTTACGTCCCGACCTACCTCTCAGCGAATAAAACCTCCGGCTCTTACTATCAAACTTATCGTGGATAGAATTAGCAATTGCAATTACTTCTTTTTTGTTCTCTAAAAAATAGTGGGATAATTTGTTCAACAAAGTGCTTTTTCCGCTACCGTTTTCACCAATCAGCACACTGACATCATTCGCGATAGGCTTGAGTTGAAGTAGTTCTTGTGGCACATGAAGTAATCCTTCCATATTGACTTGGTTATGCAGTAAGAAAAAACTATGATTTAGAAATCCAAAAATCTTTCTTTTGTTCTCGAAGGCCTATTAATAAGCAATCAACTTTTTATTTCAAAACATCAATATAGAACACTTATACAAACTTCATCATATTATGTGCAAATAATCTTACTCAGCTATATCAACTTATCTAAGCTTTGAAATCAACATATTTTTCATTTAATTCGCTAAGAAAATAGCTTTTAAAGCTAAAGTTGCCGCAAATCTACTTCATCATGTTTATATCTACACCTATAATATAAATTTACACTCAGTACGCAACGGTAAATAAGGCTACTAACTTCGCTTATAGGCGCAGAACTAATACGGCGGTATTAATGGGCTGCCTTATTATTCTTCGCTCTGTTGAAGTAGCGCAGCACTAGCTGAGCGTTTTCAGCAGTAGTAGGGCCGCCCTTGCTGTAAGGGACGATGTGGTCTACTTCCGCATCTTCAATGGCCAGGATTTGCTGGCCGGATATGGCGCAGACGGGACTCTCTTTGAAAAGCTTTTCCTTCAGTTGCGGTGAGAACGTGCGGTGGCTATAGCCTTTGTCGGTGATGATGTTCTCCAGCATATCGTAATACATGCGGAAGCGACGATTGACGTTATCGGTATCAGAGGTCTTAAAGCCGATGAGCATCTGAAACTCCGCATTGTTGGCCATCATGTCCAGCACTGCCTCGCGGATGTAATCGGCGTTACGCAGCACATCGTTTTTGGAGTAGTGAACAAATCCGTTCATCTGCAGGTCGAACAAGGCCATGTTGATTTGGCCATCGGCCCAGCGGCCGGGCGCATTTTCAGTACCGGGAATATAGCGGCGGAAGGCTTTGGTGCCGAAAACCGTCTTGACCAGATCCAAGCAGTGCAGGAACCGTTGTTTGTATTCCTTAGCTTTGGCCGGTGACAGGTTCTGATTGTCGCGCAGCTCCTTATTACAGAACTGCATCATGGAAGACTTGTAGTTGAGATACGACTTCTCCGATACCGCGAGGAAGCGAAGAATCATGCCGCGGTACACCATCCGGTTTCGGAAGTTTTCCTTGCGAACCAACTCGTGAAATACCGGTTCGTCAGCTAATTCGGCCAAGAGCTTAATATAAGCGCCGCGGTACACCGTGTTCCGAATCTCATCCTCGTTGAGCTTTGTAGAACCCGTGTTGAGGCGTTCGAAAATCTCAAACTTTATGTCTTCGTTCGACTCCTTCTTGATGATGATGGAGTGAATGGTGGTGGTACGAATCTTCGTCTGCAGCTCTCTAGAGAGCTGCGAAAAAGTAAGCCGGTTCAGCTCGGTGAGAACAGTTAGGCCGGTGAGTTTGAATTCATCACCGTTGGGATACTTGCCATCAACAAAGGATAGAAAGGAGGTAAGACGCTGCTGACCATCTATTACAGAATAAGTGCCATCGCGCTCCTGAGCAAGGTAAATAACCGGAATAGGCACGTCCATAAGCACGCTTTCAATTAAGCGACTAGAAATAGCAGCTGAGGCCACAAAATTGCGCTGGTACTCGGGTTGCAGCACAAGTTCTCCGTCTGCAGTCATGCTGGCAAACTCGCGGATGGAGAAGTCTTTGGCCTGCCAAATGATTTTGCGCTCATCGGCTTTTACATCCAAGACTTCGTGCTGACTTTCGTCCGCATTGGATTCGTCTTCGATAACGGAAGGGGCAATGTAAAGGTCCTGCATGAAGTGTTGGAAAACTGCTGTATTTATGGATTGCTAATGTATAGACAGCGGCTTGTTGCTGTCGGGCTTACTAAGCGGCTAAAAGCCGTTTTATGGTCTCTACAAAAGCATGCTTGAAGGAGTCATCCTTAGACAGCATCTTGTAGAGGTCTAGTTCTGTTCGACGCTGACTGTTGATTACCTCATCGAATATGCGGTCAAAGGTCATTTCTCGGGTTTGATTGTCTGGGTTGTCCTGAAATTTAGCCTTGAAGTCAGGGTGTGCCTGCATACCGCGGACGATATTCAGAAACTTGACCCGCTGGTCTTCAGGCGTGGCTTCCCAGCCTTGAAACCAACGCTCATTGAAAGCTTTGATTATCAAATCAAGCAAATCCTTCTCAGAGTCCGGATCATGGGCTCCGCGGGGGTTTGGGTTCTGCGGATCAAGTTCTGTTTCGGAATCGTCTAACCCAATGGCTGCATTAAGCTTAACTCGCTCTAAGCCATAAGTGGCTAGGTCAACCGAGTCCATCAGCGCATCCAGCGTGTCTTGGTTGGGGTCTTGAAGCTTAAGGCGAGGAATCAGGAACTTCAGGAACCAGAACAATTGCTCCCACTTGACCACGTTGAACGGCATAATGGAAGCCAGTTGTCCGTAAATCTTGACGAACTGCTTGGCCTTGATCTTGAAGTCAACTTTCTGATTCTCCTCTAAGCTGAGTTCATGGCTGAAACGGTCTTCTGCCAGCTGCAGAATAGGGCTTAGTTCGGTATCGGCATCTTTGCCCAAAAAGTACCTATCGGCAAAATCTACGACCTCATTCCACTCATAGACGCCCACGTCATCCAGGTTACTTTTCAGCTCGTGTAGAACGTTAACGTTTGTGGCCTGACTTAGAGTGGTGGCAGTATAGAAATCGTCAAATGACTTCTTGATGTCTTCAGTCGAATTCCAGAAATCAAGTACAAATAGATCCTCCGTTTTCTTACCCAGCTTGTTTGCCGACCGATTCAGACGGGAGAGGGCCTGAACGGCTAACACGCCCAACAGCTTTTTGTCCACGTACATAGCCGAGAGCTTGGGCTGGTCGAAACCCGTGAGGTATTTGTTGGCTACCACCAGCAGGCGGAACTCGTCGTGGTCGAAAAACCTGGCTATGCGGTCCGTTATATAGCCAGGGTCGGTGGGCTTGGCGGTATCCAGGCTTTCCGGGAAGTCGTTGAGCGAGTCTTCGGTGTGCTCAATGCCGTCCACTTTCTTTTTTCCGGAGAAGGCAATGGCAATCCGGAAAGGGTGGCCGCGGTGATGGAGTTGAGTGCGCAGGGCTTGATAGTACCGGATGGCCGCTTCAATGTTCTGGGTGACGACCATGCCTTTGGCTTTGCCCTTCAGCTTTTTGGTATTCACCACGCTGCTCAGAAAGTGGTCGAGCATTATCTCGGTCTTGGTAGCAATGGTTTCTGGATGACGCTCGACGAAGGCACGAAGCTTTTTCTGTGCCTTTGTAGTATCGAAGAGAGGGTTTTCCGCTATGGATTTTTGAATCTCGTAGTAGCTCTTGTAGGTAGTGTAGTTGGCCACTACATCAAGAATGAAGCCTTCCTCAATTGCTTGCTTCATCGAATACAAGTGGAACGGGCGGAATTTGCCGTCCTCGCCCTTTATACCGAATTTCTCGAGCGTGGCATTCTTGGGGGTAGCCGTAAAGGCCAAATAAGAGGCATTGCCCCGCATCTTGCGGGCTTGCATCGCGGACAAAATCAAGTCCTGAGGATCGGCGGCATCTGCATCTTCCTCACTGGCACTGCCCATTGCCTGGTTCATCTTATCGGCAGTGGAGCCACCCTGCGAGCTGTGGGCCTCATCGATGATGACGGCAAACCGCTTCTCGCTCAGGTCAGCAATACCGTCGACGATGAAGGGAAACTTCTGAATCGTGGTGATGATGATGCGCTTGCCCTGCTCCAGCGCATCCTTCAGCTCGCGGGACGAGTGCGCCGGAGCCACCACATTCTTGACCTCGGAGAAGTCTTTGATGTTTTCGCGCAGCTGCTTGTCGAGCAAGCGGCGGTCTGTGACTACTATCACCGAATCGAACAGTGGGTTGGCAACTCCCCTACCCCCGGCTACCTGCGTGTGCTGCGGGTAGGTTTCGATAAGCTGGTAAGCGGCCCAGGTAATGGAGTTGGACTTGCCCGAGCCCGCCGAATGCTGAATCAGGTAACGCTGTCCGACTCCGTGGTTGGATGCATGTTCGACCAGCTTCCTCACCACCTGCAACTGGTGGTAGCGGGGAAAATACAGGGTGCGCTTGCTGAGTTGATCGGTGTCGCGTCCGTCGAGTCGCACAAAATGCTGCAGGATGTTGGCCACGCTGTGGCGCGTCAGGACTTCCTCCCACAGATAGGTGGTGCGGTGGCCGAAGGGATGGGGTGGATTGCCTTTGCCGTGGTTGTACCCTTTATTGAATGGCAGGAAGAAGGTTTTGGCGCCGTCCAGGCGGGTCGTCATGTATACCTCATCCGTGTCCACGACGAAGTGCACCAGGCAGCGGCCAAACTGCAGCAGTGGTTGCTGCGCGTCGCGCTCGTACCGGTACTGGTTTTGCCCGTTCACCTTGGCGGTCTGACCCGTCCAGGCATTTTTGAGTTCCAGCGTGCTGAAGGGCAAGCCATTGACGAAGAGCACCAAGTCTATTTCCTCTCCCTTGTTGGCCAGACTGTAGCGCACTTGGCGCATGGCGCTGAACTCATTGGTGTTGAAGGAGTCCTTGATTTGCTGGCTGCTCGAGGCCAACGGAAGCGGGTAGAACAGGGTGAAGTGAGCATCGTCTACTTCCAAGCCCTTGCGCAGCACGCGCAGCAGCCCGTACTTCTTGATGAGCCGGTCCAGCCGTTCCAGTATTTTGAGCTTCCAGTCAGATTGCTGGCGAAGCTTGTCCAGTTCTTTGCCCTGTGTGGCCTCCAGAAAATGCCAGAAGCGCCGCTGGTCGATGGCATAGCGGGCATCGAAATCAGTTGCGAAGCCAATGTAATAGCCGTCACCCCCCCGGTATGCCTCAGTTTGCTCCTCTACCAAGGCCGGTAGAGCAGGATTGGCCAGTTCTTCCAGGCAGGTTCCGGTCAGCCGTTTCTGAATTGCGGCTTCTAATGCTTGTTCGTTAGTAAGGGTAGGCATATTATAACAGCGTTGTTAGTACGGCAAGTGAAATACCTTCTCCGGGCCTCTGAGCTAAAAGTAGGTCCTTCATAGCCTGGCCATGGGCCTTGATGGCCTCGACGTTCCAGTCACTATTCTCAGTGGTCAAATCCATCATCAGGCGCTGTTTGAGACTGTCGGACTTGACGTGGTTATAATGCTGTCTCTTGGCCCACGGCAAATGATTACGCAGGAGAGAGTTCTTGGCGGAGCTGATTAGACAGAGGTTGCCAAAGTGGTGCAAATACCGTCCATCCAGTTCCTCAGCGCCAACCGGATGCTGGGGGAAATAATGCTCAACCGAGCTGCGGAAAGTGAACTCGAAGACTTGCTTTTGGTCTCGCTTCCAGAGCAGAAAATCCAGGTAGTTGAAAACGAAATTCTCCACTCCCGTGCCCTGATGCAGCAGCTCCTCGTTCAGAGTTGGCTGCCGGTTCAATCCATAGGGCGTGAAAATCATTTCGTAATAGTCCTGCTTGGCATCCGTCAGGTAGCGGTTGAACAGGAAGCCGTTGGCCAGCCGCTGTAGGTAGTTACGGTACTGCTGGGCCGTGACCCGCTCCTGAGCAAACAGGTAGTTGAGCGCCCCGCTTAACCAGTGTTTATAAATCTGAGTGGGGTTCGACACATGGAACATGGCCAGCAGCATCAGCACCTCCCGGTTCAGGCCCGTTTCATCGTCGCCGAAGGTACCAGTATAGTACGCCGATGCCGACGAGCTCTTTTTCATTGCCTTCAGGCTCCAACCATCCCCTGTGTTGTCGTATTCGCGCTTCAGCACGAATGTGTCCAACAGATTGCGGCCGCGGAGTAGGTTGTAAGCAAAATCCCGAACGAATTTCTGCTGATCCGGAGCCTTGTTGAGTTGGGCATTAAACGCGTTCAGCAAATCCTTATCGTCCAGCCTGACTTGGCTTTGCACGTCAACAGCCTCATTTGTACGCCGCGCTTCATCGGCTACCTGTATCCGCAGGATGTGCAGCAGGAAATTAGGAAAGTTGATGACGGCCGTAAAACGCGAGGCGTCGTCGCTATCGGACTTCGCGGCGCTGTTTTGGAGCGCAGGTGTACGCTCACTAAGGATGGTGTCGAGGTCGTACTCGTCGAGGTGCGAACCAGGCACTTGGCCATTATGGAGTTTTTCAGCCACGTCAGCAAAGTCTTTAGCCCGCAGCAGGCTCCAATCCTCGCCGAAAAGCACGTTGCGCACATTGGGCTCGAACCCGTACTGTACGTAGCGCTCCATGTAGGAGCAGGCCTCCCAAATTCGGTTAAAGCAATGGCTGGCCTGATTGTCTTCTCGCAGCACATTGAGCAGCTGAGCCTTGAGCACTTCGTGTTTTTCGAGCTGCTCCCCCCGGCTGTTCATAATCTCGAAGTAGTGGTTCAAATCGGTGTCGGGGGGCACCGTCACGAACAGGATGGAAACGTTGTCGAGCAAGTAGCCAAAGAACTGGCTCACCGAAATTCCCTTTTCGGCTGGGAGATGGCGCAGACTTCGTATAGCCACTTCGTAGGCTTGCCTGATTTCGGTGTTATAGGTCTTGTCCGAAGAAAAGCGCAGGGAGCCTTCTTGGAAGAGTACGCGTAGCGTCTCCGTGGACGAGGGCCGGCTGTCGTATTGCAGGTTGAGCTGGAAGCGAGTTGTTAGCTGGTCCAGCTGCTGCTTCGACAATTTATCAGCGTATTCGCGCTTCAACGCGCACAATAGAATGTTGAGCGTGGTTAGCCTCTGCTGCCCGTCGATGGTTTCGCGCACGATGCCTTGTTCGCTCTCCCGCTCATAGGCAATGAGCGTCCCAATACGATACCGGGTATCTGGCTTATTGAGCGCGTAATCCGCAACGTCCTGAATTAGCTGGAGCACTTCCTGCTCCGTCCAAGCGTAGTTGCGCTGGTAGAGGGGGATGACGTAGTGGCCGGAGCCAAATAAGTCACGAATAGAATATTCTTCGGGAATACTAGCTGACTTCATAGTGCAATTGCTTGAATAGCTCTTTCAGACTTTCTACCCGGCTGGCAACTGCATTGACAACCGGAGGCAGTGGGGCAGCCAGCACCTCGTGCGGGGCCAGTGCTTCGCGGATGAGCTGGAACATCTGTACGCCTTGTAGGGCGTTATTATCGATGGAGGCCAAGCGCACAGACTGGAGTTCCAGACGCACCCGGTAGGCCCACACAAACAGCACCTCAATAGCGCGGCTCAGCTCGTGGTGGCCAAACCGGTCCACGTAATACAGCAACGCGCACTCGAAGAGCATGCGCACATACTGGTCGCCGGTACGGTGGTGGCCTTCGTACTGGTCGAGGGTGGTCAGAATCCGGTGGGCAGTGCTGGTTTCGGGGAGTTGGTCCCGGAGCTGTTTGAAGTGGCACAGGGCTGCTACCTGCGCCTGGTAGTGTGTCACCAGCTCGAAAAACCGCTGGCCGTCTACTACAGTCTGGTCGAGCTGGAAGGGGTAGGCCAGCTGCTGGCCGTCAATCTGCCGGTCGGGATGCTGGCGGTAGCCGGCTACGTACACGTCGGCCATGCGGTGCAGGCGTTCGTGGGGGTGGGTTTGCGGACCTTGCAGATTTACGCCTTTGAAGACGGCCACGTCGGCGCGGGTGAAGTCGCGGGCCGGGCGGCCTTTGGCCCAATTGCGAATGCGGAACAGGTAATCGTGAAACAGCCGGGCCAGGTCCTGCTGGTCGGCGTCTTGCCAGGGCTGCACGGTGGCCATGCGCACGGCCTCGGGCAGGTGCCCCATTTCGCGCAGGTGAAACGCCTTGAGCAGGTCGTGGGGGGCCAGCTCCTTGCCGCGGGCGTTCTGCGAATCGAAGAACTGGAAGGCTTCCGAGAGGTCGTCGATAACGACCAGCACCACCTCGCACCGCTCAAAAAAGAAGCGGGTGGTGGCCTCGTCGAAGGCGCCGATGCGGCGGCGAATTGCCTGGTAATTGCGGTGTAGGTTTTCCCGCGATACGGGGCCGGTGAAGCGCAGCTGGCTAAGGTCTGGTTTGAACGCCTGCGCATCACCCTCACAGCTGCGCAGTTCGTACAGCGCCCGGGCCACCAACCCCAACGTAACGGTGCGCTGCTGCCCGTCTACCAGGTTGAGCAGGCCGTCCTCGTCCTGGTGCAGCACCACGGTGCCCAAGCGGTAGGCCGATTTGCCCTTGTGTTGGAGCACGTCGTCCAGCAGCTGCCCCACGTGTTGCAGGCTCCACTTGTAGGGACGCTGATACAGGGGAATTCGCAAGTTGGGTTTGGCCAGCAACTGCCTCACCGAAATAATTTCGGCCACGGATTTACGCACCCGGCCAACCGCTGCCGCCGGTCTTTCCACTACGTCCATGTTGTTCATCTAGCACACCTTGATTTTGCCTGTCACGGCAGCGTTGATGAGAGTAGACTTGTATTCGCGGAGCTTTCCTATTTCTCTCTTCTTGCAGCTTATTGCAGCATTAATGCTATCAGATATAATGCCGATGTATGTCGTAATTTCAAACTGCTCTTGAATGGGAGGCATGGGAACAGTAGAGTCTTGAATAGTGCCTAGGTAAACACCAGGCTGAGCAGAAAAGCCAGCATTTAGCCAGAGATACTTTTGAAAACTCTCGCTTCTTATATAATTAAGAAGGAAAACAGGTAAAACACTTTTCTTCTCAACTCTAATAGTTGCTATGCTCCGCTGTGTAACAAACGGCTCATCAACAGACTCAACCACTGCTGCTTTCCCTAGAGTTGCACCTACAATTGCTAATTGAATATCATCTTCTCTAACCAAAAATTTGGAAGAAATTTCTTTGAAATGCCTTGCTGCAACCAAGCTATCATCTTCTCTAAATACAAATTTATTATCAACAATATTTCTAACACTTAGAAGTCTAAACCCCTCGTCGCTCCTTGGATAACTTCCATGAGTTCCATCATAAATAAACTCAGTTAAGTATTTCATTTTCACAGAACGCCAATGCGCCGGTATCTCCCCAATCCACTCTACCCCGCTGTCCTTCATCGGCACATCAGGGTTGAGGCCGCGCGTAACGGCCCGCTGGATGAGAATCTGCCGCCGCTCCTGCAACAGCTCAATTAGGCGCTCCTTTTGGGCAATGGCTTGGTCAATCTGGGCGGTTTTGCGGTCTAGGAAGTTGGCAATGGCTGTTTGCTCTTCAAGCGGGGGGGCTAGAAACTTCAACCTTTTGAAATCCTCATAGCTCAGATTTTGCCTCAAACCTGAACCAAGTGAATAAATCATTTTAGTTATATCCAGCGCATAAAGGAAATAGTGGTAATATCTACCTAAATAGCCCGCGTTTACTTTCATATTGATATAAGCGCTGGTTATTATGCCTTTATCCTTTGCTAAACCAACTCTTAGACTTGTCTTATCATTTTGCAAATCTGTCGGACGAATAATAATGTCGCCAGGATAAACCAACTGGTATGTTTCAAAAGATTCAGGCACTAAACCCACCAGCTTTTCTTCTGGCTTAATTACCACTTTCCCATAGCTCAAAGACAGAACGGTTTTCTCAACCATTCCTTTATTCTTTTCACAACGCTCGTTTGTAATTCTTGAACCAGGTAATAGAAGCCAATGTCCGGGAATTTCTCCTAGCCATTCTACTTCTGAGCTTTTATACACCTCGTACTTCTGAATCCCAATTTCAGTAACAGCAGATTCCATTAGACAAGCGTTAAAATATCGTGGATAAGCCCTTCGCTTTCCTGCTCCAACGCAAGAATTTCTTGAGTTACTAGCTCGATGTCGCGCAGGGGCTTGTGGCAGTAGAAATATTTATTAAAGGAAACCTCATAGCCGATTTTAGTAGTTTCCAGGTTAAGCCAGGCCTCCTCGACGTGGGGCCGCACCTCGCGCATGAAAAAGGAATATATCTCCTCTTTCAGCGGCACCGACTCGGTATCGCGCAGGTCCGATTCGCTTTCGTACTGCAGCCACTCTCCTTTGCGTCCGGTTGGGTAATAGCCAAAGTCCGGCAACTGGGCCTCGGTGCAGCCCAGGCGCTCGAGCAGTGTTTCCAGCTTGGGACCGTTCAGCTTGGCCGTTCCCTTCAACACTTTCTCCGCCGAGGCATCGTACCAGCTTACTGCATTGAGAATGGCGTTGCGGTCGGCGGCCGTTAGCTTGGAGCCCATGCCCATCAGAGCCTCGTGCACGGCGTCGGTGAACTTGTTGAAGTCGCGCCAGATATCGGTGCCTACGCGCTGCATCAGGCGGGTCGCCGTTTGCAGCAGCAGCAGCCCCCGGTTCCAGGTATCGGGGCTGCACAGGGCTTTGGCCTGCTTAGCGCTTAGGTTCAGCTCCTGCTGCTCACACCAGTGCAGCAGCTCCTTTTCGTGCTGGGCCAGCTCGGTGTACACGGCCTCGCCGTACTGGGCGTAGGCCCACTCCATCGGCTCGCGCAGGCCCTTGTCGAAGCGCAGGGTGGCAATGCGCTCCTCCGTGAACTGGGCCATCAGCCGCTTGGGCCGCTCCACGGTTACTTTGTAATAGCCAAAGTCGCGGTTGTCGAAGAGCTTGGCGGCAATGCCCTGGTCCTCGCCGGTGGTCGGGTTCACCTGCTTCTCCACGGCCTCCATCTGCTGGTGCACGCGCACGATTTCGCGGATGTCCTCGGGGGAGAACTCGCAGTTCTTGTTGCCCAGGTTTTTGCGCAGCTTGCGGTAGAGCAGGCTGGCGTCGATAAGCTGCACCTTACCGCGACGCTGGGCCGGCTTGTTGTTGCTCAGCAGCCAGATGTAGGTGGTGATGCCCGTGTTGTAGAACAGGTTGTTGGGCAGTTGGATGATGGCCTCAAGCCAGTCGTTTTCGATGAGGTAACGGCGGATGTTGCTCTCGCCCCCGCCCGCGTCGCCGGTGAAGAGCGAGGAGCCGTTGTGCACCGAGGCAATGCGCGAGCCCACAGGGCTCTGGTCCAGGGGCTTCATCTTGCTCACCATCTCCATCAGAAACAGCAGCTGGCCGTCGCTGGAGCGCGGGGTAGCATCCACCGTCTCTTCCTCGCCCCAGTAGTTGCGCAGCTTCACCACGAAGCGCGGGTCGATAACGTCCTTGCCGTCCTTAATGTATTTCAGCTCCGAAGCCCAGCTTTTGCCGTACGGGGGGTTGGAGAGCATGAAGTTGAACTGCTGCCCGGCAAACTCATTGGTAGCCAGCGTGGAGCCGACGCGGATGTTTTCAGGGTTGTTGCCCTTAATCATCATGTCGCTCTTGCAGATGGCGTAGGTCTCGTCGTTGATTTCCTTGCCAAACAAGTACACGTCGGAAGAGGCCTTGATGATGCCGTCCTCGTCTTTGACGAAGTTCTGCGATTCCGTGAGCATGCCCCCCGAGCCGCAAGCCGGGTCGTATATGGTGATGACTGACGGCAGCGTATCCTTGATGGGCTCAAACACCAAGTGCGTCATCAGGTCGATGACTTCGCGGGGGGTAAAATGTTCCCCGGCTTCCTCGTTATTGTCCTCATTGAAACGGCGAATCAGCTCCTCGAACACGTAGCCCATGCCCAGGTTGCTCAGGGCAGGCAGCTTGCGGCCGTCAGGGTCGCTTGCCTCGAAGGGCGTGAGGTTGATGTAGGGCGAGGTGAACTTCTCCAGCACGTCCAGCAACACGTCCTTGTTGGCCATATGGCGCACCTGGGCCTTGAGCTTGAACTTCTCGATAATCTCCTTGACGTTGCTGCTGAAGCCGTTCAGGTATTCCTCGAAGTTGGCCACCAGGATTTGCTGGTTGTTGGTGGCCGTGTTTTTCAGGCGTTGCAGCGTCCAGGGGCTGGTGTTGTAGAACACGTACCCAGAGGCCTGGCGCAGGCCAGCCTCATCCCACTCGGTTAGGCCGGCGTCATCCCGCTGGAAAGCCAGCTCTTCCATGACGGCGTCTTTGGTCGGTTCCAGCAGCGCATCGAGGCGGCGCAGCACCACCATGGGCAGGATTACATCACGGTACTTGCCGCGGACATAGACGTCGCGCAGGCAGTCGTCTGCTATAGACCAGATAAAGGAAACAAGCTTGTTATGGACGGCAGTATTCATCTAAAGCAAAGAGGAGAAGGAAATCAAAGGAAGTATGAGAGTATATCCTTGCAAGATAAGTTGGGCTATCTAAAAGACTGCAACTAATGTAGAGTTTGTGGACATTAAAGTCTGTAGCTGAGAAGATGTACTCAGAACAGATAAACCTGGGGCATTTCCCCTCGCCTATGTGGCTAGTTGTACATGTAGGAGGCAGCCAGCTCCATTCGGAGAATATTGGGTAACAAAAAAGACACTACAGCTTGTAGTGTCTTTTCTAGTTGGTGTAGAGAGGGTTTTCAGGGAAACGTTTCAGAGACGTAACCAACCGTTAACTACGCGTTACAATACCCGTTTCTGTAACGATACTAACCCTTATTCCAGCAGTCGTTCCCGCAGCTGCTTGCGCCATTTCTTCGTCAGATCGTACCGCGCTTTCTGACCAGTGAAGAAGTTGCTTTGGGCTTCCTGCTGAGTTTCGCGGAGTTCTTGCGCCACGTCCCACAGATCATTCAGGCGCTGACGAACAACGTTCTCCGGTTGGGCCAAACGCGGGTGCTGCTTATAGTCTTCCCGCGCATCAAGGACCACATCCAAGAGTTGCTGCAATTGCTTCACATGGAGGCGCTGGCCTTCGTATTCCAAAAATGGCTCGATGGCCTGCACATAATGCTCGTGCACCTCACGGCACAAGGCTTCTTCATGACGACGTTTTTGGTCGGCTTCCTGCGCTGCCTGTTCCGCCCGGTAGCGGGTCAGATAATCGTTTCCTGGATGGAAAGTCGAACTGACCGGCTGATAAGATACCACGGACAATGGCGGAGCGACGGGCGGGGCCGGCTCCTGCCACGGCAGCAGGCCGGTGACCGGGGCCGCTTTGGCGGAAGAGACGTCTTCAAAGTCCACGTCGATGGATTCTACCTGGCGCTGACGATGGGCGCGCACCCGGCAGGCTGCGCTGCAAAAGGTTTTGTCGGTACGGCCTGCAATCGGCTCACCGCAGACGCTGCATTCTTTTTCGGAGATGTTCATAGGGAAGAAAATCGGATTGAGATGGAATTGCCGGGAGCTATCGTCCTGACGAGAGTTGTGCGGCATTCTTCCCGTGTCAGCCGTGACACGCCCACAATAAGCTTCTAGTGGCCTTATGCCGGCTACTGGTGTCACGTGACGGTCAGACCACGCTACCCGACTAAAAGGCTGCTGGGAGGCACAGGAGCCGCCGTCACGGCTGGCACGGGAAGAAAGAGTAAAAAGGGTGGAATTAAGAAGTCGGACGGGAGGGCTTGTCCGTCCACTCGGCTTGCAGCCGCTCCTGCACCAGATAGCCCCCTACCCGGTGGTCGCTGCCAATACGCCGCTGCACCCGCGGCATTCCCAGGCGGGTCAGGGCCTCCCCCACCGCTTTGTCGCGCAGATTACGCGTGGTCAGGCTAGCCTGCAGGCGCTCCTTGATTTCGGCCAGGGTCAAAAAAACCTCGCCCGGCTCGAAACGCGCCGCCACCAGATCGTATTCCGGTGTATCGTGCTGGAACTTCCGGTTGCGTTCGTGCACCGTCAGCAGCTCTTCATCAGCAAACCAATACTGGAATCCGTTCTTCCAAAGCTGATAGGATTCGCGCCATACCGCGTCGATATCCACCAAGCGGGCCGCCTGAATGTCGATGGCTTCTACCTCGAACGGAAGAAACCGCCGCGAACCGGTCGGATCGGTGAGAAAATCGGCCCCGTTGACGCTACCCATAAAGGACGCCCGCCGTGGCAACTCGGCAATGATGCGCCCATAGGGCCGGCGGATCTTCACCGAAGGCTGGGTGATGAGCGTCTTGAGCGAGTTCTCGTCCTGCTTGTTGAGTGTGCGGAGCTGGTCATCAACATTGATAAAGAGATACTCCGCCAGCAGCAGCTGCGTATCCTTGCTTTCGACGTGCACCTTGCCCGTGAACAGGTACTGTTTCGCCAAGCTGGGTGGGCAGAGCAGTTCCAGCCACGTGGTTTTATACTGGCCCTGCCCACCAGTCAGCACCAGGCACGTATGGTTCTGACAGGCCTCTTCGGTCAATGCGTTGGCCACCACGGCCACCAGCCATTTGGTCAGATACAGCGCGAAAGTAACCGGATCGACCACCGTGACCGTGGCAGCCAGCCGCGTAATATAGCCCGTCACCAGCGGTGTCAGGCCCAGCCCGGTGAAATATTCCTGGATGGGATTGACGCGGGGCGTGAAGTCGGAGGCCAGCAACCGATACAGAGCATCGGTACCCAGGGGGCATTGCTGATGAGCCAGCTCCCGATGGAGGCTGTTCAGCTTATAATCATCCAGCGGTTGGTAGAGAACAGCGTTGCCCGCCGGGCGCCATTCCACTACCTCCTTCACTTCGTTATAGCGGAAGTCGTAGTGCTTGCGCAAGTAGACCTCGGTGGTGTGCAGCTTGGGATTACCCCCCGCCGGCTTTGCCGGCGAATCTGCTTGGGGAAGATTGACCTGTTTCACGCCGCCAGGTCTTCCAAGGGTACTTGGTAGTACAGCATGCCGAAATTCGGCCGCTTCTTCTCTGTCGCACCTTCTTTGAGAATGTATACAAGCACGCCATCAAGCTGCGGATCACCTTTCAGCGTCTGGGCTATGTCTTGCTCAAGCAGCCACCAAAACATCGGGCGCTGCTGGGAGGCCTCCACGGCGCTGTCCGGCAGCATCTCCTGCAATTCGGTCACCAAGCTGAAGATGACCTTTACTGCCCTGCGCAGATACACCTGCCGCTCTTTTGCGCGAGGCGATATCGAGCAGCCCGGTTTCATCGCGGTCCAGATTTCTACCTCCTGGCTGAGCCGGAAGATGAAAATCAACAATTCGGTGAACTTAGCCAGCATTGACCGTCCCTCCCTTCTGCTTAGCCGCATCCAGATAGGCGGCCAGTTCGCTACGCTTGTAGAGCACCCGTTTATCCGACGAGTTGTAGGCTGTGATGCGGCCCTCGCGGCGCAGCTTGTTCAGCGTCGGCTTGGAGAGGTGCATGAAGTCCAGCGCCTGCTGGGTGGTCATGTATTCTACTCCGCCTTGCTTGCCGCCAGCCTTAATAGCTTGCACGAAGGGGGAGAGCTTTTCATCCAAGAGGCTGTTGAACAGATCTTGGAATTGGGGCAGCGACAATACGATCAGTGTCGCTTCCTGCAGTGGTGGGGGATATTTCATTTGCCTTTCTTATTGGGTTAAGTGAAGACAAATATTTGCTCGGTGGGAAATGCGCGGGAGGTACGCCGTTCCCACAAAAGTTCAGGTTTTGCTATTTTTTACTAGCGTGCGCCAAACTATAGGCACCCGTATCGAGGAGCGGGCGGATACGATGAATAAACCTCAAGGCTTGTTCGAAATTCTCTTCAGTATAGATGAAGTCTTTCAACCTTTCACGTGAAGCTTCCGTGATATTCGAATCCAGACTACGTTTGATAGCGGACTTGTCACCTCCAATTTGGTCATAGATAAAGTCAACTTGTTCGAGGGTATCTGTCTGATTTAAGAGTTTGATTTCTTCGTATACAAACAACAACTTAAAGGCTAAGATTTTTTGCCTGATCGTGATGTGTCTTCCTTTTCCTTCTTTTTGGCTTCGGCTAAATATTGAGTGGATAGTTGTTTGCTATAAGATTCCAGCCAAGTAAGCGTTTCATACAGTACCTGCACGGTTTCTGCACTATCAGTTGAGCGTACTTTCGTAATGCTGTTCAACAATACCCGTCGCATGTACCCTTGGAAATCGGCTCTGGCACGGGTGGTATCTAGTTGACCAAGATGGAAAGTAATTAGTGTCTTATTGTACTCTGAGCAAGGTTTCAGCACAATTCCTGAACTGAAAGGTTCAGCCCCACCGGTTCGCAGCCGTTGGATAAAAAAGGCATCCCAAGTTTCCAAGGAAGCTGGAATAGGCTGCCCAGCCAAACCCACCTCGAAAATGCGAGGAAAAGCCAGTGGGTTCTTCAGACTCCCTACATCAATTGGCTTCAGGGGCCAAGTAAAAGACTCCCCCTTTTCACTTGCATCAGCAAAGGCTGTTAGCACGGATTGAGAGTATACAAACTTCTTTACCGCGGTTTCTAGGGTAAAAGCTGGGCGCTTTACCTTGTTGCTGGGCATATATTTAGGATAGTTTACTAAAATTGCCTCTTCCGGCAGTAAAAGTATCGTTTTACACAGTCAACTGCGGTCCCACATGCGGCCCCAGTAACAAAAAAACCTCGATTGCGGCTTGCAATCGAGGTTTTTGGTGATCCCGCTGGGATTCGAACCCAGGACCCGTACATTAAAAGTGTACTGCTCTACCAGCTGAGCTACAGAATCATTTCCCGCTCCGCGAAAGAATCGTTTTCGCTTTGTGGGGGTGCAAAAGTGCTATACTTGGCGGTTCTATCCAAATTTTTCCGCGCTTATATGTTGACGCTTTCCGGCAGTACGCACTTATCTCATTTATTTCCATCTAGATACCTTCCGAAAAAACTTCTCAACAAATGTCAGTAAGCCAGGCACGGGAGCTAGCGGAATAAGTAGGAGCTTTGCACCGCACTTTCCGCGGTCCGCCATGTACAAAGCCCTGCTTAAACCACTGCTTTTTCAACTGGACGCCGAGCAGGCCCACCACTTCGTCTTCGACAACCTCAAGCGCAGCTGCCGCCTGCCGGGCATGGCTGCCCTACTGCGGCAGCTCTACAGCTTTGAGCATCCACAGCTGGAGCGGGAAGTATTCGGACTAAAGTTTCGCAACCCGGTGGGGCTGGCCGCGGGCTTCGATAAGAATGCCGACCTGACCGATGAGCTGGCGGCGCTCGGCTTCGGCTTCGTTGAAATCGGGACGGTGACCCCGCGGGCCCAGCCGGGCAACCCCTCCCCGCGCCTGTTCCGCCTGCCCCAGGATGAGGCGCTCATCAACCGCATGGGCTTCAACAACGACGGTGCCGCCGCAGTAGCTCAGCGCCTGCGGCAGCGCCGTGCCCCATTGATTATCGGCGGCAACATCGGCAAGAATAAAGACACGCCCAACGACGCAGCGGCGGCCGACTACGTAGCCAGCTTCGAAGCGCTGTTTGACACGGTGGATTACTTCGTGGTCAACGTCAGCTCGCCCAATACGCCCAACCTGCGCGCCCTGCAGGAAAAAGAGCCCCTGATTCACTTGCTCCAGCAGGTGCAGGAGCACAACCTGGCCAAGCCCCGGCCCAAGCCCCTACTGCTCAAGATTGCGCCCGACCTGACCGACGGGCAGCTCGACGACATTCTGCTCATTGCCCGCGAAACCCAGCTCAGCGGCCTGGTAGCAACGAATACTACCATCGGTCGGGCCGACCTGCGCACGCCGGCAGCCACCGTGGCGGGTCTGGGCGCGGGCGGGCTCAGCGGCCGGCCGCTGCGCCAGCGGGCCACCGAGGTTATCCGCTACCTGCACCAGCGCACCGATGGCGGCCTGCCTATTATCGGGGTGGGTGGCATTGCGTCGGCGGCCGACGCGCTGGAAAAGCTGGCCGCCGGTGCCGCGCTGGTGCAGCTCTACACCGGCTTTATCTACGAAGGACCGGCACTGGTCAAGCGCATCAACCAGGCGCTGATACGGCCCTAGCGCCCCGCAGGCGGCGCCAGCTCGGGCTGAATGCGCACTTCCACCACGTCGGCGGGACGGTGGCCCTGGGCAAACTTGGCCTTGTAGCGCCGCTGTACCCAGATCAGGGCGGGCACCATGAGCAGGGTGGGCCACAGAAAGTTGAGCGGGAAGGGAATAAACGTGAGGCTGGTGGCCGAAAACGCCGATACCGCCGCAATGTAAGAGCCCACGAAGCCCGAAATATGGTTGTGCAGCCACTGCCCGGCGGGCCAGGGCGCAATGCGCCGAAAGCTGCGCAGCTGCCGCAGGGTAGTCATCAGCCCGATGCCGCCGAACACCACCGGCACCGGGTTTTGCCGCAGGTGCAGCAGCCCATATACCACGGTTCCGGCAAACACCACCGTGCCCAGGCCCACTCCCAGCCAGTCGGCCAGGGCGGGGCGGGCCTCCCCGCGGCCTAGGTGCTTGTGGTAGAGGGAACGGTAGCCAAACCACGCCAGATACAGGCTGAAAATGCCCGTAAGCAGCAAAAACGTGAGTCCATGGTAGACGGCCGACACGATGGCCGTGCTGCCGGCCACGACCATGGCCCAGAAGAAAATCCGGCCCCAGAGCCGGTGGGCTTCCCCGCCCTTGCGCACGTACAGCGCGGCGGGGGCCACGAAAAACCCAATGAAGCCGGCCGTAATGTGAATCCAGCGGTTGGCGAGCAGAAACGTTTCCATGGGGAGAGCAGCTAGATAGGGTCGTGAAGTAAGCACTTGGCCCGGCTCAGTGTCAACGAAACCTGCCCAACCGTCGCATTTGGCCGCTGAGCCGCCGGATTCCGTTCCTCAGCCCAACGCCCGCCTACAGCGTAGTGCCGATTTTAAGCTCTACTACGTCGGCGGCCCCGCGGTGCACTTTCAGGTCGAGGGCGCCCCAGAATCGGTCGGTGACGTGGTATTTCAGGCCCAGCCGCTCGTAGTAGAACTTGTTGGACTTGTAGGGATTGTAGACGTAGAAGCCCAAGTGCGACACGAAGGCCAGCCGGCCAAACAGCAGCTCGTGCCCCACAAATACGCCGGCCTTCTTCACGTCGGGGCGGTACTCGCCCGAGCGGGTGGTGTCCTGGAGCTGAGCCACCAGACTTCGGTCGTAAAAGCCTTCCAGGCCCAGCACGAGGTTGCTTTTGCGGTTCACGCGCCGCCCGCCCATTATCGACACCGAGTTAACGGCGTACTTACGACGGTCCGACTCATTGCGCTGCTTCCAACCGATACTGGTGCTCAGATCCAGAAAGTTGCGACCCAGGCCCACGCCCTCATTGGTGGCCGGGCTCGGCGAAAATGGCTGAAATGGGCGCTGCTGGTGATAGTTGAAGCCCACGAGCAGCGTAGGCAGGTTGATACCGAAATTGGGCTTGGTGGTGGCCCCATTGGAATAGTGGTTGAGCCCCAGGCCCAGCAACAAAGCCCAGTGCTCGGTCACGGCCACGTCGTATTCCACCCGGGTTTGCAGCATGGCATTCAGGCGGGAGCTGACAATGGTGTTCTTGTGGTTGGTTTCGAGGTCGAAGCGCACCGGGAAGTAGCCGATACCGGTGCCGATGCGGAAGTTAAGCTCGTGGCGGGCCGTGCGCAAAAAGCTCTTGTTGATATAGATGCTCGAGGCGTAGGAACGACCCAGCACTGGGTTGTGATAGTCGTAATAGACGAAGTTGACCCCGATTTTGGGATACTTATACCAGGCGTGCCAGGGCTCCGAGCCGTTGGTCTGCCGCTGCACGTTCAGCTCCACGCCCGTCGGGTGCGACACGGCCAAGTGCTTCACGGCCGGGGTGTGGGCAATGATAAAGCTGCCCTGGGCGTAGGCCCCGACAATCAGCGGCCCGGGCGCGGCGTGCTGCCCCAGCACCGGCAGGCTGAGCAGGCCGGCCAGAGCCGCCAGCGGAATACGAAAAGCACGAACGGCAACGAAGAGCATAAGGCGAAAATGCAGCGTCCCAAAAATAGTAAAACCCCCACTACCCGGCGGCGGAAACTTTCCTGTTTTCAACCTCTCGTAACCACTTACTACTGTTGGGCTTGCCTGGAAACCATCAGATTATCATCTAATTAATTCCGGACAAAATTGCTGCTCAACCGCAACCCTGACCGGCCACTTCTCAGTATTAGGCCCATAAACCAGCTTGAGTGTTGTTTCGACCGGAAGTAAAGCTGCCAAACCCACCCCCCCATTTCACTCTTGAATTTACTAGCCATGAAAAAGCTCGTTGTACTCACCTGTGCCCTAGCTACTGCTGGCATCGGCACCGCTAACGCCCAATTTGGCAATGGCACCCGCATCGGCGTGCGCGCTGGCGGTACGTATTCCACCATCGGCGGCAAGGACGCCAAAAACGTGGGCGGCCCCAACAGCGGCGCCGACATCAACTATATTCCCGGCTTCACGGCCGGTCTGTCGTTCCAGCTGCCCCTGAGCTCCGATGGCTTCTGGTCGCTGGCCCCCGAAATCCTCGTGGACCGCAAAGGCTTCAAGCGCTCCTTCACCGTGACGGACCGCGCTACGCTGACCGCCAACGGCCAGGACGCCACCGTGGATAAGTATCAGGTGGAAGGCAAGCGCATTCTGACCTACATCGACCTGCCGATTCCGGTACGGGCCAGCACGGGCGCTACGGGCCTGTACTTCGAGCTCGGTCCGCAGGTGGGCTACATGGCCCGCTCCAGCCAGGACCTGACCGTGACCACCAAGTACAACACGGCCAACGCTTCGAAGGACAAGTCGGTGACCAACACCACCGATGCCAAGGAAGACCTGTCCAGCTTCGACATCGGCGGCCTGGCCGGCCTGGGCTTCCAGACCGAAGGCGGCCTGAGCATCGGCCTGCGCTACACCCAGGGCCTGAAGTCGCTGTTCGACACCAAGGACGTCAGCGCCAAGAACGAGCCTAAGGCATTCAACCGCAGCTTTGCGCTGCAGCTGGGCTACTTGCTGCCCCTGGGCAAATAAGTTCCCCCAACTCCTTGAAAATGTGACAACCACCCCGGTTGTCACATTTTTTTTGTCCCTACCCCACCTGATTGGCCTGAAAATGGCGTTTAAACCTTACTGCCGGCCGCTCGGTACCGCGGCCGGCACCGTGCATTTCTCACCAACTGATTTTCGCACCATGAAAAAGACCTCCTTCCTGCTGGCCTCCTTGCTGGCCGCCGGCGCCCTGTTTTCAACCACGGCTCAGGCCCAGGTTCGCCTCGGTCTGCGGGCCGGCGCCAACTACTCCAACCTCGCCGGCAACCTCGAAAACGAGAACACCTACAACAACAAGTTTGGCTTTTTGGGCGGGGTAATGCTCAACGCCGATATCACCGGCGACGGTTTCTTCTCGGTACAGCCCGAAGTGCTGTTTTCGCAGAAGGGCTTCCAAAACAAGACCACCGAGTACAAGAACATCTTCGGTACGACTCAGTCGCGGGAGGGCAAGGTTAACTACAACTACCTCGACGTGCCGGTGCTGCTGAAAATCAACGCCAGCGGCTTCGTGTTTGAGGCCGGGCCGCAGTACTCCTACCTGCTCAACGTGAAGGACGAAACCACCGTGACGACCACCTCGGGCCTGACCGGCAACACGCGCACCTCGACCAGTCACAGTGAAAAGGACTTGAGCCAGCTCAACCGCAACGAGCTGGGCTACGTGGCCGGCGTGGGCTACCAAGCTGAAAACGGCGTGAGCCTGAACCTGCGCTACACCGGCGCCTTCAGCGACTTTGTGAAGAGCGACAACGGCACGTACTTCGACGGCGACCTGAAAAATGCCCGCAACGCGGCCGTGCAGCTGTCGCTGGGCTTCCTGATTCCTAACTAGCCCGCGGCCGCCGCTTTGTTCGGAAAGCCGCCGGAGCCGTAGGATTCCGGCGGCCTTTCAGTAGTTCACTTAAAACGGCTGTGTATGAAAAAGATCAGCATTCTTGCCGCCCTGCTGGGCGCGCTTTCCCTCACTGCCCAGGCTCAGATCAAGCTGGGCGTGAAGGCCGGCGGTAGCCTGACCAACTTCGCGGGCAAGCCTAACGGCAGCGGTTACCTGGTCGGGGCGCACGGGGGCCTGGTGTCCAATCTGCTGCTCAATGACTTCCTGTCCCTGCAGGGTGAAGCGCTGGTATCGATGAAGGGCGACGAATTCAAAAACGTGACCAACGCGCCCAAAACCCGCCTGCTCTACGCCGACGTGCCCCTGCTGCTGAAAGTGTACGCCGACGGGCTGTTCTTCGAGGGCGGACCGCAGGTAGGCTTCCTGCTCTCGGCCAAGCAGGGCAACGAAGGCAGCTCCACCGACCTCAACAAGCAGTTCCGCGCCGTCGACTTCGGCTATGTGGCCGGCCTGGGCTACCAGTGGACCAGCGGCCCCAACCTCGGGCTGCGCTACAACGGCAGTATCCTGACGGCCAACGACCCAGCCTACGCCGGCCCGTCCACGGGTCGCAACCAGGCCTTTCAGCTCTACGCCGGCTACATTTTCGGCGGCTGGTAGCAGCAAGTAAGCCACCGCAAAAAAGCCCGATTCCTGCGCAGGAACCGGGCTTTTTTACGTTACTTCGGCTACTCTTATCCTATTACTCTTACTCCTATTATGAAGAAGATTTACCTGACGCTGGCGGCATGTGTGTGCGCCACCGGGCTGGCGCAAGCCCAAAACACGGTTCAGGTCGGGGTTCGGGCCGGCGCCAACTGGGCTAACAACGATGCCACCCGCAAACAGTATTACACCAGGGAGGAAAGTGCTCCTCACCCGCAGCTAGGGTTTATGGGCGGTATTTTCGCGACGTATCAGCTTACTTCCTGGCTATCGGTGCAGCCCGAATTGCTGTACTCGCGCCAAGGCACCGCATTTTCCGGCTTTTACGGCGGCGGTGGCGGAGGGTCTAGCATTTTTTATGCACTTGACAAACACCGCATCAAGCTGGATTATCTGGAGCTGCCCGTGCTGGTGCAAGCAGGTGGCAAGCGGCTGTTTGGAGAGTTGGGAATGCAGGCTGGGTTCCTGGTGGGAACCCGCGACGAGGTAACCACCTATAGGGGCAGTAGCCCCTATAGCTACACGGAGTACAGTCCCGAAAGCTTCGAGCGGTGGCAGTGCAATGCTGTAGCGGGCCTGGGGGTAAAGCTGCCCCACAGTCTGGCCTTGACGGTGCGCTACAGTTACGGCCTGCGGCACGTCCTCAAACAGCTCACGGAGGAGCAATACAACTCCTACATCCCGGCGCGTAGGTATACCGACAAGGAAATGGGCCACAACCAAGTCATTCAGGCCAGCGTGAGCTATATTCTACCATTTGGCAACGAGTAGCTCACGCGCAAAAAAGCCCGGTTCCTGCGCAGGAACCGGGCTTTTTTGTTGCTCATCGAAATTACCCTAGCCTTTCATGGCCGCCGCGTAGTTGCGGTAGAAGTGCGGGATGGTTTCGATGCCCTTCAGGAAGTTGAATACGCCGTAGTGCTCGTTAGGCGAGTGGATGGCATCCGAGTCGAGGCCGAAGCCGAGCAGCACGGAGTCGAGGCCCAGCTCGGTTTTGAACATGGCCACGATGGGGATGGAGCCGCCGCCGCGGGTCGGGATGGGGCGCTTACCGAAGGTGGTTTCCATGGCGTCGGCCGCGGCCTTGTAGGCGACCGAATCAGTGGGCGTCACGACCGGCTCACCGCCGTGGTGGGGCGTTACTTTCACCGTCACGCCGCTGGGAGCAATGCTTTCGAAGTGCTTTTGGAACAGGGCCGTGATTTCGTCGGAGGTCTGGTGGGGCACCAGGCGCATCGAGATTTTGGCGTAGGCCTTGGAGGCAATGACGGTTTTGGCGCCCTCGCCGGTGTAGCCGCCCCAGATGCCGTTCACGTCGAGCGTGGGCCGGATGCTGGTGCGCTCCAGGGTGCTGTAGCCTTTCTCACCGTAGATGTCGGTCAGGCCGATGCTTTTCTTGAACTCCTCGTCGGAGTGCGGAGCCTTGGCCATTTCGGCGCGCTCCTCGGCCGAAAGCTCGTCCACGTTGTCGTAGAAGGCGGGGATGGTAATGTGATTGTTTTCGTCGTGCAGGGAGGCAATCATCTTGCAGAGCACGTTGATGGGGTTGGGCACGGCGCCGCCGTAAAGGCCGGAGTGCAAATCCCGGTTCGGGCCCGTTACTTCCACCTCGTGGTACGAGAGGCCGCGCAGCCCTACTTCGATGCTGGGCACGTCGTTGGCCAGAATGCCGGTGTCGGAAATTAAGATGACGTCGGCCTTGAGCTTTTCCTTGTTGGCCTTCACGAAGATGCCCAGGTTGCTGGAGCCTACTTCCTCCTCGCCCTCAAACATGAACTTCACGTTGCAGGGCATGCCGCCGTCCTGCATCAGCATTTCGAAGGCCTTTACGTGCATGTAGACCTGGCCTTTGTCGTCGCAGGCGCCGCGGGCGTAGATGTTGCCGTCCTTGATGACGGGCTCAAACGGCGGCGAGGTCCAGAGCTCGTAGGGGTCGGCGGGCTGCACGTCGTAGTGGCCGTAGACGAGCACCGTGGGCAGGCTGGGATCCACGATTTTGTCGCCGTAGACGATGGGGTTGCCGGCGGTCTGGCAGAGCTCCACGTTCTCCACCCCTACTTCTTCGAGGCGGGCTTTAAGGTAGTCGGCGGCCTTGAGCACGTCGGCGTGAAACTTCGGGTCGGCCGAAACGGACGGGATACGCAGCCAGTCGAGCAGCTCACTTAAGAAACGTTCCTGGTTGCTTTCGAGGTAAGAAGCCATGCGGCGGTGGGGTTAGGTGGAAATGCGGGGGTAAAAGTAGGCAGAAGCCGGGAGCCGACGGCTAGGCTATAACCAGAACGTCATGCAGAGCCGAAGGCGAAGCATGACGGTGGTTTTCCAGCCGGCTCTACTTGCCGCACACCGTGCGCAGCCAGGCTTTGGCGTCGTCGTCGTTGCCGAAGATGCGCACCTCGAAGCCCTTGAGCTGGGCGTAGAACTTGGCGGCCGAGGCGTCGGCCATGGAATCGGGCGTCGAAACCATGGCGAAGTGGCGCACGCCGGCGGCGGTAGCCTCCACGGCCCACACGTTGACGACCCAGTCGAGGGAATGGTCCCAGGGGCCGAGCACCTTGCGCGTGTCGTTGAGCACGCAGTTAAAGCCCGACTCGGCCACGGCCGCAATGTAGGCCGCTGCACCGGCCTTGATGCTGTCGGGAGTCAGATAGCCGGCCCAGTCGACCGAAATCCAGCGGTTGGCCTGGTCATCTTCGATGGTAATGTAGGGGCGGCCCAGGGAGCTTTGCAGTTCTTGTTTCATAAGGATAGGGCAACACCGCCACCAAGGGTCGGCAAAAGAGAAAAGTAATACCCGGGGCCAGGAGGCGGCGCTACGCCAACTGCTCGCGCAGCCAGCGCTTGGCCGCGGCCAGGGTACGATGGTAGGCGGGCTCAATCCGGTAGGTCGCGGCCTCGGTGGTGTGGGCCGTGTACTGCTGCACCGAAATCTGCCCGAACACGCTTTCCGGCGCCACAAAGCTGCAGTGCCGGATGCCGGCTGCGTAGGCCCGCGGGTTCCAGTCGTGGGCCAGCCACTCCTGCAGGGCGGGCGTGGTGGCCCCCACGTGGCGGGTGTCGGCCAGCCAGCCCAGGGGCTGGGTCCGCCGGGCTTCTTCTACGTACAGGGCCAGGCCGCGGTCCATCAACGACTGAAACTGTGCCTGGTTGGCGAAGCCGTGCCACTGCACGATCAGGCAGGGCACGTCCGGAGCCAGCAGCATGGAGCCGTAGGACTCAGCAATAAGGGTAATGTCAGTCATCAGCAAAAAAGAAGTATCAGCTTCCCAACAGCGCGAGCGGCTAATGGTTGGATTAAAGGTACCGCGTCCACCCCGCCGGCCCTAGCCCGACGGACACTAAAATGCCCCGGTGCCCGGCTAACCGGTCACCGGGGCACACTCCTTCCGGGCCCGGGGCCTTAGCCCGCCGGCTTGGGCGGTACCGGCCGGGCCGCCACCGCCGCCGGGTCGACCACGTACTCCCGGGCCTTGGCCGCGTCGGTAAGCTGCCACACCGAGGTGCCGGCGGCGCAGAGCTGCACCAGCTGCCGGTAGAGGCCGTTGGCAAACAGCAGCCGCGCCCGCGTGGCCCCGCTGCGGGTGTTTTCGGCCTCCTTGCGCTCGGCTAGGCCCTCCACAAACGCCTCGTTGTGCCCGGCTACCGCGTCGAGCATTGCCGCCGTCAGGCCCTGCTCGGCGTACTCGGCCAGGTACTTGCGGCCCTGCTTTACCAGCATGGTGGCGGCCAGGTGCAGCTTAGGCTCGGTAAGATCGGTCACGCTGCTCACGCCGAAGCGCTTGTAGCGGGCCGTGCGCGGCTCATCCTGCAGGGCAATGATGCTCAGTACCTGCTGCACACTGGTTTCCAGAGCTAGCACTACGGCGTCTTTCTCTTCGGTCACGGCGGCGCCTTCCTGCACTAGCACCGTGTCGGGCTCCATCTCGCCGAAGGCGGCAGTATCGGCTTTGAGCTTGGTGAGGTGGGCGGCGGTGATGCCCCGCCCGGCCAGCGCGGCCGCGTCGCGGGTGAGGGCGGATTGCAGGTCCAGGCAGCGCTGCCAGAGTTGGGCCTGGGTGAAGGGGTACTCGGCTACGGGGTTCTTGTCTTTCATAAAATGACGGATAATAAAAAAAGGGAAGGATATGCCGACTATCAGCTCGATATCGACTGCTACTAACCTAGTTCCCTCCCGCCGCCGCTCCTAAAAAGAAGGACCATCGCCCGGATTAGCAGGACCAACGCCCCGTTTGTTAGTCCGAAGCCCCAACCGGAACGGCTGATGCGCCAACCGGAACGACCGAAGAACCGCCCGGAGCAACCAAACCACCAACCGGAGCGCCCGAAGCACTGACCGGCCCCCCCGAAGCCTCAACCGGAACGACCGAAGAGGCAACCGGAACGACCGAAGCTCCAACCGGCAGCTAATTTCACCCCTTCGGGGGTAGCGGGCGGGGCCTGGGCCGGCTTTGGTGGGGTTTCGGGCCAGCCGGTTAGTGCTTCGGGCTACTCGACGCCCTCTCAGCATGCATCCTAAGGTTCTTATCAGCGGGTTTGGGTAGCCTAGTAGCATGAATCTACTGCTTGCTTTCAGTAGCTACGGGGGTAGTCAACGCGCTGATTGGTCGTCGGAGGAAGGCCACACAGCTATGCTAATTCTGGCAGCTTTAGGGGCACTCATCTTAGGGCTGTCGGTGCGGGAGTGGCATAAGCGCGGCCGGAAGAAGTAGCCCCGGCGGGGCAGCACGAAGACGCTGTTCGGCTGCATGAAATAGCCGCCCGAACGACGTAGAGACGCATACTTGCGTCTCGTCGTTGAACGAAACAAGCCAAATGGTGCGGCCGATGAGACGCAAGTATGCGTCTCTACCCATTTTGCTATCTCCTTTCCTCTTTCGCCAACACCTCCCCGGTTTTGCAGTCAATCGCACATACGAAGCCGGCGAAGTTCCATACGCGCAAGGGCTGCTCCGACTGAAACGAAACGTAGGCATCAACAGCACCTTGGTCGATATCCTCAGCCCGCCACAAAAATACCCCTTTGGCATCATAGGCGAATAGGTTGCGAGCCGGCTGTCCTAGTGGGAATTCCATCCAGTCGTAAATAACCAGCCGTGTAGAGCCTATCCATTGGGTGGCTATAACACGGTAGTTGGCTTCCGGATTAGTGGTTGAAGTAGGTAACATCCTACTTCCGCCCGAACATCGGTACCCGGCTCTCATTGCCGGCGCGCAGGCGGCCGATGTTGGCGCGGTGGGTGTAGATGAGCAGGGCGGCTAGTACGAAGCCGAAGTAAAGCAGCAGTGGGTTCTGGGGCCGGAAGGCGGGCAGCAGCTGGAGCAGGGCAAAAGCCACTCCGGCCGACATGGAAGCCAGCGACACGTAGCGGAACAAGACCAGCACCACCAGAAACACCAGGATGCAGACGCCCACCGTGGCCGGGGCAATGGCCAGCATCATGCCCAGCACCGTGGCCACCCCCTTGCCCCCGCGAAACTGGGCGAAGACAGGGTAGATGTGGCCCAGCACCGCCAGCACCCCGCAGGCCAGCTGGAAGTAAAGCAGCTGCCCGGGCTCGATGGCACCCTGGTGGAGCATCACCGTGGCCATCATGGTGGCGGCCCAGCCCTTGAGAATGTCGATGGCCATGACCACCGAGCCGGGCTTTTTGCCCAGCACCCGGAAGGTGTTGGTGGCGCCCGCGTTGCCGGAGCCGTGTTCCCGAATGTCGAGGCCGAAGAAGCGGCGGCCGACCCAGAGCGCCGTCGGGATGGAGCCGATAAGGTAGGCAGCAAGCAGCAGGACGAGAATCAGGGGCAGGTTCATGGAGGCGAGGTGGGGGAATGGGGAGTCGGCCAAAGATAACGGGCTTCTTTACTGTAGCGCGAACTTTGTAGTTCGCGCAGCTGAACGATACGACTGAAAAACTGTCGTTATGGTCCGCGAATTACAACCGCAGGACAGCGCAGCTAAAGTTCGCGCTACGGCAAAAAACAGCCCCGCGCCGGATAACCGGGCGGGGCTGTTACAAGCAGTGCGGAGCGGAATTAAGAATCGCCGAAGGGGTCGTCCTCCTTCTTCTTTTTCTTTTTCTCCTCTTCCTTTTTCAGCTTTTCGGCCTCCTTGGCCTTTTTCTCCTCCTCTTTCTTCAGGCGGTCGGCTTCCTTGGCCGCCGCCTTGGGGTCGACGGCCGCCGGCTCAGCGGGGGGAGTGGCCGGGGCTGGGGCCGGGGTGGTTTTCTCCACGGCGGCTTCCTCCTTTTTCTTCTTTTTGCTGGTATCCTCGGCCGGCGGGGCGGCGGGGGTATCAGCCGTGCTGAAGGGGTCGTTGGCGTCGTCCTTGCCCTTCTTCTTTTTCTTGCCCGTGTCCTCCACCGGGGCGGCATCGGCGGCGGGGGTGCTGTCCATGTCAAACTCGCTGCCCTTCTTCTTTTTCTTCTTCTTGTCGTCTTCGGCAAAGTCGATAGTGCCGGCCGGGCGGGAGGCCACGGGCTTCACCTTGCTGTTGTCGTTGAGGAAGTCCTTGCGGAAGTGGCGGGTGAAGTTCTCCTTCTCCTGGTCGTCGCCGAGGTAGAAGCCGTACTCGGTGGCCGTGTTGTAGTCACCCTTGGCCTTGTAGCCGATGATTTCGTCGAAGGAGCCGTGCTGGGCCTTGGCCAGCAGCACGTTGTTGGAGTAGCGGATGTGGTACCAGGTCTGGGGCTCGGCCTCGAGGTACATTTCGACCAGGTCACCGGTGGCTTCCTTCTTGATTTCGATGTAGCCATCAATCATGGCGTTGATGTCCTTCTTGCCCACGCTCACCAACCCGATTTTACCCACCGAGTACCAGGCATTGAACTTGGGGCTCCACTTCAGGTTCACCTGGCTCAGCACCAGCGTGTGCAAAAACTTCGGCGACACCTTCTGCAGGGCCGTGTAGCCGCCCTTGCGGTCGGAGTAGCTCTGCACGGCCTTGCTGCCGATAAACTCGCCCATCTTGTAGAGCTGGGCTTGGGAGCCGGTCAGCGCCTCGGGCAGACCGCGGGCGTTGGTGGCCATATCAGTGCCCATGGCTTCCACGGCCTTTTCGGGCATGTTGATGTCGAAGTTCAGGAAGGCGTCGAGCTTGTAGACGTTGCTGTCGGGCTTGGCGTAGCCCAGGCCGGCGGCGCTGAGGTTGTAGTCCTTGTTGGAGTTGATCAGGTTCAGCTTGCCGCGCAGGTTGATGGCGCCCGTGGAGTCGTCCAGGGTCAGCACGCTGCCCTCGTACACGTTCGGGTCCGAAAGGTCGTTGCGGCTGATGGCGTACTGGCGCTTCTTGGCGTCGTAGCTCAGCGTGCCGTCCACCTGAAACAGGTTCATGTCGGTAATACCGGGCTTGACGGCCACAAACAGCGGATACACCTTCATGGAGGCGTCGGACACGAACAGGCCCGTGACCATGGGCGTGCCATCCTCACTCTTGGGTTCCTGGAGCTTTATTCGAATGCCCTTGGGGTCGATACTGTCCTGCACGGCAAACCACTCGGCCGAAGTCGGGGCCTTGGCAAACTCCAGCCGGCTCTGCCCGTCGAAGGTGAAGCCGCGCTTCTGGGAGTTCAGGTTCACGGCCCCGCGGTAGGCAATGCGGGGCGCGAGGTGAAACTTGTCGGTGGCCTGAATGGAGGCCACGGCCGTGGTCGGCGGCGCAAACTCCACGTCGTCCTTTTTCTTCAGCAGCCCTTTGGCCGTGGCCTTACCGCCCTTGCCCGGCTTGCCGCCCAGCGCCGCGGCCGAGTCGACGGCAAAGGAGCTGAACTTGATGGCAAACGAGTCGGCGGCGGTTTTGTAGTTATACAGGGCGTTGCCGGTGAAGGCCGTGCGCGAGAGCACCTTGATTTCCCCTTTGTAGAGGTGGTGGAACTTGGCCAGGGAGTCCAGGGTGATGTTGGCGTTCTGGAAGGTGCGCATCTGGGCGTTGGCCAGCACGTACACCTTGTTGCTGTCGGGCTCAATCCAGGCGTCGGCGGAGGCAATGTAGGGCACGCCGCCGGCCACCAGGCGGTAGCGGCTCAGGTCGTACTGCCCGGTGCTGGCCCGGAACTTCAGGCCGTGCTGCTCGGGCTTAGTGGAGTAGAAGTACGAGCGCGAGGAGTCGGCGCCGGCGGCCACGCGCATCTGCACCATCTTCTTCTTGAAGTCCCACTTACCGCCGCTGAGGGTGGTTTTGTAGTCGGAATACGGCAGGTCGATGCTGGCCTTGCTGCCTTCCTCGCGGGCAAAGTCGGCGTAGCCCTGCTTGATGTTGTACTCAAACCCGACTTCGTTGGCCGTCAGCGCGGGCTTGTTGGCCTCGGCCGACTTAATGCTCAGCGTCGACTTCTTGCCCGAGTAGCTGGTGGGCTTGAACGCAAACGAACGGGAACGGATAAACGACTGCGGGCCGTCCATGCGGCCGTCGCCGTAGAGGCCGCCGGGCGTCAGGATGGTGGTGCCGCGGAAGCTGTATTCGCCGTTGTAGTACTTCATGGCCTGGGCGTCCTTGGAGGTGCTCAGGTACATCGAGTCCTGTTTCACGGCCCACTTCATCTGGTAGCCCGGCAGCAGCGTGACCTTGGCAAATTCGACCCCATTGAGCGGGCCCTGACCAATGGTGGCCGTTTTGCCCACCGTCACGAGGGAGTCGCGGTAGAAGATAAACTGGTCGCTCAGGAACTCGCCGGTCAGGTAATTCACCTTGCCCACGCCCTGAATACCGCGGTTGCTCATGGTCACCTTGTTGTACAGCTTGCCCTTGCCCCCGTAGATCGGGAAGCCCTCCTTGGGCACGTCGTAGACGAAGCCCAGGGAGCCGTCGTCCTGCAAACTCAGCTTGGTTTTGAAGCTCGGCATGATGCCACCCGACACGAACGTGCCCTTGAAGCCCACGGCCGAGCGGTTCTTGTTGTTGAGCGAGTCGAGCTTGAAGGGCGGAATGTCGAAGTACACGGCCGTGTCGTAGGCGCCGCCGAGTACTTCGGGCTTGTTGAAGAACACGTAGGCCCCGGTGCTGGCGTCGAACGAGGGGTACGCGCCGAGCTTCTTGCGGCCCGACTTGTTGTTGGGCGCGTTGATGTAGAGGCGGCCGGCGGAGGTCTTGTTCTTGTTGGTCAGGGCGAAGTCGGTGTCCTTGCGGGCCTTCATCACCGAGCCCTTCGAGCCCTTGCCTTTTACAATGATGGAGTCAATCTTGACCAGGTCCACGTAGAAGCCATCGTAGTCGAACTTGAACTCCTTGCCCTTGAAGATAAAGGCCGAGGCCACCACGGTGCCGTTGAAGAGCACGCCGCGGTTTTTCTGAATGCGGATGGTGCTCGAGTCCGGCTTCACGAACACCGTCACGGAGTCGTCGGAGAAGTTGAAGCGGTCCACGCCGCGCACAATCAGGTCGTTGCTGGTCAGGTTGAGCGTGGCGTTCTTACCGTTCGGCGACAAGGATTTAATGGCAATGTGGTCGTAGTCCTTCTTGCCGCGCGACGAATTCACGTAGTGACCCGCCTTGGGCAGCAGCGTAATCTGCTCGGTCTGGGGGTTCCACTTCACGTAGCCATCCCGGGCCAGGCCGGCCACGGCGGAGCGCACGTTGTCTTCCTTGAGCTTGAGGTGGCCGGCCACGTCCTGCACGGTGAAGGTTTTCACGTTGCCGTTGGCCTGGCTGTAGCCCACCACCATCTGCAGCGGGTGCAGCTTGTTGATGGACTTGATCTGCTGGTAGCGGGTGTTGGTGTAGAATTCCTTGGACTCGAAGTTCGCCGTCACCTGGTTTTTGGCCGTCAGAATCGAGAACTGGATGTCGGGCGTGCGCAAAGGCCACGTGAGCATCTCGGTCTGGATTTCCATCTGGTGGTAGGAGTCGGCGTAGGGCGTGGTCTTATACAGACCTTCCTCGCGGGCCAATTGCAGCACCTGGCGGGTTTTGGAGAACTTGAGCTTCACCCCGGGGTGGGTGAGCGAGTCGGTTTTATCCTGGAAGATGGTCACCGCCGCCCGGTTGGCCGTAATCAGCGAGTCGCCGAGCACGTAAGCGCTCGACGAGGCCCGGAACTTGGGCTTGCCGTCAATTTCGACGATGATGCGCGAGAGGCTGCCGTCGAGCGAGGCCGACAGCGTGCGGGACCCGGCCAGGGAGAAGCCGCCGTAGTAGCGGATGTTGTCGCCGATGTTCTTGACGCGGGCGTCGTTGGTGAGCGAAATAAACCGCGGGTAGCCGGAGTCGACGGCGCCGGGCTTTTTCTTCACGCTCTTGTAGGCAAAAGCGCCCTGAATCGGGGCTTCCAGCACCGCCGGATACGTCAGCGTCATGGGCTGAGCCGTCAGTTCGGCCTTGGTGAAGTCGAAGTCAAAGTTGGTGAAGTCGGCCGTCACCAGGTTCTGCTTGATGGACCACACGTACTGCCCGCCTTGGCCCACGAAACGGCTGGTGCCGGGCACCACGGCCCCGCTCACCTTCCGAATGAAGATGGAGTCACCGGCGGTGGCCATGAACAGGTCGGCGTCCTTGATCAGCAACACCGGCCCGCGGGTGGGCGGGGCCACGTAGGTATCGTAGGTGTACGACGGCGCGGGCTCAGGTTCGGGCTCCGGCTCCTTCACGGGGGCGGCGGTCTTGGTACCGGGCGCAGTTTTTACGGGTGCTTTGGCCGCGGCCGGCTTTTTCTTGGGCGTGCCCCAGCCATCGTCATTGCCCCAGCCGCTGCTGCCGCTGCCCCAGTCGTCGGCCGTATCCCAGCCGCTGCTGACCTTTTTCTTCGGGGCGGGCTTGGGCTTGGCGGGCGTCGTGGTGGTTTTAATCGGGGCGCCGGTCGTGACGGGCGTCGACACCGGGGAGGGCGCGGCGGGCTTTGGTGCGGGGGGCGCCGGCTGGGGCATGTCGGTTTCGTTGTAGGCGAAGCTGAAGGTGCCCCCAATCACGCGCAGCTTGTTGTAGCGCGAGCTATACAGGTATTTGGTATCCAGAAACTGGGCCGAGGTCTGCAGAAACTTCTGGGTGGCCGGCACCTGCTCCCGCTCCAGGGTTTTGGTCACCACGTCCAGAAACTCGTCCATCTGCTTGTCGGAGAAGTTCTGCACCGAGGCCCCGGCCGTCACGGCGTTGTAGAGAGCCTCGAAGTCGGGCCGGGGTTTGAAGCGCCGGGCCAGCATCTGCTGGCTCAACGCCACAATGCGCCCCTGCTGGGTGGCCGTGAGCTTGTTGCTGGCCCAGAGCTGCTGGAGCTTGGCCCCGCTGGCCTTGGCGGCCGCGTTGTTGGTGGTAGCCATCATCGACTGCACGTCGATAATAAACTGCCCGGGCTCGGTGGCAAGCTTACCCGTGAATTTGGGCAGCGCCGGCGCGGCGGGCGCCGCCGGGGGCTGCTTGCCAGGATTCTTCTGGGCCCACGCGGGAGCACTGAGTCCCAGTACCAGCGCGCAGAGCCACCCAAAAACAAATTGCTTCATACTTTTTTCCGTCAAGCCCTACTCGGACGGCTACAATTTCGTGAAAATCGCCGAAACCCAGTTATTCTTGGTTCGGTGCGACTGATAAGCCAATGCATGCTTGGCTGCTTCGGCCTCAATCTTGGATAAGTCCTCTTGGTAGAAGCCGCTGAACAGGATCGGGCGGCCCTTGGGCAGCAGGGCGGCGTAGGCGTGCATATCCTCCAGCAGCACGTTGCGGTTGATATTAGCCAGGATAATATCAAAGGGCGCCTCGCCCTCCAGCACTTCCACGCCCCCGAGGCGACACTCGATGTTGGTGCAATTATTCTCGGCCGCGTTGTCGGCCGCGTTTTCCACGGTCCAGGGCTCCACGTCCACGGCCAGCACTTCTTGGGCGCCCAGGTGCACGGCCATGATGGCCAGAATGCCGGTGCCGCAGCCCATGTCGAGCACGCGCTTGCCCTGGTGGTCGATGCCGAGCTGGTTTTCAATCATCAGGGCGGTGGTTTCGTGGTGGCCGGTGCCGAAGGACATGCGCGGCATAATCACGATTTCGTATTCCAGGCCCTCGGGCTTCGCGTGAAACGGGGCCCGCACCGACACCCGGTCGGCAATGATGAGGGGCTGGAAGTTTTTCTCCCACTCGGCGTTCCAGTTCTGACGCGTAATCACGCGGTGGTCGTAGCCCAGCTCGCCCTGGCCCTCGTAGCGGCTCATGATTTCCGACACGGCGTCGTTGTCGAAGTCGCCTTCGCCGATGTAGGCGCAGAAGCCCTCGTCGTTGTCTTCAAAGGTATCGTAGCCAACCTGGCTGAGTTCGGCTACCAGGATATCGGCCAATTCGCGGGGGGCCTGTACGCGTACTTCTACAAAATCCATCAGGGCAAAAATTTAAGTCGGCGGAATGAACCCGCAAGTTCGCACGAATTCACCTGAATCCGGCTTTTGGCCCCGGCGTCCGATCCGGGCTATACCGACGGCACCAAAACGCCCATAGAAAAAGCCGCCCCGGGCAGGAGCGGCTTTTCCAAGCGGCCGGGCTGAAAGCCCAACCCGGGCGGCAGCCGGGAAGTTCAGCGCCGCTACCGGGTGCGGCAGCCGGCATAAGAACGCACGGTAGTGTAATGAATGCTGAAGTCGGCCAGGGCCCGGTTTTCGGTCACGAACAGCACGTAGTCGGCGAAGTTGGGCCCGGTGGCCAGGTACCAGAACCCGGCTTTGTCGGCGAAAAGCTTGTTGTCTTCCCGGTACACCATCACGTCGGCAAAGGCTTCCTCGGGCTCCAGATACACCGTGGCGAAGCAGAAGCCGCGCCGGCTGGGGTTTGTTTCCAGAAACACCGAGCCGTAGATCCGGCAGGGCTCGATGGAACCCAGCGCCGGGGACACGGGCGCAGCGGCCACAAACGGCACGCGGGGCTGGGGCTGAACCGGATTCAGCGCCAGCAGGCCGGCAACGAGGAAATCAGCAAGCATAGGTCAGAGCGTAGATAGGAGAACTTAGAGCTTAGAGACAAGCGCAGGCAAAGAGTCGGCCATTTAGCCGTTAGAACCACCCGACCGGCAATCTAAGTTCTAAGCTCTCGTACTCTAAGCTCTATAAGCTAGAACGACTTGATGATTTCGGTGAAGTCGCGCGACTTGAGCGAGGCGCCGCCAATGAGGCCGCCGTCGACGTCGGGCTGGCTGAACAGCTCCCGGGCATTCTGGGCGTTGGCCGAGCCGCCGTAGAGGATGGTCGTGTTCTGGGCGGCTTCGGCGTCGTAGGCGCGGGCAATCTGCTCCCGGATGAAGGCGTGCACTTCCTGGGCCTGGGCGCTGGTTGCGGTTTTGCCGGTCCCGATGGCCCAGATGGGCTCGTAGGCCACGGTTACCTGGTCAAACTCCTCGTTAGAGAGGTGAAACAGGCCGTCCTTGAGCTGCTTTTCGAGGTAGGCAAAAGTCTCGTCGGCCTCCCGGGTTTCCAGGCTCTCGCCCACGCAGAAGATGGGCTTCAGGCCGGCGCCGAGGGCGGCCTTGAGCTTCTGGCTCAGCAGCTCGTCGGTTTCGCCGAAGTACTGGCGCCGCTCGGAGTGGCCCAGAATCACGTACTCCACCCCTACCGACTGCAGCATCTTGGCCGACACCTCGCCGGTATAGGCCCCGCTTTCCTTCTGGTGGCAGTTCTGGGCCCCCAGGTGGATGTTGCCGCCTTGCGGGAGCAGCTTGCCGATGGAATGCAGGAACGGAAACGGCGGGCAAATCACGACTTCCGCGGTGGAGCCCGTGGCTTCGTCGGCTACCATGTTGGTGATTTCGGACACCAGCGCCAGACCATCCTGGTAGGTCATGTTCATTTTCCAGTTGCCGGCGACGAGGTTCTTGCGCATAAGTAAGGAGTTGGGGAAGGGAATACGTTGACTGCCGCAAAGAAACGACAATTCGCCCAAGGGGCCCGCGGCCTACTGCGCCGCCCGGAGGCGGTGGGGGCGCAGACTCAGCGCCACGCCACCCACCGCCACCACGCCCGCGCCAATCAGGGCCGTCAGGGCCAGTTCGGGGTAGTCGCCGCCGCGCTGGGCCACCCAGATGGCCACCAGCGCCCAGGCTACCACCAGCGGATACACCAGGCTGCGAAACACAGTGCTGATAACCAGCCCCAGGACCACGACCACCGCCAGCAGCACAAACGTGAGCAGCACCGACGCGTTGTCGGGCGTCTGCCAGCCCAGCACCCACAGCCCGATGGTAACGTTTATCACCGTGGCCACCGAAATCCAGCCCAGGTACAGGGCAAACGGAATGCTGGTCCAGCGCGGGGCCAGGGCCGCCCGCACCCGGCGGCGCACCCGCCCGAAGGCTACGATAAGCGCACCCAGAATCAGCAGCATTACCAGCACGCTCACCGCCATCAGCTCGTAGGCAAACAGCACCACCCAGGCCGCCGTAGCTACGCTGGCTACGGTCAGGGGCTTGGCCACAGCATCGGGGAGCTGCAGGCTGCGCTGGGCCGGCAGCAGCTGCCAGACGACGTAAATAGTAAGGGACAGAAAAATCAGGCCCCAGATGCTGAAAGCGTAGCCGGCCGGGGTCAGCAGCGTGGGGTAGCGGGCCGACACGGCGCCCATCGTCTGGCCGTTGAAGGGGTGAGTATTCGACCAGTAGTTCAGGGCAATATTGCCGATAACGGCCAAGGCGGCCAGCCAGCGCCACAGGCGGCGGGTAACGCTGACAGCGGAGGATACGACTGGCGGAGCGGTAATTTCCATTGGAAGAGTGGGTGGGAAAGGAGGTGTTGGTTAGGCAGCAAAGTATTTCTCCACCAGCTCGTCGGTCAGCTCCCGGGAGCCGGGCTGGCCGTTTTGGGCGGGCGGAAAGGCATTGCGGCAGAAGCCCCGCTGCCGCTGGAAGTCGTAGAGGGCGTGGCAGTAGCCGCCGATGATGAGCACGGCCGTAGTCTGGGGCTCATCCCAGAAAATCTGGGCCGTCACCGGCTCGTCCCGGTCGGCCACGTCGGCCACGTTGTAGATGTGCAGCGCGTCCAGGATTTCAGATTCTTCGGCGTCGCGCACGGCATAGAGGTAGCCGGTGGTGCCGTCGTCCTCGAACATCACCTGAAACTCGTGGTTGGCGGCCACGCTGCTGAGCAGGAAGTTATCGGCACCCGCCTCGGGCACGCCCACCTGAAACTGTTCTTCGGCTCCTAGAATCATGAGTACAATAAAAAAGGAGCCGCCCTTTGGTTGGGCAGCTCCTCGGTTTTACGGGTAATCGGGCGCGAAGATGCTAGAGCTTCTCGGCCAGGAACCGGGCGGTATGGTTCGAGTCCTTGAGCTTGACCATTTCCTCGGGCGTGCCTTCAAACAGCAGGTGGCCGCCGTTGATGCCGCCCTCGGGACCGAGGTCAATCAGCCAGTCGGCGCACTTGATGATGTCCATGTTGTGCTCGATGATAAGCACCGAGTTGCCCTGCTCAATCAGCGCATTAAGAGCCGTGAGCAGCTTGTTGATGTCGTGGAAGTGCAGGCCGGTGCTAGGCTCGTCGAAGATGAACAGGATCTTGTCCTGCTGGAGCGTGGCGCCCTTGGTCAGGAACGAAGCCAGCTTCACGCGCTGGGCCTCCCCGCCCGAGAGCGTATTGGCCGATTGCCCGAGCCGGATGTAGCCCAGGCCCACGTCGTCGAGGGGCTTGAGGCGCTCTGCCACCTTGGGCTGGCCCTTGAAGAACTCCACGGCGTCGGCGACGGTCATTTCCAGCACGTCGTCGATGCCCAGGTCCTGGAATTTGACGTCCAGAATGTCCTGCTTGAACTTACGCCCCCCGCAGCTTTCGCAGGTCAGGTAAATATCGGCCATGAATTGCATCTCAATCTTGACCTGCCCTTCGCCCTGGCAGACCTCGCAGCGGCCACCTTCAATGTTAAAGCTGAAGTGCGACGGTTTCAGGCCCCGCGCCTTGGCCAGTGGCTGGTCCGAAAACAGCGTGCGGATGGCGTCGTAGGCCTTCACGTACGTTACCGGATTCGAGCGGCTGCTCTTGCCGATGGGGTTCTGATCCACGAACTCGACGTGGCTTACCTGGCCCTGCACGCCCATCAGACGGTCAAACTTACCGGTGGCTTCGCCGGCCCCGCCGCCGAGCTGCTTGGCCACGGCCGGGGCCAGAATGCGCTTCACCAGGGTAGATTTGCCCGAGCCCGACACGCCCGTTACCACCGTCATCACGCCCAGCGGAAACTTCACGCTCACGTTTTTCAGGTTGTTTTCGCGGGCGCCGGTTACTTCCAGTGCGTTGCGCCAGGGCCGACGGCTCTTGGGCACCTTCACCTCCATCTTGCCGCTCAGATACTGGCCGGTGTAGGTTTTGGTGTCTTTGAGAATCTCGGGGTAAGTGCCCTGGAACATCAGGTTGCCGCCCCCGGAGCCGGCCTCGGGCCCGATGTCGATAATCTGGTCGGCTTCCTCCATCATCTTTTCCTCGTGCTCCACCACGATGACCGTGTTGCCGAGCTTCTGCAGGGAGCGGAGCACGCCGATAAGCTGCTCGGCATCCTTGGGGTGCAGGCCGATGCTGGGCTCGTCGAGAATGTACATGGAACCCACCAGCGCCGAGCCCAGGGACGTAGCCAACGAAATGCGCTGACTCTCCCCGCCCGAGAGCGTGCTGCTCAAGCGGTTCAACGTCAGGTAGCCGAGGCCCACGCGGTGGAGGTAGCCCAGGCGGTTGGTGATTTCGGTGCTCAGGCGCTCGGCAATCTTGGCGTCGTGCTCGTTGAGGTTGAGTTGCTCAAAGTATTCCAACGCCTTGCTGACCGGCAATAGCACGAGGTCGGTAATGCTCTGCCCGTCGATTTTCACGTATTGGGCATCCTTGCGCAGGCGGGTGCCGCGGCAGTCGGGACAGGTAGTGCGGCCCCGGTAGCGGCTTTGCAGCACCCGGTACTGAATTTTGTGGGTCTGGGTGCTCACCCACTTAAAGTAGTCGTCAAGGCCCTCGAAGTACTTGTTGCCCTTCCACAGCAAAGTCCGCTCGGCCTCGGTCAGCTCGTTGTAAGGGCGGTGAATGGGGAAATCGAAGCGGATGCCGTTTTTGAGCAGGGGCTTGAGCCATTCGCTCTGCTTGTCGGTGCGCCAGGGGGCAATGGCGCCCTCGTACACGGTCAGGCTCTTGTCCGGAATGACCAGGTCCTCGTCAATGCCCAGCACCGAGCCGAACCCTTCGCAGGTCTGGCAGGCGCCGTAGGGGTTATTAAAGGAGAAGAAGTTCACGTTGGGCTCCTCGAACACGATGCCGTCGAGCTCAAACCGGTCGGAGAAGGTGCGCGTCTCGTTGTCGAGGCGGACCAGGCAGGTGCCGTGGCCCTCGAAAAACGCCGTCTGCACCGAATCCGACAGGCGGAACATCAAGTCCTCGTTGCCGGTCCGAATCACGGCCCGGTCAATCATGATGTAGACCTCGCCCTTCACCTCGGGCTTGCCTTCGCCGATGAGGTCCTCAATAAACGCGGTTTCGTCGCCGTTGACGACCACCCGGCTGTAGCCCTTTTGCAGGAGCAAATCCAGCTCCTTGCTCATCGGCCGGCCATCTTCCGACGGCATAAGCGGAGCCAGCAGCATGGCTTTCGAGCCGTCGGGCAGCTTGAAGAGAAAGTCCACCACGTCGGCCACGGTGTCCTTGCGCACCTGCTCCCCGCTCACGGGCGAGAACGTGCGGCCCACCCGGGCGAAGAGCAGCTTGAGGTAGTCGTAGATTTCGGTGCTGGTGCCGACCGTGGAGCGGTTGTTCTTGATGCTGACCTTCTGCTCGATGGCAATGGCCGGCGAGATGCCGCGGATGTAGTCCACGTCGGGCTTGTCCATGCGGCCCAGAAACTGCCGGGCGTAGGAGCTCAGGCTTTCCACGTACATGCGCTGGCCCTCGGCGTAGAGCGTGTCGAAGGCCAACGACGACTTGCCCGAGCCCGACAAGCCCGTGACGACGATAAACTTGTTGCGCGGCAATGCCACGCTGAGGTTTTTGAGGTTGTGCACCCGGGCATTCTTGATCAGAATGAACTGCCGCGGGTCGAGCTGGTCAATCGGGTCGGCCGCGGGGGCGGCTACTTGCAAAGATTTTGGGGCCATAGAAGTAGGAAACACGGCATAGGACCGGGAAGGTTTCCGCCGGGGCAATTAGACCTACGAAGGTACGGCTTTGCCGGGCGCAGTGGTAGGGTGGAAGCAGATTCGGCCCCAGAAAGCCGGCTGATGGCCTTCCTGATTTATTTCTGCCTGCCAAACCAACAACTGCAAAGCCTGAACTCATAATAGGAATAGTGCTATGTAGCCGGGTGGGCAAGGTTTTTGTTAATTTTGGTACTTTCCGCCCCTTTGCGCCTGATTCAATCCATACCTGCCCGTACTTTACTGTACTTTATGAAGAACCGTTTACACTCCGCGTTGGTACTCATCTTGTTAATATGCTTCCCGCTGCTGAGCTCGGCCACTCGGGTAGCCGCCGGCTCTTCCCTGCTGGGCGGCCAATGGAAAGGGCAGCTGGCAGTACCCGGGGGCAGCCTGGGCCTGATTATCACCATCGTGCCGCTGACCAACGGCTCCTACTACGCCGCCCTCGACGTACCGCAGCAGAAAATCAGCCGTATGCCGGTGGAGGTGATTCAGAAGGACAACGAAGTAACGCTCAGTATCGAGCAGGCCGGCAGCCGCTTCGTGGGCAAGCTGCGCCCCGATACCGGCGCCCTGAACGGCACCTGGACTCAGCCCGGCCTGACGGCGCCCCTGGTGCTGGTGCGCTCCAACGTGGCCGTCACCACCGCACCCAAGTTCAAGGTGGCCCCGCCCTACCGCCTCGACGACGTGATTGTACCCAACAAAGTGGCCAAGCTGCGCCTGGGCGCCACGCTCACCATGCCCCAGGGCAGCGGCCCTTTTCCGGCCGTGGTGCTCGTATCGGACTCCGGCCCCCAGGACCGCGACGCCGAGCAGGAGGAATACCGCATGTTCGGCCAGCTGGCCGACTACCTGAGCCGCCACGGCATCGCCGTGCTGCGCTACGACGACCGGGGCATGGGCAAATCCACGGGCGTGTACTCTTCGGCCACCACTGCCGACCTCGTTACGGACGCCCAGGCCGCCATGGGCTACCTGCGCGCCCACTACCGGGTTAATAAAACCCAGGTTGGCATCATTGGGCACGGCGAGGGTGCCAATATTGCGCTGCTGGCCGCCAGTCAGCCCAAAGCGCCCGACTTCGTGGTTTCGCTGGCCGGCTACGGCCTCACAGGCCGGGAAGTGCTCCAGCGCCAGCAGGTCGAAATCATGCGCCTGATTGGCGCCAAGCCGGCCCAGGTGGATGCCGCCCTCAAGATGGACGACCGGTTGGTGGAAGTGGTGCGCCAGACGCCCGACGACGCCCTAGCCCGCGCCAAAGTCGGGGTGCTGCTGCGCCAGAGCAATGCCAACATCGACCCCGCCATGGCCCGGGCCCGGGCCGTGCAGCTGACCTCGCCCTGGTACCGCTACTTCCTCGACTTTGACCCGAAAAGCAACATGGCCGGCATCAAGTGCCCGGTGCTGGCCCTCAACGGTACCGCCGACCTGGAAGTGACGGCCACCAAGAATCTGACGGCCCTGCAAAAAGGCCTCAAGGCCAGTGGCAACCGCAAGGTGACGGTGCAGAAGCTCACCGGCGTCAACCACCTGTTCCAGTCCGACCCAGCGCAGTGGCCGGTGTTTGAAGGCGAGCAAAAAGCGGCGTTTTCGCCCGAGGCCCTCAAGGTGATGCACGGCTGGATTGCCCAGCAGGTAGTTATCATCAAGCCCGCCGCCGTGCCCATCACCACCAAGCGCGCCGCCCCGGCCGCCGTGAAGTCCGCCGCCGGCAAGAAGGCCCGGGGTTAATAAACCGTGTGCCACGAAATGCCCCGGCTTTGGCGACTCCTGCGGGAGGCCAAAGCCGGGGCTTTGTTATTGGGTTGCATCAAAAAACCGGCTGTCTGTCGGCTGAGCCAATAATTTACGCCACCGACTTCTTCTCCGGCGTCAGGTCCAGCACCCGCAGCTTGTCGGCCCGCCAGGTGGTAATGGCCACTACCACGATGGTCATCAGCCCACCGAACACCACGGAGGGTACCACGCCCATGAACTTGGCCATGGCCCCCGATTCGAAAGCCCCGATTTCGTTGCTGGAGCCGATAAAGATGTTGTTGACGGCCGACACCCGGCCCTTCATGTATTCCGGGGTGAAGGTGTGGATGAGCGTGGAGCGTACAATCACCGAGACGGAATCGAAAACTCCGGTCAGAAACAGCAAAAACAGGGACAGGTAGAAGTCGGTGGAGAGGGCGAAGGCAATGGTAGCCGCTCCGAAGCCGGCCACGGCCCAGAGCAGCTTGCGGCCCGCGTTGCGCCAGAGCGGGAAGTAGGTCAGCAGCACGGCCATCAGCACCGAGCCCACGGCCGGGGCAGCTTCCAGATGGCCCAGCCCGGCGGCTCCTACGTGCAGGATGTCCACGGCAAACACCGGCAGCAGGGCCACGGCGCCCCCAAAAAGCACGGCAAACATATCCAGGGCCAGGGCGGCCAGTACGAGCTGATTGCTGAAAATAAACTGCAGGCCGCTGAATACGCTTTCCTTCAGCCCCAGCTTTTCGCCTTCCCGCGCCGGCAGGGGCCGCGAGGCAATACCCGCAAACTGCAGCAGCGCCAGCAGCAGCCCCGGCCGCCACGGCGTAGGAATTGGCCACGTCGAGGTGGGCCACCAGGTAGCCGCCCACCGCCGGCCCCAGCACCGACGAAGCCTGGTAGGTGGTGCTGTTCCAGGTAATGGCATTCGACAGCTTTTCCCGGTCGGGCAGCAGCTGGGGCATAAACGAAAACAGCGCGGGCCCCAGAAAGCCCCGGGCAATGCCGCTGATAAAGATGACCACGTAGAGCGGCAGCGTGTAAAACGAGCCCCGGGCCAGCAGCGGCAGCCCCAGCGGGGAGGCCAGCGCCCACAGCGCCCCGGCGCAGAGCAGCAGCACGGCCACGGCAGCAACGATGATGTTCTTGCGGCGCACCGAATCGGCCAGGTGGCCCGCGTACAACGACACGCCGATGCTGGGCAGGGCCTCGGCCAGCCCGATAAAGCCCAGTGCCAGCGGGTCGCCGGTGAGCTTGAAAATCTGCCAGCTTACCACCAGCCCCTGCACCCGGGTGGCCACCGTAAAGCAAACCCGGGCCGAAATCAGGCGGCGGAAGTCAGCCACCCGCAGGGCAGCGTACGGATCATGACGAACGGAATCAGCTGCGGGCATACGGTAGCGGGCCAGGTGGAAGCAGGTCAAAGGTAGGGTAAACCCGCGCCGGGGCCTATAGTTCGCCGGGTGGCAGGATTGTGGCCGGGGTGGCGCGCTTTTGCTTTGCCGGCCTGCCCCGCGGGCCAGCGGGATTGGCTGGCGGCCGAACCTAAGTTTTTCCTATCTTCCCTGCTCACTGCCCGCCATGCCCGTGCCCCCTACCCTCGTTGCCGATTTCGTGGAGCTGACCTACCGGGCTGATGTCGGGACCCTGCTCGCCCGCTGGCTGCGGCCGGTGGCTCCGCCGGAGGTGGAGCAGGGCTACGAAGGCACGCTGAGCGCCGCCCTCGTACACCGCTCCCGCTACTGGCTGCTCGATCTGCGCCGCCGGGGCCCGATCAGCGAGGACTGCACGTATTGGGTACTGGACAACTTTCTGCCCCGCCTGGCTCCCCAGCTCGGCGGCCGCATCTACGTGGCTTTCCTGATGACGCCCGGCCATCTGAGCACCGTGGATCAGGAAAACGGGGCGCCGCTGGTTTCCAGTGCCGCCTGCCACGTGCGCCTGTTCAGCGACGAAGGCAACGCCACCGAATGGCTCCTGCGTCGGCAGCGCCACGAGGGCGAAGCGTAACCCTGCGCGCGTGAACCCCGTCAGTAAGGAAGTCGGCCGCTACCCAGTGGCTCAGTACCGAACCTAATTGCCCGCTACTTACCCGCTACTTATGCGCTTCTTTCCTCTCGTTAGCTGTGTCTTGGGTGTTGTGCTGCTGGCGACGCTGGCCACGCCCTCCGTTGCCCAAACCACGCCCTCGGCGCCGGCGCGCCCTGCCATGAAGGATGGCGTTTACCGCAAAGGCGGCCTGACGATGCGCCTGCAGGCCGGGCAGTCGAGCCGGCTGTCGGCCCCCGTCACCATGGACAACGGCCTGACCATCCGGCCCGACGGCATCATGGTGGGCAAGGACGGCACCCGGCAGATGCTCGAAGAAGGCAAAGCTGTGAATCTGCAGGGGCAGATTGTGAACCTGACCGACGATATGATGTCGGCGCCGGCCATTGAGCAGCGCGCCCGGCAGGTGGCCGGCGTCACCGAAACCAAGGTTTCCATGCCGGCTCCCGGACCGTTGCCCGCTCGCCTCACGGCCGAGTTAAACCGTACGGAGCGTCGTTTGGCTTTGCTCCAGCAGCTCACCGATAAGCTGGCCGAGCGCGCCAGCTTGGCCGTAGGGCAAAATGCCGCCGCCGCTACGCTCGATACCCAGATTCGGGAGCTCGACGCCCAACTCAAATAACCTAAACATCTTTTCCTTGCAGGAAGCCCGCTCCGGCGGGCTTTTTTGCGGGCAGGCCTTTGGGGCGGCCCGCCGGGCTTTGCTTGGCTATGGAGGCCGGGAGTAGCACACCAAAGAATCAAGTATGGGACTTATTCAATACTGGGTTTTAAAAATGTGCAATTATTTTTCTGATTTGGGGGCGCGGCCATTGTGTTTAGCATTCCAGTTCTCTACATTTGATTTTCACAAACTCCCCCGTTCTTAGCGGGTTCCCCCCTCTCATCGGCAACTGCACCCTATGGCATAAAGCTCTACTTCCCTTTAACTAGTAGTCTTTATGGAAACCATGCAGCCGAGCGACTCCGCTCTGATTTCGCTCTATATTGCCGGCAAGGAAGACGCCTTCGCCACCTTGCTCGAGCGCCACAAAAGCCGTGTTTTTACTACCATTATGCTCATCGTGCGCGATGAGGATGTAGCCGACGATCTGCTGCAGGATACCTTTATCAAGGCTATTCACACCATGAAAGGCGGGCGCTACAACGAGGAAGGGAAGTTTTCTTCCTGGATCTGCCGCATTGCGCACAACCTGGCCATCGATTTTTTCCGCCGCGAAAAACGTAGCCCGCTTTTGAACCTGGATACAACAAGTCACGCGTTTAATTCGTTGTCACTGGCAGAAGAGGGGGCCGATGTATCCATCTCCCGGGAGGAAACCTACGCCCGTCTTCGTGAACTGATTCAGGACCTGCCGGCGGCGCAGAAAGAGGTGCTCGTGATGCGTCACTACGGCGACATGAGCTTCCAGGAAATTGCCGACGCAACGGGGGTCAGTATTAACACTGCCTTGGGGCGCATGCGCTACGCCCTGATCAACCTGCGGAAGAAGATGGCCGCACAACCCGTTTTCTATGATCAAAACCTTTACCCACGAGAAGCTCCTGCGGTACGTGTACAACGAATTGCCGGCTAAGGAGCACCGCGAAGTAGAGCAGGCCCTGCTCCACGACGCTGAACTAGCTACCATTTGTGCCGACCTGCTGCTGGCCCAGCGCTGCCTCGACGGGCTGCAACGCCAGCCCCGGCAACAAACTACCGACTCGATTTTACAGTACTCGCGCACCTTCCTCAAGGCGGGCTAACGAACTAGAGGGAAAACATAAACGGAGCGGATGAGGTGTGAAAGAGCTGCTGAACCAGCATCTTTGTCGCCTCATCCGCTCCGTTTTCTTTTTTCCTCCTCTGTATGCGTAAGCCCGAGCGGTTCCGCCTCTTCCTGAATTACTTCACCACCCACTTTCCCGAGCCCAAAACGGAGTTGCACTACGGCAACCCCTACGAGCTCATTGTGGCCGTGGTGCTCAGCGCCCAGTGCACCGACAAGCGCGTCAACCAAATCATGCCGGCTCTGCTGGCCCAGTTCCCGACTCCAGCCCACCTGGCCCTGGCCACAGCCGAGGAGATATTCCCGTTTATCCGCAGCGTTTCGTACCCCAATCACAAGGCCAGGCACCTAGCCGGCCTGGGCCGTATCCTGACCACCGAGTTTGGCTCCGAAGTGCCCAGCACCGTGGAAGAACTCCAGCGCCTGCCCGGGGTAGGGCGCAAAACGGCCCACGTTATCCTGTCCGTTATCTACAACCAGCCTACGATGGCCGTGGACACGCACGTGTTCCGGGTGTCGCACCGGCTGGGGCTGGCCAGCCTGAAAGCCACTACTCCGCTGGCCGTGGAGAAAGAGCTCATGCGCTACCTTCCCGAAGCCCAGGTGCCCAAGGCTCACCACTGGCTGATCCTGCACGGCCGCTACATCTGCGTAGCCCGGCAGCCCAAGTGCACTATCTGCCCCCTGAAAGATTTCTGCAAGTACTACGCCCAGCATTTTGGCAAACCCGCTTCAGAGGCTCAAAAGCGTGATTCTGCGTCGGCATTAGGTAGCGGCAATTCATCCAATGGCACAACATAGTATAAAACCAGTCATAGCCGGCACATAACCTCAATTCTGGGTGGCAGCGGCTTCCAATACCCGTTGCACAGTAGCGGCAATCTGTTGACGGTCGAAATACTGGCGGGCGGCGTGCTGGCCGTTTTGCCCGGCTTCCCGCAGCTTCGCGGGGTCTTGCAGCAGTTCCGCCAGCGTATTTGCCAGCGCTGCCGCTTCCCCAGCCGGCGTGTACCAGCCGCAGCTGTACTGCTCCACCCAGTCCTTGGTCCAGCCCTGATTGGTGACGACAACCGGCGTACCCACGGCCAGGCTGTCGTAGAACTTGGCTGGCGAGTTGGCGTCCAGCACCGACAGGTTCAGGAACGACACCACCGAAATATCCGCCAGCCGAAACCAGGTGAACACGGCGTGCCGGGGTTGAGGCGGCACCAGCCGAATACTCGCACACCGGGCGGCCGCGGCGCGCACCTGCGGCTCGTGAAAGCCCAGCCCCATAAACAGCCACACGGTTTCGGGTTGCTGTTCGGCCAGCAGTTCAGCGGCAGCTAGCAAGGTCGGAATGTCGTTGGCCCGGCCGAAAGTGCCGGCGTAGAGCACCACCTGTTTCCCGGTTAGCCCGAGTTCCTGGCGCAGGATTTCCGTGGCGGCCTCCGTAGCCAGCGCGGCTAGGTCGAGGTCGGTGCCGTTGAGCACGGTGGTCACTTTGTCGGGCGCCACGCCCTGGTCGAGCACGTAGCGCGTCATGTCGGGAGAAAGCGGCAGAATGTGCCGGGCGCTGCGGTAGAGGCTTTTTTCGAGGGCAAACAGCCGCTGCTGGGCAAACCGGGTCGGGACGGCGCCCATGGCAATGGGAAATGAAGGCCACAGGTCCTGCACCTCAAACACCCACGGTACCTGCCGACGCCGCGCTACCTGGGCCGCGGCCCAGGCAGCCGTGAGCGGGGTCGAAATGCCCCAGATAACGTCGGGTTTTTCCAGGCGCAGCCCTTCCCGCACGGCGTAGGCCGCGTATTGCCCAAACGACAGTACCCGCCGGGCCACGCCCATCCGATTCTGGTAGGGCACGTCGGCCGCCCGCATTTCCACTCCGGCCGGCAGCCACGGATACTCCCGGGTCAGGCGCTGGGTCTCCCAGGTGCGGGTCGTAATCAGCGTGACGCGGTGGGTGCGGGCCAGGTGCGCCAGCAACGAATAGTGCCGGCTTGTTGCGGGACAGTCGGGATTCGTGTGATACTGGCTGAAAACGGCAATGTGCACGGCGGGAAATAAAGGAAGGCTACCTATTGAATTCACGGCCGGGGCTGGCGGGTATCACGGACGGCTTTGTTATATCCCCTTCGGCATTGCGCCTTACTTCCGCACCGGCCGGTAGCGGGATTGGCTCAGGATGCGTTGGGGGTCTTTTTCGGCCATGAGCTGGGCTAGCGTCACGTTGGGGTGCTGACTCATGTACTTGCGCACAATCTGCCAGCCCACCCAGGCGCCCACCCGGCCGGGGCAGTTCTGCCCGATTTCGGGCACGTTGGGCCGCTCCCCCATGTATTTCTGGATGGTGAACGGAGCCGTGCTGTAAAGCAGATTCTTCTCGATGAAGTGCGCCCAGATCTTGCTTTCGTTGAACTGCACGCCCGCCATTTCCGCGCCCGTAAAGCCCACCAGCAGCGTATCGGCGGTGCAGGGCAGTACCTTTTCGGCAAAGTAAAGTGACTTGCCAAACTGCACCATTTCGCCCAGCATGCTCGGGTTAGTCCCCTCGCGCTGGTTGTATTTGCTGCTGACGGCCAGTGCGGCCGTGGGCAGCAGGTAAGGCGGGGCGTAGCGGCGCAGAATGTAGTTGGGCATATTATTAGGCCGGTAGCTGGCCTTGGGCCCGGCGAAGAAGTCGAGGCTGAGCACCATCAGGCTGTCATTGACGAACAGGTCGTGGCTGAAGCCGCTGACGAAGGTCTTGACGGGCGGCACCCGGAAGGCGGGGAAATAGTAGCGCACGTGCTGAAACATGCGCTGCAGACCCGGCTCGAGCGTCGCGTCGGGGAAGGCCGCCGCCGACTCCCGCCCCAGCTTCTGCAGTTCCTTGTTAGTCGACAGATGAACCAGGTACTGAGCCAGGGCTTCGTCGGAGGGAAACTGCTTGCGCTGCAGAAACTGGTTGGCAAACAGCGGGTGCTGCTGCACGAAGCGCTGGGCGTCGGCAGCGGTGCGAATCTCGAAGAAGGGCTTTTCCAGGCGCTCCAACTGCACGGGCGCCTGCACGCGGGCTACTTCCGGGTTCAGTTCGCACTGGGAGGAATCCTTGCTGCAGCTCGCCACAAAAAGCAGCGCGGCGCCGAGCACGGCAGTCAGGAAGGGGCGCATGGGGGCAGGGTTGTAGGTCACGCTTCTATATTTGGGCGAAAATAGCCTAAATCGAAACGCCAAGCGGCGTGCTTTCGTCTAAAGCCTAACTTCCTATTTCTTTTTCCATGAAAAAACCGCTTCTCGCCCTGCTACTGCTGGGTATGTCCGCCGGGGCCGCTTCCGCGCAGGTTGAAATTGGCCTCAAACTCTCGCCGTCGGTTACCCACCTGCGGGCGGATTCGCCTACTGGACAGAACTTTCAGAGCGAAAAAAGCAAGGTCAGCCTCGGCGGCGGCCTGGTGGTCGACTACTTCTTCGGCCAGAACTACGCCTTCAGCACCGGCCTGTTCCTGACCGGCAAGGGCGGCACCATTGCTTACCTCGATCAAACCAGCCCCACCAATACGGCCTTGGTGGTCCGTAAGCAGAAAATTGGGCTGCAATACCTGGAAATCCCGGTGACGGTGAAGCTCTTCACCAACGACATTGCCACCGACACCAAGCTTTACTTCCAGCTCGGCGGTTCCGTCGGCGGCCTCATCGGTGGCCGCATCGACGGCGGCAAGCGCATTACCGACCCCTCCACGGGGCAGGAAACCGAAGCCGTGAAGCACTTCATCATTCCTGATGCCGCCGCCCTGATCGGGGCCGGGGTGGAATACCAGTTGGGGCAGAATACGAAAGTATTCACGGGCCTCTCCTACCACCGCGGCCTGGTTAACATCGACAAGTACTTCGACAAATCCCGCGGCTTTCAGTCGGCTAGCCTCAAAAACGACGAGGTGGCCCTGGATCTGGGCTTGAAGTTCTAGCCCTCTTTACCGCCCCACGAAAAAGCCCCGCCGCTCATCTCGAGCAGCGGGGCTTTCTTCTTATCAGGAGGGCTTTTCGCAGAAAAAACCGTCAATCAGTACTCATTAGTCCGTCAGCTCCTCGACCTCACGGTCCTGGAGGCGGCTCATGGCGGCGGCGGGGGACTGCAATTCGATTTCCTCGCCCCGTTCATCCTCGATGCGGTAGTCGGTGAGGCCCAAAGACGTGTCTTTCATGACCTTCACCCACTTGTAATACTTCAGATACCACTTCATCTGCTTCGACACCAATCCCTTGGTGTAATAAGCGTGCAGGAAGGGGTGCACATACAACGAAATACCCGACTGGTTCTGGGTGACCAGCAGGTCTTCAATGCTGTTGTCGATTTCGTCCGTTACGAGGATAGAGGCCGAAATCTTGCCCGTACCGCCGCAGGTGGGGCACACTTCGCCGGTCACGATGTTCTCGGCCGGCCGTACGCGCTGCCGCGTAATCTGCAGCAGCCCGAACTTGGTGATGGGCAATATGGTGAAGCGCGCTTTGTCGTGCTTCATCACGTCGCGCACGGCATCCTCTACTTTCTTACGACTCTCGGCACTTTTCATGTCGATAAAATCGACCACGATGATGCCGCCCATGTCGCGCAGACGGAGCTGCCGGGCTACCTCTTTGGCCGCCAGCATATTGATCATGAGAGCCGTAGCCTCCTGGTCACTTTCCTGGTTGCTCTTGTTGCCGGAGTTCACATCGATGACGTGCAAAGCCTCGGTGTGCTCAATGACAAGGTAGCCGCCGCCGGGCACGGTCACGGTTTTGCCAAACAGCGTTTTGAGCTGCTTTTCCAAACCAACGTGCTCAAACACCTTCACCTTGCCGGTGTGGAGCTTGAGCAGACCGAGCTTGTCGGGCGCAATCTTCTGGAGGTAGCTGCGCATTTCCTCGTACATCGGCGCCGAATCCACGGTAATGGAGTCGAAGCTTTCGTTGAGCAAGTCGCGCAGCATGGAGCTGGAGCGGCCCAGCTCGCCCAGTACCTTGTCGTTCGGCTTGGCCGTGCGCAGGGTCTGGAAGAGCGTTTCCCAGTTGGCCGTCATGCTTTGCATATCCTTGTCGAGCTCGGCCACCTCCCGGCCTTCGGCCACGGTGCGGATGATGACGCCGAAATTGTCGGGCTTGATGGAGGCAATGAGGCGCTTGAGCCGCTCCCGCTCCGTCTTGCTGACAATCTTCTTGGATACGCTGATCGTGTTGGAAAACGGCACGAGTACCAGGTAGCGGCCAGCCATGGAGATGTCCATGCTCAGGCGCGGGCCCTTGGTCGAAATCGGCTCCTTCACAATCTGAACCAGCAGCTGCTGGCCCTTTTTGAACACATCGGCCGCTTTGCCGACTTTGTCGAGCGTGCCTTCAAACTGGAAGGTTTTGAGCGCGCCCGTGGTAATTTTCTGCGATTGTACGCCCTTGCTCCACTTCATCATCGAGGGGAATTGCTCCCCCAAGTCGCCGTAGTGCAGGAAGGCGTCTTTTTGATACCCGATGTCGATGAACGCGGCGTTCAGACCGGGCATAACTTTCTTGACCGTCCCCAGGAAAATGTCGCCAACCGAATAGTTGGTGTCGTTGCGGTCGAAATGGTATTCGATGAGCCGCTTATCCTGGAGCAGGGCAATCCGTTCTCCGTCCTGAGTAGAATTAATGACTAATTCGTTACTCAATGGGTCAGTTGGTTAAGTGAATACACCGTGGCGGCTTGCCTACGCCCCCGAAACCCGCAAAGGGAAGCCGGTGCGCACGGCACCAGCTTCCCTTCCAAGGCCACGGGGAAAGCGAAAAACCAGCCACTCTCAGAGTACTTACGTGAGAGATAGGACGAACTAGCGGCCGAAGCCCCAAGTCCGACAGCAAACCCCGGAAGGCTTACTTCTTCTTGTGACGGTTCTTGCGCAGACGCTTCTTCCGTTTGTGAGTGGCAATCTTATGACGCTTTCTCTTTTTACCGCAGGGCATGATGAGGAGGTTAGGGGTTGTAAAAAAGGGTTTCTACTTCAACTGAGCGAGTTGCTCATCCACCGACGCTACCAGCGCCGGGTCTGAGCTCAAGCTTTTGGCTTTCTGGAAAGCCGCCCGGGCTTCTTCCTTGGCGCCGGTTTTGGCCAAGGAGACGCCCAGGTAAAACTGACCGTTGATGTTCTCGGGGTTGACTTTCGTCAGCTCCTTGAACCGTTCCACGGCCTTATCGTTCTGGTTGCTCTGAATCGAGAGCAGGCCCAGGTTATACAGAGCATTTTCGTTGCGCGGGTCGGCCACGAGGACTTCGCGTAGCAACGTAACGCCCTGCACGGGGTTGTCGCTGGCCATGTAGGCCATGCCCAGGTTGGTTTTGGCGTCGAGGTTTTCGGGGTTGTTTTTCAACACCTTCTCGTAGAGCTCCCGGGTTTTGGCGGCCAGCATTTTCTGCCGTTCCTCCGTAGCCGCGAAGCTAAACGCCTCGAAGTACGAGTCGGCCGCCCGTTTCCAGGTTTGCTCCCCGGGACGGGCTACGGCCAGTTGTTCGTAGTAGTAGCCCGCGCTGTCGAAGCGCTCCACGGCCCGGTACTTGGCCGCCAGATCCGACGCCACGCGCAGCTTGGCCATCGGGTCGCGCTCGGCCGAATACTTGGCCAGAAGCGTGCTGATTTCCTTGCGCTGCTCGGCCGTCATGCTCATGTGCGGCTGTTCGGCCGTGGCCCCGGCGGGAGCAGCGGAGCCATCCACGGAAGCCGTGGACGGAGCCGCCGCGCCGTTGTCGCGGTTGGCGGTGCGGGCGGCCTGCTGGCTCATCTCGCTTTTACCTTCCTTGGGCTTCACGATTCCTTTGGGCAGCACAAACAAACCGGCCACCAGCGCTAGCGCGACGACCACAAGAATAAGCTGATGCGAGGAATTACGAGATGCCATAGGGAAAAAGCAGGCCGCCGGGCTCCGAGGTCGGACACCCGGCGGCGCGCCGCAATGTTACGAAGAAAGGAGCTTAGGCCTGGGCCAGCTCTTTAATCTTCTTGCTGTTTTTGATCTTGCCGATGAACGTTTTCGACGGCTTGAAGCTCGGAATGAAGTGCTCGTCGATGATGATCGACGTATTTTTGGAGATGTTACGGGCGACTTTTTTTGCCCGCTTCTTGTTAACGAAGCTCCCGAAGCCGCGCACGTAGATGTTGTTGCCGTCGGCCATCGAATCTTTTACCACTTTGAAGAAGGCTTCAACGGTAGCCGATACGTCTGCTTTCTCAATGCCGGTCTTGTCGGCGATTTCGGCGATTACTTCTGCTTTAGTCACGCTGGTAAGTGTACTAGGGTGTGAAAAATGGGTACTGGGCAAAAACGCCCCAATTCAAGACGTAAGCCCTTGCCCGGTAAGCTGTTGTTTACGAATTGGGGCCACAAAGGTACCCGTACTTTTTGGTTTTACAATACTTTTCCCACTTTCCATTCCCATTGCCGCTACATCGGCAAACCTCTATCTTCCAAGCCCTTGACCCGCCCAAGTACCCCGACTGCCGCCCCCTATTTTGCCCCTGCCCTCTTGGAATGGTACCCGCGGCACCGCCGCGACCTGCCCTGGCGCCACACCCGCGACCCGTACGCTATCTGGCTGTCGGAAGTGATTCTGCAGCAGACCCGCGTCAAGCAGGGTCTGCCCTACTACCTGGATTTTATCACGACTTACCCCACGGTGCAGGACCTAGCCGCGGCGCCCGAAGACGAGGTTCTGCGTCATTGGCAGGGACTTGGCTACTATTCCCGGGCCCGCAACATGCACCACACCGCCCAGCAGGTGGTGGGCGAGTACGGCGGACAGTTCCCGACCACCTATGCCGAGCTGCTTAAGCTGCGCGGCGTGGGCCAGTACACGGCGGCCGCCATTGCCTCGTTTGCGTTCGGGGAGAAAGTGGCCGTGCTCGATGGCAACGTGTACCGGGTGCTGGCCCGGGTGTTTGGCATTGCCTCCGACATTGCCGCTCCCAGCTCCCGCAAGGAGTTTCAGACCCTGGCCGACGCCCTAATTCCGGCCGCCGCCCCCGACGAGTTCAATCAGGCCATTATGGAGTTTGGGGCTATTCAGTGCACCCCACTCAAGCCCGACTGCCTGTTTTGCCCCCTGCAGCACCACTGCTTCGCGTTCCAGAACGGGCTGGTGCACGAGCTGCCGGTGAAAAGCAAGGCCAAGGCCGCCCGGACCCGCTATTTCCACTACTTGGTGCTGCGCCACGGCGAGACGGTGTACATGAAAAAGCGCGGGGCCAAGGACATCTGGCAGGGCCTTTATGATTTCGCCCTAACCGAAACGGAGGCGGCTGAGCTGCCCGCCCCAAGCTTGGTGGCTGCCGTGGAGGCCCTGGGTGGGCAGCTGGCCACCGACCAGGCCGAGGAGCCCGTACTGGCCCTGCGGCACGTGCTGAGCCATCAGAAGGTGGAGGCCCGGTTTCATTCGCTCTGGCTGCAGCAGCCCCTCGATGCGGGCGGGCTGGCGCAGTCGGGCCTGGCCGCCTTCACGGCCGCCGAAACCCACGAGCTGCCCAAGCCAATACTGATTGCTAATTTCCTTGACAAAACCTGGAAATAAAAACTAAAAAATTTGGATATGGCGTAAACATGCATTATCTTTAATACAAGAAAACAGTTCATATCTATTCTTTCTAACGCCTTAACAATCAGATCATGGCAGGCATTAACAAAGTAATTCTGGTGGGCCACTTGGGCAAAGACCCGGAGGTTCGTCATTTGGAAAGCGGCGCCAGCGTGGCCAACTTCACCCTGGCCACCAACGACTACTACAAGGACAAGAGCGGTGCCCGCGTCGAGCGGACCGAGTGGCATAACATCACGGCCTGGCGCGGCCTGGCCGAAGTGGCCGAGAAATATCTCAAGAAGGGCCACCAGATTTATGTGGAAGGTAAAATCCGCACCCGGCAGTACCAGGATAAGGACAATCAGACCCGCTACATCACCGAAATCGTGGCCGACGAAATCACGATGCTCGGGGGGCGGCCTCACGGGGACAACCAGCAAAGTCAGCCGGCGGCAGTGGAAGCTCAGACCTTCCGTCAGGAGCCGGAAATCGACCAGCTGCCGTTTTAGGGTTCAAGCTCCATTTTGTTTCGTGAAAGGCCCCGGCACGTTGCCGGGGCTTTTTTCGTTGCTCCGTAGCAGCCCTTCCGCTGCTGCGCCGGGGCCCGAGCCGGGACGGGCTCACCACTGCCCATTTCCGGCTACCTTTGACTGCTCAACCCGCATTGTGTAAAATGCCTGCTTTCCGACTTCTGCGCGCCCTGGGTTTCCTGCTGGGCCTGGCTTTCTTTACTCCTGGCTGCTCCGCCCCCGGCGACTTTACGCCCAAGCCCAAAGGCTACAACCGCATTGACCTGCCCCCGCACGCCTACCAGCAACTGGCCCCGGGGCACCCTTACACGTTTCAGTACTCACGCTACGCCAAAGTGCGGCGCGACTCCTCCTACATGGCTCAGCCGCACTGGATCAACGTGATTTACCCGCAGCTCCACGCTAACGTGCAGATAACATACATGGACGTGAAGCACGACCCGAAGGTGTTCAATAAGCTTATGGAAGACGCCCGCAAGCTCACGGCCAAGCACCAGATCAAGGCCACGGCCATCGACGAAAGTGTGATAAAAACCCCGAATGGAATGCGGGTGGCCATTTTTGAGTTGTCCGGGGAAGTACCGAGCCAGTTTCAGTTCTACACCACCGACAGCACCAAGCACTTTTTCCGCGGCGCCCTGTACTTCCCAACCGCCACGGCCAACGACTCCCTGGCCCCGGTTATCGACTACGTCAAAAAGGATATCGTGCAGATGCTCAACACCCTGAAATACCAGTAGGCTGCTTCTTTTCCGGAAGCAACCCGCCTCAGCCCAGCGGCTCTGGCGCGGGTGGCGCACCGGACGGAGCGTGTCACATGACGCTAGATGAGCTTTTTCAACACCAAAATTGAGAACCTGCGGGGCGTGGGGTCCCAGCGTGCGACGCTGCTGCAAAAGGAGCTGAATATCTTCACCTACGGCGACCTGATTCAACGCTACCCCTTCCGCTACCTCGACCGCACCCAGTTCTACAACATCGTCGATTTGCACGACGACCTGCCTTACGTGCAGGTCAAGGGCATATTGCGCAACCGTGAAGTGGTGGGGGAAGGGCCCAAGCAGCGCATGGTGGCCAAAGTCTCCGACGGCAGCGCGGAGCTGGAGCTAGTCTGGTTTAAGGGCGTGAAGTGGCTGCAGAGCGTGGTCAAAAACCACCAGGAGTACATCGTGTTTGGCAAGCCGACCATGTTCAACGGCAAGCCTCAGATGGCCCACCCCGAGCTGGAGGAAGTGACCGAGGCCAAGCCGGGCCAGAGCTTTTTGCAGCCGGTCTACAATACCACCGAAAAGCTCAAGAACTACCACCGCATCGACAGCAAGGCCATTGCGCGCATGGTTTCCGACCTGCTCAAAATTGCGCTGCCGCACGTGCAGGAGTCGTTGTCGCCGGAGCTGGTGCAGCGCTACGGGCTGATGAGCAAGGCCGAGGCCTACCAGCAGATTCACTTCCCCCAGACGCCTGAGCTGCTGCAGGCGGCCCGGTTTCGGCTTAAGTTTGAGGAGCTGTTCTACGTCCAGCTCAAGCTGCTGCGACAGAAGGACCAACGCAAAGTGACCCTGGCCGGGCAAATTTTCAAGGAGGTGCCTACGCTGGTGCACTTCTACAAGAACGTGCTGACCTTCGACCTCACCGGAGCCCAGAAGCGCGTGATTCACGACATCTACAAGGATTTCTGCGCCGGCAAGCAGATGAACCGCCTCCTGCAAGGCGACGTGGGCTCGGGCAAAACCATCGTGGCCTTTATCAGCATGCTCATGGCCGCCGACAACGGGGCCCAGAGCTGCCTGATGGCGCCCACCGAAATCCTGGCCGACCAGCACTACCAGGGCCTAAAGGTGTACGCCGACCTGCTGGGCCTCAAGCTGGGCAAGCTCACCGGCAGCACCCGCACCTCAGATCGGCGCGTGTTGCACGAGCAGCTCCGCTCGGGCGAGATGCACATGCTCGTGGGCACTCACGCCCTGCTCGAAGACGTGGTGCAGTTTCACAATCTGGGCCTGACTATCATGGACGAGCAGCACCGCTTCGGCGTGGCCCAGCGGTCCAAGCTCTGGCAGAAAAACCCGCACGTGATACCCCACGTGCTAGTCATGACGGCCACGCCCATCCCGCGTACCCTGGCCATGACGCTCTACGGCGACCTGGATGTGTCGGTCATCGATGAGCTGCCGGCCGGCCGTAAGCCCATCGTAACCGTGCACCGCTACGATGCCAATCGGCTCAAGGTGTTCCAGTTTCTGCGCGACCAGGTGAACCTGGGCCGGCAGGTTTACATCGTGTACCCGCTCATCGAGGAGTCGGAGACGATGGACTACAAGGACCTCACCGACGGCTACGAAAGCGTGGCCCGGGCTTTTCCGGAGTTTCAGATCAGCATCGTGCACGGGCGCATGAAGGCCGAGCAGAAGGACTTCGAGATGCAGCGCTTCGTGAACCGGGAAACCCAGATTATGGTGGCTACCACCGTCATTGAGGTGGGCGTGAACGTGCCGAATGCCTCGGTAATGATTATTGAAAGTGCCGAGCGGTTTGGCCTCTCGCAACTTCACCAGCTGCGGGGCCGGGTGGGCCGGGGCGCCGAGCAGAGCTACTGCATCCTGATGACGGGCTACAAGCTCAGCAAGGATAGTCGCATCCGTCTCGAAACAATGGTGCGGACCAACAACGGCTTCGAAATTGCCGACATCGACCTGAAGCTGCGCGGCCCCGGCGACCTGATGGGCACCCAGCAGAGCGGCGTGCTTGACCTGCTTATTGCTGATTTGGCCAAAGACGGCCGCATCCTGACCGAGTCGCGGGCGGCGGCCCAGGAACTGCTCAACGACGACCCAGGTCTGGCCAAGCCCGAGAACCTGAATATCCGGCGACACATTGCCTCGCTGCCCGCGACGGCCGTCAACTGGAGCCGGATCAGCTAGGCGGCCGCGGCGGCTCCGAAACTATTGGGCACAAAAAAGGCGACTGTGGGAATAGTCGCCTGCCGGATGGGTTATTCTACTGAAACGGTTGTTCGGGTGGTGGGAGCCGTGGCTTGCCAAAGGCGGCTGCCACTACCGGCCGAAACCGGCTCCGGGCTTGTCTGTCGAGCAAAAAACGAAGCATTTTGCACCGGCGTCTCGGGATGCACCACCTTGGCGGCAGCAGCTGAGGCAACTGGCTCTTTAGCAAGGCGGCCAACGACAATAAGGGCAAAAAGCAGGACGAAACGTAAGGAAGATTTCATAGCAGAAACGAAATAGTGAGCGGCGCGGGTCAGCACAAAGTTAAGGCCAATAATGCGGTAAAGGCCCGAAAAAGAGAATTTTAACAAGAATCTGTTCAAATACTCGTACTCTTAAGCGGCTGGCTACGGTCGGGGGCAGCTCCTTCGTCAGCATATATACAATATAATTATTATACAATACACTGACTTTCGGCGACCTTCAATTTTTTCTCAAAGGAAGCGGATCAGGGCCATAACGGCGGCCACGCCAACGTTAAGGAAGCATGAACAAATCATTACCCGGGAGCCGTTTGTCCCCGGGGAGCGGGGCATTTACGGTCATCGGCCCGTAATGGATACCTTTGGAGAGTACATTTTTTCTGCTTTCGTCACTTTTCTAACTTAACTAGCTTTTTCCGTGCGCCTTACAAATCTGCTTGCGACCAGCTTTTTGTGCCTTGGCCTGTCGAGCCACGCCCTGATGGTTCAGGCGCAAAAAGTGAAGTCCGCCCCGTTCAGCTACTTGCCCGAGCAGGCGGAAGACCGCTACAACCAGCGCGTGACCCGCAAAATGCTGCCCCTGGAAAACGGCGGCTTTATTATCCTGGGCCATAAGTCGGCGGCGGAATATGCCGTGGAGCGCTACGACACCGACCTGAAGCTGCTCTGGACGGCCCCGGTGCCGGTGGCGGCCGGCGAAAGCATCGAGGCCTTCAGCCGCAGCCCCGAGCAGGCCTGGGTTATTATCCACCACAAGGATGCCACCAGCCAGAACCTGTCGGCGCTGGCCGTGGACCTGCGCAACGGCCAGAAGACGCCGCTCAAAAAGCTGGTTGATGCCTCGGCCCGCGACCGGCGCCCGAGCGTGGCCATTTCCCCCGACGGCACCAAGCTGGTAGCTTACCGCTACCTTACCCGGGAGGTGCAGATCAAGGCCATCAGCGCCACGATTTACGACCAGAAGCTTACTAAGCTCAAAGACCGCACCTACGATTTCCACGACCTGGGCGACTTCTTCTCCCCCACCGTATTCGTCGCCAACGACGGCACCCAGTACGCTACGCTCGTCAGCGACCATATGCAGAAGCTCACCGTGCGCCGCTACCGCAACGATAATCCCGATATCAAGGTGATGTCGGTGGCCGTGGGCGGCACGTTTGGTGGCAAGGCCGTAACCGTGTTCGACTCCCGCTTTAGCCTGCAGCCCGACAACATGCTCTACGCCGCGGCCATCTGCAACGAGCGGGAAAGCGGCCTTTACTACAGCCTGAAGGTGGTCAAGTTCGACTTCACGGATAAGGGCGACATGAAGTTTGCCCCCGAGTTCCGCTTCACGCCCGAATACCTGGCCGAAGTCAACAAGGCCACCCAGGGTAGCGCTAAGCGCCTCGAAGACGTGTACATCTCCGACTTGTTGCTTTCCGACGACAAGCAGCTGGTGGTGATGGCCGAGAAAAAATACGAGGAAGGTGGCGACGACTCCCCGGTGCACGCCCGGGAACTGCACCTGTTCGGCTACAATGAGTTTCAGAGCCCGGCCTGGCACAGCATCATCGCCAAGGATCAGGTGGCACCGCCGGCCGAGTCGTTTACCGGTATCGGCTACCGCGCCACCGTCTTTGGTCCTGACCTGCAGATTCTGACCCAGGAAAAGCTCGGCGGCAAGTCGGATCTGTACCTGCGCCGGGTGAATACCCGCACCGGCGTGGTCCAGCCGGCCAAGGCCCTCGGCCTCACCGTGGCCGCCGACCAGAACCTAGCTTACGTGAAGGATTTCACGGGCTGGCTCGACGCCAAAACCATCATCGGAGTAAGTCGGCCCAGCAAAAAATCGGCGGCGCTGATGCTCAATAAGATTGTGGTGAAGTAGATGCTACGCTTTTATCTGCTGGCCGACGAGGCCCCGAATCCGCAGCCGACGGCCCTGGAGCGCCTGCCGCCGGCCGGGGAGCTTACCGAAGACAGCTTTGCCCAGCTCCAGCACCAACGCCTCGTCGAAGGCCGCCTCGACTACCACACCGGATTCCGCTGGAGCAGCAGCGCCGTGCAAGCCAAGCTTCAACTGCTGCTCCAGCAGTTTCCCCAAGTCCGCCCCGCTACCGATCCGGGAGCTACTGCGGAGCAACAGCTGCTGCTGATCCTGCTCAATGCCTCGGCCCAGCACACCGGCGTTTTCGCCCTGGCCGGTTAACAGCCGCACCGACCCCAATAGAAAAGGCCGCTCCTGTAATCAGGAGCGGCCTTTTACTTATCCACATTTTCGAATCCGGATGTTGTGGATAACTGCCTGCCAGCAGCCCCCTCCAACGTCCGGCCGAAACCGTGGTCTAGTCTTAATACACGTACTCATTGGCCGAAATCTGCTTGTCGGCAATGCGGCGACGGGCTTCCTTGGCGTTGAACAGGTCGGCCTTGGTGAAGCGCTTCAGGCCCATGGCCAGCAGCTTCTGCTCGTCGCCCTCGGTCATGGAGGCCAGGGCGTCCTTGCCGGCTTTGTTCACAAGGTCCACGGTGTCGTAGAGGTAGACGCGGGCAATGTCGATTTGCGTGGCTACGGCTTCCTCGCCCTGGGCGGCAGCTTCCTTCTCCACGCGCAGCACGGTGCTTTCGGCCGTGTACACCTTGATGGCCATGTCGGCAATGTTCATCAGCACTTCCTGCTCTTTGGCCAGGGAGTTCATGTACTTCTGCACGGCCGTGCCAGCCACCATCAGAATGGCCTTTTTCAGCTTCTGAATCGTTTTTTTCTCGGCGGCAAACAGGCCGGTTTCCTCTTCCGCGTTGAAGTCCGGAATGGCCATCAGCTCGGCCTGCACGGCCTGGGCCGGCCCCATCAGATCCAGCTCGCCTTTCATGGCCTTCTTCAGGATCATGTCGACGGCCAGCATGCGGTTAATTTCGTTCGTGCCCTCGAAGATGCGGTTGATGCGTGAATCCCGGTAGGCGCGGTCCATGGGGTAGTCGGCCGAGAAGCCGTAGCCGCCGTAGATCTGCACGCCTTCGTCGACCACGTAGTCGAGCACTTCGGAGCCTTCCACTTTGAGAATAGCGCACTCCACGGCAAACTCGCGGGCGGCGCCCAGCAAGGCTTCGTTGTGGCTCTGGCCCTGACTGAGCAGCTCCTGCTCCATGCGGGCAATGTCCATGCCGGCGCGGTAGATGGCCGACTCCACGGCGTAGATGCGGATGCTCTGCTGAGCCAGCTTGTGCTTGATGGCGCCAAACTTGGCAATGGGCATCTTGAACTGCACCCGCTCGTTGGCGTACTTCACGCTCAGCGAAGCGGCCATCTTGGTGGCGCCCAGGCAGGCGGCAGCCAGCTTGATGCGGCCAATGTTGAGGATGTTGAAGGCAATCAGGTGGCCTTTGCCGATTTCGCCCAGCACGGCTTCCTTGCCCACTTTCACGTCGGAGAGGAACACCTGACGGGTCGAGGAACCCTTGATACCCATCTTGTGCTCTTCGTTGCCCAGGCTCAGGCCGGGCGTGTTGCGCTCCACGATGAAGCCGGTGAACTTGTCCCCGTCCACCTGGGCAAACACGATGAACACGTCGGCGAAGCCGCCGTTGGTAATCCACATTTTCTGGCCGTTGAGCACGTAGCCGCCGTCTTCGGTCGGCATGGCCTTGGTCTTGGCGCCCAGGGCGTCGGAACCGGAGCCGGGCTCGGTGAGGCAGTAGGCCCCCATCAGCTCGCCGTTGGTAAGGCCGGGCAGGTACTTGGCTTTTTGCTCCTCGTTGCCGAAGTACAGAATGGGCAGCATGGCAATGCCGGTGTGGGCCGCAAAGGCCACCGGGAACGAGTGGCCGCCACCCACGCCTTCCGTCACGCGCAGGGACGTGGTGAAGTCCATGTCGAGGCCGCCGTACTGCTCGGGGATGCTTACGCCGAACAGGCCCAGCTGGCCGGCTTTTTCCATTAGGCTGCGCATCAGGCCCTCCTCGTGGTTGTCGAGGCGGTCCAGCAGGGGCTGTACTTCCTTATCCACGAAATCCAGGGCGGTCTGGTGCATCATGTTCTGCTCCTCCGAGAAGTCAGCGGGGGTGAATACGTCCTGGGCGTCAGTTTCTTTGATGATAAACTCGCCGCCTTTAACAAGCTTGTGGGATACTTCCATGACTAAAGGGAGTTTTTGGAGTTGGGTGTTGAAGTCGAAAGAAGGCAAACTGTTCGGCTTGCCGAGTAATATGGCCGCCCGGGGCGGTAGAGTTGTCGTACCGAAATATACGAAGAAAATGGTATGCTTGCCGAGTACTTTTTGAAAAAAGAAGCTCCGAACGAGTCAGAGCTGCTTTTTCAACGCGCTACTGCGGGAAAGGTCCGTACCAGGCGTCGGTCAGGGCCGAGCTGGTAGCCTGAGCTACCTCGGGCCGCTGGGTGAGCCACTGCTGGAGTTGCTGCTGACGGTCCTGGGTTTGCTCCTGGCTCATGCGCACCACGGGCTGCACGAAGAAGGAAACGATAGAGCCGCCCATCATCAAATCCAGCGCATCCATCTGTTCCAATAGCGGCTCCCGCAGGGCTTCCTTGGTCTGGGCGTCATCGTTCTTCAAGACCAGCGTGACGTACCAGCCGAACTCCTGGAACTCGCCGATGTACTTCTTCTTGCGCAGGCGCTTTTTCATAGCTCAGGAAAAAATCGGGGCGGCAGGCGGGCTCCAGCTTACCGCCCCGGGGTTGACTTACTTCAACAGCTCGTAGATGCCGGCTACGCCCTGACCGCCGCCCACGCAGGCCGTGACCATGCCGTATTTCAGGCCGCGGGCCCGCAGCTCGTGGAAAAGCTGAATGCTGAGCTTAGCACCCGAGCACCCCAGCGGGTGCCCCAGGGCAATGGCGCCGCCGTTCACGTTCACCTTGCTCTGGTCCATGTCCAGCTCGCGCATAACGGCTAGGCTCTGGGAAGCAAAGGCCTCGTTAAGCTCAAACAGGTCGATGTCGCTGAGCTTCATGCCGGCTTGCTTCAACGCCTTCGGCACGGCCTTGATCGGGCCCATGCCCATGATGCGCGGGTCGATGCCTTCGGTGGCGTAGGTGACCATGCGGGCAATGGGCTCCAGGTTCAGCTCCTTCACCATGCGCTCCGACATCACCAGCACGAAAGCCGCGCCGTCGGAGGTCTGGGACGAGTTGCCGGCCGTCACGGTGCCATTGGCGGCAAATACCGGACGCAGCTTGCTCAGGGCTTCCACCGAAGTGTCGGCGCGGGGGCCTTCGTCGGTATCCACCACGAAGGAGCGGTTTTTCTTTTTGCCGGTGGCTTGGTCGAGGTAGGTTTCCTCTACCGTCACGGGCACAATCTGCTCCTTGAACTTACCCGCCTCAATGGCTTTGATGGCCTTCTGGTGGGAGTTGTAGGAAAACACGTCCTGGTCTTCGCGGCTGATTTTGTAGTCGTTAGCCACGGCCTCTGCGGTCAGGCCCATGCCCAGATAGTAGTCGGGGTGCTTCTGCGACAGTTTGTAGTTGGGCACCGTTTTCCAGCCCACGGTGGGCACCAGGCTCATGCTTTCGGTACCGCCGGCCACGATGCAGTCGGCCATGCCGGCGGCAATCTTGCCGGCGGCCATGGCAATGGTTTCGACGCCCGAGCCGCAGTAGCGGTTCACAATCAGGCCCGACACGTTCATGGGCAAAGCCAGCAGCGAAATCAGGCGGCCCATCTGCAAGCCCTGCTCGGCTTCGGGCACCGCGTTACCGACAATCACGTCGTCGATGCGCGTGGGGTCGAGGGCGGGCACGGAGGCTACCAAGTGCTTGATAACGTCCGCGGCAAGGTCATCGGGGCGGGTGAAGCGGAAGCCGCCGCGGTTGGCTTTGCCAACGGCCGTGCGGTAACCGGCTACGATATATGCATTCATGGGGAAGTTGTCAGTTATTAGTTGTCAGTTGTTCGTTGCTAGCTGGTAGTTGTCAGTCATTAGGCCGTTGTGCTTTCGGTGTACCTAACAACTGACAACTACCAACTATGAACTACTAATTGCGCAGCGGTTTGCCGGTGGTCAGAATCGACTGAATCCGCTCCAGGGTTTTCCGCTCACCGGTTAGGCTTAGGAAAGCTTCGCGCTCCAGGTCCAGCAGGTACTGCTCCGATACTTCGGTGGGGCTGCTCAGGTCGCCGCCGCACATGATGTAGGCCAGCTTGTTGGCAATTTTCACGTCGTGGTCGGAAATGTAGTTGCCCACCCGCATGGCGTGCACGCCGGTCATGAACATGCCCAGGGCGCTTTTGCCGTGCACCTTGATGTTGGTTTTCTGCACCGGCTGGGTGTAGCCGTCCTCGGCCAGCTCAATGGCCGCGGCCTTGGCCTGGGCAATAACCCGGTTGGAGTTGACGACGATTTCGTCGCCGCGGCGCATGAAGCCCAGGTCGAAGGCCTCGGCAGCCGAGGTCGAAACTTTGGCCGTGCTCACGGTCATAAACGAGTTGCGGAGCAGGTTGAATTCGGGCTCCCCTTCCTCGTACTTGGCCGCGGTGCGCAGGGTCATTTCCTTGGTGCCACCGCCGCCGGGAATCAGACCCACGCCGAATTCCACCAGGCCCATGTAGGTTTCGGCCGCGGCCACCACCCGGTCGGCGTGCAGGTTCAGTTCGCAGCCACCGCCCAGGGTGAGGCCGTGCGGGGCGCTGACCACCGGAATGCTGCTGTAGCGCATCCGCATCATGGCCTGCTGAAACTGCGCAATCATCAGGTTCAGCTCGTCGTACTCCTGGTCGAGGGCAAACATGTACACCAGGCCCAGGTTCGCGCCGGCCGAGAAGTTCGGTGCGTCGTTGCCAACCACCATGCCGCGGAAGTCCTTTTCGGCCAGCTCCACGCCTTTCAAAAGGCCCTGAATAACGTCGGAGCCCAGGGCATTCATCTTGGAGTGGAACTCCACGTTCAGGATACCGTCGCCGAGGTCGAGCACCGAGGCCCCCGAGTTTTTCCAGATGACCTTGCCCGTCGCGCGCAGGTTGTCGAGAATGATAAAGTTCTCCACGCCGGGAATGGCTTTATAGGCCTTCGACTCCAGGTCGTAGAACTGCTTCACGCCCTGCTCGCTCACCTTGTAGAAGGTGGTATTGCCGGCAGCCAGCATTTCCGCTACCCACGGGGCCACGGTTTTGCCCTCGGCCTGGGCTATTTCCAGGCCCTTCTGCACGCCTATGGCATCCCAGGTTTCAAACGGGCCCAGCTCCCAGCCAAAGCCGGCGCGCAGGGCGTCGTCAATCTTGTATAGCGAGTCGGTGATTTCCGGAATCCGGTTCGACACGTAAGCAAACAGGCCGGCGAAAGTCTTGCGGTAGAAGTCGCCAGCCTTGTCTTTGCCGGCGGCCAGCACCTTGAAGCGGTCCGCCAGCTTTTCAATCGGCTTGGTGGCTTCCAGGGTGGCAAACTTGATTTTGGCGCTGGGCTTATACTCCAGCGTATTCAGGTCGAGGGCCTGAATTTCGGACTTGCCGCCTTCGCCCTTCACTTTCTTGTAGAAGCCCTGGCCGGTTTTGTCGCCGAGCCACTTGTTCTCGCCCATCTTCTTGAGGAAGTCGGGCAACTGGAACACGTCCTTAGCCTCGTCGTTGGGCAGGCCCTGGGCCAGGCCGTTGGCCACGTTCATGAGCGTATCGAGGCCCACCACGTCGGAGGTGCGGAAGGTGGCCGACTTGGCGTGGCCGATAACGGGCCCCGTGAGCTTGTCGACTTCCTCCACCGTCAGACCCAGCTTCTGCATCACCTGCAGCACGTCCAGAATGGCGAAAACGCCGACGCGGTTGGCAATAAAGGCCGGGGTGTCCTTGGCCAGCACCGTGGTTTTGCCCAGGTACAGGTCGCCGTAGTGCATCAGGAAATCAACTACCGCCTGGTCCGTATCCGGGGTCGGGATGATTTCGAGCAACTTCAGGTAGCGCGGGGGGTTGAAGAAGTGGGTACCGCAGAAGTGCTTTTTGAAGTCCTCGGAGCGGCCTTCGGTCATCAGGTGAATCGGGATGCCCGAGGTGTTCGAGGTAATCAGCGTGCCGGGCTTGCGGAACTGTTCCACCCGCTCAAACAGGCTCTTTTTGATGTCGAGGCGCTCCACCACCACCTCAATCGTCCAGTCGCAGCCGGCAATGTCCTTGAGGTTGTCGTCGAAGTTGCCGGTCTTGATGCGCGCCGCGTCGGCCTTGCGGTAGAGCGGCGAGGGGTTGGCCGCCACGGCCGCCTGCAGCGAGGAGTTCACGATGCGGTTTTTCACCGCCGGATTGTCGAGCTTCAGGCCTTTGGCTTCCTCGGCCGGCAGCAGCTCCTTGGGGGCAATGTCGAGCAGCAGCACCTGCACCCCGATGTTGGCGAAGTGGCACGCAATGCGCGAGCCCATAACCCCGGAGCCCAGCACGGCTACTTTTTTGATGGTACGATTCATTCTTGGAGAGGAATGAGTGGGTGAGAAATGAAAGAATCAGCGGATGGAATCAGCACGCAAACTACTCGTCATGCCGAGCTTCTAAGAGCACGAAGGCCCCGTCGAAGGGTAAGTGTCAAAAAGCAAAGCCCCGAATCCGCGCGGCTAGGCCGCGGAGGATTCGGAGCGCAAAGGCTTAAGCTTGAAGTCGTCGAAGAGGTTTTTACCCTCAATCATACCCGTAATCTGGCTCACGACCTTGAAGAACACGGCCAGCTCGCTCTGGGGAATCTTGTCGCGCACCTTCAGGTTGAAGTGGCGCACCGTTTGGCGGGAAATTTCCTTTTTCTGCAGGCCTTCCTCGGTCAGGAAAATGCGCACCGAGCGTTTGTCCTGGGTGTCGGCCTGCTTGTAGATCAGGCCCTTTTCCTCCATGCTGCGCAGGATGCGGGTCAGCGACCGGGTTTCCAACCCCAGCAGGGGCGCGATTTTGGTCGCCGGAGTTCCGTTTTCCTGGTCTATATTCAGCAGCACAAAGCCAATGCTCGTGGTGATGTCGTGCTTGGCGGCCTGCGTATTGTACATGCGCGAAATGGCGTGCCAGGCAACTTTGATGTTATAATCGACGGTTTCTTCGGGGGTCATGGCGCAATAGAAGTCCGGTAAACATACAAAGAATATGTTATGCTTGCATACTAGTTCCGGAGAAAAAAGTTTGGGCCAGCTCCCGACCTCTACAGTTCGGAAGCTGGCCCAAAGCCGTGCTTACTGAGCACCGCCGGAATTCGGCTAGAGCACGAAGCTCACCACGTTGGAAGGCGTCGGATTCAGTGAAGGGTACACAAACCGGCCGGTGAGCGGATCTACGTAGCTGGCCAGGTTCACGGCGCTGCCATAAGCCACCAGATAAATAGTGGAGCCGGTGGCAAAGCCAACGTTTTGCAGGGAAGTACGGGCCAACGACAGATTCACCACTCCCCCGTTAGTGAGAATGAAAGTGGTTACCAGCGTGCCGGTGGCGGAAGTAACCCCGGGCGTGGTGCTGGCAAAAAACGACACCCGGAAGTTGGTCGCCGGGTTGGGGTTGGTGACCAGCATGGTCAGGGGAATGGACGTCGCGGTGGGCGAGCCCAGCACGAGGTTGCCGGCCACGGTATTGGAAACCTGCGACAAGGTGGCCAGCCCCAGGAACGTGGGCTGGTCGCCGCCGACGTGGGTGACGGCGAAGCGCCGCAGCGTGGCTAGGCCGGTGCGGGAATAGGTCATGTTGTAGGTGCCGTTGCGCACGCCGGGAAACTCGTAGCGGCCGTTAGCGTCGGTGGTCGCCGTCAAGGTCGTGGCGCCTTCCAGAGTCACGGTAACGCCGCTTTTTGCCAGCGTCGTGTTGCTGCCGTTTTCATCCACGGGGTTCACGAAGCCATACACGGTGCCAGTCAGGTTCTGACCCGACGGGCCGGTGGGACCGGTAGCGCCAGTGGCACCCGTGGCGCCGGCCGGGCCTGGTTCGCCCTTTTTGGTGCAGCCCGTCAGTAGCACGGCGGCCGTGGAAAGCGTAAACAATGCAGTGGTAATTCGTTTCATCAAGCAGGCTGATTTTTAGGAATAAAACAGACCCGAAAGTTACGCAGCAACCCGCTAAAATAATAGCCTTTCGCGGGAGCGGCGCGCACACAAAAAAGCCCTACTCCGGGGAGCAGGGCTTTTTTTGCGTCGAAAATAGCGGGGCCTTTACCGCCGCTCGTCGTGGTGGTAGAGGGCTTCGATGACGTCCTTGTTGTTTTCAGTGATGATTTTGCGCTTCACCTTCATGGTGGGCGTCATCTCGCCGGTTTCCACGGTCCACTGGTTGGGCATGAGCACAAACTTCTTGACCTGCTCCCACTGGGCGAAGCTCTGGTTGTACTTCTTGACCAGCTCGTCGTACATCTTGACCACCTTCTCGTTCTTGACCAGCTCCTCCTTCGGGCCGTTGCAGTCCACGCCGTTGCGCTTGCACCAGCCCTTGAGGTCGTCGAACGACGGGATGATGAGGGCAGCGGGGAACTTCTGGTCGGCGCCCACCACCATGCACTGCTCCACCAGCGGCGACTCCTTGAGCTTGCCCTCGATGACCTGCGGGGCAATGTACTTGCCGCCCGAGGTTTTGAACATCTCCTTCTTGCGGTCCGTGATTTTGAGGAAGCGGCCGTTGACGAACTCGCCGATGTCGCCGGTATGGAACCAGCCGTCGGCGTCGATTTCCTTGGCCGTCAGCTCGGGCTGGTTGTAGTAGCCCTTCATCACCGAGGCCGAGCGGGTCAGGATTTCGCCGTCTTCGGCAATCTTGACTTCCACGTTGTCGATGAGCGGGCCGACGGTGCCAATTAGGTTGTTTTCGGGCTCAAAGCCCCCCACGGCAATAACGGGGGAGGTTTCGGTCAGGCCATAGCCTTCCATCACCCGGATGCCGGCCGCCCAGAACACCCGGGCCAAGCGCGGCTGCAGGGCCCCGCCCCCGCTGACGATGCAGCGCAGGTTGCCGCCCAGGGCCTCGCGCCACTTGTTGAAGATGATCTTGTTGGCCAGGGCCAGCTGGGTGTTGTAGACAAAGCCCTGGTCTTTCTGGGTGTCGTACTTCAGACCCAGGTCCAGAGCCCAGAAAAACAGGCTTTTCTTGATGCCTTCCTGCTCGTGGCCCTTCGCCACAATCTTGTCGTAGACCTTTTCCAGCAGGCGGGGTACGGTGGTGAAAATCTGGGGCTTCACCTCGCGCAGGTTGTCCGCAATGACTTCCATGCTCTCGGCGTAGTAGATACTCACCCCATTAATCATGTAGAGGTAAGTCACCATCCGCTCGAAGATGTGGCAGAGCGGCAAGAAGCTCAGGGCCGTATCGGCGGCATTCACGGGCACAAAGCGCTGGGAGTTGCGGCAGTTGCTCAGGATATTGTCGTGACTGAGCATCACCCCCTTCGGGTTGCCGGTGGTGCCGGAGGTGTAGATAAGCGTGAGCAGGTCGTCGGGCTGCACGGCGGCCTTGAGGGGCTCAAGCGTGGCCGGGTCACCCTTTTTGCCCTTTTCGAGCAGCTCACTGAAGTGCGGAGCGCCCTGCACCTTGTCGAAGGTAAACACGTGCTTGACCTCGGGCAGGTCGGCGGTGGCTTCCTTCACTTTGGCGTAGAGCTTGTCGTCGGACACGAACACGGCCTTTACGCCGGCATCCTTGAAGATGTACTTGTAGTCCTCGACCGTGATGCTGGGGTACATCGGCACGCTGGTGGCGCCCACCTGGGCAATGCCGAAGTCGGCAAACATCCACTCGGGCCGGTTCATGGAGATGATAGCCACCTTGTCGCCCTTCTGAATGCCGAGCTCGAGCAACCCCAGGCTGACCTGGTTGACGTTGTCCTGGAGCTGCTGGGTGCTGATTTTTTCCCAGGTGCCGTTGATTTTAGCCGCCAGCGCGTCGGTTTTGGGCGTGGTGGCGAGTTGGTGAGTCAGGATGTCAAATGAACGACGAACTTCCATGGAGAGAGAAACACAAAGGGTGGGAAAAGCAGATTGCCAGGGCGCGCGAGGCGCAGCAAAATGCTCTTGGAGCGAACAATGCGGAGCGGGCCTGAAGGGTAAGGCTGCTTAAATAAATAGATTTTTTGCCGTAAAGCCTATTTACAGTGCAGCTTGCCGGCTTCTCTAACGCGGAACAGCGCGCGAGGGTGGCCGCTTTTGCGTAGTTTTGTTGGCCTGCTCTTTCCGCGCCCGATGAATCTGGCCATCTTCTTTGATCCGCTCCCCGAGGAGCTTACCGCGGCCGCCGCGGCCTCTACTACGCTGGCGAACTACGCCACGCGCTTCCAGGACACCACGTTCCCGGACTGGCGCACTGCCGATCTGGCCCTTATCGGGCTGGACGAGTGGCGCGGCAGTGCCGCCGGCGCCCCGGCCGCACACGGCGCCGACGAGGTGCGCCGCCGCTTCTACCAGCTACAGAAAGGCACCGGCACGCTGCGGCTGGTGGATCTGGGCAACCTGCGGCCCGGCCTGACGCTGGAAGACACCTACCTGCGCCTGCGCGAAATCATCAGCACCCTGCTCGAGCACAACACCGTGCCCATCCTGCTCGGCGGCAGCCACGACCTCGATTACGGGCAGTTCTTGGCCTACGAAAACCTGGACCGCCCCGTGAGCTTCGCCACCGTGGATTCGCACGTCGACATGGCCGAGCACGACTCGGCCGCGCCCGAGGCCGCCCACCTGCGGCGCATTCTGATGCACGAGCCCAGCTTTCTGTTCAACTTCGCCCAGCTCGCCCACCAGCAGTACCTGGTAGCCGCCGAGGTGCTGGCGGCCCTGGAAAAGCTGCACTTCGAAACCCTGCGCCTGGGCCAGGTGCGCGACGATATCCGCCAGGCTGAGCCCCTGCTGCGCCAGGCCGACTTCGTGAGCTTCGACGTGGCGGCCCTGCGCTGGAACGACGCGCCGGCGTATTCGCCCGCCAACCCCTTCGGCCTCACCAACGAGGAAGCCGCCAAGCTGGCCTGGTACGCCGGCCACAACGACCAGCTCAGCTCCTTCGGCCTCTACGGCTACCGCCCTGACCACGACGTGCACGGCCTGGCCGCTTCCACCCTGGCCACCATGCTCTGGTACTTCGTGGAAGGCTTCTACCACCGCCGCGGCGAAACTGACTTTCAGAGCCGCCGCTTCACCCGCTACGCCGTGGGCCTGCCCGGTTCCCCGGCCAAGCTGGTGTTCTACAAGGCTAAGCGCACCGAAAAGTGGTGGCTGGAAGTGGAAAGCCTGGCCAACAGCGACATCAAGCGCATCGTCCCCTGCAGCTACGAGGACTACTTCAAAGCCGCCCAGGGCGACCTGCCCAACCGCTGGATCCTGACCCAGGCGCTGTTGGGGTAGTTGTTAGTTGTCCGTTGCTAGTTGTCGGTTGTTAGTTTGTTCTGCCCCGCCCGGCGAAAGGGTAACACCAAAGCTCAGCTTCACCAATCGACTAATCACCTTCCTCTTCCACAACTGGCAACGGACAAAGGACAACTGAATGACCCTAACAACTAACAACGGACAACTAACAACCAATGACCTCCCCGAGTACTCCCGCGCCCAGCTGGCCCTGCGCAATGGCCAGGACCGGGACGAAATCTGGGTGGGCTACCAGGGTCTGATCTACGACGTAACCAAGTCGCGGCTCTGGCGGCGCGGCAACCACTACGAGCACTGGGCCGGCCAGGACCTGACCCGGGAGCTCCAAAAGGACGCCCCCCACACCGAGCACGTCTTCGACAAGTTCCACGCCATCGGCCGCCTGAAATGAGCAGAAAACGTAGTAGCAGCTATACCAGTAAGAACGTCATGCAGAGCGAAGCGAAGCATCTCGCGGGCTCACGTCTGATTAGTAACTCAACATCAGCCCGCGAGATGCTTCGCTGACGCTCAGCATGACGGCCCAACAAACGGCTCTGCTTATCCCGACCCACCCCTCCTCTCCCTCCTTCACCCTTTCCCCAACTCCTCTCCCGTGAGCACTGAAAGCCCCTCCCAATTCGACAACCTCGAAACGCTTTCCACCCGTGAGCTGCTGGCCGGCATCAACAGCGTGGACCAGACCGTGCCGCAGGTCGTGGCCGGGGCCCTGCCGCAGATTGAGGCGCTCGTCGAGGCCACCGTGGCCCGCCTGCAGCGCGGGGGGCGGCTGTTCTACATCGGGGCCGGCACCAGCGGCCGTCTCGGCATTCTGGACGCCTCCGAGTGTCCGCCCACGTTCGGGGTGCCCGCCGGGCTGGTGGTCGGCATCATTGCCGGCGGCGACTCGGCCATCCGCAAGGCCGTGGAAAACGCTGAGGACGACCCCGCCCAGGCCTGGCGCGACCTGAAGGCCTACGACATCACCGCCGACGACATGCTCGTGGGCATTGCCGCCTCGGGCCGTACGCCCTACGTGGTGGGCGGCCTGGCCATTGCCCGCCGCCACGGCATTGCCACCGGCTGCATCGTCTGCAACCCCGCCTCCGCCGTGGCCGCCGTGTCCGACTACCCCGTCGAAGTCGTCACCGGCCCCGAGTTCCTAACGGGTAGCACCCGCATGAAGGCCGGCACCGCCCAGAAGCTGGTGCTCAACATGCTCACTACCGCCACCATGATCCGTCTGGGCAAGGTCAAAGGCAACAAGATGGTCGACATGCAGCTCTCCAACCACAAGCTCGTGGACCGCGGCGAAAAGATGATCATGGACGAGCTGGGCATCCAACAGGAAGAAGCCGCAGCGCTGCTCAAGCAGCACGGGTCGGTTAGGGCGGCTATTGAGGCGCGGCGGTAGGTAGAACTTCTTCACTCCATCTGGAAACAAAGAGGGCCCTCGTGTAAGGGCCCTCTTTGTTTTTGATTACTTCCTCTAGGCTAGCCGGTGTGTTTTCTTACTTCTGCGTCGCGGCCCAGGCGTCCATGGCCTTTTCGGCAATGGCCAGGGGCATGGCGGCGTTGGCCAGCAGCTGGTCGTGGAAGGCGCTGAGCCGGAACTTCGGGCCCAACTGCTTTTCGTACTTGCGGCGCAGCTCCAGAATCTTGAGCTGCCCGATCTTGTAGCTCAAGGCCTGCCCGGGGTTGGCCATGTACCGCTCAATCTCGGCCACGGCGGCCTGCTCCGAAATCGGGCGGTTATCCATCAGGTACTTAATAGCCTGCTCCCGGGTCATGCCCTTGCTGTGCATGCCCACGTCCACCACGAGGCGGATGGCGCGGTGAATTTCGGTGTTCAGGGCGCCCACGCGCTGGTAGGGGTCAGTGTAGAGGCCCAGCTCCTTGCCCAGGCTCTCGGTGTAGAGGGCCCAGCCCTCCACGAAGGCCCCGTAGCCCCCGAAGCGGCGGAACTTGGGCAGGCTGGTGTTTTCCTGCTGGAGCGCAATCTGGTAGTGGTGGCCCGGAATGGCCTCGTGCAGAAACAGCGCCTCCATGCCCCGGGTCACGTTGTACTGGGTCGGGTCGAGGATGGGCACGTAGAAGATGCCGGGGCGGGTGCCGTCGGGTAGGCCGCGGTTGTACTGGGCGCTGGCCGAGGCGGCCCGGAAGGCTTCGGTCTGCCGCACCTCGAATCCGGTTTTGGGCACCTTGCCGAACATCTTCTTCAGGTTGGGGTCAATCTTGGCCTGAATGCCCCGGTACACGGCCAGCACCTCGTCGGCTGTCCTGAAAGGCATGAACTGCTTGTCGGTGCTCAGGTAGGTGAAAAAGGCGTTCAGGTCGCCCTGGAAGCCTACCTCCCCCCGAATCTTGTCCATCTCCGCCCGAATGCGCTTTACCTCGCTCAGGCCGGTCTGATAGATCTGGTCGGGGGTCTGGTCGGTGGTGGTCCACTGCTTCACGGCGTAGCGGTACAGCTTTTCCCCGCCGGGCACAGCGCTGATGCCGGTGCTGGGGCGGGCCTTGGGCAGGTATTCGTTCTGCAGAAAGTCGTGTAGCTTCTGGTAGGTGGGTGCTACCTGCTCCCGGATGGCCTGCTGGTAGGCCGCCGTCAGGCGGGGCTGGTCGGCGGCCGGCACGGTGGCCGGAAACTTCGCCACGGGCCCGTAGAACGCGCTTTTGGCGGGGTCGGCCGTCACCAGGGCCTGGAGCTGGGGCAGCATCTTCTCCACCAAAGCCCGGGGCAGCACCACGCCCGCGCGCATCCCCCGGCGAAAGTTGCTGATGGCCGTATCGGCCCACGCCGGGTAGGCCCGCACCCGGCTCAGCCAGTTGTCGTAGTCCTGGGTCGTCTTGAAGGGCTGGTCGCCGGTGCCCGCGCCTAGCTGGGCCAGCGAAATCGGCAGGCCATTGACCTGGGTGAAGGGCATCATCCAGGTGGGCTGCCGGAGCCCTTCCAGCCGCATCTGCATCTCGTAGAGAAAGATGTCGTAGCTCACCCGGTCGTGGTCGGAGAGCTTGGCGCGGTCGAACGTGCGGACTTGGGTGAGGTAGCGCTCGAAAAACTGCTGCTGGGCCGCGCGGTAGGCCGCGGTGCCGGAGTTGGGCAGCTGGTCGTTGTAGCGGTTGTCGCCCAGGCCGGTAGCTTCGAGCGGGTAGAGCCGGGCGCGCTCATCCCAATACTGGTCAAACAGCTTGGCCAGGGCCGGGGAGTCGGCGGGCGCCGCGGCCAGGGCCGAGGCCGCAGTCGGGCGGGTATAGCTCATCAACGGGCCCAGCAGGGTCGCGGCCAGCGTCGCCGATAAAAACAGATACTTCACGGGAAGGGGGGGAATGGTGGTGGCAGCCCAAGGTAACGCCGTTTGGGCCGGAGTTGCAGCCCGCGCCGCCCAACAGCTCGGTTTTCCCGCCCGGCGCCGCATTTCCGGCCTTCCGCAAAGCCGCTCACACGCCCGGTAGTTCGCCAACGCCAGCAGAATCCCCGTAGGAGAAGGAGCTTTTTGCGCCGCTAGTTGTTGCTATTCCGTACCACCACACCCGCGTCCTGCCGTGCATACCATTGAGCCGCACTACAACTGGATTGACCAGTACTCCGCCTCCGAGGACCCCCGGTCCCCCCTCTTCGAGGCCGAAAACAGCCTCGACACGTTCACCAACACCATCTACGGCTACTACATCCACCCCCAGTGGGACAGCCTCGACTCCGACACCCTATTCCTCAAGATCCTGTTCGTCGACTACGACGAGGGCATCGGCATCATCGAGCTGATCGGGGAGTGGAACGACGCCATCGAAAACGACATCATGCAGCTCAAGCGCAACATCATTGATTTGATGGTGCACGAGGGCATCCGCAAGTTTATCCTCGTCGGGGAAAACGTGTTCAACTTCCACGGCTCCGACGACTCCTACTACGAGGAGTGGTTCGAAGACGTGGAGGACGGCTGGATTGCCGGTGTTAATTTCCAGGAGCACGTCATCCGCGAAATGCGCCAGTACAACGTCGACAGCTACGTCAACTTCGGCGGCCAGCTTGACGAGCTACCCTGGCGCACTTACCCCCCGCGCAAGCTTTTCAAGGCCGTTGACAAGATTATCGGCCACCGTCTGGGCTAAGGGCCACTGGCAGCCACAAAAAAAGAGGCTCCCCGGGTTGGGGAGCCTCTTTTATGCCTTTGCAGGCAAGATCAACTACTTGGTAGCGCCTTCAGCGGGAGCTGGAGTAGCCTGGCTTGGCATAGCGTCAGCGTTGTCTTCCATAGCGTCAGCCTTAGCATCGGCCGAGTCACGTACGGCGTCAGCCTGGTCTTCCATAGCGTCAGCTTTGGCTTCGCCGGAAGCTTCTACGTTCTCAGCAGCATTCTCCTGAGCGTTTTCTTTCTTGCTGTCGCACGAAGCGAAGGTAAACGAAGCAGCAGCCAGGGCGAGGAACAGAACTTTTTTCATGATGAGGGTTTGTTGGGGGAAATGAAAAATCAGTTTTTGAGCGAATCCGGCGGCTTTCCACGCGGGGCCGCCGCCAGATTCTGGTCTTTATATCAAGCTCCTCAGAAGGTAACCCGCCCGGCCCGAAAAATTTTTCATCATTTCCTCATCCGTTGGCCTGACCGGAAAGCCAAAACGCCCTGCCCGACAAAGTCAAGCAGGGCGTTCTTCACTCAGAAATCGGAGCTTACTTCTTGCGGAAGATGACGCCAATCGGGACGCCTTCGAAGCCGAAGTTCTCGCGCAGGCGGTTTTCCAGGTAGCGCACGTAGGAGTCGCGCACGTACTGGGGCAGGTTGCAGAAGAAGGCAAACACCGGGTTGTGGGTCGGCAGCTGGGTCACGTACTTGATGCGGACCATCTTGCCCTTCACGGACGGCGGCTGGTGCTCCTCGATGGCGCGCAGCATTACCTCGTTGAGCTGGGACGTCGGGATTTTCTTGGTCTTGTTCTCGTACACCTGGATGGCCGTTTCGATGGCCTTGTGCACGCGTTGCTTGGTGGTGACGGAGGTGAAGATGATGGGCGGATACGCAATGGGCGCAATCTTCTCGTAAATCTCCTCCTCGATTTTCTTGGTCGAGTTGGTTTCCTTGTCCTCCACCAAGTCCCACTTGTTGACCAGAATCACGATGCCCTTGCGGTTTTTGTCGGCCAGGGCAATGATGTTCACGTCCTGGGCCTCAATGCCGCGGGTGGCGTCGAGCATCACGATGCAGACGTCGGACTCTTCCATAGCCCGGATCGAGCGGAGAACGGAGTAGAATTCGATGTCTTCCTTCACCTTGGTCTTGCGGCGCAGGCCGGCGGTGTCAATCAGCACAAACTCGTTGCCGAAGGCGTTGTAGCGGGTTTTGATAGCGTCGCGGGTGGTGCCGGCAATGTCGGTCACGATGGTGCGCTCCTCACCCAGCAGCAGGTTTACCAGGCTCGACTTGCCCACGTTGGGGCGGCCGACCACGGCAATCTTGGGCAGGCCCTCGTCCTGCACCTCTTCCCACGGATCTTCGAAGTGGGCCACCACGGCGTCGAGCAAATCACCCGTGCCGGAGCCGCTCTGGGAGCTGATGGTGAAGATGTCGCCGTCGCCGACGCCCAGGGCGTAGAACTCGCCAGCCGCGTGGGCCCGGGCGTTGGTGTCGGCCTTGTTGGCCACGAGGTAAATGGGCTTTTTGCCCTGGTAGCGGCGCAGGAAGCCGGCAAACTCCTCGTCCAAGCCGTGCATGCCCGCGTCCACGTCGACCATGAACAAGACCACATCGGCCTCTTCCACGGCCAGCTTCACCTGCCGGCGAATGCTTTCCTCGAACACGTCGTCGGAGCCGTGCACGTAGCCGCCGGTGTCGATGACCGTGAAGTGCTTCCCGATCCAGTCGCCGTAGCCGTAGTGCCGGTCACGGGTCACGCCGCTCTGGTTGTCCATGATGGCCTTGCGCTGGCCAACCAAGCGGTTAAAAAGGGTGGATTTGCCCACGTTCGGGCGCCCCACAATGGCAATGGTATTCTTCATACATCTGACTCCAGCCGCCGGCCCGACCAAGTTCGGCAGTGCCCGGAGTAGTTAAGTGAGTGTGAGGTCGGAAATGGTGAGATGGTGAGATGGTGAGGTGGTGAGATGGTGAGTTTTCTGTTCCGCTTGCGCCAGTGGCACAGAAGGCGCAAACCGCGCCAGCCGAACATCAACTCACTATTTCACCATCTCACCATTTCACCTTACTGCTTATACCCAAACTTATTCAGCGCTTTGGGGTCGGTGCGCCAGTTTTCGTTGACTTTGACGTAGGTTTCGAGGAAGACCTGCTTGCGGAAGAACTTCTCCATTTCCTCCCGGGCCCAAGTGCCGACTTTCTTCAGCGCGGCGCCTTTCTGACCGATGATGATGCCCTTCTGGCTGGCCCGCTCCACGTAGATGACGGCCCGCACGTGGATGATGGTTTCCTCTTCCTTGAACTCCTCGATTTCGACCTCGCAGCTGTACGGGACTTCCTTTTTGTAGAGCTTGAAGATCTTCTCCCGGATCATCTCGGCGGCGAAGAAACGCTCGGGCTTGTCGGTGAGTTCATCCTTGGGGTAGTAGGCCGGGTGCTCGGGCAAATAGCCGAGAATCAAATCCAGCAGCTCCCCGGTGCCGAACTGCTCGAGAGCCGAAATGGGCAGCACCCGGGCCGCGTTGGGTAGTTGCTCCCGCCAGTACTCCACCTTGGCCTCCACCTCGGCCTGGTCGGCCTGGTCGATTTTGTTGACTAAGAGCAGAATCGGCGTATCGGTCATCTTGCGCAGGCGCTCCACCACCGGCTCCTCGTCGTGCTTTTCGTAGATGTCGGTCACGAACAGAATCACGTCGGCATCTTCCAAGGACGAGTAGACGAACGACATCATGGCGTTGTGCAGTTCGTACTTGGGCTGAATGATGCCGGGCGTGTCGGAGTACACCAGCTGGAAGTCGTCGCCGTTCAGAATGCCTAGAATGCGGTGGCGGGTGGTCTGGGCCTTGCTGGTCACGATGCTGAGCCGCTCGCCCATCAGGGCGTTCATCAGCGTCGACTTGCCCACGTTGGGCTTGCCGATAATACTCACGAAGCCAGCACGGTGCGGTTTGGGGTCAGTCATGATTTCCGGTTCTGAAATTGGGCCCGCAAAGGTACAACTTTTACGCCGCCGCGCCGCCGGTGCCCAAAACATCGGGGCCCGGAAGATTGTCTGCGGTCTACAGTTTCACTTCGCCCCGCGTTGTACGACCTTTGCAGCCGCTTCGCCCGGGCTGACTTTCGACCCGGTCCCGGAGTAGATTTCCGCATTACCCCTTTCGATTATGCCCGCTCCCGCCTCCGCCCAACGCCGCACCGGCGTGCTGCTCGTCAACCTCGGCACGCCCGACTCGCCCCAGACGCCCGACGTGCGCCGCTACCTCAACGAGTTTCTCACCGATGCCCGGGTGATTGACATGCCGGCCGCCGTGCGCTACCCGCTGTTTCGGGGCTTGGTCGTGCCGCTGCGGGCGCCCAAGTCGGCCAAAATCTACCAGCAGCTCTGGACCGAGCGGGGTTCTCCCCTACTCTACCACGGCCTGGATTTGCAGAAGCTAGTGCAGGAAAAGCTGGGCAAAGATTACGTGGTGGCCTTCGGCATGCGCTACCAGAACCCGAGCATCGAAAAGGCGCTGGAAGAGCTGCGCGAGGCGTCCGTTGAGCGCATCATCGTGCTGCCGCTGTTTCCGCAGTACGCGGCGGCCAGCACGGGCTCGGTGCAGCAAAAGGTGATGGAAATTGTGGGCCAGTGGTGGGTGGTGCCCAGCATCAGCTTTATCAGCACCTTCACCGACGACCCGGGCTTTATCGGCACCTTCGTGACCCTGGGCAAGGAGGAAATGGCTAAGCGTACCTACGACCACGTCGTGTTCAGCTACCACGGCATCCCGGAGCGGCACGTGCTCAAGGGCAGCCACAAGGGCTACTGCAAGCTGGGCAGCTGCTGCAACAGCTACAACAAGAACAACCGCTACTGCTACCGGGCCCAGTGCTTCGAAACCTCCCGTCAGCTGGCCGCCGGCCTGGGCCTGGCCCCCGACCAGTACACCACCACTTTCCAGAGCCGCCTGCAAAGCCGCCTGCGCGACCCGTGGCTGCAGCCCTACACCGACGAGGTGCTGAAGGAGCTGCCGGCCAAGGGCATCAAGAACGTGCTGGCCTTCAGCCCCGCCTTCGTCGCCGACTGCCTGGAAACGACCATTGAGGTGGGCACTGAGTTCAAGGAAATGTTTGAGGAAGCCGGGGGGGGACACTGGCAGCTGGTGCCGTCCCTGAACTCTCACCCGCAGTGGGTGGAGGGCGTGGTCAACATGATCCGGCAGAATTAAGGCTGGTCGGCGGTAGCGGCGGCCCCGCCGAAGTGGTACTGTACGCCCAGGCCTACGGCAAACGGCATCACGGAGGGAAACTCCGTCCGCAGCGGAATGTACAGGCTTCCGCTGAAAGTGAGCCGCAGGTGAGGTGCTATTTCCCGAAACGTGCTGAAGCCCGGCTGCAGCACCAAGCTTCCGTAACCGGCCCGGCTCTGCACCACCGTGCCCCCAGCGACCCGGACCGAGTCGTTGAGGAAGTTATCCGGGTAATACGTCGATTTCTCCAGGCGCCGAAAGTCCACGAGCATGACTTTCACGGCGGTGCTGAAGCCGGAAGAAGCATCCGGCCTCCAGCGGTAAGTGGGCTGCACGTAGGCGTAGCCGTAGCCAACCCGGTAGGAACTGACCGAGCCGCACAAATCCAGGCAGAGCGTGCCGCCCGACTGCCCAGTGCCGTAGCCCAGTCCGCCGTACACGCCCAGCGTCTGCCCGGCCGAGCGGCCCCAAGTGCGCCCCGCCCCTGCTTCGCCCTGATAAGTCCAGCTGCCCCGGCCACTCAAAACCCGCTGGTGGTAGCTGCCGAGCAGCGTGACCCGGTCGGTAAGAGCGTGCGCCGCCTGCAGATCGGAGCCGTGCAGGCCTGTGTTCAGGGCCAGCTCCGTCTCGCCCCGCCGGCTCACCCAGGGCGTTTGCAGAGTGTGGGGCTCCACGGCGGCGCAGGCGCTCAGGCCGGCCAGGCCGCTCCAGATCAGATAATGGGTAGAAACTCGCATAGGCCGGCTACTGGATAAGGGTAGTGTCTGGTGAGTCCGGCCGGCCCGCATCGGTTGGCAAGGGCAGCTATGTTTTCAAATTTGATCTGGTGGAAGCTAGGCGGTTACCTTCGAAAAATCTCTACCTTAGGGGCCCTTTTTTCATCCTGCCCCTTACATGCGCCTTTTTACTTTTCTGACGGCTGGCCTTCTGCTGACGGCCGGCCTGAGCTACGCTCAACAGCAACCCCTCAAAGTTCTTTTCGACGCCACCCGGGCCGAAATGGCCAACAATGCCGACTGGGTTATCGACGCCGACCTGCACAACCTGGGCGTGGGCTCCAACGGGGCCATGACCACCGGCGCGGGCTCCGACTCCAACCCGCAGCGCTTTCCCAACCCGGCCCAGAGCGGCATCACGGCCAACACCCCGGAAACCTACTGGCAGGGCGCTATTTCGTCCTGGGGCGTGGCCTTGGTGAAGCGGGGCTTTCAGGTGGAAACGCTGCCCTACAATGCCCGCCTCACCTACGGCGACGCGTCCAACGTGCAGGACCTGAGCAACTATCAGGTCTACATCGTGGATGAGCCCAACATCCGCTTTTCCACGGCTGAGAAGGCCGCCCTGCTCAACTACGTGCGCAACGGCGGCGGCCTGCTGATGATTTCGGACCACGACAACTCCGACCGCAACGGCGACGGCTGGGACTCTCCCGAAATATGGAACGACTTGATGCAGCCTACCGCGGGCGCGCCCAGCGTGTTCGGCTTCACCTTCGACCTGAACAATCTGGTGGTAAACACGACCAACGTGGCCGCCCTGCCCACCGACTCGCTGCTGCACGGCCCGGCCGGCCACGTGGCGGCCATGGAATACCACAACGGCGCCACCATGACCCTGAACCCCACGGCGAATCCGTCGGTGCGGGGCATCATCTACAAGCCCGGCGTCGCGGCGGGCGGCACTACCGGCGCCTTTATGGCCTACGCCCGCTACGGCAAAGGCAAAGTGGTAGCCCTGGGCGACAGTTCCCCCGCCGACGACGGTACCGGCGACCCCGGTGACAGCCTTTACAACGGCTGGAGCGCTGAAGCCAACGGCGACCACGCCCGGGTGCTGCTCAATGCGACCATCTGGCTGAGCATTCCCAAACGCACTACGCTGGCTACCCGCAACGCGGCCCAGGCGGGAATCCGCCTCTATCCCAACCCCGCCACCGACCGCCTGCACCTGAGCAGCCCCACGAAGCCCGCGCAGGTGCGCTGGGTGAATTCGCTGGGGCAGGCCGTAGCCGTGGCGCCGGTGGCAGAAACGTCCGGCGAGTTGGTGTACGACCTGACTGCGTTGCCCGCCGGGCTGTATCTGGCGCACATCACCCTGGCCGATGGGCAGGTGGTGAGCCAGCGCGTGGAGCGGCGCTAAACGCCTTCGCTGGGCACGTCGGGTTCCGGACCGCTCAGGCGCTGGCGCGACTGGTAAAACCGATGGTCGTTGTAGGAATCCTGGTCGTAGAAGCTTGCGGCGGAGGCTGTCGGTACGGGCAGGCGCAACGAGCGGAGCATGGCTTCCTCGTACTCGCGGGTAATCTGAATTTCGACGTAAGGCGGGTATTCCAGCACCGATTCCAGCGTGAGCGAGGTCACAAAAACGTTGTCGCCGTCTTCGTCGAGGGCGGCCACGCCGATAGGCAGCAGGATGTGCCGCTCGTGCTCATTCACCTGCAGGCCCGCGTCGAGTTCCACGTCGAGGTAGCGCACCTTCAGGGCCTGGGTATCGACGATAAGCTCGAAGACTTCGCCAAACTTCTTGCCGTCGCCGCCGCGCACCGACCAGCCCCGCACGTCGGGGTTGCCGTCGGCTACTTCAAACTCGGTCAGGTCGCGGAGGCGGCGCAGGTGCATGCCGGCAGCCGGCGGAATGGTGGGCGTGTCCATGAAGGGCAAAAGGGGCTTGGTTGATGACGGAAAAAAGTACTGCCTCTAAGCAGCGGGCTGGCTGAAGCTGCGTACGACCTCGGCGGCTTTGGTGAAAAAGCTTTGGAGCGGAGCCTGGTCGGCCGCCGTTTGCCGCCCCGATAGTTCCCGGGCCTGGTCGGCCAACTCCCCAACGGGCCCTTCCAGATCTGGATACGCTTTCTGCTGCATGGCCTGCATCAGGGCCGTGGCGGCCACTAGCCCCGGCTTGAGGTTGGCTCCGGGCTCGTCGAGGCGGCTGATGGCGCTGGTCAGGTCGTTGCGCTTTTCGCTCACGGCCGCGTCGCGCAGGTCGGCGCGGTCAGCTAGGTCGGAGAGCGTGGCGCTGAGCATGCGCAGACCGCGGCGGCCGTAGTCGGGGGCCGCGGCTTCGTTGGCGGCAAAGCTGGCCAGTTCGTCGGGCGTGGCGGGGGCCTCCTCAGCGGCCATGTCGGCCACGGCGGCGTTACCCGAACCATCAGCGGGCGGCGGTGTGGCGCGGGCCATGGACTCGGCTTCGGCGTCGGTGGCGGGCGTGCTGGTGGCCGTGGCCGGCGCGGCGGCCGGATCCGGGGCGCTGGCGTTGTCGGCGCGGAGGAAGAAGTAGGCAATCAGACCCAGCACGGCCAGGGCCAGGATAATGAGCAGCCAGGGGCTGGGGGAAGACTTTTTGCGTTGAATGTTGATTTCGGCCATGCGAGCAAACCAGTTAGGCGAGTGAATGCTGCCAATGGCAGCCAGTACTGGCGAATAATACGCATTCCGCAAGAGTTGGTATGTTTACCCGCACCGTATTGGCTTCCGGCCGCTGCCCATGTCTTCCGACCAAATCATTGCTGATCTGACTGCCAAGGGGTTACTACCTCCCGAGCAAGCCGCCGCAATTGCGCAGCACGAGCGCACCCGGCCGTTTTCGGTGCACTACGAGCTGCGCACCCTGCTGTACCTGGGCATTACCTTACTCAGCGGCGGTCTGGGGGTGTTGCTCTACCAGCACCTCGACGACATCGGGCACGGCGTCATCATTGCCGGGCTGGCGGCGCTGATGCTGGCAAGCTTCACGTACGCCTTCCGCCACCGCCGGCCCTTTACCTGGGGGCAGGCGCCGCCGGCCGGCGTGGTTCCCGATTATCTGCTGCTGCTGGGCTGCCTCACGTTTCTGACCCTGGAAGGCTACCTGCAGGCCCAGTATCGGCTATTTGGCACCCGCTATGGCCTGGCTTTGTTTCTGCCGGCGGCGCTGTTTTTCGTTCTGGCCTACCGCTTCGACCACCGTGGGGTGCTGTCGATGGCCATCACGGCGCTAGCCTCGTGGGTGGGCGTGAGCATCGCGCCGGTGTCGGCTTTGCACCTCAATGACTTTTCCCGCGTCGATTTGAGCACCAGCGCCATGCTACTGGGTGCGTTGCTGGTGGGCGCGGGCTGGGCCTCCGAGCACCTGGGCCGCAAGGCGCACTTTGCCTTCACCTACTTGTCGTTGGGCGGCAACCTGGCCCTGCTGGCCGCCACGGCCGCGCTGTTTTCCTTTTCGCCGGCTGCGTTGCCGCCCGTGGCCGCCGGCGCGTTTATTCTGCTCGTCAGCGGCTTTCTGATCTGGTACGCCCGACGCGCCCACTCCTATCTGCTGCTGCTGATGGGCGTCGGGTACGGCTACATAGTGGTGACTTATCTATTTTTCTGGCTCGTGGGTCTCTTCGCCCGGGATGCCTGGGGCCTGCTGACGTTGTATTTCCCGCTGTCGGCGGCGGGGGTCGTGTGGCTGTTTTCCAACCTCAAGAAAATTCTGCGTCTGGTATGAGCATCAAAGCCTACAATCCGGTCTGGGCCTACCACCAGGCCGTGCGGCGGGCCGCCACCCGCTGGCAGCAGCAGGAGTTGATTTCGGCGCCCCAGCTGGCCGCCATTGAGGCCGCGCACCCGCTCAGCTACTCCCGACCAACCCTGTTTATCCGAGTGGGCATCTTCCTGTTTACCCTGCTGGCCTGCTCCACCTCAACCGGCCTGATTACGCTGCTAACTGGCTTTCGGGAAGGCAGCTTCGTCGGTGCGGGGCTTATCGGTGGCTTGCTGAGCTTGGCCGTATTGGAGCTCGTAATTCGGGAGTCGCAGCTCTACCATTCAGGCGCCGATAATGCCCTGCTTTACTTCGCCCTGGGCTGCCTGATTTCGACTGTGGTCTACGTGGTGGGAACTGCCACGCCGGCGCTGTACCGCTTTTCGCTGGCCAATTCGTTTCTGACCCTGGTACTGGTGCCCACCATTGGCTTGCTGGTGCTGGCCGTGGTGCGCTACGCCGACCGGTGGGTGGCCGCCGCCGCGTACGGGGCTTTGCTGGTTTGGCTTGCCAACGGGCTGCTGCAATTCGGGGCCGGCCGGCTGCTGCTGCCGTTTGCCCTCATGCTGACGGCCGTGGCGGGCTATGCCCTGGTTCAACACCTGATCCGGCGCCCCGACTACCTGTACTACAAGCCCTGCTACGACCTACTGAAAGCGCTGCTGCTGGCCACGTTCTACCTGGGCGGCAACTATCTGGTGGTGCGTGAAGGCAATGCTGCCCTGAGTGAGGCCGGCGCCTCCCAGCAAATTCCCTTCGCCGGGCTGTTTTACTTTTTCACCGCCGGCATTCCCCTGCTCTACATTCTCGTCGGGCTGCGGCGGGCCCGGCGCACCTGGCTTATTCTGGGTCTGCTGACGCTGGCTTTTTCCCTGTACACGGTGCGCTTTTACCGCTCCCTGCTTCCGCCGGAAGTGGCCGCGGCCCTGGCCGGCGCCGTGCTGACGGGTTTCACGGTCTGGGCATTCCGCTACCTGCGCACCCCACGCCACGGCCTCACCGCCACCGCGCCCGCCGACGACAAGCAGCAGCTGTTCAACCTCGAATCCCTGATTGTAGCGCAAACGGCTCACGTCCCGGCTCCGCAGGCGCCAGGCTTCGAATTCGGAGGCGGCAGTTCGGGCGGCGGGGGCGCCGACGGCAGCTACTAAAGCCGCCGCCGCGGGCTTATACCGATACCTTGCGGTACATTTTGGCCAGCTGCTCCACGGCAAAGTCAACCTCGGGCACGGTGTTGTACTTGCTCATGGAAAAGCGGATGGCCCCGCGGCTGGGGTCGCAGCCCAGCGCCGTCAGCACGTGGGAGCCGGCGTTGGCCCCGCTCGTACACGCCGAGCCTCCCGACACCGACACGTGGCTGATGTCGAGGTTGAAGAGCAACATCTCGTTGAGTTCGGAGGGCGGCAGGCTCACGTTCAGCACCGTGTACAGGCTGGCGTCGGCAATGGCGGAGCAGCCGTTGAAGCTGACGTCCTCGATTTCGGCCTGCAAGCGGCTGATAAACCGGTCTTTCAGGCTCTGAATGTAGCGGTGGTGGTCGGCCATGTTGCTACAGGCAATTTCCAGGGCCTTAGCCAGTCCCACAATGCCGTACACATTTTCGGTGCCCGCCCGTACGTTGCGCTCCTGCGACCCGCCGTGAATCAGCGGCTCGGCCTGCACCCCGGCCCGGCGGTAGAGAAACCCGACGCCTTTAGGACCATGGAATTTGTGGGCTGAGCCCACCAGAAAGTGGTTTTTGAGCTGCTGCACGTCGTGGCGGTAGTGGCCCATCGTCTGCACCGTATCGGTGTGGAAAATGGCGTCGTGCCGGGCGCAGATGTCGCCGATGGCCTGAATGTCGTTCAGGTTCCCGATTTCATTGTTGCCGTGCATCAAGCTCACGAAGGAGCGCGGGTGCGTGCCCAGCAGCTCGTCGAGGTGCTCCAGGTCGAGGCGGCCCTGGGCGTCGTGGCGCACGTAGCTGAGCTTGATTTCGCCGCTCTTTTCCAGGGCCTGGAGCGTGTGCAGCACCGCGTGGTGTTCGAGTGAGGAAGTAACAGCGTGCTTGAGTCCCAGGGTCCGCACGCTGCCAAAAGCGGCGTAGTTGTCGCCTTCCGTACCGCCCGAGGTAAAGGAAATTTCGGCCGGGGCAGCGTTGATCAGGTGAGCAATGGTCTTGCGCGCATTCTCAATGGCCGCCCGCACCTTGCGCCCGTGCCCGTGGATGCTGCTCGGGTTGCCGAAATGCTCCCGCATGAAGGGCAGCATGGCATCGAGCACTTCCGGATCGAGCGGGGTGGTGGCGGCGTTGTCAAAGTAAGCGGCCGTGGGGGCGGCTGCCGATGCGTGCAGGTCTGGGGTGGGGTGCATACCGGGCGGTTTGGGGTGGAGTGCCGCAAGCAGCACGGCACAAAAATAAAGGATTCCGGCGTGCCGCCGGAATCCTTTATAGCATTGACCTGATACGTGCAATCCGCTGCCCCTCAGCCCCGCCTCGTGGGTTGGGTTGAAAGCTGCGCGGTACTCGGGCTAGGCGGAAATAATTTCCTTGATGTCGGCAATGATTTTATTGGCCAGGTGGTCGGCCGTGGCGTTGGATTCCGACTCAGCGTAGATCCGGATGATGGGCTCCGTGTTCGACTTGCGCAGGTGCACCCACTCCTTGTCGAACTCGATTTTCACGCCGTCAATGGTGTTCACCGGCTGCTTGGCGTAGCGCTTGGCCATCTTTTTGAGCACCAGGTCGGTGTCAATTTCCGGGGTCAGCTCAATCTTATTCTTCGAAATGAAGTAGCTCGGGTAAGAGTTGCGCAGGCGCGTCATGGTCAGGCCGGTTTTGGCCAGGTGGCTCAAAAACAGCGCAATGCCTACCAGAGAGTCGCGGCCGTAGTGCAGCTCGGGGTAGATGATGCCGCCGTTGCCCTCGCCGCCGATAACGGCCTGGGTTTCTTTCATCTTCGTTACCACGTTCACCTCACCCACGGCGGCGGCGGCGTACTGTCCGCCGGCCTTCTCGGTCACGTCGCGCAGTGCGCGGGTGCTGCTCAGGTTGCTGACCGTGTTGCCCCCGCCGTTCTGCTGGAGCACGTAGTCGGCCACGGCCACCAGCGTGTATTCCTCGCCGAACATGGTGCCGTCCTCGTTTACCAGGGCCAAGCGGTCCACGTCGGGGTCCACCACAATGCCCAGGTCGAAGGCGCCTTTCTCCATCGTCTTGGCAATTTCGCGCAAGTTTTCGGGCAGAGGCTCGGGATTGTGGGCAAAGTCGCCGGTAGGCTCGCAAAACAGCTTTTCCACGGTTTCCACGCCCAGCGCTTCCAGCAGCATCGGCACGGCAAAGCCCCCGCAGGAGTTCACTGCATCCACCACCACCCGGAACTTCTTGGCCTTGATGGCGGCCGCATCCACCAGCGGCAGGCGCAGAATGGCATCGATGTGCTGCTGCAGGAACGTGTCGTCGGTGGAATACTGGCCCAGCTTGGTCACGGGCGCAAAGTCGAAGGCCTCAGTGTCGCCCAGGTGCAGGACCTGCTTGCCGTCCTCGTCCGAGATAAACTCGCCCTTGCCGTTGAGCAGCTTCAGCGCATTCCACTGCTTGGGGTTGTGCGAAGCCGTCAGGATGATGCCGCCGCCGGCCTTCTTGGCGGGCACGGCCATTTCCACGGTAGGCGTCGTGCTCAGGCCCAGATCAATAACGTCGATGCCTAAGCCCTGCAGCGTGGCGGCTACGAGCTTGCTGACCATCTCGCCCGAGATGCGCGCATCGCGCCCGATGACGATGGTGTTGTTCTGGGTTGTATCCAGTACCCAGGTGCCAAAGGCCGCCGCATACTTCACTACATCGAGTGGGGTGAGGCCTTCGCCGGCCGCGCCGCCGATAGTACCCCGAATGCCGGAAATTGATTTGATCAGTGCCACAATCTATGTCAGTGTTTGAGTCCGCAAAAGTAGAGAAAGCCGCCTGCTTTCCCTACGTAAGAATCGGGGCCGCCGCCGTAACTGCGGCAGTAGATGGACCGGTTCGGCCGCAGGAAGCGCAAATAATGCCGCAACAAACCCAAGGTTGTATATTTGGCTAATGGAACTCCACGACCTCCCCGCCTCCCCCTCCCCGCGCCGCGCCGACCAGCTGGCCGCCTTCGGCCGTCTGCTCGACGTGCTGGACCGGCTGCGCGCCGAATGCCCCTGGGACCGGAAGCAGACCATGCAGAGCCTGCGCCACCTGACCATCGAAGAAACCTACGAGCTGTCGGACGCCATTCTGCGCGACGACCTGCCCGACGTGAAAAAGGAGCTCGGCGACGTGATGCTGCACCTGACGTTTTACGCCAAAATAGCCTCCGAAACCAACCAGTTCGACATTGCCGACGTACTCAACGCCCAGTGCGAGAAGCTCATCTTCCGTCACCCCCACATCTACGGCGACGTGAGCGTGAGCAGTGAGGAAGACGTGAAGCGCAACTGGGAGCAACTGAAGCTCAAGGAAAAAGGCAATTCCTCGGTGCTCGGCGGCGTGCCGACTTCTTTGCCCGCGCTGGTTAAGGCCATGCGCATCCAGGAAAAGGCCCGGGGCGCCGGCTTCGACTGGGAACGGCAGGAGCAGGTCTGGGAAAAGGTGCAGGAGGAACTGGCCGAATTCGGGGAGGAGTTTGCCAATGCCGACCCCGAAAAGATGAACCAGGAACGCGCTACGGCCGAGTTTGGCGACTTGCTATTCTCGCTCGTCAACTTTGCGCGCTTCGCCAACATCAACCCGGAGGAGGCGTTGGAACGTACAAACCGAAAGTTTATCCAGCGCTTTCAGTTTCTGGAAACCGAGGCCGCCCGGGAGGGGCACCGCCTCGCCGATTTGAGCTTGGCCCAGATGGACGTTTACTGGGAGAAGGCCAAAAAGCTGCCCCCATCCGTGACTACCCACTCACCTCAGAAATAGCCTTTTTTTGAGTTACAAACCGTTTTAAAGCGTTTAAACGCATTTTTCATTTGGCAGCACGTTCCTTTTTATTTAGGTTTGCCAAGGATAGACTGAATTCGCAAGGGGCCCCGCGCACGAGCAGACCCACGATTTCCGCCACCCTTGGGGAGCGGAGCGTGCGGGTGAGCGGGGCCGCCGCCGTCTTCGGGGGTATCCAACCCAGTTGTTCACTTTTTACTACTTAATTCAACCTTTCACCACCAACCCACTAATTCTCCGGAACAATGGAACAAAAGAATGCCATGAACAAGAACGTGCGGCCCGCCGCTCCTGCAGCACCTAAAGGTGAAGCAAAAGGTGGGTCAGCGTTTGCTGCCATCGTGATTCCCCTCGCATTTGTTGTCTCAGTTATAGTTTACCTCTTCGTGTTTGGTAACGGCAGCAACTTCCAGGGTGGCGACAACGCAAACAACCCATTGCCCGGCAACTACCTCGGCGTAGTGTACAAAGGTGGTCCGATCGTGCCCCTGCTGCTGACTTTCTTCCTGTTGGTATTCACGTTCTCGATTGAGCGTTTCCTGACCATCAGCAAGGCTAAAGGCACCAAGAGCATCGAAGCTTTCGTGCGCACTATCCGTCAGAAGCTGAACGTGAACGACATCACCGGTGCCATCGCCGCCTGCGACCAGCAGAAAGGTTCGGTTGCCAACGTGGTGAAAGCCGGTCTGGGCAAGTACCAGGAGATGGCTCGTGAGCGCAACATGGAAAAGACCAGAAGATCCTGGCAATCCAGAAGGAAATCGAAGAGTCGACGGCTCTCGAACTGCCTATGCTGGAGAAAAACCTCGTTATCCTGTCCACCCTGGCTTCTATCGCCACGCTGGTAGGTCTGCTGGGTACGGTATTCGGTATGATCAAGGCCTTCGCCGCTCTGGCCCAAGGTGGTGCTCCCGACGCAGTTGGTCTGGCCAACGGTATCTCGGAAGCTCTGATCAACACGGCACTGGGTATCGGTACGTCGGCTCTGGCCATCGTAGCCTACAACTTCTTCACCAGCAAAATTGACGAGCTGACCTACAGCATCGACGAGGCTGGCTTCAGCATCATTCAGACCTTCGCTGCTCAGCACGGCGAAACGGAGCACGTTGCCTAATTAGCGCCCGCAAGGCACTAATTACCAACCATTCCACGTTTCTGAATCATCGCTATTAAACCACGCCAGAAATGCCCAAAGTAAAGCCCCATAGAACGTCCCCTTCGTTGGATATGACTCCGATGGTGGACCTGGCATTCCTGCTGGTGACGTTCTTTATGCTCACCACCAAGTTTGCTCCCGAGGAAGCTGTGGTGGTTGACACGCCATCGTCTACTTCCGAGTTGCGCCTACCCGAAAGCCACGTTATCACCATTTCGGTGGACAAGGACAAGCGCGTATTCTTCGGCATGGACGATGCCAAGCCCAAGATGGACATGTTGTCGCGCGTTGGCGCCAAGTACGGGGTGAGCTTCACGGCAGCCCAGGCCAAGACGTTCTCCAACCTCTCCAGCTTTGGCGTACCGGTGCAGCAACTGCCCGATTTTCTGAGCCGCGACAACGAGCAGCGCAAGACCATCAAGCAGCCCGGCATCCCTGCCGACTCGCTCAACAATCAATTCATTGATTGGGTGGTAGAGGCGCAGGCCGCCAGCCGCAAGGAGTTTGGTAAGCCCGCCTACGTTGCCATCAAAGGTGACGGCAACGCGGACGTACCGACCGTAAAGAAAGTCATCAAGCTGCTGCAGGAAAAGAACATCAACCGTTTCAACCTGATTACGGACTTGGAAACCAAGCCCGTAGCCGGTAAGTAACCCCGCAGAGCCATGGCCGAAATACAACAACAAGACAAAGGCGGCGGAAAAGGCGGTAAAAAGAGAGCCAAAAAAATGTCGACCAAAATCGACATGACCCCCATGGTCGACTTGGCTTTCCTGCTGCTTACCTTTTTCATGCTGACCACCACGTTCAGCAAGCCCACCGTCATGCAGATGACGATGCCGGTGAAGCCGAAGCCGAATGATCCTCCCCAGGAACTGCCTGCTTCAAATGCTTTCACCATTCTGATGGATGAAAACGACAAGATCTATTATTACGAAGGCCTGCTCAAAGAAGGCGAAGCCAAGCCGGAACTGATTCCGACCAGCTACGCCGCCGATGGTATTCGTAAAGTCTTGTTGGAGCGCCGTCGTCGGGACCCCAAAACGGTGGTTCTGATCAAGCCGGCCGACAAATCCAATTACAAGAACATGGTTGACATCCTCGACGAGATGAACATCACCGACCAGAAAAAGTACGCGCTGGTGGATATCTCGAAAGCGGATGAGGACCTCATAAAAACCTCTGGCAAATGATGGATAACACGCAACTGGCGCGTGCATCGTTCGACGACATCGTTTTTGAAGGCCGTAACAAGGCCTACGGAGCGTATGTGTTGCGGCGCTTGTACGGTAGCCACGTTACGCGGGCCCTTCTCATTGCAGTCGCCATCTTTGCTATCATGGTCAGCTTCCCGCTCATCGCGCGGATGTTCGCTGACAAAGACGTTAAGCAGGACGACAAGATGCTGAAGGTGAACGAGCTTATGGAAGCTCCACCGCTGGACGAAACGAAACCCCCACCGCCCCCACCACCACCGGAGGCGCCACCGCCGCCACCGCCGAAACTTTCCACCATCAAATTCACGCCTCCGGTGGTGAAGAAGGATGAGGAAATCAAGAAGGTGGAAGAGATTCCCGACCAGGAAGAACTCAAGGAAAAGACGGTAGCTACCGAAACCGTGAAAGGCAACACCGACAACCCCGCTGACCTCAGCGGCTTGGAAGGTGAAGGCAACAAGGTGGTAGAAGAGGTAGTTGAGCAGAAGGTGTACACCTACGTAGAGCAGATGCCGGTATTCCCCGGCGGACAGGAAGCGTTGCTCAAGTACATTGCCCAGAATATCAAATACCCCGCCCTGGCCCTGCGCAATCAGGTGGAAGGCAAAGTATTTATTGCATTCGTAGTTGGTCCTGACGGACAGGTTTCGGATGTGAAGGTGCAGAAAGGCATTGGCGCAGGCTGCGACGAAGAAGCATCCCGCGTTATCAAGAACCTGCCGAAGTTCGCTCCTGGTAAGCAGAATGGTCGGGCCGTAAGTGTTTCGTACACCGTACCGGTAACCTTCGCCATTCGCTAAGCCTAGCGAATCTCCCTTTCTGGAGAACCTACTAAAGACCCAAATCAGCCGACGAGCTGGTTTGGGTCTTTTTTTTGTCGAAGACAAACCTAGCTAGGTCGAAAACGCGGTTTTTGAGGGCACCATGCAGTTTATAGGTTTCGTTCCTTACCTGAAAGCCAGCGGGAACGAGCCTTGAGGTTCGGGAAATGGCTTGGCTAACGATGCGCTGACCACCATTTTTTCACCTAACCTTTTGCCCTATGAACACCCTGCAACTCAGTACCGCCTCCCTCGACGATATTGTCTTTGAAGGCCGCAACCAATCGTATGGCGCCTACGTGCTGCGCCGCATCTACAGCCGCCACCTCGTGACGGGGCTAACCGTCTCCGTGCTGTTGTGCCTGCTGCTGGTTGGAGTTCCCCTGGCCGCGTACCGGCTCTGGCCCGCCGCGGTGGTCGTGCCCGAAATCCCCAATGACGTACTCATCGAGCCGGGCCGTTATGATTTTGAGCGGCCTAAAGAAGCCACGCCGCCGCCCGCTCAGCCCCAGCGGCGCCAGGTGGTCGTCACTCCCCCTGCTGAGTTGGTGCCGAAAATTGTGAAAGAGCTCAAGGAGGTGCCCAAAGAAACCGTTGAACCCGCGGTGCCGACCGATCCGAATGCCGAGACGGGACCCGTCGCAATACCCGGCAGCACCGCCCCGAATGCGGGCAGTGGCCCCGGTACGGTGGCCGGCAACGATTCGAACGTGACGGCCGCCCCGGCGCCGGCTGCGCCCTTTGTGCACGTGGAAGTGATGCCCGAGTTCGCCGGGGGCCTGGAGGCCCTGCGCAAGTACATGCAGCGCAATCTGAAGTACCCGCGCCAAGCCCTGGCCAACGGCGTTTCGGGCAAGGTATTCGTCGCCTTTACGGTGCAGGCCAGCGGCGACATTTCCGACGTGCAGGTACTCAAGGGCTTGGGGTACGGTACAGAAGAAGAGGCCTCGCGCGTTATCAAAGCCATGCCTGCCTGGACGCCCGGTCGGCAAAACAGCCACCCGGTGGCCGTGCGCTACACCCTGCCGATTACTTTTCACTATGAGTAACGAGCATAGCCCGAAATAGCGGCCTAGCAGTATATTTGCTGAAATTGGTTTTTCAAAAGTCAGAAAGTAGCCGGTTGAATTTCCACCGGCCACTTTCTGACTTTTTTGTGGTGATGCAGCAGCGCGCCGGGTGGCCCACCCGGTCAGAACGAACAATCTGCCCGGGGTTTTGCGTTATAGCCCTACTTCACTGCTTCATTCCTTCTTCACTGTGCTATGCTGAATCGTCCTACCACGGATGAACGCCTGGGTAAGTCCCCCCAACGCTTGGTGCCCTACTTTCTACTGGCAATGGCCCTTATCTATATGGGTCTGGGCGTATTTCTCTGGCTTGCCAACGGCATGATTACGCTGCCCGTGGGTACGCGCCGGATTCTGGGCACCGTTTTCTTGTTTTACGGAATCATTAGATTTGTCCGCACCTACGGACAGCATTTCAAACGCAAACCGACCTACGATGATGAGCAGTAACCGGTGGAAAATGGGCTTGACCGTCGCCCTGAGCAGCCTGCTGCTGGCGGCCTGTAACAACGGCGGCACCCCGGGGGCGGCAGCCGAAACGGATACCACGACCAGCGGCAGCATCAACATCAGCGTTGATGAGACGTTTGCGCCCATCCTCACCTCGCAGGTCGATACCTTCCAGAAGCTGTACCCAGCTGCCAAGATTCAAGCCTCCTATAAGCCCGAGGAAGCGGCTATCCAGGATTTGCTCTCCAACAAGGCCCGCGTCATTGTGGTGGCCCGGCAGCTTTCCGCCGCCGAAAAAGGCAGCTTCGACCGCCTCAAACTCGTGCCGCGCGCCGTCAAGCTGGCTACTGACGGCTTGGCTATCATTGTGCACCCCAGCAATGCCGACTCACTGCTGACCACGGCCCAGTTGCGAGACATCTTCACGGGCAAAACTGCGGAGTGGAGCCAAATCAGCGGCAAGAAGAAGTTGGGGGCCATCAACGTTGTCTTTGACGCCAACCGCTCCAGCACCGCCCGCTACGTGCAGGACTCCGTAACCCGCGGCGCGGCGCTGACTCAACGGGTATTTGCGGCCAAATCGAACCCTGCCCTTCTTGATTACGTTGCTACACATCCCAGTGCCATTGGCATTATCGGCGCCAACTGGATTAGTGACCGGGATGATGCAGCCGTGCAGCGCTTTTTAAAGAAAGTGCGCGTTGTGGGCATCAGCTCCAATCCGAATCCACAGAAGGCCGATGATTACGTACAGCCCTACCAGGCCTATATGGCCCTCAAGACGTATCCGCTGCGCCGGGAGGTGTATCTGATCAGTCGGGAAGCCCGGGCTGGGCTTGGCACCGGTTTTGCATCCTTCGCAGCAGGCAACAAAGGCCAGCTCATCGTTCTCAAGTCGGGGCTGGTACCGGCCGTAGGCCAGACGCGAATCATTAACACGAATAAGCTCTAGCCTTCACCCTTCAACTTTCCACACGCTTTTTCACCCAAACCTTTTGCTCATGAACATCAAGCCCTGGAAGCTTTCGCTCCTCGTTGCCTTGTCTGTTTCCGGCTCTGCCGCTGTTGCTCAAACCTCGAGTGCTCAGAAATCTATTGAATTGGAGCGCTATAACGAGGCCCGCGCGGCTTTGTTGAAGCAAGGCCAGTCGGCCGACGCATCATTTGAGTTAGGCCGTTTGTACCAAATGCGCGACATGCCGGACTCGGCCGCGTACTATTTCAACCGTATTCCCCTGAACCAGAAGGATGCCACCACGATGGTAGCTGCCGGCCGCGCCGCACTGGCTCAGGGCAAGAATGCCGAAGCTGAAATCCAGTTCGATAACGCCGTAAAGGTTAGCAAAGGCAAAGACGCCAAGGTTCTCACGATGATTGCCCAGGCCTATGCCGAATCGGACGTGAAGGACGTAACCAAGGCGCTTTCTTACGTGGACGCGGCGCAGAAAGCCAACAAAGGCAAGGATGACGCCGCCCTGATGATTGCCCGCGGCGACATCTACCTGAAGCAGGAAACCGGTGGTGGCGAGGCCATGTCGAGCTACGAGCGCGCTTCGCTGGCCAACCCCAACGATGCCCTCTCCTACTACCGCAAAGGCCAGTTGAACGTTCGTTCGCGCAACTACAACGAAGCCCGCACGGCCTTCGAGAAGGCTTTGAGCCTGGACCCAAGCTACGCTCCCGCCCAGCGCGACCTGGCCGAAATGTATTTCTACGCCGGTAAGTACGACGAGGCTCTGGCTGGCTTCCAGAAGTATATGGCCGCCGCTGAAAAGACTCCGGACACGGATGCCAAGTACGCGTCATTCCTGTTTCTGACCAAGAAATACCCCGAGGCACTGACCGAGATTGACAAAGTCTTGGCCCGTGACCCCAACAACCTGACCATGAACCGTCTGCGGGCCTACTCGCTGTACGAGACCGGCAAGAACGATGAGGCTATTGCCGCCATGGATAAGTTCATGAAGCTCGCTCCGGCTGGCAAGGTTCTGAAGGAGGACAACGTGTACTATGCCAAGATGCTCTCGAAGTCGGGTAAGGGTGGCGAAGGTATTTCCCTGCTCGAAAAGGCCGTGGCTGCTGACCCAACCAACATGGACCTGCGCAAAGACCTGGCCCAAGCTTACCTGAGCAGCAAGAACTATCCCGCTGCCATTGCTCAGTATAAGATGCGCATGAAGGACGGCAAAGGCGACTTGGCCGACAACGTACTGCTGGCTCGGGCTTACGAGTCCAACAAGCAGTACACCCAGGCCGACAGCCTCTACAACGTGGTTATCACGGCTCGTCCGACCTACGTACCCGGCTACCAGATGCGCGCTCGGGTGAACACCTACCTGGACCCAACTTCGACTCAGGGTACGGCCAAGCCTTACTATGAGAAATACATCGAGGTAGCTTCGGCCAACGACCCTTCGAAATACAAAGAAGGTTTGGTGGAAGCCAACAACTACCTGGGTTCCTACTACCTGTTCACCAAGAAGGATAAGAATGCAGCTCTGCCCTACTACCAGAAAGTACTGGTGTTGGACCCTGCTAACAAGGACGCCAAGGTAGCCGTGGACGAAATCACCGGCAAGAACAAGCCGAAAGCTCCGGTTAAGAAAGCTCCTGCTAAGAAATAGCTGGCGGTTTCTTAACGGCTCATTAAAAAGCCCCGCTACCGAGTAGCGGGGCTTTTTTGTGGACTTCTGCTAGTTCTAGCTGGCTTCGGCCGCGTACTTTTCCCAGAGTTCCAACACAGAGGCAAAGTCGTGCGGTAGCTCTACTTCGAACTGCATGGTGGCGCCGGTTTGGGGATGCACAAAGCCCAGCGACTTGGCGTGCAAAGCCTGCCGGGGCATCACCTCAAAGGCATTATCAACAAAAGCCTTGTAAGCGCCCGTCCGCTGGCCGTAGAGGACCTTATTGCCGCCATAGGTAGCATCGGAGAAGAGCGGATGGCCAATGTGCTTCATATGCACCCGAATCTGGTGCGTGCGCCCCGTTTCGAGGTTACACTGCACCAACGACACGTGCTGGAAGGTTTTGAGCACCTTGTAGTGCGTCACGGCGTGCTTGCCCTGGTCGCCCTCAGGAAATACGGCCTGCACCTTGCGGTCCTTTATGCTGCGGCCAATGTTGCCAGTAATGGTGCCCTCCGTTTCTTTCGGAATGCCCCACACCAGCGCCAGATACGTCCGCTCGATGGTGTGGTGGAAGAACTGGTTGGATAGGTGGGTCATGGCCAGTTCGGTTTTGCCAATCACCAACAGCCCCGAGGTGTCCTTGTCGATGCGATGCACGAGACCGGGGCGAATTTCGCCGTTGCGGCCCGTGGGTAGGTTGTTCAGGTGGTGGGTCAGGCCATTAACCAGTGTACCGTGCCAGTTGCCGAAGGCCGGGTGCACCACCAGGCCCGCGGGCTTATTGACCATCAGCAGCGCCTCATCCTCGTAGCGGATGTCTAGATCCATGGGCTCGGGCAGCACCCGGAAATCGATGGGCGGCTCGGGCAGCGTGATGGTGATGACGTCGAAGGGCTTGACGCGGTAGTTCGACTTGACAGGCCGCTCGTTGACCTGCACCGCTTCGGCATCTATGGCGTTCTGAATCTTGGTGCGCGAGGTGTGCGAGAGGCGGCGCATCAGAAACTTGTCGATGCGCAGCAGCTCCTGCTTCCGGTCTACCTTGATGCGGTGGTGCTCGTAGAGCTCATCGCCTTCGCCCTCCTCTTCGGGCAACTCCAGGTTGGGTAGGTCTTGTTCTTCGTCCAGTTCCGTCGTCATGGGGGCGGCGTTGGGTGAAAGGGTAAAACAAGAAAGCCGGAGCCCAGGGCCCCGGCTTTGCTTGCCGAAAAAGCGCTAGGCGCTTACTTCTTCGATTTGGTTTTGGTTTTGGTGGCAGCGGGAGCAGCAGCCGGAGCGGCGGCTGGGGTCGTCACCTTAGGCGCAGCGGCGGCAGCACCCGGCGTTACGCCCATTTTCTTCAGCACCAGATCCGAGATGTCACCATCCTTGGGGCCGTGCAGCAGCACGGGGCTGGCGCCGTCCGAGTTCAGCACGTAGGTGTAGCCATTCTCTTCGGCTACGGCGTCAATCGTCTTCTGGAGCTTGTCGAGGGCGGGCTTGAGCAAGGTCTGCTGCTTCTGCTGCAGGCTCTGGTCGGCGCTGCGCTGAAACTCCTGGATGGAGTTCTGCAGGCCGGTCAGCTCTTTTTCTTTGTCGGCGCGCACTACCTCGGTCATCGTGCTTTGTGCCTTGGTGTAGGCTTCAGCTTTGGCCTGGTAGTCGGCGTACTTGCTTTTCAGCTGAGCTTCGAGCTGGGAGCTATAAGCTTTCAGATCGGACTCAATCTGCTTGCTTTCCGGCATCTGGCTCAGCACATATTCCACGCTGGTATAGCCAATCTTCAACGGAGCTTGCGCCAGGGCAGCGGTGGAGGTCGTGAGGGTGAAAACGGCCGCAATCAGGGCAAGACGGAATTTGTTCATGGTAATCATTAAGGGGAAAACTGTCAGAGAGTTGATGTTGCGAAGGCAAAGTTAATTTTTTCCGCCAGCTGCGCGCTGTCCGGCCGCCCGGGTCGGTTTGCGGGGCGTGGGCGCCGGAGCCTCGTCGGTATCGGTATCGTCGGTGGGCGTGGCGGGCTTAGTTACGGTTTTTACCGCGCCCTTCTGCGCGGGCTGGTTGCGGTCTTCGGAAGCTAAACCCAATTCCTCCATTACAAATTCCGTGTAATCGTGGATGGGGTTGGTGTAAAGCATGGTCAGGTCGCCGGACTTGTCGAACACGATGCCGAGCTGCTTTTTCTTGGCCACCTTCTCAATGGCTTCGAACACCTGATCCTGCACGGGCTTGGTAAGCTCCTGACGCTTCTTAAAGAGCTGGCCTTCGTAGCCGAAAATCTTGTTCTGGTAGGCCTTCACGTCCTGCTCCTTCTTCAGAATTTCGTCCTGGCGCTTCTTCTTCATGGGCTCAGTCAGCAGCACCTCTTCCGACTGGTAGGTGCGGTAAAGCTTGTCGAGGTCCTTCTTCTGGCTCTCGATATCCTTCTGCCAGTTGGCCGACAGCGTGTTGAGCTCCTGCTGGGCCTGGCTGTAAGCCGGCATCTTGCTCATGATGAACTCGGAGTCAACGTAGCCAAACTTCTGGGCCTGGGCCGCGGAGCCCGTCAGGAGCAGCACCAGAGCCGCGGAGAGCAGACAAAGTAGTTTTTTCATAGCACCTGCGTGAGAGAAGTGGTTCGGCGGCAGCTCCGCCGGAACCTTAGCGAATCTGCTGCCCAATGATGAAGTGGAAGTGGCCCTTCTGCTGCGCCGCCTGGGTAGGCGTGTACAGGTCGACCTTGTCGAAGCCGTAGCCGTAGTCGAAGCCCAGCAAACCGAATGCCGACATAAAGATTCGGGCGCCGATACCCGCCGAGCGGTACAGCTTGTAGGGGTTGTACTGCGTGTACTGCTCGAAGGCGTTACCGGCCTCGGCGAAGCCCAGCACGTACACCGTAGCGGCCGGGTTCAGCGAGACTGGATAACGCATTTCCAGCACGTATTTATTGTAGACAACGCCCCCGCTCGAATTTGGGTTCTGAATGGAGTTGGCCGTATTTGGGTCGTCGTAGCCGCGCAGGCCCACGTACTCGGTACCCACCAGGAAGTTCGACGAGCCGCCGTAGCCCAGGCCCGAGCCGCCGAGCTTGAAGCGCTCAAACGGACCGATTGGCCGGCTGGAGTTGTAGGAGCCAATGAAGCCGAAGTGAGCCCGGGTGTTGAGCACCAGCTTGCCCACAATCGGGGTAAACCAAGAGGCGTCAAACATCCACTTGTGGAATTCAATCCACTCGTTCACGTTCGGGTGCGAGCCTTTAAACACCGAGTACGGCGGAGTCAGGCTCACGCTCAACGCCAGCGAAGAGCCCCGACGCGTGTAAGTCGGGTTATCGATGCTGTTGCGGGAGAGGGTCGTGTTGAGGGTGATGTTGTTGGCGTTACCGTTGTTGAAGCCCTGGAAGTACGGGTAGTTGTTGAGCTGATAGCGGCTAATCGACAGCGAGTTGCTGAGCGTGAAGTAGTCGTCGGGCACCCGCAGGCGACGGCCCAGGCCGATGGTGGCGCTGTTTACCTTGATCGACTGGTCATTCTTGGCGTCGAAGTTGGTGCCCACGCGCTGAATGCTGCGGTTCAGACTCACCGACAGCGAGTTGGGCTTGCGGCCACCCAGCCAGGGCTCCGTGAAGGAGAACGAATACGCCTGGTACTGGGTACCGTTGGCCTGCACGTTCAGCGCCAGGCGCTGACCGTCACCGGCGGGCACCGGCGTCCAGTTACGGAAGTTGCCGGCTTTGCGCAGCGAGAAGTTGTTGAACACCAGACCCACCGTACCGATGAAGCCTGCGTAACCACCCCAGCCGCCCGAGAGCGTAATCTGGTCGGAGGGCTTTTCTACTACCGTGTAATTGATGTCCACGGTGCCGTCGTTCTGGTTGGGCACGGGGTTCATCCCGATTTTCTCGGGGTCGAAGTAGCCCAGCGTGGCAATCTGGCGCTGGGAGCGAATCAGCAGCTCGCGGTTGAACTTGTCGCCGGGCAAAGTCTGCAGTTCGCGCCGCAGCACATGGTCACTGGTTTTGGTGTTGCCGGCAATGTTGATTTCCTTGATCCGGGCCTGTACGCCTTCGCTGATGCGCATCTCGATGTCAATCGAGTCGCCTTCCACTTTGGTTTCGACCGGGTCAATCTGGAAGAACAGGTAGCCGTCGTTCATGTAAAGCGAGGTCACGTCCTGGCCCGTCGGGTTGTAGTTCAGGCGCTTGTCGAGAGTTTCCTTGCTGTAGACGTTGCCTTCCTTGATGCCCAGCACCGACGACAGCGTTTTGTTGTCGTAGAGGTAGTTGCCGGCCCAGGTGATGTGGCGGAAGTAGTACTTGGGGCCTTCGTCGAGCTTGATGGTCAGGGCCAGGCCGTCGGCCGTGCGCACCAGCGTGTCCGACACGACGGCTGCGTCGCGGTAGCCTTCGCCGTTGTAGAATTCGATGAGCTTCTTCTTGTCCTCCTCGTACTCGTTCTTCTGGAACTTGCCGCTGTTGAGGAACTTGTAGCTCTTCCGCTCGTTCGTTTTCTTGAACTTGCTTTTCAGCTTGCGGTCCGTGAAAGCCGTGTTGCCTTCGAAGTCGATACTGCGGATGCGGATTTTGCTGCCCTTATCCACGTTGATGTTCAGCACCACGCTGTTCGACAGGCTCGAATCCGGGGTTTGGGTGATGGTTACCTTGGCGTCGAGGTAGCCCTTGTTGGTGTAGAACTTGCGCACCTGGGTGCGGGTGTTGTTGAGCAAAGCATCGGTTACGACTTTGCCGCGGATCAGCTTGATCTTGTTCTTGAGGTCGTCCGCCTGACTTTTGCTGTTGCCGGTAAACTCAAACTTCGACAGCCGGGGCCGCTCCTTGAGGTTGAAGTCGAGGTAGATCTTGCTGCCTTCGGTGCGGGCAATGGACACGCTCACGTCGCCCAGAATCCCCTGCTCCCACAGGCGCCGGATGGCCTTGCCGATTTCCTCGCCGGGCACGTTGATCGGGTCCCCGATTTTCAACCCCGTCAGACCAATCAGCGTATTCGTATCGAGGTAGCGGGCGCCACTTACCGTAATGCCACCCAAGGTATAATGCTGCGGTTCGGGCAGGCCGGGAGTGCCGTCGGCGTTGGTCTGCGCCCACGCAGTCTGCGCCGTTGTGCCCAGCACCAATAGCAGCACCGCCAGGGCCCGCAAAAGCGTATTAGAGAAAGAAATCATTGAAAAACTTACGAAACGGTTAGCTGCTCACTGGTTTTGCCAAAGCGCCGCTCCCGGCGCTGATAGGCTTGAATGGCGTCGTAGAAATGCTCCCGCCGGAAGTCTGGCCAGAGTAAGTCCGTAATGTAGAGTTCGGTGTAGGCCAGCTGCCACAGCAAAAAGTTGCTAATGCGCTGCTCCCCACTGGTCCGAATCAGCAGGGCCGGGTCAGGAATGCCGGCCGTTGAGAGGTAGCCGGCAATAGTCTGCTCGTTGATCTGCTCGGGCTGCAGCTGGCCGGCGGCTACTTCCCGCGCCACACGCTGGGTAGCCTGGGTCAGGTCCCAGCGGCCACTGTAGCTCAGGGCCAGAATCAGCGTCATGCGCGTGCCGGCCTTGGTGAGCTCCTTGGCCTCGGCTAGCTCGCGCTGGCAGGACTCGGGCAGGCTGGCGGTGTCGCCAATGGATTGCAGGCGGATACTGTTTTTGAGCAGCGTCGGCGTTTCCTGCCGGATGGTGTGCACCAGCAGCTGCATCAGGGCCATTACCTCGTGCTTGGGGCGGGCCCAGTTCTCGGTGGAAAAGGCGTATAGCGTCAGGTACTGCACGCCAACTTCCGCCGCGGCTTCCACCGTATCCCGAACTGCCGTAATAGCATTCTGGTGCCCGAAGATGCGCAAGCCACCTTTCTGCTTGGCCCAACGGCCATTGCCATCCATGATAACGGCAACGTGGGCGGGTAAATTCTGGGAGTCTATTTCGGACCGGGCGGCCATCAGTGCTGTTTGCGTAAAAGAGGCCGCAAGGTACGCAAATGGTTGCATTAAGCCCGGCTACTGCTGACTACTACTGCAGTAACTGCTTATTTTCTTTGTACGACTCCGGGCAGTGGATCTTGTAGAAAGTATAGGAAATACTCACCCCGTTGTAGAAATACCAGTCCTGGTCGTGGCTGTTTACCAAGACCGGCGTCTGGGTACTGGCGTGGTCAAGCTCGTCGGTGAAGGTTTTGCGCGCGCCGGCTTCCAGACCCAGGTTCCAGTGCCGGGACAGCGCCAGCTTAAGGCCGAAGCCCGCGGGCACGGCCAGGCCCAGCATGCCGCCCTTCTTGTTGAACTGCTCAGCTCCCGCCGCGGTGCTCTGCGTGGTGGTATTGGCGTAAAATGCCGCCAGCCCGACCAGCACGTAGGGCGTGAAATGCACCTTGTCCTTGCGGTTGTGAAAGTCGAAGAAGTTGTACTCCAGCGCACCCGACACTTCATAGAGGCTGCCCTTCATGCTGGCCTGCCGAGCAGCCGACAGTGGTGCCGTGGTGCCCGTCACGCCCTGCACGTTGGCATCGTCAGCTCGCAGCAGGCCGCCCATTAGGCCCCCCCGCAGCGTGATGGGAGCTGAAATGTCGCGGCGGTAGAAGGCCGTTAGGGCAGGTCGGTTGTTTTTAAACTGGTAGCTCGGGGCCAAATCCCCTTTATACACCAATCCCCCGAGTCCGATTCCAACCTCGCTGGTAGACTGCGCGTGGGCACCAAGGGCAAAAAAACACTCCCTGCTTGCACCAGGCAAACAAGGAGTGTTTTTGAGAGAGACGAATTCGTCATTAGACTAGCTGAGAGTGAAACCAGACAGCCAGGAGCGGCCGACTAGCGGAATTTGGGGCTCTTAACGCGGGGCGCCAAGATGTAATTCAGGTTCAGACCCGTAACGATGTACCAGTCCTTTTCATTGCCCTTGCCGCGCATTTCGCCGGGAGCGTTGAAGTTCGGGTAGTCGCCGTCGCCGGTGCGGGTGATGCCGCCACCGAAGTATTTGGCTGCGTCGCTGGTCAGTTTGGTCTGGTCAACATACACACCGCTCACGTCGTCGAGGTAGTCGGTGAAGGTCTTGCGCCAGCCGATTTCCAGGCCGATGTCGAAGCTCTTGTTCAGCTTGTAGCGAACACCACCACCGAACGGAATCGATACCTGCGTGAGGCTGTACGACTGGCCTTCGGTCTGCAGGGGCTGCAGGTTGATGTACTCGCCTTCCTGGCCGACCAAGTGCGTCTGCGTGGGGCTGTTAGCGCCGCCTACCAGGCCCTTAGGGTTGTGGTGGAACACGGCCACCCCGGCGAATACATACGGTACGAAGTCCGGACGCTTGATGTAGTTGTTACGGTTGGCAATCAGGTCGAATACGCCCACAGCCGATGCCTCCAGAATATCGTTCCGGAAGTTCATGTTGCGGTGGTAGCGGAAACGAGCGTCAGCATCGTTGCGGTCCGCAGCTTTGCTGTCTTCGCCGGTGATGCGGCCGTAAGCCAGGGCTACCCGAGCGGAAATCCGGGGGGTGAAGCGGTGGGTGGCATTGATACCGATGTTGGGACGGGTAGCAGCGAAGCGCAGGCTAGGAATGCTGGTTTTCGGCACGATGTCGCCGAAGTAGTTCATAGCGTTCAGGCTGACACCTACGGAGTTATACTGCTTCCGCTTGCTGAATTGCTGCGCATTCGCCGCCGTAGAGACCAGCGCAAGCGCCAGCGCCAGAGTCAGGGTGTTGGTGAAGAATTGCTTCATATGGAGCGAATTTTATGGATATGCAAAGTGGAGGAACGCACTAAATCCGTCAGGACATGGCCGCAGTCGGCAACAAAAGTAGGACTTGCCGGGAACTTAAAAAACAAATATTTGAAAAACTCAACTTATTAAAGAGGGGTCCCGGCCGGATTGCGACGGTCAAGTCCCCAATTCAGTTTACTACGCAAGGTGCTCAGAAAGTTAACATGGTTGAGTTTGACCAACCGGGCCGCAAAATTCTCGCGGCGCACGGCAATCTGAATTCCGGCGTCGACTGGCACGGCCCGCGAGTCGAGGGAGAGCAGGAAGTTATTGCTCCGCCCCTCAATCTCGAAGGAAATCACGCTCCGGTCGGACACGATAAGTGGTCGGACATTCAGATTGTGCGGACATACGGGAGCAATGATAAAATTGTTGGTTTGCGGCAGCATTACTGGTCCGCCGCAGCTGAGGGAGTAGCCCGTGGAGCCCGTGGGCGTGGCCACAATCAGCCCGTCGGCCCAGTACGAGTTGAGATACTCGCCGTCGATGTACGTGTGAACCACAATCATGGACGACGTGTCGCGCTTCAGAATCGAAAACTCGTTGAGACCGAAGTTGATACCGTCGAAAACTTCCGGATCCGTCTCGACCCGAATCAGGCTGCGCTCCTCGATGACGAAGTGACCCTTGAACAGCGCGTCGATGGCCTGCGGAATCCGGTCGGGAATGATGGTGGCCAGAAAGCCCAGCCGGCCGGTGTTGATGCCCAGAATCGGAATCTGCAGGGCCCCCACGTAGGTCACCGTGTCGAGCAAGGTCCCGTCGCCGCCGATGCTGAACACGAACTGCACCCCGCGCAGGGAGTCGCCGCGGCGGAACGTGCCCACGCCCTCAGGCAGCTGAAGCCGGTTGTCGAGGTAGGTACGGAAGGCCTCGACAATCAGAATTTCAGTGCGGCGGCCGACAAGATCGTCGAGCAGGGCCTGCACAAACGGCAGGGTCTCTTCGTCGAAGGGCTTACCCAGAATGGCAATTTTCATAACAAAATCGTAATCTGACGAGAGGGTACTACGGGGTCAGATGGGAAACTCACTGCGGAAAAAGAAGCCGCCCTGTCCGCGGCCGTTGCGGGTGTACTCGATGGTCAGCACCCGGTCGTAGAACGTCACTAGGTGCAGGCCCACGCCCGCGGAACTCAACAGCTGGTTAGGCAGCCGGTTGGTGGCGGCCACCGTGCGGGCAGCAACATAACCGGCATCGACAAAGGTATTTAAATAAAGCACCAGCGGGATGCGGTTGATTTTGGGGTTGTCGATGGCGTTGAGCTTAACCTGGCCTAGGTCGAAAAGGCGGTACGAGACGCTCTGCTGCGCCAAGCCGTAGTGTCGGCCATCCACAACGTAAGGATCGTAGCCACGCACGAGGTTGTCGTAGCCCAGGGCCCGGTTGTCGGCGTACGATACCCGCTCGGCCAGGCGCAGCTGCCCCTGCAGGCTGAAGTTGTAGTAAAATCCGCGGCCCAGCGCGAAATACTGGGCGTACTGGGCCCGCGCCGTAGTAATGGCCGGCGTGGCGGGAGTCAAGAAAGTGCGGTACACGAGCACAGCCTGCACGAAACGCCCAGTCAGGGGGTAAGCAAACGTGTTGCGCTGGTTCAGGGTTGAGCTCAAACTGAAGTCGAGGTACTCGCGGCGGGTGCGGCCGAGGAAGTAGTCGGGATTGAGGTCCAGCACGGCATCCGAAATCTGCTCCCGGTGGTAGGCCACGTCCAGGGCCGTGCGGCGCTGCACGGTGTGGCGCCAGCGCAGCCCCGCCGTGAGGTAGCGCCGCTCGATGGGAAAGCCTTTTTCGTCGCGGAAGGCCACGAGGCGGTCCTGCTGGGTGGCGTAGTCCAGGGCGTGGCTGCGGTAGTACGACACGCCAAAGCCCGCCCCCAGCCGGCGGCGCCGACCGTAGCCGGGCGCCTCATAAAACAGCTCGTACTTACGGTTGAAGCCTAGTTGCACGTTGCCAGTCAGGTCTTCGTTGCGGCCGCGGAAGTTGCGCCGCACCACGTGCAGGCCGTAGTCGACCCGCTGCCACTTGTCCGCCCGGTCGAGCCAGGAGCGGAAGTTGCGGTCGGCCAGGGAGAAGATGGGTACGGGAAACGTGTACCAGCGCTCCTGCACGCTGAAGAGCACCGTTATCTCACCATCGCGGCACACGGTTTCGGTCAGGACCTGGTGGAATAGCTGCAGGTTGTAGATGCGGCGGCGGTTGGCCTCGAGCCGACTGGTGAGCTCCGCGGCCGGCAGGGTGTCGCCCTCGCGAAAGTCCAGTTCGGCCCGCAGAATCCGCTCCTTGGTGACGCCGTTGCCCACGAACAGAATTGAGGCCACTCGCAAGGCGGTATACTGCGGACACTGGGCGCGCACGAGGCTATCGGGGGCGGCGCGGCGGGCAGTGTCTGGGGCCGCGGCCCGCACGGGAGCAACGGTGGGCAGGCCCAGCAGCAGAAAAAGCAGGCAGGCCAGCACTAGTGGGATTCTGAATTCTGAATTCTAAATTCTGAGTTGCTTTCCGCTAAAGCCACGCCACGCCGGTTACAGACAAACCCTGAAGAAGCGGCTAATTCATAATTCATAATTCCCTACAGGCTCAGGTACTTAAGCAGGGCATCGAAACGATCCTGCTCGCCGGCACTGATTTCGCCAGCTCCGCTAAACTGGGCCGTAATGACGTAGCCAAACCGCTCCAGCGTGGCCACAATACGGCTCAGGTCGGGCGTGTTGAGCTTCAGCGTGAGCCGAATCTTGTAGGGGTCGTGCTCGTCCTGGGCCACGTGGGCGCTGAGAATCTTGGCGTTGTTCTCCTCCACGTACCGACTGATCTGGGTCAGGGAGTAGTCGCGCTCCGCCATCGACAGTACCACGATGCCGCCCTGGCCGACGGCAATAGGCATCTGCCCAAAAGCGGCCAGCGTATCCCCCACCGTAACGACACCCATGTACTCGCGCCGCTCATCGAGCACGGGCACGAGCTGAAGCTTGTTTTGAATGGCCAGCTCCATGATGTTGTAGAAGTGCTGGTCGTGCTGCACGTGCACGTCGGCAAAGCCGAAGGGTACGCTGGTCAGGGGCACGTCAGAATTTTCGTAGTCCAGCAGGTCGGCTTCGGTAATCAGGCCGCGGTATTGCCGGTTTTCCAGCACGGGAAGCTGCCCCACGTGAAATTCTTCCAGCCACTTGGCGGCTTTGCTGGCCGGGTCAGAGACTTTAAGCGGTGGAATCATCTGGTTGAGCAGGTCTTCGGCAATCATCGAGTGCATCGGCAAAAAGAGCTGGAAGGCGGATAAGAACTGCTTACGAAACGATGACTAAGCGCGGGAGCCGCTACTTTGTTCAGAAGGACGAAATCAGGCCGCTACTACGGCCGGCTGCGGGGCCGTTCGATGCAGAAACTGCCGCAGGTAGGCATTAAATTCCCGGGGCCGCTCCATCATGGGCGCGTGCCCGCAGTGGTCAAGAAAGCGCAACTCGGAGCCGGCAATGAGGCGGTTGAATTCGTGGGCTACCGGCGGCGGGGTGATGGTATCGTTAAGCCCCCAGACCAGCAGCGTGGGCACCTTGATGCCGCCCAGGTCCTTGCCCAAGTTGTGGCGCTGGGCCGAGCGGGCAATGCTGATAATGCGCAGGCACTTAGCGTTGGAGTTGGTCACGTTAAAGACCTCATCAACCAGTTCCTTGGTGGCCAGCGTGGGGTCGTAGAAGGTGTAGCCCACCCGCTCCTGCACGAAGGCATAGTTGCCACGCTTGGGGAAGGAGCCGCCCATGGAATCCTCAAACAGGCCGCTGCTGCCGGTGAGCACCAGGCGGCGCACCCGCGCGGGGTTGCGCAGGGCATACACCAGCGCCACGTGGCCGCCGAGCGAGTTGCCGAGCACGGTAGTAGGCTCCGTCAGGCCAATGGCGGCCAGAAAATCCTCCACGTAGTTCATCAGGCCCGGCACGCCAGCCTTGGTCAGGGGCATGTCGTAGATGGGCAGCAGGGGAATGATAACGCGGTAATCCGGGCTGAATTCGCGCACTACGTCTTCCCAGTTGCTGAGGGCCCCAAACAGGCCGTGCAGCAGCAGCAGTACCTCGCCGGTACCTTCATCCACGTAACTGAATCCGTCTTTTTCCTTTATCTGCAATTCCATCTTCTCGGGGTGGGCGGCTCAGGCGCTTACCGACTGACCGTCCTTTGCAATGATACAACACTTGACCCAATTGCCTAGCAGGGCCAGGCCGTGGGTGGTTAAGAGGGCTTCCGGGTGAAACTGCACGCCATAGACTGGAAGCGTACGGTGCCGGAAGGCCATCAGTTCGCCGGGCTCGTCGGTGGTGAAAGCCAATGGCTCGAGCACGGGCGGCAACTCTTTGAGCACCAATGAATGGTAGCGCGTCACGGCCATCCGAGCGGGCAGGCCGGCAAACAGCGGGTCCTCAATGGCGCAGCTGATGGTCGAAACCTTGCCGTGCATGGGCCGGGCGGCCCGGGTGAGGCGGGCGCCGAAAAACTCGCCCAGGGCCTGGTGCCCCAAACACACGCCCAGCACCGGCAGCCGCGCGTGGTAGGCCTCGACGACGGGCATCAGGTTGCCGGCCGCCGCCGGAATGCCCGGGCCCGGCGAGAGCACAACCGCGTCGAAGGCCAACTGTTCGATTTGCGCCAGCGGCACGTCGTTGCGCACCACGTGGGCACGCACGCCCAGCTGCTCGAGGTAATCGAGCAGGTTGTAGGTGAAGGAGTCGAAGTTGTCGAGCAGCAGTACTTGCATAGGCTACTTACCAGATACCCCTTAACGGCATTTGGTTGGTAGATACTCGGGTTGGGAACCGAAAAAGTTGGCGTCGGCCTAGAAAACCCCGCGCAGCCGCTCCAGCAGCGTGCCGGCAAAGGGCATCACAAACCCAACCACCTCCAGGGCCACCGGCGTGGCCTGCTGCACCAGGGGCAGCACCTGCGACTCGGCCACGAGCTGGGGCGAGAGCAGCTTTAGGCCGGCCAACCCCACGCCGTGCAGCAGCAGGCTCAACCCCAGAATCCACTTCAGCGCCCCGGCCGCCCCGCCCAGCAGGTGGTCGAGCATGCCCAGGGGCGTCAGGTGCACGGCAGTTTTAATGACGCCGCCCAGCAGGTGCACGCCCCAGGTGATACCCACGAATACGAGCAGGAACGACACCAGCGGCAGCGCCCCAAAGGCGTCGCCGACGTAGTGGCGCACCAGGGGAATGGCGTCGTTGAGCAGAGCCAGCCCGCCCACGGCGCCCAGCACGAAGGCTAGCAGCGAAGCTACTTCCAGCACCAGTCCGCGGCGGAAGCCCTTCACGGCCCCCACCCCTAGCGGCAGCAGCAGCAGAATGTCGAAGCCGGTCATGCGGGGAGGTGGTGAAATGGTGAGATGGTTAAATAGTGAGTTGACGTTCCAGCGGCGTGGTTTTGCGCTATCTGCGCCACTGGTGCCGCCTAAACATCAAGTTCACAAGTTCACCTTCCCCCTATTTCACCAGTTAGACATTCGTGTTGTTGAGCAGGTTGCTGACAACTTGCGAGATGACGCGGCCGTCGGCCTGGCCAGCCAGCTCCCGGGCAGCCACGCCCATCACCTTGCCCAGGTCGGAGGGACCGGTGGCGCCCACGCGCTGGATGATGCCCACCACATGCTCCACGATGTCGGCTTCCGACATCTGCTGGGGCAGGTATTCCTCGATAATGGCCAGCTCGGCCAGCTCGGTTTCCTCCAAGTCGGAGCGGAACTGCTTCTGGTAGGTTTCGGCGGCTTCGCGGCGCTGCTTGGCGGCTTTGGTGAGCAGCTTGATTTCGGCGTCAGAGGTCAGGGCGGCGCCGTGGGCTCCTTCGGCCGTTTCGGCCAGCAGAATCTGGGACTTGATGCTGCGCAGCGTGAGCAGGCGCACCTTGTCCTTGGCCAGCATGGCTTTCTTGATGTCGGCGTCGATGGTTTCTTTCAGAGCCATAATCGGGGGCTTAAGTAACGAGGTAAATGAATGACGGGTCGGCCCGAAGCAGGACGGCACCTTCTTCGCCCCAGGAACGTAACTTTGACCCGCGGGGCCGGGTGAGGCCCTTAATTTCGCCTTTGATCATGACGAAACTCAGCGTAAACATAAATAAAATAGCCACGCTACGGAATGCGCGCGGCCACAACCGCCCCGACGTAGTACAGGCCGCGCTTGACTGTGAGCGGTTTGGCGCCGAGGGAATCACGGTGCACCCGCGCCCTGACGAGCGGCATATTCGCTTCCAGGACGTGCGCGACCTGCGCCGCGTTATCAGCACCGAGCTCAACGTGGAGGGCAACCCCACGCCCGAGTTTCTGGCGTTGGTGCGCGAGGTGCGGCCCGAGCAGGTCACGCTCGTGCCCGACGCGCCCGACGCCATTACCTCCAACGCCGGCTGGGACACCGTGCGCCACCAGATTTATCTGACCGGCATTGTGACCGAGCTCAAGAGCCTGGGCTGCCGGGTCAGCATCTTCCTCGACCCGGACCTGGCCATGGTGAAAGCGGCCGTGGGTACCGGCACCGACCGGATTGAGCTCTACACCGAAGACTACGCCCGCCTCTACCCCACCGACCCGGCTACGGCCATCGAGCCCTACCGCGCCGCGGCCGTTTTAGCCGGGCAGCTGGGCCTGGGCCTCAACGCCGGCCACGACCTGGACCTCGACAACCTGGCTTACCTCAAGCAGAACTTACCCGGCCTGGCCGAGGTTAGCATTGGCCACGCCCTGATCTGCGACGCGCTGTACCTGGGCCTCGAAAACACCGTCCAGCTCTACAAGCGGCAGCTGCGGTAGGGTGATATAGTGCCTCCGTGAGGTAGCGAATTGTTGCGCTGGCTGCGCTACATGCGCCGGCAGAACGACTCACTAAATCCTTGAAGCACTACCGCACCATTTTACAACTTCACCATTTCGCCTCATGCCCCGCCTTCCGCTCTCCGATTTTCTGCAAGGCCCCGCCGACGCCCCGATTTTGGACGTGCGGGCCCCCATTGAGTTTGCGCAGGGGCATATTCCGGGAGCGTTGAGTCTGCCCTTATTTACGGATGAGGAGCGGGCCCGTATCGGCACGGCCTACAAGCAGGTCAGCCAGGACCGCGCCGTGCACCTCGGGCTGGAGTTTTTCGGGCCTAAGATGAGCCGCATGGTGAAGCAGGCCCAAAAGCTGGCGCCCCACAAGGAAGTACGCCTGCACTGCTGGCGCGGGGGCATGCGCAGCGGGGCCGTGCTGTGGCTGCTGGAGCTGGCCGGCTTCAAGGTGCACCTGCTCGACAAAGGCTACAAGGACTACCGCCGCTGGGCCCTGGCCCAGTTCAGTGAGCCCCGGCCCCTGCTCATTCTGGGCGGGCTGACCGGCTCGGGCAAAACTGACACCCTCCACGAGTTGGCCCGGCAGGGCGAAACCATCGTGGACCTGGAAGGACTGGCCCACCACAAGGGCTCCTCGTTCGGGGCCATCGGCCTGCCGCCCCAGCCTACGCCCGAGCAATTTGAGAACAATCTGGCCTTGGTACTCGACGCGCTGCCCGCCCAGGTGGTACCCTGGCTCGAAGACGAAAGCCTGACCATTGGCCGCCTGACCATCCCCAAGCCCTTATTTGAGCAGATGCGGCGCGCCCCGCTCGTGGTACTCGACATTCCGAAGGCGGTGCGCACCCGCAAGCTGGCCGCCGAGTACGGCAAGGAAAACCCCGCCCAGCTGGCCGAAGCCATTCAGCGCATCAGCAAGCGGCTCGGGGGCCTGGCCACCAAGGAAGCCCTGGACGCCATCGGTGCCGGCGACATGGAAAAGATGGTCGACATTGCCCTGAGCTACTACGACAAAACCTACGGCTTCGGGCTCGACAACAAGGCCAGCAGCCGGGTGGTGCGCGTGCCCTCCGCCACCTGCGACCCGGCGGTGAATGCTGCTCTGGTGCTTGCCGCCGCGAAGCGGGAAGGCTTGGTAGAGTTGGCGAAAAATGTCCCGCAGCATGCCGGCGCCTAAGCTGCGCGTAGCCCGCCCCACGAGCCAGCTGCCGGCCCTGGTGCGCTTCTACCACGACGGACTCGGGCTCCAGATTTTATATAGCTTCGAAGGCCACGACGGCTTCGATGGGGTGATGCTCGGTCACCCGCAGGCGCCTTACCACCTCGAATTCACGGCCCAGCCCGGCCACGAAATCGGGCGGGCCCCAAACCCGGAGCACCTGCTCGTGTTTTACCTTCCCGAGCCGGAAGCTTGGCAGACGGCCGTGGCGCGCCTGCACGAGCACGGCTACGCCCCGGTGCCGGCCTACAACCCTTACTGGGACCGACAGGGCCTTACTTTCGAGGACCCCGACGGTTACCGCATAGTCCTGCAAAATGCCGACTGGCAGCAGTAAAACTTCTTCAACTCGCCGCTTTTTCTTTGCCCTGATATGTCCAGCAACGCTCCTTCGACCACCGAGTACCGCCTCACCCAGTACAGCCACGGCGCGGGCTGCGGCTGCAAGATTGCGCCCAAGGTGCTCGACCAGATTCTGCACACTACCGTCCCGCAAATCCACGACGAGAAGCTACTGGTCGGCAACGGCAGCCGCGACGATGCGGCCGTCTACGACATCGGTGGCGGGCAGGCTCTGATTTCGACCACCGACTTCTTCATGCCCATCGTCGATGACGCCTACGACTTCGGGCGCATTGCCTCGGCCAACGCCATTTCCGACGTCTACGCCATGGGCGGACGGCCCCTGATGGCCATTGCCGTGCTGGGCTGGCCCATCGACAAGCTGCCGCCGGAAGTGGCCCGCCGGGTACTCGAAGGTAGCCGCAGCATTTGCGCCGAGGCCGGCATCCCGCTGGCCGGCGGCCACAGCATCGACTCGCCCGAACCCATCTTCGGCTTGGCCGTGACCGGCATGCTCGATATCAAAAACCTCAAGCAGAACGACACGGCCACGGCCGGCTGCGAGCTGTACCTGACCAAGCCTCTGGGCGTGGGCATGCTCACTACGGCCCAGAAGCGCGGCATTCTCCAGCCCGAGCACGAGCAGCTGGCCCCGCAGAGCATGATGCAGCTCAACAAAATCGGCTACGAGCTGGGCCAGCTCGAGGCCGTGCGCGCCATGACCGACGTGACGGGCTTTGGCCTGCTGGGTCACCTCTCGGAGGTGTGCGAGGGCAGCAACCTGACGGCCGAGGTGGAGTTCAGCAAAGTGCCCCTGCTGGCCGAAGCCGAGCAGTACCGCCTCCAGGGCTCAGTACCCGGCGGCACGGTACGCAACTGGGACAGCTACGGCCACAAAATTGGCGAGGTCACGGATGAGCAGCGCACCTGGCTCTGCGACCCGCAGACTTCCGGCGGCCTGCTCGTGTGCGTGGACCCCGCTGGCCGGCCGGCCGTGCAGGCCGTATTCGAGCAGTATGGGCTGGCCCTGGAACCCTTCGGCACCCTGCGCGCCCACACGCCCGGCGAGGCCTGGATTCAGGTGCGCTAGGTGAAGCTGCTGCCATTTCTGCGGCCCCTGCTGGAAATCAGCGGGGCCGTACTGGTCATAGTTTTCGGACTGCGACTGATTACCAGCTTTTTCACCAAGGCCAGCCGGGTGTACCGGCCCACGTTTCTGCGGCAGTTTTACCTGCTGTTCTGGCCCCTGCTGTGTTTGGGCGTGGGGCTGCCGTTTCTGGCGTCGTTCTTCCTTTTTGGCGCCCTTTCCACCTACGAACTGGTGCTGCTCACGGCGCTGGCGGCAGTGGTGCTAGGTTTTTCGGTGCCCGCCCTGCTACTGCACGCCCAGTACTACATCCGCAACCTGCACACGGCGCTGGTATTCGAGCCCAAGAAAAACGTGTTCGAAGTGTACCAGAACCGGCAACTGGTACCCTTCCGGCAGCGCGACCTACTGCGGGTGGAATGGGTGACCTGCGTCTCGCCGCGGCTGTTTTGGAGCAACTACAATTTTTTGCGCCTGCACCTGCGCGACGGCCGCGTACTCACCCTAACGGCCCTGCTGACCAACCTGGAACCAGTGGCGGATTTTTTGCGCAATTCTAATGTCGAGCATCAGCAGCGCTGGCTGTGCTTTTTGTAAATATTCCGTTTCAAATATCTATTTTTCTTTATTTTATTCAAGTTTAAACTGACTTATACCATGCGTCAAGTCAGGCCGTTATATTTAAAATAAGTATTACTTTTACAGAAGTCTCCGCCCTCCTACCTGCTTCAATGCGGCACCTGTTTGTAGTCATTTTTCTGACCTTACAGTTCCTGGCTCCGTCTCTGCGGGCCCAGGATACGACCGTATTGCACCGGCAGCGCACCCTGCTCCGAACTCTGCCCGCCAGTCCGCGCCGGGTGGCGGTGCTCGACTCGCTTTCCTACGCCCTCCACGAAACGGCGGTGCCCCAGGCCCTGGCCTACGGGGAACAGGGCGTGGCCCTGGCCCGCCGCCTGGGCGACTTCCGCGGGCTGATGCGTTGCCTGCTCAGCCTGGGCAACTGCTACGCCTCGTCTTCCGACGGCCCGCACGCGCTGGCGCTCTACAACGAAGCCCACGGCCTGGCCCGCCGCCTCAACGACGCCGACGGCCTGGTGCGCAGCTATTCGTCCATGGCCGGCGTCCACCACGAGCGGGGCGACACCACCATTGCCTGGCGCAACTACAAGGAAGCCCTGCGGCTGGTAAACCGCCCCGGCGTGAGTGAGCACACCCAGCTGATTCTGTACGGCAACCTGTCGAGCTTCTACTTTTACCTGGAGCGCCACCCCGAAGCCCTGCGCTACATGCACAAGGCCCTGTACCTGGCCCGCCGCAACCACGACCGGTCGGGAGAGGCCCTGCACCTGGCCAACCTGGGCACCTACTACTGGCAGAAAGGCCGCGTGGAAATGGCCGAGGGGCTGATCCGGCGGGCCCTGGAAATAACCCAGGACCTGCACGAGCCCCGCTACGAAGCCGGCAACCTGGAATTGCTGAGTTTGATTCTGCTCCAAAGCCACCGCACCGACGAAGCCGCCGACTACGCCCAGCAGGCCTTGCAGAAATCCCGACAGAGCCACTATCTGGAGCGGGTGCTCGATGCCTACAACGTGCTGGCCCAGGTGAACACCCAGCAACAAAATTTCAAGCAGGCCTACCAGTGGCAGGAACGCTACCTGGCCCTGAACGATACGCTCAACAACCGTCAGCGCCTGAACACCCTCATGGCCCTGCAAACCCGCTACGACCTGCTCGACAAAGAGCACCAAATCCGGCTGCTGACCGAGCGGGCCCACCTGGAGCAGCTTCGCAACCGCACGCTGTGGGCCGTGGTGGCTTTTCTGGTGCTGCTGGTGGCCGGCGTGGGCGTGCTGTACTGGCAGCTGCGCCGCAACCGGGCCGCGCTGCGCGTCAACAACCGGGCCCTGCAGGAAACCACCGCCGAGCTACGCCGGGTGGCGGCCTCCAAAGACCGGCTGTACGCCATTGTAGCCCACGACCTGCGCGGCCCCGTTACCTCGTTTGTGGGCGTCACGGAGCTGATTGGCTTCTACCTTTCCCGCCGCGACGAGGACGGCCTGCGCCGTCTGCCCGAGTTGGTGCGGCAATCAGCCCATAGCCTCAACGGCCTGCTCGACAACCTGCTGAACTGGGCCGTGAGTCAGACCGGGGAGCTGGCCTTCCGCCCCGAGAAGCTGGAAGTGGCCGAGCTGTTTGCCGAAAACGCCCAGCTCTACCAAACCACGGCCGAAGCCAAGCAGATCCGCTTCGAGACCATGCACGACCCCAACCTGCGCCTGTGGGCCGACCACAACATGACCCGGACCATTCTGCGCAACCTGGTCGGTAATGCCCTGAAGTTTACGCCCCCCGGCGGCCGGATTCTGTTTTGCGCCGCCGCCAACCCCGACAACGGCACCATCACGCTCACCATTTCCGATTCGGGCCACGGCATGGCGCCGGCCCTGGTGGCCGAGGTGCTGCACTCCCAGGAAATGCCCCAGATGCCCGGCCCTGCCCACGGGCCGCGGGCCGGCACGGGGCTGGGTTTGCTGCTGTGCCGGGCCTTTGTGAAGCGCCAGGGCGGCTCGTTGAGCATTCAGAGTACGCTCGGGGCCGGCACCACGGTGCAGGTGCAGCTGCCGGGCGTGCGGGCCTAAAGCAGGTCCATTTCGCAGGCATCCGGGCCGGGTTGGTGGCAATTGCTGCCTTCTTCCGACCTTTGCCCGCTATGCAACTACACTTCCGCGAACTAGGCCAGGGCACGCCGCTGGTTATCCTGCACGGGCTCTTCGGCACTTCCGACAACTGGCAGACCCTGGCCAAGCGCTGGGCGGAGCACTTCCGCGTTATCGTGGTGGACCTGCGCAACCACGGCCGCAGCCCCCACTCGGCCGAGCATTCCTACGAGCTCATGAGCCAGGACGTGCTGGAACTTCTCGACCAGCTTCAGCTGCCCACCGTTACGCTCCTGGGCCACAGCATGGGCGGCAAGGTGGCTATGCGCTTCGCCCTCGACCACCCCGAGCGCCTCACCCGCCTCATCGTGCTCGACATTGCCCCCCGCCTCTCCGATATGCGCCACCAAGACGATATTCTGGCCGGGCTCAACGCCGTGGATTTGGCCGCGCTGGAAAGCCGGCAGCAGGCCGACGAGGCCCTGGCCCGCACGATTCCCCAGCTGGGCGTGCGGCAGTTTCTGCTCAAAAACCTGTACCGGCGCGAAGACAACTCCTTTGCCTGGCGCCAGAACCTGGCGGCCCTCACCGCCCAGATGCCCGCCATCGGCGCCGAAATCACTGGTCAGCACCCCTTCCTCAAGCCGGCTCTGTTCGTGCGCGGCGGCAAGTCGGACTACATCAGCACCGAAGACAAACTCTACGGCATCCCGGCCCTGTTTCCCAACTCCCAGGTCGAAACCGTGGTGGATGCCGGCCACTGGCTGCACGCCGAAAAGCCCGATGAGATATTCGCCCTGGTCGAGGCCTTTATGAATAGTTAGGCACTTGTTGGTAGGTATCCGTTTGTCGTTGAGCGACCTAGCAATTACCACCTGACAATTATTAACGAACAACGAAAATGAAGGGTACGCTTTACCTTATTCCTACCGTGCTGGCCGAAGCCACCGCCGCGCAGGTGCTTCCGGCCCAGGTGGCGGCCCGGGTAGCGGACCTCACCTACTTTCTAGTGGAAAATGCCCGCACGGCCCGCCGCTTTATCAAGAGCGTAGCCCCCCAGCACGTCATCGAGGAGCTGGCCATTACCGTTATCGACAAAGATTCCCCGGAATCCGACATCAAGGCGGCGCTGAAGCTGGTGACGGCCGGGCAGGACGCGGGCATTATTTCCGAAGCCGGCTGCCCCGGCGTGGCCGACCCCGGCGCCGAAATCGTGCGTCTCGGGCACCAGCTCGGCATCCGGGTGGTACCGCTGGTCGGGCCCTCCTCCCTGCTGCTGGCGCTGATGGGCTCGGGCATGAACGGGCAGAGCTTCGCCTTTCACGGCTACCTGCCCATCGAGAAGGCCCCGCGGGCCGCGGCCATCAAAAATCTGGAGCGGCTGGCCCTGACCCAGCACCAGACCCAGCTGTTTATCGAGACACCCTACCGTAACATGCCGCTGCTGGAGGATTTGTTAACCCAGCTCAGCCCCGGTACCCGCCTCTGCATTGCCGCCAACCTCACCGCCCCCGACGAATATGTCCGCACCGACACGGTAGCCGGCTGGAAAGGCAAGCTCCCCCAGATTCACAAGCAGCCGGCGGTATTTCTGATTGGACGGTAGTCCTTAGTTGTTCGTTGTTCGTTGTTAGGTCGTCCAACGATGCTAACAACTGACAACGAACAACCGACAACTACTTAAACACTTGGTACACGACTAGGGAGGACACGTAGGCCAGGCCGGTCATGTAGAGCAGCTGCAGCAGCGGCCATTTCCAGCCCTTGGTTTCGCGGTAGACCACGGCCAAGGTGCTCATGCACTGCATGGCAAACACGTAGAATACCAGCAGAGAAAACGCTCGGGCGGGGGTGAAAAACGGCTGACCGTTGTCGTCCTTCTCGGCGGCCAGCTTCTGCTGTACCGTGCGCATGTCGGCGTCCTGACCCACGCTGTAGATGGTGGAAATTGTGCCCACGAATACTTCCCGGGCCGCAAACGAGGTAATCAGGGCAATGCCGATTTTCCAGTCGAAGCCCAGGGGGCGGATGGCCGGCTCCAGGGTGCGACCAAACAGGCCGGCGTAGGAGTTTTCGAGCTTTTCGGAGGCCACCCGGGTTTCGGTTTCCCGCTGGCTGAGTTGCTGGGCGGCCGCCGTAGCCCGAACCCGAGCTTCGGCCTGCTCCAGGGCGTTGCCCGGCCCATACGAAGCCAGCACCCACAGAATCACAGAAATGGCCACGATAACCTTGCCGGCCTGAAACACGAAGGTCTTGACCTTCTCCACGATGGTAATGCCCACGTTTTTCCAGCGCGGCCAGCGGTACACCGGAAACTCCATGATAAAGTAACTCCGCTCCTGGGTGCGCAGTAGCAGTTTCAGCGCCAAAGCCGAGAAGATGGCCGCGAAGAAGCCCAGTAGGTACAGGCCCATCAGGGCAATACCGCGCAGGTTGAAAATGCCCAGCACCGGCACGTCGGGCACGACCAGGCCGATAAGCACCGTGTAGACCGGAATCCGGGCCGAGCAGCTCATCAGCGGGGTCACGAAGATGGTGATGATGCGGTCCTTCCAGTTTTCGATGGTGCGCGCGCTCATGATGGCCGGCACAGCGCAGGCCACGCCCGAAATCAGGGGCACCACGCTCTTGCCGTTGAGCCCGAACTTGCGCATGATCCGGTCCATCATAAACGTGACCCGGGCCATGTAGCCGGTTTCCTCGAGCACGGCAATGAAGGCGAAGAGCAGGGCAATCTGCGGAATGAAAATCAGCACGCCCCCGAGTCCGGCCAAGATGCCTTCGGTGAGCAGGTTGATGAGCGGCCCGTGGAAGTTGGTTTGAATCAGCCCGTTGATCCAGGCCACGCCCTGGTCGATGAGCTCCATGGGGTAGCTGGCCCAGGCGAAGACGGCCTGGAACATCAAGAACAGCACCCCGAAGAAAATCAGGTAGCCCCACACCGTGTGGGTGAGAACCTTATCGAGCCGGTTGCTGTAGGGCTCGTTCTTCTCGGTGCGCGTCACGGTCACGGCATTCAGCAGAATGGCGTTGATGCGGGCGTAGCGGGCAATGGTTTCCTGGGCCTGCTGGGGCGTGGGCTGGAAGTCGTACTGCTGCACCAGCTCCCCGATGTAGGCCCGGTCGTCGGCGGTCAGGAAGTTGATCTGCCGAAACTGGTGGGCGTAGTGCAGCGCCAGGTAGTCGTTGTGCAGGTTGAAGTAGTAGCGGATCTGCCGGATCATGGGCAGCAGCGCCTCGGTGGGCTCGTAGAACCGCTCCGTGGACGCACTCATCTGCTGGGCCATGACGATTTTGAGCGCCGCCACCCCGATGCCCTTGCGGGCATTCATCGGAATAACCGGTACGCCCAGCTCCTGCTGCAGGGCCGGCACGTCAATCTTGACGCCGTGCTGCTCGGCCACGTCCATCATGTTCAGGGCCAGCACGATGGGCAAGCCCAGGTCGGCCAGCTGAGTGAACAGTAGCAGATTGCGGCGCAGGTTGGAGCTGTCCACCGTCACGACCACGAAGTCCGGGAACTGCTCGGAGGCCCGGTCGTAGAGCAAATCGGTGATTACCTTCTCGTCGAGGCTCTTGGGGTAGAGCGAGTAGGTGCCGGGCAGGTCAATGATTTCGGCCCGGTGCTGGGGCGTGAGCTGACTGATGCCGGTTTTGCGGTCCACCGTCACGCCGGGGAAGTTGCCGACCTTCTGGTTGAGGCCGGTCAGCTGGTTGAACAGCGAGGACTTGCCCGAGTTGGGGTTGCCAATCAGGGCAATGCGCGTCAGCTCCCGCGGACCCCGGGGCGGAAAGTCGCCGCGTGATTCGAGGGCTACTGCGGAAGCAGCCGTACCAGCGGGGTCGGTAATCAGAGCAACGCGGGCCATGCGGCAGCGGCTAAGCTTTCAGAAGAATAGTGGCCGCCTCGCTCACGCGCAACGACAACGTGTAGTCATCATCCCCGAGCACCAGCGTAATGGGGCAGCCCAGCGGGGCCCGGCTGTTGAGGCGCACCTGCGTGCCGGGAATGCACCCCATTTCTAACAGCTTCAGGGCCATTTCCGGGTCCTCGAGGCAGCAAATTGTTCCACTTTCGCCGAGGCGCAGGTCTTTCACGCTGCGGGGCGCATCGGACGGGAGATGGGTGGAACGATTGGACACGGGCGGGGGTGGTTATTTAGATTCTGTTCAAACAAAGGTACAACCGATTTAGTTTTCGGCCAAAACCCTTACCCAGCAAACGCCCGGCCCTACGGAAGGGTAACCCGCTGGTTTTGAATTATTCCCCCTTGCAATTGCATATTTATAAATATTCGGAGAGGACTTGCAAAAATCACTGCAATTGATTGTAATTTTGAGGTAGAATAATCTGCCTAACTATGCTCAAACGCGTACTTGCCCTGCTCACCTTCGTGACGCTGTTTCCAGTTCTGGGCTTCGCTCAGGAAACCAATAAGCTTTCCGGGCGAATTGTCGACTCCAAAACCAAGGAACCGATTCCGTTTGCCTCTATTCAGCTGAAAGAAGAGTCCACCGGCGCTCTGACCAACGAGTACGGCTTCTTCCAGATGGCCATGCCCGAAAAGAACGCCCAGGACTCCCTGCTCGTGCTGGCGCTGGGCTATTTCCGCAAGGCGGTAGTCATTAAAAAAGGCGGCAACCTCACCGACCTCATCATTGAAGTGCCGAAGCGTGTAGTAGAGCTGGGCAACGTAACGGTAAAAGGCGGCAAGGTGAAAGACCTGTCGCTGGGCTCCAAGACGACTACCCCCGGCGAAGGCATGATTCAGGGCATGCCCGGCCAGCAGTACGCTTTCTACGTGAAAAACGAGAAGGGCAAGAAGCTCGGCAACATCCGCTCGGCCTCGTTCTACATTGGTGAAAACGGTTTCCCGCGGGAGCCGTTCCGCGTCCGGATCTACAAAGCTGATGGCAACTACAACTCGCCCAACACCGACCTGCTCACCGAAAACGTGGTGGTTTCGGCCCCGGGCGGCGGGCAGTGGTACACCGTCGACTTGACGCCCTACAACATCGAAGCCCCGGCCGAGGGCTTCTACGTGGCCATGGAGTGGATTGTGAGCGGCGACAAGTTTTACACCACTAACTTCATGGACACCTACACGCCCTACGGACAGATCATGCGCCCCACCTTCGAGTTCAAGGAAAGCCGCACCTGGTCGTACTCCCTGGGCAAAGGCTGGAGCCTGATTACGCTGGCCAACAACGGCATGCGCTACAACGCCATGATCAAGGCCGAAGTAGACATGATTAAAGACTAACTGAGCGCCTCTTTTTAACAGGCAACTCAGACGCAAAAAAGGCTGCCCCGCATCGGGGGCAGCCTTTTTTGTTGGCTCTAAGCGTAGCTAAATTGGAGGGTCGGCTACTTGGTGCGCACGGCAATTTCCACCCGGCGGTTCTGCTGACGGCCGGCGGCGGTGGCGTTGGAAGCAACCGGCTGGCTTTCGCCCATCGGCTCCAGACTCACGCGGCTGGCGTCAATTTTACCATTCTTAGTCAGCCAGTTTTTCACGGCTTCGGCGCGCTGGGCGCTCAACTCCTTGTTGTAGTTCTTGTCGCCGCGGGAGTCGGCGAAGCCCATGATGCGGACGGGGCCAGTGGCGTAGCGCTGCCCGATGGAGGCCGCAATCTGCTCCAGAGCCTTGCTGGCGCTGGCTTTGATGTCAGCCTTGTCGGTGTCGAACAGCACGGCTTCTTCCAGGCCATACACGCTGTACTCGTCGTTGCCGCGCACGGTCACGTCCGAAACGCTTACCTCGGGGTATTTCACGTCCGAGAGCTTGGCCTTGGTCATGTCCCAGCCGTTATCGATGGCATCGGCGGCCGTTTTACCGTCGCGGTACACTACGGCCGTATCCTGAGTAGCTTCCTGGGGCTGGTCTTTGGTTTCGGGGTTCTTCAGGTTGTCGCAGGCCGAGAGCAGCGCGACCAGGGCCACGATTGAAAGCAGTTGTTTTTTCATGGTTGTGGAAAGGAGGATGGGGAACAGGTAGCCCCTTTACGCACAACTCATCGGGAAGTTGGTAACCGCTCCGGCTACTTAAGCGAGCGGGCCATTATCCAGGCCCGGATGGTTTCCTGGGCCGCGGGTGAGAAGGTAGGCCGGGGCTCCCCGCCCACCAGGGCCCACTCCCCGGGCGGGGCCTGAAACAGGTGGTTGACGCCCGGCAGCTTCTTGCTGGTCAGGTCGCGGGAGTTGCGCAGGGCCTTGGCCAGCACGGTCATGTTAGCGTCGGCGGCCACGTCGAGGTCGGCGGCACCGTTGAGCAGCAGCACCGGGCACTTCACTTCCGAGAGGTGCTCCAGCGGGTTGTAGCCCAGAAAATACCGGTAGCGGAATGACGTCAGCTTAGCGGCGCTATCCTGGGCGGCGGCCGGCGTCAGCGCGGGGCTGTTCTGGCGCAGCATGTTGGCCACCATCGCCTGGGCCTGACTTTCGTCGGGGGTCTGGCGGATGACTTCGAAGAGGGCCTGCTGCTGCTTGAGGGCCGCCTCCACCTGCGGGGCCGCCACGCCTTTGGCGCGCAGCAGCGCGGCGTGCTGCTGGGTAGCCAGCACCGGACCGGGCAGGCCGGCCGCGCCCATGGCCACCACAAACGCCGGGGGCAAGGCCTGGGCGGCGGCCAGCAGCGCCACGTTGCCGCCTTCCCCGTGCCCGACGATGCCGATGTGGGAGAAGTCGATTTCGGGGCGGGTACGCAGGTAGTTCATGCCGGCCTGCACGTCGGTCACGAGGGCTTCGGTAGTCGTCGCGGTGAAGTCGCCGGTGGAGCCCGCCACGCCCCGGTCGTCGAAGCGCAGCACGGCAATACCGCGGCGGGTCAAATAGTCCGCCAGGGTACCCAGCAGCCGGTACTCACCGGTGGTGGCATCCCGGTCATGGGCGCCGGCATCCGACACCAGCACCACGGCCGCGAAGGGCCCCGGGCCAGCCGGCACGGTCAGCATCCCGTTCAGGCGCAGATTAGCAGTAATGTTGGTATACGTCACTTCCTCCTCGCGGTAGGGCGGCGTCAGGCGCACCTTGGCCCCAGCCGGGGCTGTCGGCGGGGGCGAAAACGTGAGTGTGAGCGGGGCATCGAGGCCGGGCTGGTGCCAGGCCCCGACGATCTGCTTGCCGTCGGCCGTGATCTGGCCCGTGAAGCGGCTGCCGGCTTCGGCGGCGGCCAGCAGCACCGTGTCGCCGTGCAGCTCGGCTTTTACAGCCATGCGGCTCACCTTCTGCAGGGGCACATCCAGGGTGGCGAAGTAAGTGCCATCGGCGAGACCGACCAGCCGGAAAATGATTTCCAGCTCCCCGCCGGGCATTTTCAATGGGCCTTTCCAGAGGCCGTCGAGCTTAGGCGCGGCCGGGGCCGAAAAGGAAGCCAGTCCGAGGCAAAGCAGCAGCACCCAGTAGCGGGCGGCGCTAACGTAACGAATTGTTTTCATGTGCAATAAGGGCGCGGTCAGAGGAGCAAACCAACCGTCCGTCGCCGCCCAGTGGCAACCGGGGATGGTTGGGGGCATAAAGATACGGCTATTCTTTTGCTCGGCATGCCGACTTTTTTTTGCCAGCCCACCCCGGCCTTTATTCGGCGAAAAACACGCGCTTTACCCGCTCACTCACGTTGGTCAGCAGCTCGTAGGGAATGGTGCCGATGCGGCCGGCCAGCTCCACCAGCGGCACCTCCTCCCCGAAGACCACCACCGAGTCGCCGGCCCGGCAGGCGGGAATGTGGGTCACGTCGGCCATGCACATGTCCATGCACACGTTGCCGATGATGGGGGCCCGCTGCCCGCGGATGACGACCTCGCCCCCGCCGTTGCCGAAGCGCCGGTCGTAGCCGTCAGCATAGCCAATGGCCAGCGTGGCAATGCGCCGCTCGTAGTCGGTGGCCTGGCCGCGGCGGCCGTAGCCCACGGTTTCGCCCGGGGCCAGGGTTTTGATCTGGGAAATGGTGGTGTGCAGGCTGCTGACCGGCCGCAGGGCCCGGGGTTCCTGCCCGCTGGCTTCCACCCCGTAGAGGCCGATGCCGAGGCGCACCATGTCGAAGTGGGCCTCGGGGAAGCGCACGATACCGGCCGAGTTCAGGGCGTGCTTGAGAATGGGGTAGCTCAGAGCGGCTTCCACCAGGGGCGTCATGCGCTGGAAGGCGGCCAGCTGGCGGCGCGAGAAGTCGTTGTGCTGCTCTTCGTCGGCGCCGGCCAGGTGGGTCAGGGCGCTGGCCACGCGCAGGTGGGCGGCATTCTCGCGCAACAGGGCGCACAGCTCGGGCAAATCTTCTTCGGCGAAGCCCAGGCGGCGCATGCCGGTGTCGAGCTTGAGGTGGATGGCGGGCAAAGGCTGCTCCCCAGCGGCCCGCAGGTAGTCGCGCAGGCGCTCGAAGGAGTAGATTTCAGGCTCCAGGTGGTACTGCCGCAGCTTCTGAAACGAGTCCGGCGACGGGTTCATCACCATGATGGGCAGGCTGATGCCGTGCTGGCGCAAATCCACGCCCTCATCGGCGTAAGCCACGGCGAGGTAGTCGGCGCGGTGGAATTGGAGCATGTTGGCTACCTCGTAAGAGCCGCTGCCGTAGGCGAAGGCCTTGACCATCACCATGAGCTTGGTGCCGGGCTGGAGGCGGGCGCGGTAGAAGTTCAGGTTGTGAACCAGCGCGTCGAGGTTGACTTCGAGCACCGTGCCGTGAATCTTCTGCTGGAAGGCCGTCACGATCCGCTCGAACTCGTAGCGCCGGGCGCCTTTCACCAAGATGGTTTCGTGCTGAAACTGGTCGGGGCGGAAGTCGCGCAGGAAGGCTTCGGTATCGGTAAAGAACTCCTTGGCGCCGAGGTCGAAAGCCTGCTGAAACTGGCTGATTTCGGGCCCGACGCCAATCAGGCGCTCCACGCCGTGGGCGGGTAGCAGGGCCGCCACCCGGGCGTAGAGCTCAGCCGCGGGCAGCCCGGATTCGAGCACGTCGGACAAAATCAGGGTGCGGCGGCCGCGGCGGGGCTGGCGGGCCAGCGCGTCGAGGGCCAGGCTCAGGCCGGCCAGGTCGTTGTTGTAGGTGTCGTCCAGCACGTAGCAGTCGTTGAGGGCCTGCTTCATTTCCAGGCGCATGGCCACGGGCTGGAGCCGGTCGAGGCGGCGCTGGATTTCGGGGGCCGCGACCTGCCGCCAGAGCAGCACGCAAAGGCAGTGCAGGGCATTTTCCACCGAGGGCTCGTCGGCGAAGGGCACCGTGAAGGTATGCTCCTGGGGCAGGGGCTTATCGACAACGATGCGGACCAGGGTGCGGTCGGCCAGGGCTTCGAGCACGGTCACGGCCACGTTGGCATCGTGGGGATACTGCCGGCTCCAGGTGAAGCGGCGGTGGGTGGGCAGCAAAACTTCGGCAGCCTGGTGCACCAGGGCCTGGTCGCGGCAATAGAATAAGGTGTCGACGTCGGCAAAGAGCGCCATCTTCTCCCCTACTTTCTCCTCGGGCGAGGCAAAGCCGGCATCGTGGGCGGTGCCCAGGGTGGTAAAGAGGCCCAGCGTGGGCTGAATGACCCGGGCCAGGCGCGGCATTTCGCCCCGCTCCGAAATGCCGGCCTCGAAGATGCCCAGCGTGTGCGTCGGGTTCAGCTCCCACACGCTCAGCGGCACGCCCACCTGGGAGTTGAAGCTGCGCGGGCTTTTGCACACCAGCTCGTCGGGGCTCAGCAGCTGGGCCAGCCACTCCTTGACGATGGTCTTGCCGTTGGAGCCGGTAATGCCAAAGACGGGCAGATGAAACTGCCGGCGGTGGTGGGCCGCCAGCGCCTGCAGGGCCGCCAGGCTGTTTGGCACCAGCAGCACGCCAGCTTCGGGAAAAGCAACCAGCCCGCCGGGAATTTCGGCCTCGTCTTCCACCACGAACAGGCGCACGCCCTTGGCGTAAAGCTCGGGCAGGTAGCGGTGGCCGTTGTGCTGGGGACCGCGCAGGGCAAAGAACAGCGAGCCGGCCGGCTGACCCACCCGGCGGCTGTCGAGCAGCAGGTGGTGGACCGGCGCCGGGACGGCCGGAGCTTGCAGAAGAGTGCCGCCGAGCAGGGCGGGCAGGTCGGGGAAGTGCGGCATGGCAAGGAGGATAACCCGCGCAAAGGTACTGGGGTTTGGCCGGGCTAGCGGCGGAGTGCCGGCTGCCAATAGCCACCCACCCTGGTTTTATACTATTTACGCTATCTGCTACCTGGCAGCCAGTCCCTGGCCAGCCGAGAAGCTTCCGAGAACCCACAGAGCAGGGCCCCCGAAAGCAGAGCATCGGAATTATCCACTTATCCGCCTCCTACTGCCCCGTCTGGCGACAAACCGACCAGTACCGAGTCAACGGGCCGCGCGGATCCAGGGCTCGGTGGGCTTCGTGGTGCCGGGGAAAACGGCTACCTTCGGGCTGCTTTGCTGCGCCTCGGGGCGGAGCGAGCCATTTTCCGATTCTTTCCCCGTCTGATGACTACTGTTTCCCCTGCGGCCGTGCCGCTCTGGCGCCGGGCTTTGCCCCACCTGCTGGCCATCGTGTTTTTCGTGGCCCTGGCTTCGGTGTACTTCTCCCCCATCGTGTTCGACCACAAAACGCTGGCCCAGCACGACGTGGTGCAGTTCAACGGCGGGGCCCACGAGGCCCAGGTGTACCGGGAGCAAACCGGCAAGGAGGCCCTGTGGACCAACTCCATGTTCTCGGGCATGCCGACCTACCTGATCAGCACCCACTTCACCGGCGACCTGTCCATCTACCTGCACCAGCTCTTCACGCTGAATTTGCCGGCGGTGGTGGCCAACATGTTTCTGGCCCTGCTCTGCGGCTACATTCTCTTTATTGCCCTCGGGGTCAGGCCGCTGATTGCGGTGGTGGGGGCCGTGGCGCTGGGCTTTACCAGCTACAACCTCGCCATCCTGGCCGCCGGGCACAACACCAAGTCATTGGCGTTGGCTTACGCCCCGCTGGTGCTGGGCGGGCTGCTGGTCACGTTCCGGCGCAACAAGTGGCTGGGTGCGGCCCTGTTTGCCCTGGGCCTGGCCATGAACGTGCGCTCCAACCACCTGCAGATTACCTACTACCTGATGCTGCTGGTGGCGGTGTTCGGTATCGTGGAGCTGGTGGCGGCCGTGCGCGAAAACCGCCTCAAGGACTTCTTCGGCCGCACCGCCCTGCTGCTGCTGGCCGCCGCGCTGGCCGTGGGCGTGAGCTTCGGCCGCCTCTACGTCACGGCCGAATACAGCAAATACTCCAACCGGGGTAAGTCGGAGCTGAAGCCCCTGCCGGCCCAGCCCGGGCAGACGGCTCCCTCCACCGACGCCGACGGCCACGACCCGGACTACGCCTTCCACTGGAGCTACGGGGTGGGCGAAACCATCACCCTGCTGATTCCCAACTATTTCGGCGGCGCTTCCTCGGGTAAGCTCAGCGAAACCTCGGCCACGGCCAAAGCCCTGGAGGGGCTGGGCGTGCCGCCGGTGCAGATGCGCGACTACCTGCAAAACATGCCGACCTACTGGGGCAATCAGCCCATTGTGAGCGGGCCGGTGTACGTGGGCGCGGTGGTGTGCCTGCTGTTCGTGTTGGGCTTGTTTGTGGCCGACCGCCGCACCCGCACCTGGCTGCTGGTGGGTACGCTGCTTTCCATCGTGCTGGCCTGGGGCAAGAACTTCGAGTCGTTCAACCTGCTCATGTTTAACTACTTCCCGGGCTACAACAAGTTCCGCTCGGTAAGCATGGCCCTGGTTATTGCCCAGCTGGCCATGCCCCTGTTGGCGGTGCTGGCCCTGGCCCGGGTGCTGCGCACCCGCCCCGCCGCGGTGCCGGCCGCTGGCGCCAGCACCCACCCAAGCCTGGCGGCGCTGGCGGCGCCCCAGCCCCTGGACTCGGCGGAAACGGCCGATGTGAAGCGCAAGCTGCTCTACGCCGTGGGCATCACGGTGGGCATCTGCGTGCTGGCATTCGTGGCCGGCCTGGGAGCCGACTTCGCCTCGCCGATTGACGCCCAGATGCAGCAGCAGGGCTTCCCCGTAGACGCCATCCGCAGTGACCGGGCCTCGCTGATGCACGCCGACGTGCTGCGCTCCATCGTCTTTATCCTGCTGGCCGGGGGCGTGCTCTACTTCTATTTGCAGCGCAAGCTCAGCGTCGCGCTGGCTGCCGGGCTGATCGGGGTGCTCACGCTGGTGGACCTGTGGAGCGTGGACAAGCGCTACCTCAACGACAACAACTTCCAGCGCGAAACCATTGCCCAACAGTTTCAGCCCAGCCCCGCCGACCAGCAGATTCTGCAGGACAAGGACCTGAGTTACCGGGTGCTGAACCTGGCGGCCGGGGACCCGTTCAGCGAGGCCAACACCTCCTACTTCCACAAGAGCATCGGGGGCTACCACGGGGCCAAGCTGCACCGCTACCTGGATTTGATCGAGCGCCAGATTTCGCAGAACAACCTGCAGGTGCTCAACATGCTCAACACCCGCTACATCATCCCGCAGGACCCCAAGCTCCCCGTGCAGCGCAACCCCGGCGCGCTGGGCAACGCCTGGTTTGTGAGCAAGGTGGAGAAGGCCCAGAGCCCGGACCAGGAAATGGCCGCCCTGAGCACGCTCAACCCCGCCACTACCGCCGTGGTCGACGTGACCAAGTTTCCGCTGACCAAGACCGACTACAACGCGGCCGGCTCCACCATCACGCTCACCAAGTACTCGCCCGACGAGCTCACCTACCAGGCCAAGGCCGCCCAGGATGGCTTGGCCGTCTTCTCCGAAATCTATTATGCCGACGGCTGGAACGCCTACATCGACGGCAAGCTGACGCCCCACCTGCGGGCCAACTACGTGCTGCGGGCCCTGCCCATCCCGGCCGGCACCCACACCGTCGAGTTCAAGATTGAGCCCAAGGAGTACGCCATCGGCAACACCATCTCGCTCATCTCGTCCGTGCTGCTGATTGTGGCGCTGCTGGGCGCCATCTTCTACGCCCTCAAGCGCCGGCCCGCGGCGGTGGAGGAAGCCCAGCTGGTGGCCTAGCGGCACCTTTGGTAGCTTTAACGCCGGGCTAGACCTTTTTCAGCTGCCCTGCCAACCTTCCCGCACAGCCCTTCACCGCCCCGGTGAAGGGCTGTGCGCATTTAAGCGAACTTTGCCGGGGGTGAAAAGCAAAGTCCTTCGCCCGCAACCCAGGATGACAGACGAACAAGACGCCCCCCGCCCCCTGCTGCTCCAGGAGCTGTCGGAGCCCGTGGCCGCCCGGCACGGCGTGCGCCTGCTGCTGCTCCGCGACGACCTGACTAATCCCGAGCTGCCCGGCAACAAGTGGCGCAAGCTCAAGTACAACCTGCAGGCCGCCCACCAGCAGGGCCACGATACGCTGCTGACCTTCGGCGGGGCCTTTTCCAACCACGTGGCCGCCGTGGCCGCCGCGGGCCGGCTGCGGGGTTTTCGCACCATCGGCCTGATTCGGGGCGAAGAAACCCTGCCCCTGAATCCGACTCTCGCCCAGGCCGCCGCCGACGGGATGCAACTGCGCTACCTTGACCGGGAAGCCTACCGCCGCCGGGCGGAGCCGGCTTTTCTGGCCGACCTGCTCACTCAAACCGGCCCGGCCTACGTGCTGCCCGAAGGCGGCACCAACGCCCTGGCCCTGCCGGGCTGCGCCGAACTCATAACCGAGCTGCGCACCCTGACCAGCTTCGACGTGGTAGCCGTGGCCTGCGGCACGGGCGGCACGCTGGCCGGGCTGCTGACGGGGCTGGCCGGCCAGCAAGAGGCTATTGGCGTGGCTGCGCTGAAAAACGGGGGTTTTCTGCGCGAGGAAGTCAACGCGCTGACCCGGGCCGCGGCGGGGCAGGAGTACGCCAACTGGAGCCTGCACCTCGATTACCACTTTGGCGGTTACGCCAAATTCTCAGCCGAGCTGCTGGGCTTTATCAGCGCCTTTCAGGCCCGGCACGGCGTGCTGCTCGACCCGGTATACACCGGCAAACTACTCTGGGGCGTGCTGGACTTGGTGGCCAAGGGACATTTCCGGCCCGGCAGCACGGTGGTGGCGGTGCACACCGGCGGCCTGCAGGGCTGGGCGGGATTCCGGCAGCGTTTCGGGCACCGGAGCGCCGCGTGGCCCGCGCTGCCGTAAAAGGCCCGGGACAGCCAAAACCCAAGCTGAGCCGTATTTGCTTAAACTCCCTGTCCGTTCGTATGCCGCTTACCCGTTTGCTCCGTCGTCTGCTCCCGCTGCTGTTTCTGGTGGGCCTGGGCTGGTTTCTGTGGAAGAAAGTGCAGCCCGCGCTGTTTGAGAACCCGCTCAACCCCACCCCGCGCATCACCGTGACCCACAACACGGTGCTGCAGAAAGTGGAGTCCCTGGGCCGGCTCGAGCTGGTGCGCTACCATTTCAAGGACGTGGTGGAGTACAAAAAGAGCACCTACCGTTTTCTGCCCGACGCCAAGGTGGCCCTCATCGTGGCCGGCGACGCGGTGGGCTGCCTCGATTTGCGCAAGATGCAGCCCCAGGACGTAGTATTTGAAGGCGACTCCGTGGTGCGCATTGCTCTGCCGGCCGCGGAAATCTGCACCTGGCAGGTCGACCACAGCCAGAGCCGGGTGTACAGCGTCGAAAATGGTTTTTTCCAGGACGCCGAGCTCGTTGATGCCGGCTACAAGTACGCCGAGAAGAACGTACGTGCGGCCGCCCTGCAGTCGGGTATTCTGGCCCAGACCGAGCAGAACGCCGAGAAAATTCTGCGGCCCATGCTCGAAACCATGACCGGCCGCCGGGTGGTGCTCACCCGGCAGATGGCGCTGCCCCAGCTGCCCGGCCGGCGCTAGTCCTCGCCTTCCTCCGCTTCCTTGCCCAAATCGTCAAGGGCCATGCGGATGAGGTCGTTTTCGTATCCTTTTACGGTCAGAAACATCGTCAGCTTCTGGCGGCGCAGGCGCTGGTTGCGCTCCTTTTCGACGCGGTTGCGCTTTTCGAGCGTGTCGAGCAGGTTCTGGTAGTACTCGTCGCCGTCAATTTCCTTCATCCCGACCTTGATGCAGTAGTCGGAAATACCCTTTTGCTTGAGCTCCTGGGTGATGCGGCGGCGGCCCCACTTCTTGATGTGCACCTTGCCCCGCACGAAGGCCTTGGCAAACCGCTCTTCATCGAGCAGCTTTTCCCGGCTCAGACGGATGATAATTTCGCCGGCTTCGTCTTCGTTGAGGCCGTACTCGCGCAGCTTGGCTTCCACTTCCTTCTGGTTGCGCTCCTGGTAGGCGCAGAAGGCGGCAATTTTGGGCAGGGCTTCGGAGGGAGTATAAAACTTGCGCTTGGGCTGATCCATGGGGGAAAAATACGGCGGATTGAGAAAGGGTAGCTTATGCTAACGCCGAAAACAGCCGAGTCGTTCGGCCCTCCGGAGCCGGACAAACCTCCCGGCCGGCGCGGCGGTTAGCCCTTCGAAGCCGACCTTTGCGCCGCGTCCCGACTGCCCCACCTGCCTTTCCCGCCCGATGCCCCTGACCCGCGGTGCCCGCTACATGCTGCTTGCCACGCTGCTGTTTGCCCTCATGAACGTGTGCGTGAAGCTGCTGCCCCACCTGCCGGCCCTCGAAATCATCTTGTTTCGCTCGGCGCTGTCGGTACTCGTGAGTTACCTCACGCTGAAAGCCCTGGGCATCCGGCCCTGGGGCTCCAACCACTTCTTTCTTATTGCCCGGGGCATCACCGGGGCCGCGTCCCTGATTCTGTACTTCTTCACCATCCAGCACATGCCCCTGGCCACGGCCGTGACGGTGCAGTACCTGGCGCCCATTTTCACGGCCGTGCTGGGCATCTTTATCGTGCGCGAAAAAGTGCAGCCCTGGCAGTGGCTGTTTTTCCTGGTTTCCTTCGCCGGCGTGCTCGTGGTGGAAGGCGTCGATACCCGCGTCGACCCGCTGTATCTGGCCTGCGGGGTGGCCTCGGCGCTGTTTGCGGGCTTTTCCTACAACTCCATTCGCCGCCTCAAGGGCAAGGAGGACCCGCTCGTAGTCGTGTTCTACTTCCCGATGGTGGCCCTGCCCATTGCCGGGGTGTATTGCCTGTTTCACTGGGTGACGCCCCAGGGGCTCGACTGGCTCTGGCTGCTGCTCACGGGCCTGCTCAGCCAGGGCGCCCAGGTGTGCATGACCAAGGCCTACCAGGCCGAAAAGCTCTCCAGCGTGGCCAATCTCAACTACATCGGTATTCTGTACGCGGTGGGCTTCGGCCTGCTGATCTTCAACGAAACCTTCGACTCAGGCTCCTACGTGGGCATGGCCCTGGTGCTGCTGGGCGTGGGGCTCAACACCTGGTACACGGCCCGCCAGCCCCGCGCCGTGCCCGTGGCGCCTACCGAGGAAGTGGTGGCCTGACGAAGAAAACCACCTTTTGGCGGCGGCGGACAACTTTTGCCGACCGGTTTCTATCTACCTTCACAACGTCCGTGAACTGTGCCGCTATGCCCCGCTATCTACTCGTTCTACTGCTGATTGTCCTCTCTGCTGGCGCCCGCGCGGGCATCGTCCGCGGCCACATCACCGATCCGCAAGGCGCGGCTCTGCCTTTCGCCAACATTGCCGTGCGGGGCTCGGCCACCAGCACGGCCTCCAACGAGCAGGGCAACTACCAACTGCGCCTCGAGCCCGGCCGCTACGAGCTCGTATTTCAGTACGTGGGCTACCGGCCGCGCATCGAAAACGTGCGCGTGGCCGGCGCCGACTCAGCCACGGTGCTGAACGTGACGCTGACGCCCGAAAACTACAAGCTGGGCGAGGTGGTGGTGCGCGGCTCCGACCGGGACCCGGCCTACGCCATCGTGCAGCAGGCTATCAACTGGCGCCCCTACCACCAGCGCGAGGTGGCCGCCTTCAAGGCCCGCAGCTACATCAAGGCCCTGGGCCGGCTGATTGACGTGCCGGGTCGGGTGCTGGGCTTGATGAAAATCGGGCCCGACATCAAGCCGGGTATCTTTTACCTGTCGGAATCGGTGTCGGAAATGACGTTTCGCCAGCCCGACGTGATTCGGGAGCGGATGATTTCGTCGCGCATCAGCGGCGACGCGAAGGGCATCAGCTTCAACTCAGCCAACTCCGGCAAGGGCCTCAACTTCTACAACAACCTGCTCAAAAGCGGCTTTTCGGAGCGCGGGTTCGTCTCGCCCATTGCCAGCAATGCCATGCTCTTCTACAAGTATGAGCTGGAGGGCAGCACCCGGCAGGGCAACCTAACCATTCATAAAATCAGGGTGACGGGCCGCCGCCGCAACGACCCGGTGTTCTCCTCGGGCCACATCTACATCGTGGACGGCACCTGGCGCCTGCACTCCGTGTCGCTGGATTTGACCGCCGACGCCCAGCTCAAGTACCTCGACCGCCTCCACATCGAGCAGCAGTTTGCCCCCGCTCCCGGCCCTTCCGACGTGTGGGTGATGCAGTCCCAGAAAGTGACCATGGGCTTCGAGAAGTTTGGCTTCAAGGGCAACGGCTACATCACGGCCATTCTGTCGAATTACCAGGTGACGCCGACTTACCCCAACCGCCCGGTGGCCACCGCGCCGGCCGCCAACCCAGCTTCGACGGCCGCGCCCGCGCCAGTGGGCCGCGAAACGGTGGCGGAAGTTAAAAAGCAGAAACCGTCCTTCAGCGGCCTGGCCCGGCAGGTGCGCCAGCGCGTGAAGCGCGCCACCGTGGACTCCCTCACCGGCCAGCCTATCGAGCGGGTGCCGAAGGGCGAGGTACTGCTGGTGGATAAGAGCGCCAACGAGCGGGATTCGAGCTATTGGGCCGAAGTGCGCCCGATTCCGCTCACCGACGAAGAAAAAAAGGACTACCAGGTCAAGGACAGCACCGAGGTCATCCGCAAGTCGCGCCCCTACCAGGACTCGCTGGACCACGTGCGTAACAAGCCCGACCCGAAAAGTATGCTGCTGCTGGGCTACACCCACTCCAACACGTTCGAGAAGCGCCGCCTCTACGTGGCGCCGGTGTTCAACATCGTGCAGTACAACACGGTGGAGGGCGCAGTGGTGAATGCCTACGCCACCTACACCCAGGACACCGACGACCGGCGCTTTTACAGCCTGACGCCCACGCTCCGCTACGGCTTTGCCAATAAGCTGCTCAGCCCGAGCCTGACCGGCTCCTGGCAGCACGACCCGGTGCGGCTGGCGCGGGTGGGTTTCACCGTGGGGCAAACCATCGAAAACTTCGACCGCAACACCCAGCTCACGCCCTTCATCAACTCGGCCTATACCCTGCTCGACAACCGCAACCTGGCCAAGTACTACCGCCGCACCGGGGCCGAGGTGAGCTACCTGCGTGAACTGTTCAACGGCTTCACCCTGCGCACGGCCCTGGGCTACGACGACCGGCGGGAGCTGCAAAATGCCACCACCGAGCTGCTGCGCGACGTGCCGGGCCGCGCCTTTACGCCCAACCGCCCGCTCAACGACGAGACGCCCGACCCCGGCTTCGGACGCAACCAGGCCCTGACCTTCGAGTTGAACGCCTCCTTCCGGCCCGGGCAGCGCTACATCACCCGCCCCGACGGCAAGTACAACCTGAGCACTGCCGCGCCCACGTTTCGCGCCACCTACCGCCAGGGCGTGCCCACTTTGCTCGGCTCCGACGTGCGCTACACCCTGCTGGCCGTGGGCATCAACCAGACCATCAGCATGGGGCTGCTGGGCACGGGCACCTACAACGTGGCCGCGGGCCGGTTTCTGGGCACGCCGCGCCTCTCGTTTATGGACTACCGCCACTTCTCGGGCAACCGCACCCTACTCACTGGCAACTTCGCCCAGTTCCAGCTGCTCGACTATTACCAGTTCAGCACCCGGGACCGGTACGTAGAGGCCCACTACAACCAGCATTTCAACGGCTTCTTCGTGAACAAGCTCCCGCTGCTGCGCCGGCTGAAGTGGCAGGAAGTGGCCTCGTTCAACTACCTGCACACGCCCCAGGCCGGCCACTACGTGGAGCTGGGCGTGGGCATCGAGCACATCTTCGGAGCCCTGCGCGTCGATTTCTACTCCGCCTTACAATCGGGACGGCAGCTGGGCACGGGGGTGCGGATCGGGTTAGGGCTGTAGGGCCGGCGCGGTGCTTACGTAGAAAATGCAAAAGGCCTTCTGCCGGGAGCAGAAGGCCATTTGCATTGAGTTGAATCTATTTCACTTCTTCAAAATCCACGTACTCACCGCCCTTGAATTCCTGGGGCTTGCGGGGCTTTTCCTTGGGCGGAATAAAGTCGACGTGGACCTGGCCGGCGGGGCCGCGGCCGGGACCAGAGCCGGGCGGCGGGCCGAACGGGGCCTCAAACGGGGCGCCGCCAAACTGCTCGGTGTACTTGCGGGCCTGCTTCTGCACGAAGCTGGCCACGAAAAAACGCAGTATCGCCGGCAGTACGTAGCGCACGACGAAGGTGATGATAAGGAGAGTGAGAACGAACTTGACCATCGGGAAGCTGCGGTTTTAAGCAGCTGGGGGGGCAGTGGGTTGAAAGTAAAAGTCGGCCGTGACGTGGCTTTCGAGCTGGGCGGCCGAGCAGGGTTCGAGCTCAAAACGCGCCGAGAGCACAAATGGTTTGTAGCCCAGCTCGGCCAGCAGTGCCACCACGGCCCGGCGGTTGGCGAGGCCATTGAGCTCGGTCTGAATTAGGGGGCGGAAGCGGCGCAGCGTGGCCTGCATGTTCTCGAATACCACCGACTCAAAGCCTTCCACGTCGCACTTCACGAAATCGAGCCGGGGCAAGTCGGCCAGCAGTTCGTCGGGGCGGCGCATGGGCACGTCGTAGGTGCGGGCGTAGGTTTCGGTGCTGGAGCTGGCCGCTACCTTGGTCATGCCGTGGTGGAGCAGGCCGTCGCGCTCCGGGGTGCCCATCTGCACCGTGGTGTTTTCGCTGCCCAGGGCGTAGGGCAAGAGCGTCAGGTTGTCGACGCCGCTGAGCTTGACGTTGTCCTGCCAGATGGCCTGAAACTGCGGAATGGGCTCCACGGCCAGCACCTTGCCCGTGGGCCCGGCCAGCCGCGACAACGCCACGGAGTAGTAGCCCAGGTTGGCGCCAATGTCGAGGCAGATAAAGCCGGGGCGGATGATTTTCTGCAGAAAAAACAGCTCCGGGTACTTCTCCCGGCCCCAGCCGGCGCCCACCAGCCGCAGGTACACGCGGCTCACGAAACGGATGTAGCGCTCAAAGCCAAGCGTGCGGACCAGAAGTTTGCGGAGCTGTTTCATCATACTGCCCGCAAAGATGCTGGAAAGCGGGGAATTCAGCCGGCTGGTTCTTCCACGTCGGCGGCCGCGTAGCGCTGCTGGTTTAGCTTCACGGCCAGCACGCCCACGGCCCAGCCCAGCATTCCATACCCCAGCAGCGTGGCCACAAACTGGCCCCACGACGCCAGTTCCGCGCCTTCTCCCAGCGACGAAAACACTGATGTCAGGCTAAGCAGGAAACTAAAAACGGCTTCCAGCGCCGGGGCCAGCAGCCACTGCCGGGGCTCGTGCCAGTCGAGGCGCCAGTGGCGCTGGGCCTGCTCCAGCACCAGCCACCACACGGCGAAGGAAAGCAGTAGGCTGATGGCCCACCACACCCAGCTCAGGCCACCGCTAACAAAAACAGCAGGGCCCACCACGCTCCAGAGCAGCGTCCGCAGCAGTGGGCTTAGCAGCATTTGCGCCCCAAAGACGGCCGCCGCCACCCACACCACCCGGCGCCTGGGCCGCATTTCGCGCCGGGCCAGCGTGACGCCGCCCAGCCACAGCGCCAGCGGAACCGCCGCGCCCAGGAAAGGATTGAAGCCCCCAAAGAGGTTTGACGAAGTCGAAGAGTTGAAAACCTGGTCCCAGAGCAGGCCCAACAGCAAACTCAGGCAAAACCCGATGCCATTCAATAGTTGCAGCACCCGCGACTCCGGTCGGAAGTAAGCCAGTAAGGTCAGGACCACGCCGAACAACGCCAAGCCCGCCACCACGGCCAGGATTTCAAACATGAGCATGGCGCCGTCCAAGGCATCGGCCCGGGCCAGTAAGGGAGTCAGCAGGAGTAGCAGAAAGACCCCGAACCGGCGTCCGAACGCGGAAAATGAAGGCATCATAGGCGGCTAAGATAGCCGTTTTGCGCTTTTAGCCCTTCCGGGCCCGGCGCCAGGCCCGGGAGGTACCGGCCGCCACGAGGCCGCCGACCAGGTACCAGGCCACGGTCATGAGCTTGGTCTGGGGGGTGCGGGCGCTGGGAGCCTCGCCTAGCCCCAGCGGCCCCGGCAGCACCACGCCGCCCACGCCCGCCGCCAGCCCCAGCACGGCCCCGCGCTGCCAGGCCTTTTTGCCGCTGCCCACCAGACTGTAGTACAAGCCATTGGACAGCACGTCGCCGGCCATCGTCAGGTTGAAAAGCGTGTCGTCGTTGGGCTGCGGGGCTTCGGCCTGGTGCAGGAGCTTGCGCAGGGCGCGCATTCCGAGCACGTCCATGCGCGGGGCATTTTCGGGACGCAGGCGGCGGGCCGTTTCGTGGAGCAGCGTCAGGGCCAGGGCGCCGGCGAGGCCGCTGCCGAGGGCTTGCAGCAGGGAGTCAGATTTTTTGCGTTTCATAGGCAGTCAGAAAAAGGAGGCCCGGCGCGGAAGAGTCCGCCACGGCCTTCTTTTTCCAACGCCGGGCGGCCGTGGCAGGTTGCGTCACAAAAATTTCCCGGGGGGGCTTGCGCGTTGTTTCCTAGTCTGTCTATCTTTGCAGCCCCGGCGGACGAACGGTTCAGCGGGAAATGCCTCTTTAGCTCAGTTGGTAGAGCAGCTCATTCGTAATGAGCAGGTCGTTGGTTCGAGTCCAATAAGAGGCTCACTTTATTTTCAAAAGGCCCGAAAGGTTGCTGATGCGCAGGCACAAGCTCTTTTCGGGCCTTTTTGCGTTATCGGGCTTCCGCCGGCTTGGTAGTGCGCAGCAGCAGGTAGCCCACCGTGCCCGCCACGAGCGAGGCCAGCAGAATGGCCAGCTTGGCCACGGCTTCGCCCGCCGAGTGCTCCCCCAGCGCCAGCAAGGTGATAAAGAGGGACATGGTAAACCCAATGCCGCCCAGGATGCCCGCGCCCCAGAGCTGCCGCCACGACACGCCCGGGGGCAGCGCGGCCCAGCCCAGCCGCACCGTAATCCAGGCCAGCAGCCCGATACCCAGGGGCTTGCCCAGCACCAGCCCGGCCAGAATGCCCAGCCCCAGCGGCGAGGTCAGTTGCCCAAACACCGACGCGTCGAGAGCGAGGCTGGTGTTGGCAAAGGCAAATAGGGGAATGATGCCAAAGGCAACGACTGAGTGCAGGCGCTGCTCCAGCTTCTGGGCCGGGGAGCTGATCAGGTCAGAAAGGTGCTCGAGCTCCTCGCTGATGGTGCGCGGGTCGGCGTCGGCGCCGTGCGCTTCGTCGCGGATAAACAGCAGCCGCTCTTCCAGCAGGCGCAGCAGCACCGGCCGCGCGTGCCCGATGCGGGCCGGAATTGCCACGGCTAGCAGCACCCCGGCCAGCGTCGCGTGCACTCCCGATTCGAGCGTGAAATACCACAGCAACACGCCCAGGGCCAGGTACGGAATCAGGCTGCGGACCCCCAGCCAGTTTAGCGCCAGCAGCCCGGCCCAGGTGCCGAGGGCCAGGTACAGAAAAGGCAGGTGCAGCTCCCGGGTGTAGAAACCGGCAATAACGAGCACCGCGCCCAAATCGTCGACGATGGCCAGGGCCGTCAGGAATACTTTCAGGCCCAGCGGCACCCGCGGGCCGAGCAGCTGGAGCACGGCCAGGGCAAAGGCAATGTCGGTAGCCATCGGGATGCCCCAGCCCCCGGACGTGGGCGTGCCGCGGTTGAAGAGCGTGAACAGCAGCGCCGGCACCACCATGCCGCCCACGGCCCCGGCAATGGGCAGCGCCGCCTGCCGCAGCGTGGCCAGCTCCCCGTCGAGGACTTCGCGCTTGATTTCCAGCCCCACAATCAGGAAAAACACCGTCATCAGCCCGTCGTTGATCCAGTGCAGCAGGCTTTTGTCGAGCACCAGCCCGTTGAAGGCCACGCGCAGGTGCTGGTCCCAGAGCCCGGGGAAATACCGGGCCGGGCCCCAGTTGGTGTTGGCCAGCAGCAGGGCCAGCGCGGCGCTGACCAGCAGCACAATGCCCCCGGCCGCTTCCCGCCGGAAAAACTCGGCAAAGGGCTGCACCAAGGGACGAATGAGTTGAGCTACGGCCATCAGGGTAAGGGGCGGGGTTTGGGGGAGTCGGCGCGCTATCCGCCGAAGCCGGGCCAATATCGGCAATTGGCGGGGGCTACACCCGGCCGGCCCGGGCTTTCTACGGCCTAGGGGTTGCCGGGGGCTACGGTTGAGCCAGGATTTAAAAGCCCGGCACCATGGCCGCGAATTGGCGGCAGCGCCTTATTTTTACCGTAGTTTTACCTGGTCAAATCCGTTTCATTGAAGCATCTCGGCGTCTTTCTGCTGCTCACCGTTTTCCTCTACAATCTGGTAGGGGTGTATCCGGTGGCTATGTGGCAGCAGCACGAGCTGCGGCGGACGGCCGAGAAGCTACGGCGCTCCTCCCTGCCCGATGCGGCGCTGGTCCGTATCACCGTGGCCCGGCACCCTGCCGGTGCGGCGCCCTTGCAGTGGCACGAGCCGCACGAGTTTTCTTACCGCGGCCAGCGCTACGACATCGTGCGGCAGCGCGCCACCGCCGACTCCGTCACCTATTTCTGCTGGCACGACCGGGGCGAGGAAAAGCTGCTGGCCGGCCTCGTCAAGCACGTGCGCGAGTACGCCCACCCCGAGGCCGGGGCCCGCAAGTCGGCTAAAAAGGCCTTCAGCGACCTGTCTAAGCTCAGCTTCCTGCTCCCCGCTGTCCGCCTGGCCGGCAGTTCCGGGGGACGGGTGGTGAAGCCGAAGTACGCATTCTACGCGGCGGCGCTGAGCTCCTTGCCCGCCGAAGTGCCCTTCGCCCCGCCCCGGCGCCCGGCCTGCTTTCAGGCTTAACCAGCTCCCGTTTTTCTACTGCCAGGTAGCGCGCCGATGGTTTTTACCGGCGGCTTCGCGCGGCGCGTTGGGCGGGCACGGGCCTTCCTAGCTTTTGGCCGCCGCCCAGTTCCTATGGGCGCGGCTGGCGCGGCCTTGGTGGCCCTTTTCCTCATTTCGACATTTCGATATTCTCCGCTCCCCTTTCTGGGAGCCGGACTCCTCATCCTGACCCTTTCAGGTCACACCTCTTTCCGTATGAAATCATTGTTTACCACGTTCCTGCTGTTGGCCGGAATGCTGCTGAGCGCCCCAGCCTGGGCGCAGTTTACCGTAACGGGCACCGTGCTCGACCAACAGAGCCGCCAGCCCCTAGTGGGCGCCGCCGTAGTAGTGGCAGGCCAGACCACCTCCGTCGCTACTGACGCGCAGGGCCGCTTTTCGCTGAGCGCGGCCGAAGAATTCCGCGCCGTGCGGGTGCAGTCCCTGGGCTACGTGCCCCAGGAAATTGCCATCAAGAATGCTAACGCGCCCCTAACCATCGGCCTGGCCCCCTCCAACACGGGGTTGAGCGAGGTACAGGTGATTGGCTACGGCACGGGCACGGACCGCAAGCTGCTCGAAACCCCGGCCGCGCTGACCATCGTGACCGAGAAAGATTTGCAGCGCAACAACACCATCTTCCTGCAAAACACCCTCAACCAGGTGCCCGGCGTGCGCATGAACGTGCGCAGCGCGGCCTCGCAGTCGAACCTCGTGATTCGGGGCATCGGCGGCACCTACGGGCGCTTCAGCATCCGGGGCGTGAAGCTCTACCAGAACGGCATTCCGCTGTCGGAAGCGGACGGCACGACTTCCCTCGACGACCTCGACTACACCACCATCGGCCGCATCGACGTGGTGAAGGGCCCCGCCTCCACGATTTACGGCGCCACGCTCGGTGGCGTCGTGTCGTTCCAGACCCGCAAAGCCGCGCCCGGCACCAGCATCAATCTGGGCACCACGGTGGGTAAATACGGCCTGCTACGCACCAACACCGGCCTGGGCATCGGCACCGACAAGGTGAACCTGCTCGTGAACTACGGCCACCAGGAAACCCAGGGCTTCCGCGACGCCCACTCCAACAGCCGCAAGGACTACGTGACCGTGGCCGGCGACTTCTACGTGAGCGACAAGCAGACCGTGAGCGTGCTGGGCACCTACACCAACCAGCACGACAACTACGCCGGGGAGCTCGACAGCACCGACTTTTTCACCAGCTACCTCAAAACGGCCCCGGCCTACACCAACCGCGACATCGGCGTGGACGCCGAAATCACCCGCCTGGGCCTGACCCATACCTACCGCTTCACCGACAAGTTCGCCAACTCAACGACGCTGTTTACTTCGAACTCCAACTCGCTCAGCCCGGTGGAGCCCGGCTACACCCACGCCCAGCGCGCCAAGCGCGGCGTGCGCAGCGTGTTTACCTACTCGCCCACGCTGGGCAGCATTGCCACCCGCTTCGCCGTGGGCACCGAGTACATGGCCACCCAGGACGTGAACAAGCGCTACGCCTTCCTGACGACCGTGGGCAAGGAAACCGGCGCCATCAGCATGGACCAGGAAGTGAAGTCGATTCAGACCAACACTTTTGCCCAGGCCGAAGCCTCCGTGACCGAGCACACCACCGTGACGGCCGGCGTGAGCTACAACGTGGTGTCGTACACCATCATGGACCTGATTCCGAAGGTGAAGCCCGCGGTAAGCTCCTCGGGCTACCGGCAGTTCGACCCCACCTTCACGCCCCGCGTGGCCGTGCTGCACTCCTTCAACGATAAGTTTTCGGTGTTTGCCCAGTATAGCACGGGTTTCTCGCCGCCCGTCAGCAGCCAGATTTCCCTGACGGCCGCCGCGCCCATCGGCAGTGGCCCGATTAACCCCGACGTGAAGCCCGAAACCAACCAGAACGTGGAGTTGGGCTCCCGCGGCACCATCCTGGGCAACCACCTGAACTACGACGTGACGCTGTTCCGGATGCAGGTCAAAAACGGCCTCGTGAGCCAGGTGACGCCCGACCGGGTAACCTACTTCGTGAACTCCGGCAAGTCGGAATACAAGGGCGTGGAGCTGGCTTTGTCGGGCAACCTAATTGACCCCGCCAAGCCCGGCGTGCTGACCCAGGTGCGGCCCTTCGTGAGCTACACCTACACCGACGCCGAGTTCAAGGACTACAAGGCGCCCTCCGGCGACTTCAGCGGCAAGCAAGTGACGGGCTCGTTCAAGAACCTGTTTACCGGCGGCCTCGACGTGGAAACCCAGCCCGGCATTTACCTGAACCTGACCTCCCAGTTCACGGACCGCACGCCCATGTCGGACAACAACGCCCGCTACGCTGCCTCCTACTGGCTGCTCAACAGCCGCCTGGGCATCCGCAACAAGCTGGCCGGGCACCTGGGCTACGACGTGTTCGGGGGCCTCGACAACATCACCGATAAGCGCTACGTGGCCTCGGTGGCCCTGAACCAGACGACGCCCGTGGGCAAGCCCACGTTCTACAACCCCGGCATGCCCCGCAACTGGTACGCCGGCGTTAATCTGAACTATACCTTTTAAGCTGACTGAAAACCTTTGAAGTCGTCATGCTGAGCCGGTCGAAGCATCTCTCCCGTTTCGTTGGACTACTATTCAAACGAAGCAGTAGGGTTGCTTCGGCTTCGCTCAGCATGACGTTCTGGGTTATCGGTTTATTTCTGAAGAACCTCTCATGAAAAAAATAGTGTACGCTGCCGTTTTGCTGGCTTCCGTGGCCTGCAACCGGTTCCGCAACGAAGAAAAAGCGGCCACCGAGCCTCAGCAGGAGCGCATCGTGTCGGTATCGAAGCAGCTCACGGAAATGATTTACGCCCTGGGCGCGGAAAGCCGCCTCGTGGGCGTAGACTTATCGAGCACCTACCCGCCGGCGGCCAAGAAGCTGCCCACCGTGGGCTACCACCGCCTGCTCAACGCCGAGGGCATCATCTCGCTCAAGCCCACGGTGGTGTACTCCGACGGCAACATTGCGCCCGCCGCCGTGATGACCCAGGTGCAGAACGTGGGCATCCCCATCAAGGAATTTTCGGCCAGCAAAACGATTCCCGAAACCTGCCAGCTGCTCCAGCAGCTTGGCGACGGGTTCGGGCAGCGGGCCAAGGCCGATGAGCTGGCCAAGCAGCTTACCGCCGACATGGCCCAGGCCGCCGAAAACGTCAAGCAGTACCCCGACCATCCCAAGGTGGTTATCATTCACTACGGCCTGCAGAAGAACATCTACTTGGCCATGGGGCAGAAAAGCACCGGCACGCAGATGGTGGCCTGGGCCGGCGGGGTCAACTCCCTCAACGCCGCTGAGGGCATGAAGCCCATCAGCCCCGAGCTTATTGCCGAGGCCCAGCCCGACGTGATTCTGGCCACCGACTTCGGCTACGACCGGCAGGGCGGGCTGGAGAAGTTCAAGCAACTGCCCGGCGTGGCCCTCACCCCGGCGGCCAAAAACAACCGCATCTACCGCGTCGAGGAGCACGACATGGTGTACCTGGGTCCGCGCACCGGCCAGAACGTGCTCATGCTCCAGAAGCTTATTCACCAGCAGCCCGCCCAGTAGTGACTCTTTCCCCACGGCGCGTGCGCCTGTACTTTGGGTTGCTGACGGCCGTGCTGCTATTGGTGCTGGTCCTGTCGGCCCGCCTCGGCGCCATGGCCCTCACCTACCCTGAGTTGGGCGGCTTTTTGGGCGAAGCTTTCGGCCTGACGCCGCCCAACCCCGACCCCATGGCCACGCTGCACCGGGGCGTGTTTTTCCAGATTCGGCTGCCGCGGGTGCTGCTCTGCGCCTGCGTGGGCGCCGCTTTGTCGATGTCGGGCACGCTGATGCAGGCATTGTTTCGCAACCCCATCGTGGAGCCGGGCCTGATTGGTACTTCGGCCGGGGCGGCCCTGGGCGCGGCCATTATTTTCGTGCTCGGCAACTCCCTGAGCTGGGCCAATGTGCCGGTGCTGGGGGCCCTGGTGCTGCCGGCGGCGGCTTTCGTGGGGGCCCTGGCCGCCACGGCCCTGGTCTACCGGCTGTCGGCCGCCCAGGGGCGGGTCACGGTGGCTTCGATGCTGCTGGCCGGCATTGCCGTTAATGCTCTGGCGGCCGGCGGCACGGGCTTTCTGTCCTACATTGCCCGCGACCCGCAGGCCCGCTCCATCACCTTCTGGAGCCTGGGCTCCTTTTCCAGCGCCGACTGGCCCTCGTTTTACTTAGTGGGCTTGGTCACGGTTCTGGGCGGACTAGTGGCGCTGCGCTACGCTAAGTCGTTGAATGCCCTGCAGCTGGGCGAAACCGAGGCACAGTACTTGGGCATCGACGTGCGGAAGCTGCAAAACCGCATTCTGCTGCTCAACACCCTGCTGGTGGCCGTGGCGACGGCCACGGTCGGCGTCATCGGGTTCGTGGGCCTGATTGTGCCCCACCTGCTGCGCTTGGCCGGCTTTTCCGACAACCGTCTGCTGATTCTGGGTTCGGCCCTGCTGGGCGCTATTCTGATGATTGTATCCGACACGGTGGCCCGCACCATCATTGCCCCGGCCGAGCTGCCCATCGGTGTGCTCACGGCCTTTATCGGGGCGCCGGTATTTCTCTGGCTGCTGTCGAAATACCGGCAGCTCAACTCCCGGGGCGGGTTTTACGCCTAACCATTATGCTGACAGCCGACCATGCTTCCTTTGCCGTGCCGGGCAAAACCCTGCTCCACGACGCCACGCTGGAATGCCGGCCGGGCGAAGTCACGGTGCTGCTGGGTCCCAACGGCGCCGGCAAAACGACGCTGCTCCGCCTGTTGGCCGGCCTCTACCCGCCCAGCGCCGGCCGCATCCTGCTCGACGGCCAGGATTTGCGCACCCTGGCCAGCCCCGAGTTGGCGCGACGACGGGCGGTATTGTCGCAGGAAATTCACTTGGCTTTTCCGTTGAGCGTGGAGGATGTGGTGCTGATGGGCCGCTACCCTCACTTTCAGCGCCGCCCCACCCTGCTCGACCAGCAGATCGGGCGCCAGGCCCTGGCCGACATGGGCATGAGCAGCTTTGCCGGGCGCGACTATTCCACGCTCAGCGGCGGCGAGGCCCAGAAGGTGCAGATGGCCCGGGTGCTGGCCCAAATCTGGGAAGCCCCGGCCGCCGGCAGCCGGGTGCTGCTGCTCGATGAGCCCGTTTCGAGCCTCGACATTCAGTACCAGCACCAACTGCTGCGCCGGGCCCGGCAGCTGGCCCGGGAGCAGGCCGTGGTCGTCACGGTGCTGCACGACCTGAACCTGGCCCTAACCTACGCCGACCGGCTGGTGCTGCTCAAAGACGGCCACATTCACGCCACCCTGCCCGACCCGGCCGCGCTGACCGACCAGCTGCTGGGGGAAGTGTTCGGCGTGCGCATGGCCCTTATTACCAACCCGGTTACCCAAAAGCCCCTGGTGATTTACGCGGAAAGCGAAGAGGAAAAATAAGCACATCGGCCGGTGGCGGAAGTCCGTATGAGCCATTCTACCGCGAAAATTGGAGTCGGGCGCTACGGCGCAGCTTCCGGATCCGGGCTTACTTTTGCGGCCTCCCCACTCTTTTCTCCTTCTGCATGCGCACTTCGCTTACCACTTTCTTCGCCGCCCTGCTGCTGGCCGCGGCCCCACTGGCCCCGGCTGCCGCTCAGGTCACGGCCCCAGCCGACACGACCCACAAGTACGAAAACCCGGCGGGCGTTTCTCCGGTGCGGCCGAATAAGCCGTTTTTCCAAAAGAAGCTCGTCAAAGCCAGCATCGTGCCGGCCATTCTGATTGGCTACGGGGCCTACACCTTCAACGGGGGCGGCTTTTATACCAACCAGCAGGCCAACCGCGACATTCACAAGCTCTTTCCTACCTACCGCACCAAGCTCGACAACATCCTCATTGTTGCCCCCTACGCCGAGCTGGGCCTCGTGGCTCTGGCCGGCGTGGAGTCGCGCGACGACCGAATCAACACGGGCCTGATTATTCTGAAAGGTGAAGCCCTGATGCTGGCGTCAGTGTTTGCCATCAAAAACCTGAGCCACGAAACCCGGCCCGACGGCTCCGACAACCTCTCATTTCCTTCCGGCCACACCGCCCAGGCCTTTCTGGCAGCCAGCATCGTGCACAACGAGTTTCGTGACAAAAGCCAGTGGTACGGCATCGGCGCTTATACCATTGCCACCAGCGTAGCCGCCCTGCGCATGATTAACACCAAGCACTGGCAGTCCGACGTGGTGGCCGGGGCCGGCATCGGCATCCTGTCGGCTCACCTGGCTTACCTGTCGCACCGCAACCGCTGGGGCCGCAAGCCTCGCCTGCTCGAAGGCACGAGCTTTTCGCCGATGTGGCAGCCCGGCCCCAGCGGCGGCATGGGCCTGAGCTTCACCTGGCACCCCACCAAGTAGCAATTCAGGTCCGAAAGCTGAGTCCATAAAAAAAGGCCGGCTGCGTAATGCAGCCGGCCTTTTCACTTATCTATTACAACTACGGCCTACAGGTCGCTGCTGTAATCGTCCTCGCCGAAGCCGGAGGTGCTGGCCGAGTCGGGGCGGGTGCTGCCGCTGCGGTAGCCCGAATCGGAACTGCCGGAGGTGGACTTAGTAGGGTAGTCGTCGGAAATGCCGCGCGAAGGCGAATTGCCATACGGACCCTGGAATTTCTGGTCGGCCGTGGTGCCCGATCCGTAGGCAGGACGGCTCTGGCCGTAGTCGGTGTTGTAATCGGCGCCGCCGGAGCGGTAGGTGGTGCTGGAGCGGTAATCAGTTTTACGGCTCTTGGGCTGGGGCTGGCTCTTCGAGCGCAGGGCCAGCCAGCTCAAACCGCTCACAAGCAGGGCGCCGCCCACAATTTTCTGGGTGTTGCTAAGCTTGTTGAACTGGTCTGTAGCCTTAGTGCCCAGATCTTTTACCGACTGCGGAAGCTGATTGGTGCCATCGAGCCACGACGACACGTTCATCCACGACTGCTGGCCGCTTTGCTTGGTGCGGTCCTGGTTCTGGTCGTTGCTCTGCAGACCCTGCTGGCTGCGGCTTTGCGACTGGTCCTGATTCTGGCGACCGGTCTGGCCCGAGGTCGGGGACGAAGAATCGGTGGTGGAAGAGGCAGGCGAAGTCGAAGTATTGGTATTGGTAGCTGACCCGGCGCCGGCGGCGTTAGCCGAAGCAGCGGCCGACGTACGGTTGCGGTCAGAAGGATTTTGCGACGAAGTGCTACCAGCCTGGGACGAGGCGCCCGAAGGGTTGGTTTTGCCGGCACCAGTAGATTGCGAAGAAGAACCGGAGGTGGGTTGATTGGGCTTGTTTTCCATGGCAAATACGTGGTTAGTAAGACGAAGACAAACGCGCCGGCAAACCTGCCGGGCGTTTTCCCTATTCGTAAAGCGTCGGGCTGGGGTTGCGAATGGGGGCGGGTTTTTGCCAAACGCCCACCCCGGCCCGCCTCGGGGCCCCACCCTAACCATGCCGCGGCCGGGCCGTAAACCATGAATTCGTGGTCGGGGCGACCGGTCGGCTTTGGCCGGGTGCCCCCCTTTTCCCAGATATTTGTCGTCAGCTATGAGCATGCGTTTTCAGGATAAAGTTTGCCTCGTCACCGGGGCCACATCGGGTATCGGGCGCGCGGCGGCCGTGCAGCTGGGCCGCGAAGGCGGCATTGTGGTGGCGCTGGGGCGCAATGCCGCGGAAGGCCGCGAAGTAGTACAGGAAATCAAGGCGGCCGGGGGCCAGGCTATGTTTATCCGCACCGACGTGGGCAAGGACGCCCAGCTCCAGAACGCCGTGGCCAAAACCCTGGCCAAGTTGCAGCGCATCGACGTGCTCATCAACGACGCGGCCATGATGACCTTCGAGCCTATTCTCAAGCTCGACCCCAAGGAGTGGGACCAGCTGATGAACGTGAACCTGCGGGCCCTGTTTCGCCTTTGCCAACTTTGCCTGCCCCATATGAAGGGTGGCACCATCGTGACAGTCAGCTCGGTGCACGCCCACCAGACCACGCCCAACGTGGTGTCGTACGCGGCCAGCAAGGGCGCCATGGAAGCCTTCGTGCGCGGGCTGAGCCTGGAAATTCCCTACACCCAGGCCCGCATCAATGCCGTGGCGCCCGGCGCCGTGGACACGCCCATGCTGTGGAGCAACCCCAACGTGAAGAGCGGCAAGGAGAAAATCACCGGCCAGGTCGGCAAGCCCGAAGAGCTGGCCGCCGCCATCTGCTTTCTGGCCTCGTCGGAAGCCAACTTCATCAATGGTTCCACCCTGGCCGTCGACGGTGGCCGCCTGGCGGCGCTGTAAGTGGTGAAATGGGGAAGTGGTGCACGGGTGAGTTTTTGTTCGGCTGACGCTTGCGGCCCATCTGTACTTGCCAAACGTAAGCCGGAGCAATTCGTACTCTGAAGTGCCTACAGCTTCTTTTCAGCAAAAAGCCCTGACGTTAGCTAACGTCAGGGCTTTCTAGTGTAAGGCAACTCGGCTCATTACCCCAGTACGGCTTGATGCCGCTTAATGCGCGAAGGTCGTGCCTCCTCGCGCCGGTCGAACAAAAGCTCACCCGTGCAGCACTTCACAATTTCACCTTCGGCGTAGGGTGGCGCAGCTCGGGTGGGGGCAGCACGCCGTTGGCGGCGTAGAGCAGTGCGTCCCGCTCCCCGGCTTCGCGGGCGGCCACCTCGAAGGGAATGTGGTAGTAGCCGTGCCGGGCCCACCCCACTAGGTAGCGCCACAGAAAGCCAAAGCGGCCATATTCCTCAAACTGCCGGATGTGCTCCATCTCGTGGGCCACCCAGTGCGGGTCGCTTAAAAACTGCTCCCGCGTGACTCCGCTCAGGTGGATGCTCCGCCCCAACACCATGGCCACGCTGCCGGCCTTGAGCTTGAGCCGGGCGAGCTTGGCCCAAGGAGAATTTTCGATGATGCGCGGGACAGCCATGGCACGGGTTTTTAAGGTGCGCATATACGACATGATTTTAGTAGGGGTTGCAAGCTCAACCTTAAATTTTCGAGCAAATCATTGAATTTTACCAGGAATCTTTACCGATTTCGGGTTAAAAGTTAGGACCCTTGGCTTTTCCGGACTTAGCTTTAACCAACGGCCAGAATAGAAAACTTCGAATTTTGGTCGAAAACACTGGTTTTCAACAGTCTTTTTTTTCGCGCTCAGGTTAGCCCAAACCTATCGAAGAACAATAGCTTGCTCCGGTCCTGTGGCCACTGCCGACGACCGATTTTGCCACCTTACGACGGACAATGAACAACAGCCTTCTGTATTGCCTCGCCGCCTCTTCGCTGGCCCTCTCCTTTTTCTTTGAGCACACCCCCGCTTCGCCTGCCGTTACCACCGCAGCACCCGTAGCCGCCGAAGCCTCTCTCTTTTCCGCCTTCAGCGGCGACGACGAAGACAAGCCCGCCACCGTGGCCTCCTCCCGCGACTCGCTGGCTTACAACTACTACTCGCAGACCCTGGGCCTCAAGCTGGCCTTCAACGAGGACAAAAACCTGCTCCAGACCGTTACCGACTGGATTGGCACTCCTTATAGCTACGGCAACAACTCCAAGAAAGGCACCGACTGCTCCGGCTTCGTGACCCGCGTGTTCAAGGAAGTGTACGGCATCACGCTGCAGCGCAGCTCCCGCTCCATGTTCCAGAACGTGAAGCATGTGGCCAAAACCGAAATGCAGAGCGGTGACCTGGTGTTCTTCCGCCGCGGCCCCGGCCAGCCCATCTACCACGTGGGCATCTACCTACAGGATGGCAAGTTTGCCCACTCGGCCTGCAATGGCGGCGTGATGGTTAGCTCGCTCAACCAGCCGTATTACCACCGCAATTTCTACGCCGCCGGCCGCGTGGCGACCAACTAGCCCGCCGCCGACCGTTTGCCTTATCAAAAGCCCCGCTCCTGCTGAGCGGGGCTTTTTTGTGCCCGCCCCAACTGGTTTGCCCGGCTACGCGGCCAGCCTAGTATAGTCCAAAACCTATTTTACCGGGAAGCAGTATAGCACTGGCAGCCGCCGACCGTATCTTGCGGGCGCAATGGCCCATTTGTCTTAATTCCTTTCCTCCGTATGGATACTCAAAACCCTAAAGGTGAGAGCGTAGCCGCCTCGGCTATCTTCAAAAAGTTTCTCGGCCGCGCTGAAGAATACATCAAAAAGCCGACCCGCCTCAAGCAGCTGCTGACCGACGCCTACCAGAAGGCCAGCGACAAAAAGGACGTGGGCAGCATGGCCCACGAGGCTTGGGAAACCATGCAGACCCTGTTCCGCCTGATTCGCTCTTCGGCCTCGGGTGAGTACACCGGGCTGCCCACCCCCACCATCATTGCCGCCGTGGCCGTGGTTATCTACTTCCTGAGCCCGATTGACCTGATTCCGGACTTCATTCCGGTCCTGGGTTTGCTCGACGACGTGGCCCTGGTAGCCTGGTTTTCCTCGACGCTGAAGGATGAGCTGGAGAAGTTTGCCGAGTGGGAAAAAACTCACGTTACGGTAGTAGGCAGCGCTGGCGGCTCTTTCTCGGGCCCCGGCACCAGCCAGGATGCCAGCGCCAAAACCACCGCGCCCGCCGACCGCCACCCCATTGCCGCCGACCAGCCCCGCGAAACGACTCAGTCGGCCAAACACGCGGGCACCAATGACTTCCACTCGCCCGTAGCGAAGGAGTCAGATACGGATTCTGGGATTTCCTCGCCCGACAGCAGCAACCCCAAGCCCAGCCAGACGAGCGAAACCGACCCGGCCCCCAAGACCGACGTGACACCCCGGGCCGACGCCACCGCCAACACCACCGACGCCAGCCGGACCCGCAACGACGGCGCAGCCGATACCGGCGGCAACGTCCGCTAAAACCTGGCTACCACTTCAACATAAAAAGGCCCGCAACTCACGTTGCGGGCCTTTTTATGTTTTTCAGACTTAGCTGCGAAGCTTACTAGGCAGCGCGCACGTGCTCGTGCTCGGGCGTGTGCAAGGACACGTAGTTGACAAAGTCACCTACGGTGCTGAGCGGTACTTCATCCGGAATGGTAATGTGGAAGCTGCGTTCCAGTTCCAGGATGATGTCTACTACGTCCAGGGTATCGAAGCCCAGTTCCCGGCTCAGGCTGCTGCCGACACGCAGGCGCGCCGCCTTGATGGCTTTACGCTTGCTGATGATGCGCACTACTTGTTGCGCGATTGATTTAGGAGCGGAAGTCGTCGAGGAAATCATACAAGTAAACGACAGGAAAAAAGAAAAAAGTGTGTCGGCAGGCAGCGCAGCAGCAAACGTTCGTGCCCGTTCGGGCAGAGGAGCCTCTAAGTGTGGGAGACGGTTGCAAGCCGACGAAAAAAATTATGCTTCCGCCAGAATCGGGGGCGTGGCCGCTTCCCGCTCAGTGTCGGTGGGCTCGTCGGGCTTGCGCTGCAGACGCAGCTTCAGGCTTTCACTGAGCAGGTACATTACCGGTACCACCAGCAGGGTGATACCCGTCGCAAACACCAGACCGAAGATGATGGTCCAGGCCAGCGGGCCCCAGAACGTTACCGACTCGCCGCCGATGAAGAAATGGGCGTTGCCGGAGGCAAACAGCTCGTAGAAGTCGATGTTCAGACCGATGGCCAGCGGAATCAGGCCCAGCGTGGCGGCCGTAGCCGTCAGAATCACGGGGTTGAGACGAGTACGGCCGGCCAGCACAATGGCCTCGCGCAGGGGCATGCCCTGAGCCCGGAGGATGTCGGTGAACTCGACCAGCAGAATCCCGTTTTTCACCACGATACCGGCCAGGGCAATAATGCCCACGCCCGTCATCACGATGCTGATGTTCATGCCGGTGATGGCCAAGCCCCAGAAAACGCCCGCAATGGAGAACAGCACCTCCGACAGGATGATGATGGGCTTGCTCAGGGAGTTGAATTGGGCCACCAAAATCAGGAAGATGAGGGCCAGGGCGCCGAGGCCGGCCATGGGCAGGAAGTCGGTGGTTTCCTTCTGGTCTTCCTCAGCCCCACCCATCTTGATGGTGTAGCCGTTGGGCACGGGGTAGGATTTGAGGGCCTGCTTGACCTGGGCGGCCACGTCGGGGCCGGTGAAGCCGTTGAGCACGTTCGAGCTGATGGTAATCACGCGCTTGGTGTCCTTGCGCTTGATGCCGCCGTAGGTCGAGCCGTAGCTCACGTCGGCAATGGCCGAAATGGGCACCTGACGCACGGCGCCGGTAGCGTCGCGGAAGGTGAGCGGGGCATTCACGATGGCGTCCACGTCGGAGCGGTAGGGCTGGGCGTAGCGCACCTGAATGGGATACTCATCGTCGGAGGTCTTGAATTTGCTGGCTTCCGAGCCGTAGATGGCCGTGCGCACTTCGAGGCCAATCTGGCCGGTGCTGATGCCTTCGCGGTTGGCCCGTACCCGGTCGATGTTGACGGCAATTTCGGGGTTGCGGTCTTCCAGGTTCGAGCGCAAATCTTCGATACCGGCAATGTGCAGGGAGTCGACGTAGCGCTCCACGTTTTTGGAGAGCTTGGCCAGGGCGGGGTAGTCGTCACCGATAACCTCGATGGCAATGGGCTTCTGCTGGGGCGGGCCGCTGGCCTCCTGGTCGACGGATATCTCAGCGCCAGGAATGCCTTTCACCACTTCCCGGATTTTGTTCATATAGGTGCTCGTGGCCGGGCCTTTCCGGTCACTCATTTCCTTGAAGGCCACGCCGACCTTGCCCATGTGCGACTGCGACACGCCCGAGGCCGTGGCTTCGGAAGGGTCGCCGGCGCCGATGGCCACGTTGGTAATGACCGATTCCACGTCGGGGTTGTTTTCGCCGATAACGCCGTAGATGCGCTTTTCAAGCACTTTGGTGATGGAGTCCGTTACCTCCACCCGGGTGCCGACGGGCATGCGCAGGTAGGTGTAGATAAACTTAGGGTCACCCTTGGGGAAGAAGTCGACTTTGGGGCCACGGATACCGATGGCCACGAACGAGCCGACGAAGATGACCAGCACGCCGAGCATCACCAGCACCGGGTGGCCGATAGACCAGCGCACGAGGTTGGCGTAGCCGTTCTGGAACCGGGGCAGGGCGCGGGTCTGAAACCAGGCAATCATCTTCACCAGCACGAACTTGTCGAGGGCGATGAAGGCGGCCAGGGTCAGGCAGAGGTTGCCAAGGAAGTGGCCGAGCAAGCCGCTGGCTACGCCGTCGGGGCCGACTTCCGGGGTTTTGCCCAGGGCCATCAGATTAAACAGAATGCCGAAGCCGATCAGCACGGCCATCGTGATGATAAAGCCGCGGGTGAACTTGGGCTTGCCGTGCAAATCTTCCTCAAAGTGCTCCTCGCGTTCCATGAAGCTCACGGCAAACACCGGGTTCATGATAAAGGCCACCACCAGCGACGACATCAGGGTGATGATGAGCGTGACGGGCAGGTAGTACATAAACGAGCCCACGATGCCGGGCCAGAACAGCAGGGGCACGAACGGGGCCACCGTAGTCAGCGTACCGGCCAGCACGGGAATGAATACTTCGCCGGCGGCAAACTTGGCGGCCTTTTCGGTGCTCAGGTTGGGATGCTCGTGCAGCAGGCGGTGGGTGTTTTCAATTACCACAATAGCGTCGTCCACCACGATACCCAGCGCCAGCAGGAAGGCGAAGAGCACAATCATGTTGAGCGAGAAGTGGAAGCCCGGGATGATGAGGAAGGCCAGGAACATCGAAATCGGCACCGACAAACCCACGAACATGGCGTTGGTGGTGCCCATGAAGAACATCAGGATGAACGTCACGAGCAAAAAGCCGATGATGATGGTGTTGATCAGGTCGTGGAGCGTGACGCGGGTGTCGTTGGAGGTGTCACCGGTGATGGTGATTTTGAGCTCCTTGGGCAGGGTCTTCTCCGATTCCTTCACCAGGGCCTTGATCTTGTCGGAGGCGTCGATGAGGTTTTCGCCCTGGCGCTTCACCACGTTCAGGGTAATGGCGGGCTTGCCGTCGAGGCGGGCGTAGCTTTCCCGGTCCTTGAAGCCGTCCTGCACGGTGGCAATGTCGCCGAGGCGCACGGCCGCGCCGTTCAGGTTTTTCACCTGGATGTCGGCAATGTCCTCGGCCCGGGCATACTGGCCGGCCACGCGCACGGCGCGCTTCTGATTGCCCACGTCGATGGAGCCGCCCGAAATGGTCAGGTTTTCGCCGCCGATGGCGCGGGTGATGTCGGAGAAGCCCAGGCGCGAGGCGCGGAGCTTGTTCAGGTCCACGTCCACGTTTACCTGCTGGTCGAGGGCGCCGATGATATCCACGCGGGTGATTTCGGGCAGGGCCTCAATCTTGTCCTGGAAGTCGTCGGCGAACTTTTTGAGCTGCACGGCGGGCAGGTTGCCGCTCAGGTTGACGTACATGATGGGCTGCTCGGAGATGTTAATCTCCTTCACGGTGGGGGCCGTGGGCAGGTCATTGGGCAGTTCGGTAGCGGCCTTATCGACGGCGTCCTTGATGAGCTGCTTGGCGTACTGCACATCGACGCCGGAGTTGAACTCCACGTCCACGATGCAATAGTCCTGGTTGGAGGTGGAGTTGATTTTCTTCACCCCGTTCACGCCCTTGATTTCCTTCTCGAGCTGGCGCGTAACCAGGTTCTCGATGTCGGCCGGCGAGGTGCCGGGGTACACCGTGGCCACGATGATGCGGGGAATGACGATGTCGGGGAATTTCTCCTTGCCCAGCTTGATGTAGGCAAAAATCCCCGCCACGCACAGCAGCACCGTGATGATGTAGATGCTGGTTTTGTTGTTGATGGACCAACTGGTTGGGCCAAATTCCTTTTCTATATCCTGCATGACTTTTTCATTAAGCTGAAAAACTTAGAAGCGGCGGGCTTAGCTGGCGGCGTTAGCCACGGCCACGGCCTGTCCTTCGTTCAGGTTCTGGTAACCGGCCGAAATAACCTGGTCGGCGGCGGTCAGGCCGCTGGTGACTTCCACCTTGCCGTTGTAGGTGTTGCCGGTTTTGATGATGCGCTTCTTGGCCACGCTCTTGCCGCCTTCCTGGCCCACCACGTACACGTAGCTGTTCTGCTCATCGTGCTGCACGAGGTCGACGGGAATGACGGTGGCGTTGGCGGCGGCGTAGTTCTGGATGCGAACCGTGGCCACCATGTTGGGGCGCAGGTCGGCCGATTTGGCGTTCTTCAGGCGCAGCTCCACGGTGAAGGTCCGGCTGGTAGCGTTGATGCTGCGGCTGACCACGCGCACGGTGGCGGGCAGTTCCTCCCCGCCCAGGTCGGGAATGGTCACCACTGCGTCGTCGCCGGCCTTGATGCTATTGCCGTAGGCTTCCGACACGTCGGCCAGAATCTTGCCGCCCGAGCCGCTGGTCAGACGCACCACCGGCGCACCGGGGGCTGTGATTTCGCCCAGCTTGGGCAGTACCTCGTCCACGGTGCCGCTGAAGGGTGCCACCACGTTATATAGGGCGCGCTGCTGGTTCAGCGTGGCCAGGTTGCGCTGCAGGGCCTGGTAGTTGTTCTTGGCCTGCAGGTACTGGATTTCGGTTCCGATCTGCTGAGCCCAGAGGCCTTTCTGCTTTTCGTACACCGTCTTGGCCAAATCCATGCGGGTGCGCAGCTCGGCGGCGTTGGCGTCCAGGATGCTGGCGTCGATGGTGGCCAGCACCTGGCCCTTGCTGACCCGGTCGCCGCGCTGCACGCGGATGCTGGTCAGGGAGCCGGCGGCGCGGGCGCCCACGGTGGCATTCTGATCGAAATCAACGCGGCCCTGCACCTCGAGGTAGCTCTTGAAGCTCTCGGGCTTGGCGTTTATCACCGATACGGGCGTAGCAGCCACGGTGGCGGGGCCACCGGTTTTGGCCTCCAGCTCGGTAATCTTGGCCTGGGTGGCGGCCTGCTCTTTTTTCAGCTTGGCCAGTTCAGCCGTGGGGTCTTTTTCGGAAGAGCCGCAGGAGGCGAGCAGCAGGGAACCGGTCAGGAGCAGAGCGGCGGATGGAGTGTTATAAAAGCGCATGGGAAGCGGGGTTGTCGGGGGAAAGGGTAACTGCGGGCAGCCCGCTATTTTTTGGCCTGATTGTACAGCTCGCCGGTGGCCTTGTCGCGGTCTACCTTGGCTACCAGCACGTCGTAGACGGCACCGTAGTAGTTGGTCTGGGCGGAGCGCAGCTCGGTTTCGGCCGTAATGACTTCCAGGTTGGAGCCTACGCCGGCGTTGAACTTGATGCGGGTCACGCGGGCCACGTCGGCGGCCAGGTCGAGGTTGGCCTTCTGGTTGTCGAGCACGTCGAGGGCGTTGATGAGCGTCGTGCGGCTCTGGGCGTCCTGCAGATCAATGCTCTGGCGCAGGGTTTCGAAGCCCCGCTCCAGGGTTTGCTGCTGCACGCGGGCCTGCTGCACTTGGTAGCGGCGGCGGAAGCCGTCGAATACCGGCACCTGCAGGCTCAGTCCCACGTTGCCGAAGCCAAACCAGTTCTGGTTAGGAAAGCCGTTGGCAGCACGCGAGTCGGGGCCGCGGAAGGCCATCAGGTCACCGAAGTTCTTGGCCGAGCCCGAGAAGCCGTAGGCGGCCGTGGCCAGCAAGCGGGGGTAGGCGCCAGCCCGGCGGTTGGCCAGGTCCAGACCAGCCAGGGCCTGCTGGGTTTCGAGGGTGCTGAACTCAATGCGGTTGTTGTAGTTAAACGCCGCGTTGATCTGGTCGGTGCGGCCGCCGCTGAGGGCCGTCTGCTGGTCCTGGCGGTTCTGGTCGGGCGTGGTGCCGGCCGGCGTGGGTGCGGCCGGTACGGCGCCGAGGCCATTCACACCCCCGCCGTTGGCGAAGTTGGCCCCGCCCAGGCGCTGGCGCAGAGCACCGGCATCCACCACGGCGGCCCCGAGCGAATCGGAGAGCTGCACGGCTTGGCTCTGGGGCAGGCCCATCTGGAACTTCAGCAGCGCCACGCTCAGCTCGGTCAGGCGCTGGGCTTTCTGCTGCTCCACCACCAGGTTGTTGCGCTGCACGCGCAGGCGGTCCACGTCGAGCTTTTCGGCAAAGCCGGCCTTAAACGTCTGGTTCGTCTGGTAAAGCACCGTGTCGAGGCGCTGCACGTTGCGGGCCAGTAGCGCCAGGCGGGCGCGGGCCACGAGCGTGCTGTAGTAGGCTTTGCTGACCTGCTCCACCACGTCGATTTCGGCCTGCTGGGTTTGCTTTTTGGCCAGCTCGGTGTACACCTTGGCCGCTTTCAGACCAATGAGGTAGGAGCCGTCGAAGAGCAGCTGCGACACTGAGGCGCTGGTGTTGCCGGCGTACTGCAGGCCGAAGGCGAAGGCCTGGGGCGGCACCGGGTCGGAAGCCACGGTCACGGTTTTCAGGTTTACCGTCTGCCCGTTCTGGGCCGCGTTGATGTCGGCGGCGCTGAGCTGGGTGGCCGACGAGCCGCCGCCGAGGGCGCCGAAGTCAACCAGACTCTTCTGGAGCTTGAAGTTGTCGGCCAGGTTGGCCGCCACGTTCACCTGCGGCAGGCCCGCAGCGCGGATTTCACCCACCCGGGCCGCGGCCGTCTGCTCGCCCAGGCGCGTGGCCAGCAGCGACGACTTGTTCTTGATGGCGTACTCAATGGCTTGCTGCAGCGTCAGCGGCATGGTGCCGGTTGTCTGCGTGACCAGCTCGGCGCGCGGGGCGGAAGTCTGCGCTAGTGCGGTGCCCGCGGGGGCCAGCAGGCCCGGCCCGGCGGCCAGCAGCAAAACGCGGAGGTAATTCTTCATAGGTAATCGGCTTGGGCGAAGGGGTTATTCTTCTTCCGTCACGTGACGGTACTCGTTTATTAGCTTGTGGCCTTTCAGGGTTACCATGCCCAGCAGGAAGTGCTCGTTGCAGGCCATCTGCACCCGGGGCTGGTCGAACTGGTCGTGGGGAAAAACGTCGGGGTCAAACAGGATGTCGATCTGGGCCAGGCGCAGGCGGGAGAGCACCTCCACGTCGAGGTCGGCGCGGTACAGGCCCTCGGATACCCCCCGGCGCAGGTTGGCCTGAATCTGACTCAGGATGTAGTTGCTCTTGTGGGCGTGAAACAGGCTCCAGGCGGCGGGGTAGTACTTGCGCAGGTCGTGAATGGCGTTGGGGTTGATGTTGGCAAACTGGCGCTTGGCCCAGTCCATCATCTGCACCATCTCGTCCACGGCGTTGCGGGTGCGGCTGATGAGGTTTTCGCACTCGCCCTGCACCCCGTTCAAATGATTGGTGATGACGGCCGACACGATCTGGTCCTTGTTTTCGAACCATTTGTAGAGCGTCTTCTTCGAGATGCCCAGGTGGGCGGCAATGTCGTCCATCGACACGCTGCGAATGCCGTTGCGGGTGAATAGGCCGACGGCCGCCTGTAAAATCCGATCCTTTATTTCCATGACTTCGCGACAAAGATACGGCGGAAACTTTTAACGATTCCAAAGTTTCCATTATCTTTTTGCTAGCACTTTTTTCAACCCGATAGTTCCCTGCCCCCACTGACGGTCAGCTCCGCCCGATACTTTATTAGCCAACCACTATTTTTTTGCGGACCGCTTTCCCGGCCCAGCGCTACCCAACCAGTGCCGGCCGTTCGTCGTACCTTGGCGGCCGTTCCGTATTGCTTCACCCCAGTTCCTGTTCGTATGAAAATCCGCGTTGGCTTCGGCTACGACGTGCACCAGCTCCGCGAGGGCCTGCCTTTCTGGCTCGGCGGCATCCAGGTACCCCACACCCACGGCGCCCTCGGCCACTCCGATGCCGACGTACTCATCCACGTCATCTGCGACGCGCTGCTGGGCGCGGCCAACCTGCGCGACATCGGCTTCCACTTCCCCGACACCGACCCGCAGTACAAGGGCATCGACAGCAAGCGGCTGCTGGGCGAGGTGATGCGCCTGCTGCGTGAGAAAGGCTACGCCGTGGCCAACATCGACTCCACGGTTTGCCTGGAAGCGCCCAAGGTGAACCCCCACATTGCCGAGATGCAGCGGGTGCTGGCCGAGGTAATGGACATTCCCGCCGACGATATTTCCATCAAGGCCACCACCACCGAAAAGTTGGGCTTCGTGGGTCGCCGAGAAGGCGTGGCCGCCTACGCCACGGTGCTCATCACCCAGGGCTAAGCCGGCTTCCGGCCCGGCGGTGCAGCCTTTCCGTGGGCGCCCGTCTTTAGCTTCACCCTCATCCTCCCTATTTTTAGCTTCATGCAGAAAAACACGCTTTTTGCCCTGCTGCTGGCCGCTACCTGCGCCACCTCGGCCGTGGCCCAGCAGGCGCCGGAGAAAACCAAAGTCAAGGTTAAGCGCGGCAAAACCGAAAAGGTGAGCCCCACCCTGCCCGACGGCTCCCCGCCCGTTAAGCAGCCCCCGCTGGAAACCGACATGGCCGCCGAGTACGGCGCCACCATCCTCGAGAAAGACCTGCGCGAGCACCTGACCATTTTGGCTTCGGATGCCTACGAAGGCCGCGAAACCGGCGAGAAAGGCCAGAAAATGGCCGCCGACTACCTGGCCAAGCAGTTTGCCAGCCTCGACCTGACCGGGCCCGTGAAGGAGTCCGACAATCCCTACGTGCAGCACTTCACCATGGAGCGCAGCACCTGGGCCGAGGGCGCCACGCTGAAAGTGGGCGGCAAAACCTACGGCTGGCTCACCGATTTCTACGGCATGGGCAGCTCGCCCTTCCAGTCGGAGACGACCGTAAAGCCGGTGTTTGTGGGCTACGGCATCGAGCAGGCCGGCTATTCCGACTACGCCGGCCAGAACGTGCAGGGCAAGGACCTGATTATCCTGCTCGGCGAGCCCACCGACGCCCAGGGCAAGGCCGTGCTCAGCGCCGACGGCACGCCCACCAAGTGGGGCACCGACTTCCGGGCCAAGGCCGCCAAAGCCGCCGAAAAAGGCGCCCGCAGCGTGTTCTTCGTCAACCTCGACCCCAAGAATAACTTCGACAAAACGGCGGCCCGCATGGCGCCCTACATCAGCCGGCCCAGCATGCGCTTCGCCGACAGCCAGGAGCCCGGCCGCTCGTCCTTCTTCGTCTCGCCGGCCCTGGGCTACAAGCTGCTCGGCACCACGGCCGCGGCCCTGACAACCTACCAGCAGGCTTCGGCCAAGGCCAAAAAGCCGGCCGCGGCAGCCTTTAAGCCCGCTACCATCACCATCAAGGCGCCCAAGAAAAAGGAGAACTTCACCACCGAAAACGTGATGGGCTTCCTCGAGGGCACCGACAAGAAAGACGAAGTGCTGGTCGTGTCGGCCCACTACGACCACATCGGCATCACCAACGGCCAGGTCAACAACGGCGCCGACGACGACGGCTCGGGCACGGTCTCGGTGCTCGAAATTGCCCAGGCCTTCGCCAAGGCCAAGAAGGAAGGCTACGGTCCCCGCCGCAGCATCCTGTTTCTGACCGTGACGGGCGAAGAAAAGGGCCTGCTGGGCTCGGAATACTACACCGACCACCCCGTGTTTCCGCTCGAAAACACCATTGCCGACCTCAACATCGACATGGTGGGCCGCACCGACAAGGAGCACGAAGGCAAGCCGGACTACATCTACGTTATCGGCTCCGACAAGCTTTCCTCGGAGCTGCACGCCATTGATGAGGAGGCCAACAAGAAGTACGTCAACCTCGACCTTGACTACAAGTTCAACGACCCCGAGGATCCGAACCGCTTCTACTACCGCTCCGACCACTACAACTTCGCCAAGCACAAAATCCCGGTGGCGTTTTACTTCAACGGCGTGCACGACGACTACCACGGCGCCGGCGACGAGGTGGAAAAAATCGAGTTTCCGAAGATGGAAAAGCGCGCCCGGCTGGTGTTTTATACGGCCTGGGAGCTGGCCAACCGGCCCAACCGCATCGTGGTGGACTCGAACAAGCCCTAACGTACGGACCTGATTTGCGCAGTCTTACAAAGGCGCGAAGCTTGACGGGGAAACCATCCGCGTCCGGCTTCGCGCCTTTTGCGTGGCGGGTTGGGGCTTACTTTTTCGGCTGCTTTGCGTTAGACTACCTCGGCCGAAACCGGACTGCCCGCCGCGGTCCGGCTCGGGTCCGTTACCGTCTGCCCCGCTATGAAAAAACTGCTCCTCTATAGTTTACTGGTTTTGACTGCCGGGCCGGCGGCCTGGGCCCAGAAGCCGCTCAGCAAAGCGGCCCCGGCTACCGCCACCCAGTCGGCCTCCGCTGCCCCTGATCCGGCCGTCACGTACGCGGGCACCATCCGGCAAACCGACTTGCGGGAGCACCTGACCACGCTGGCTTCCGATGCCTTTGCGGGCCGCGAAACCGGGCAGGCCGGCCAGAAAAAAGCGGCTGACTACCTCGTCCGGCAATTTGCGGCCCTGGGCCTGCAGGGGCCCGTAAAGGGTAGCGCCACGCCCTATCTGCAGCCGTTTCAGGTGACGCGCGGCACTCCGCAGCCCGGCGGCTACCTAAAAGTAAACGGGCAGAACTACGCTTGGCTGCGCGACTTTTTCAGCTACGGCCCCCTGCTTTCACCGTTCCCGACCGAAACCGCCGGCCAGCCCGTGTTTGCCGGCTTCGGCATCGATGACCCCAAGTATTCGGACTACGCGGGCCTCGACGTGCGGGGCAAGGATGTGCTGGTGCTGATGGGCGAGCCCCAGGATGCCAAGGGGCGCAGCCTGCTCACGGGCACCAAGGAGGACGGCGAGTGGGCCTCCGGCATTCGAAAAATAGCCCTGGCCAAGCGCAAAGGCGCCCGCAGCATCTTCTTTCTGACCTTCGGCTCCACCGCCGACTTCCAGGCCCAGGCCACCCAACTCGGACCGGCTTTGCAGGAACCGGCCTGGGCCCTCACCGACCCCGTGCCCGCCTCCGCTACCGCCGCCGACCACGACGAGATGCCGGCCGGCATCGGGGTGTACCTGGTGTCGCCGGAGGTGGGGCCGCAGCTGGCCGGGACCACCGAAGCCAACCTGCGCGCCTACCTCGGGGCCATTGCCAAGCAGAAAAAGCCGGTGCCCCTGAACTTTCAGCCCCCGGCCTTCACGGCCTTCGTGCCCCAGCAGCAGGAAAAGCTGACCACTGAAAACGTGCTGGGCTTCCTGGAAGGCTCCGACAAGAAAGACGAGGTGCTCGTGATATCGGCCCACTACGACCACCTGGGCACCAAGCACGACACGATTTACAACGGCGCCGACGATGACGGCTCGGGCACGGTATCGGTGCTTGAAATTGCCCAGGCGTTTGCCCAAGCCAAGAAGGAAGGGCACGGCCCGCGCCGCAGCATCCTGTTTGTGCTCATGACCGGCGAGGAAGAAGGACTGTTCGGTTCGGAATACTACACCACCCACCCCGTGCTGCCGCTGGCCGCCACCGTCACCGACCTCAATATTGATATGGTGGGCCGCACCGACCAGGCCCACGCCGGCAAGCCCGACTTCGTGTACCTGGTCGGCGACGACAAGCTGTCCTGGGAATTGCACACCGCCGTGGAGGCCGCCAACGCCAAGTACAGCCGTCTGGCTCTCGACTACGCCTACAATGCCGACAACGACCCCGAGCAGCTCTACTACCGCTCCGACCATTACAACTTCGCCAAGCACAACATCCCGGTGGTCTTCTTTACTAGTGGCCTGCACGCCGACTACCACAAGGCCACCGACGACGTGGAGCGCATCGAGTTTGAGCCCCTGGAAAAGCGCGCCCGGCTAGTGTTTTACACCGCCTGGGAGCTGGCCAACCGCGACGCCCGGGTACTGCTGGACGCCAGCAAGCCCTAGGGTCAGCGGGAAGGATTGCGGGAAAAAGCCGCGGGTTTCGCCTTTCCCGCCGTTATATTTGTTTATATCCCGCGCCGCCAACTCCCTCTTGCCATGACGACCAAAGCTGCTCAGTTTCTCGCCGACTCCGATGCCAAAGCCTTTGACCTGGAGCACCGGCGCAAGATCCGCTTCAACATCGGCAAGTACAACGCGGCCGTGCAGACTGGCCTGGGTTGGTACTACAACCACGAGTTGGCCCGGGAGCGGGCATCCTACCTCAAGGCCAAGGTTATCAACCACCTCGACGAGTACCTGCTCGAGTTTGAGCGCAACTTCACGGCCCGGGGCGGCAAGGTTATCTGGGCCCGGGACGCCCAGGAGGCCCTGACCGAAATCGGCAAGATCATGGCCCGCAAGCACGCCCGCACCGTGGTGAAGGCCAAGAGCATGACCACCGAGGAAATTCACCTCAACGATTACCTCGGCAAAAACGGCATCGACTCCATTGAAACCGACCTGGGCGAGTTTATCGTGCAGCTCAACGGCGAGCGGCCCTACCACATCGTGACGCCGGCCATGCACCTGAGCAAGCAGGACATTGCCAATATCTTCGTCAAGCACCTCGGCATTGAGCCCACCGACGACGCCCAGAAGCTGGTGCTCACGGCCCGCCACCTGCTGCGCGGCAAATACACCCAGGCCGAGGTCGGCATCACCGGCGGCAACTTTCTGCTGGCCGATATCGGCGGGGTGGCCGTGACCGAAAACGAGGGCAACGCCCGCCTGTCGGCCACCTTCCCCAAAACCCACATTGCCATCGTGGGCATTGAAAAGCTGATTCCCAGCGTCCACGACCTGGATTTGTTCTGGCCCCTGCTCAGCACCAGCGGTACCGGGCAGCAGGTCACGGTCTACAACACCATCTACACCGGGCCCCGCCAGCCCCTGGAAAAGGACGGGCCCGACGAAATGTACGTGGTGCTGCTCGACAACGGCCGCACCACCCTGCTGGCCCAGGCCGATAAGCGCGAAGCCCTGCATTGCATCCGCTGCGGGGCCTGCCTGAACGTATGCCCGGTGTACAAGAACATCGGTGGCCACACCTACGAAACGACGTATTCTGGTCCCATTGGCTCGGTGATTTCGCCCCACCTGAGCGGGCTGGCCGAAAACAAGCACCTGAGCTACGCTTCCTCGTTGTGCGGGGCCTGCACCTCGGTGTGCCCGGTGAAAATCAACATTCATAACCTGCTACTCAAAAACCGCCAGCAGGTGGTGCAGGAGGGCCTTACCGACCAGGAAGAGCGCACCGCCATCCGGCTCTGGTTGCTGAGCATGAAGAACCGCCGCCTGCTGAACCTGCTGCCGGCCCGGGCCAAAAACTGGGTGCTGCTGCGCATGCTCAGCCAGGTGGGCTGGAACAAGCGGCGCGAGGCCCTGGAAGTGGCCCCCAAGTCGTTCAATAAGCTGTGGCGGGAGCGGAAGTAGCGCGGCCGGGCCCGAAACCCAACCATTCCGGACGGCAGCAGTAAAAAGATGGCCCGGGCACCCTGCCTGACGCTGAGCTGGTTCCTATGCCCGATTTGTTGTTGCGCGTGCTGGCCTTCGCCGCCGGCACGTTCCTTATCTTCAGCACCGTGCTGGCCGCTATCCGCTCGTTTGTGCTGCCCCGCAACGAGTCGGTGCTCATCAACAACTGGGTGTTCATGACCATCCGGCGGCTGTTCAGCCTGCTGGCGGCCCGTAAGAAAACCTACGGGGGCCGCGACAAGGTGATGGCCATGTACGCGCCGGTAGGGCTGGTGATGCTGCCCATTGCCTGGCTGATTCTGCTTTCGGTGGGCTACACGGGCATCTACTGGGCCCTGGGCGAGGGCGACATTTGGATCAGCTACCTGCTCAGCTCCTCTTCCCTGCTCACGCTGGGCTCGGTGGAAGCGTCCACGGTGCTCATCAGCGTGTTCACGTACTCCGAGGCCACGTTCGGGCTGCTGCTCATCACCCTGCTGATTTCCTACCTGCCCACCATGTACCAGGCCTTCACCCGGCGGGAGCTGGTGGTGGCCCGGCTGGAGCTGCGCTGCGGCACCAATCGGACGGCCACGGAGCTCATTATCTGGCTCAACCGGACCGGCTCTTTGCTCGACGACGGCCCGCATTGGGAGCGGTGGGAAGAATGGTTCGTGGAAATCGAGGAAACCCACACGTCCCTGCCCATCCTGTCGTTTTTCCGCTCCCCCCAGCCCGGCCGCTCCTGGGTGACGGCGGCCAGCATCATCCTCGACTCGGCCGCCGTCATCATCTCGGCCGTCGACCAGCGCCGTGACCCGCAGATTGAGCTCTGCTTTAAGGCTGGCTGCGTGGCCATCAACCGCATTGAGCGGTATTTTCAGCAGCGCGCCCACGCCGAGCCCAACGACCTGATTACCGACGACAATCCGGTGGAAGACCCCACCCGTCGGGATTTTTTCCGCACCTGCGAGCAGCTCGCCGAGGCTCAGGTGCCCCTCAAGGCCGACCGGGAGGCGGCTTGGCAGGAATACCAGGAGATGCACGCCCGCTACGCCGATGCCGTGCAGTACCTAGCCAAGCTCACCATGGCCCCCGATCTGAAGGCCATCGGCGGCAACCGGTAGCGGCCCCCGAAGCCGCGGGCCCGCCCCCGCAAACAGGCGTTTTTAGCCGTCTATCCGTCCGGTTACCGGGCTGAACCGCATTTTTTTGGGTTTCACCTAAAATAAAGCTGCTATCTGCTTTCTATCAGTTACTTTGGACAATTATTACAGAATAGGTATTTACCAGCATTACCCCGGTCGTTGTCTTATTCGTTCCGGGCCCAGTGCAGTTTTGCCTTTGGGTTAAATTTCGGCATGCGCCAGCAGTATTCGCTCCTTATTCAGCCGCCATGCCGAGCCAAGGGCAGCCCCGCCGGGTCTGCCCCACCCATCTGCTGATTAGAATTTAGTCACGCTTCTTTTTGCCGCCAGGCTTGGTCCGGGCTGGCTGTGGGCCCAAGGGCCCCGGCTGGTCGGGCTGCTTCTTTTTCACTTTTTCCCAACCCCTTTTCCTTTTCTATGCAACAATCTTTACGCTCCGGGCCCCGGCCCACATCGGCAGCGACCCACTCCCCCGGCAGTACAGCGGCCCGGCGCCGCTGGCGGCCCGGGTTGCTTGTGCTGCTCCTGCTGCTGAGCAGTCAGCTCGGCTGGGCCCAGGTCACCAAAACCCTGCCCGGCGACTACGCGTCCTTCGCGGCGGCTTTCACCGACCTGAACACCAACGGCGTGCCGGCGGGTGGGGTCACCATCAACGTGGCGGCGGGCTACGCCGAAACCCTGGCGGCTCCCTTGCTGCTCACGGCCACGGGCACGGCGGCTAACCCCGTCGTCTTTCAGAAATCGGGCAGCGGGGCCAACCCCAAAATCACGGCCGGCGTGGGCACAACCACCGGCCTCGACGCCATCATTGGCCTGTCGGGCGCCGACTACGTGACCTTCGACGGGCTGGAGCTGGCGGAAAATGCGGCCAACACCACCCCTACCCAGCAGATGGAATTCGGCTTTGCCCTGTTCCGCCCCTCTCCCACCGACGGCTGCCAGTTCAACGTTATCCGCAACTGCGTGGTGACGCTCAACAAAGCCAACACGGGCACCTTTGGCATCTACGGGGCGGCCACCACGGCGGCGGCTACCACGTCGGTGGCGGCTACTTCGCCGGCCGGCGCCAACTCCAACAACCGCATCTACGGCAACACGGTCAGTAATGCTGTGTCGGGCATGTACCTGACGGGCAACAGCTCGACGGCCGCGGCCAACTTCGACCAGAACAACGAAATCGGGGTAACGGCGGGCAACACCGTCACCAACTTCGGGGGCGCCGCCACTTCGGGCTGGGGCATCGGGGTGAACGTGCAGAACGGGGCCAAGATTGCCAACAACATCGTGAACAGCACCGGCGGCACCGCGGGTACGTCCACGCTGCGGGGCATCTACGGCAACTCGGGCACGTCTGCGAACATCGACATCACCAACAATACCATTACGCTCGTCAGCGGGGCCACCACCTCCACGACCAGCGGCATCGACAACGGCATCGGCTCGACGGCGGCTTCCAACACGGTCAACATCACCGGCAACACGGTGAACGTCAGCAGCGCCACCGTCACGACCGGCACCACGACGGGCATCACCAACTCGGCCTCGGCCGCCACGGTAAACGTCACCGGCAACACAGTAACCGGCAGCCTGACGGCCTCCACGACGGCCGCCTTGACGGGCATTTCCAACTCGGGCTCCGGCACCACCGTCAACCTGTCGGGCAACACGGTCAACGGCTGCAGCCTGCCTACGGCTACCACCGGCGTGTTTACGGGCGTAGTCAACTCGGGCTCCGGCACCACCGTCAACCTGAACAACAACATCGTCACCAACAACACCGCCTTCGGCACGGGCTCCATGCTGCTCGTTTCGGGCGGCTCGCCGACCACGCTGAACATGAACGGCAACACGGTGACGGGCAACAGCAAGACGCCCGCCGCCCCGTCGGCCTCCATCACCATGCAGGCCCTGACGGCCGGCTCGGCGGCGGTAACGGCCTCCAACAACACGGTCAGCAACAACACCATCACCATTTCGGGCACTTCCAGCTCGGCGGGCGTTATCTACGGCTACTACCAAAACAGCAGCCCGACTTCGGAAACCCTGACCTCGAACACGTTCAGCAACCTGACCGTCGGTGGCACCTCCACGTCGGCGGCCCACATCGTGGCCGGTATCCGCACGTTCCCGACTGCCACGACCGTGCACGTGTTCACCCTCAACACCATTGCGACGCTGTCGGTGACGGGTAGCGGCAGCGGGGCAGTCAGCGGCATGCTGTTCTCCTCGGGCGGCGGCACGGCTTCCAACTACGCCCGCAACAAAATCTACGACCTGAGCGCCGTGGGGGCCAGCGCCACCGTCAACGGCATCAACATCTCCGGCGGCGGCACTTTCCCGCTCAACAACAACCTCATCGGCGACCTGCGCGCCCCGGCCGCGACGAGCCTGGTGGCCGTCAACGGCCTGCAGATTGGTGCCGCCACGGCCGCCAACGTCTACTACAACACCATCAGCCTGGCCGCCACGAGCTCGGGAGCTACGTTTGGCACCTCGGGCCTGTACCTATCGAGCACGACGCCGACGGTGGACGTGCGCAACAACATCGTGGTCAACAAGTCTACGGCCGCAGGCACGGGAGGCTTCACCGCCGCCCTGCGCCGGACCAGCGCCGCCTTCACCGGCTACGCCACCAACTCCAACAACAACGCCTACTACGCCGGCACGCCCAGCGCCACGCAGGTGCTGTACTACGACGGCACCACCGGCTACCCGACCCTGGCCGCCTTTAAAACGGCCGTCACTCCCCGCGAATCCAACTCGGTAACTGAGGACGTGTCCTTCCTGAGCACTACGGGTTCGGCCGCCACCTTCCTGCACATCAATCCCGCCGTGCCCACCCAGGTGGAAGGCAACGCCACGCCCGTGGCCAGCGTCACGGTTGACTTCGACGGGCAGACCCGCAACGCCACCACGCCGGACATCGGCGCCGACGAGGGCACCTTCACGCCCCAGGACCTGACCGGCCCCGTCATTGTGTACACGCCCCTGGGCAACACCAACAGCACCGCCAACCGCACCCTGACGGCCACCATCACCGACGCCAGCGGCATCGGCACGGGCACCAACGCCCCGCGGCTGTACTACCGCAAGGGTACCAGCGGCGCCTTCGTCTTCGTGACGCCCACCAGCGTCAGCGGCAACGACTACACCTTTACCTTCGACTTCGCCGCCATCGGTGGGGTCACGGGCTTCGACGTGGTGCAGTACTACGTGGCGGCCCAAGACAACGCGCCGGCCCAGAACGTCAGCTCCACGCCGGTGGGTGCCTCGGGCAACAACCCGCCCGGCACGGCCTTCAGCGGCACCCCCAACCAGTTCAGCATTCAGGGCGTGCTCAGCGGTACCTACTACGTGGGCACCAGCACTTCCCCCGACCCGGCCCGCACCTACGCCAGCCTCACGGCGGCCGTGGCAGCCTACAACAATAACAACCTGGGCGGGGCCGTGACCTTCCTGCTTCTGGACGCGGCCTACTCGGCGGCCACGGGCGAAACGTTCCCCCTGGTTATCAACGCCAACGCCGACGCCAGCGCCACCAACACGCTGACCATTAAGCCTAACAGCGGCGTAACGGCGGCTATTTCGGGCAGCGTGGCAACCGGGGCAGCCTTCAAGCTCAACGGCGCCGACTACGTGACCATCGACGGCGCTAACTCGGCCGGTGGGACCACCCAGAACCTGACCATCGAAAACACCAGCGCCACGGGCAGCGGCAACGCCGTGCTGTGGCTGGCGGCCGCCTCGGCTACCGACGGCGCCACCTTCAACACGGTGAAAAACTCGGTTATCCGGGGTACTTCCGCTACGGGCACGCCGCAGTTTACGGTGTTTCTGGGCGGCGGCGGTGTGGGTGTCGCCTCCCCGACCACCAGCACGCCCGCCGCTAACTCCAACAACACCATCACCAACAACCAGATCCTGAAGGGCTACTACGGCCTGTTCATGTTCGGCGTGTCGGCAACGGTGCTGGATCAGAGCAACGTGGTCAGTGGCAACCAACTGGGCCTGGGTGCCGGCAACGGCTTCGGGCAGGAAGGCATTCGCGCCGTGTACCAGCAGAACCTGCTGCTCGAAGGCAACGAAATCCAGAATATCACCAACGGCACGACTACCTCGAACCTGTACGGCATTTTCCTAGCCGACTCGCGCAGCGCCACGCTGAGCCGCAACTCGGTACACAACGTGTCCTACACGGGCACCAGCACCACCAAGGTCTGGGGCATCTTTACCTCGAACACGGCCTTCAATACGGCGGCCACGCCCAGCACGACCTTGCTCGCCAACAACCTCGTGTACGGCCTCAATTCCACGGCCACCAGCTCGACCTGGAACACGGTGGGCATCAACAACGGCGGCGGCTACGGCGACAAGTACTACTTCAACACGGTGTATTTGAGCGGGCAGCTGAGCGCAGCTACCGGCACGGCGGGCTCGGCGGCATTTGCCAACGGCAACCCCAGCGTGACTACCTCGGCCACCAACATTGACGTGCGCAACAACATCTTCAGCATCATCGGCGGCACCGGTGGCTCGACCACCACGCCCCTGTACGCGCACTACACCCAGGCCACGACCTACTCCGGCAGCCTGCTCGACAACAACGACCTGTACGTGACGGCCGGCAGCACGGGCCTGGCCCGCATCGGCCGCCTCAACGCCGTGGACGCCGTGGACTTGGCCGCCTGGCGCACTGCCACGGCCCAGGAAGCCAACTCGGTGAGCGTGGATCCGCTCTTTACGCAGGTGACGGGAGTTCCTTACAACCTGAAGCCCGCCAACCTGGCCCTGAACAGCGCCGGCGCTACCGGCACCGGCATCACGGTTGACTACCTGAACGCCACCCGCAGCAATCCGCCCGACATCGGCGCCATTGAGTTTACCCCGCCGCCGTTCGACCTGGCCGCTACGGCCCTGGTGAGCCCGACGGCTACGGCCGGCTGCTACGGCGCCGCGGAAGCCATTGTAGTGGCCGTGCGCAACCAAGGCTCTTCCGCCCTTGACTTCAGTGCCAACAATGCCACCGTTACGGCCGTGGTAACGCTGCCCGGCGGCGGCACCCAGACCCTGACGGCGGCCCTGACTTCGGGCACGCTGGCCGTGGGCGCCACCCAAAACGTGACGCTGAGCCCTACGCTCGACATGACGGCCGCGGGTACCTACTCCTTCGCCATTACGGCCACGGTGGCCGGCGACGGCAACACCAGCAACGACGCGCTGACTCCTACCCCAGTTCGCACGGTAGTGGCTCCAGTGGCTGGCACGTTGAGCGCTTCTAACGCTACCATCTGCCTGAGCGGCACCACGGCCCTGACCCTGGCCGGCTCGGCCAACGGCAGCATCCAGCTCCAGCAGAGCACCGATAACGTGACGTTTACGGACATTGCCGGCGCAACCAGCGCGACTTTCACCACGCCGGTCCTCACGGGCACCACCTACTTCCGCGCCCGCACGACGTGCGGCACCAACGTGGCAACCAGCAACGTAGTGACGGTGACCGTCAACAACCCGCAGATTACTTCCACCAACTCCCCCGTAGCTATCTGCGAAGGCGGCACGGCTACCCTCACGGCTACTGCCGCCACGGGTACCACCATCCGCTTCTATGATGCCGCTACCGGGGGCAACCTGCTCGCCACGGCGGCCAGCTACACCACGCCCGTCCTGACGGCTTCGCAGCAGTACTTCGTGGAAGCCAGCCTCCCGGGCAGCACAGTAGCGGGCCTGACCAGCAACGCGGCGTCCAATGGCACCTTCACGCAGTCGACGCTCACGGACTACCCCTTGGGCTTTGCCGTAACCCAGGCCGGCACGCTGACCTCGGTTGACGTGTATCCGACTGCGGCGGGCACGCTCACCATCCGCCTCTACAGCGTGGCTGGCACCCAGCCCGGCGGCACGACCACGGCCGTAGCTGGCTCCGACGTGACGATTACCGTTACGGCCGCGCAGGTCGGCACCAAGGTGACGGTTCCGTTGAACTACGCCCTGACGCCCGGCGACTACAAGCTCTCCAACTTCGCGGGTGGGCTGGGTCGTTACAGTACCTATACCGGCACCTACCCGCTGACTTCGGCCGACGGCATTCTGACGGTGAAGGGCTCCTACACGCTGTTTAGCTCCACGAGCTACTCGAATACGACCTACAACAGCTTCTTCAACCTGACGTTCTCCAACGTCTGCGCTGCGGCGGCCCGCACCCCGATTCAGGTGAACGTCTCGGCCCTGCCGACGGCCAGCCTGGCTTCGGCTACGGATCAACTCTGCGCCGGCACCAGCTACCAGCTGGCTGGCACCGTGGGCGGCTCGGCAACGGGCGGCACCTTCACCAGCAGCGGCTCGGGCTCGTTCTCGCCCAACGCCACGGCCCTGAACGCCACCTACTCGCCGTCGGCCGCCGACATCAGCGCTGGCTCGGTGGTCATTACCCTGACCACCACGGGTCCTGCCGCCTGCGCGCCAGCCACGGCTACCACGACGCTGACCATCAACCCCGCCGCCGTGGCCACGCTGACGGCGGGCGGAGCCACCACGTTCTGCCAGGGCGGGTCGGTGACGCTGACAGCTCCGGCCGTTACGGGCAGCACCTACCAGTTCCTGCTCAACGGCTCGGCCATCAGCGGCGCTACGACCAATACCTACTCGGCTTCGGCCAGCGGCAGCTACTCGGTAACCGTAACCACGGCCCAAGGCTGCACAGCCACGTCGACGGCCACGGTCGTGACGGTGAATCCGCTGACGACGGCTACGTTCTCGTATCCGGCCGCCACGTATTGCCAGAACGATACGAACCCCACG
>NZ_SEWE01000002.1 GCF_004167665.1 Hymenobacter persicinus | reverse complement strand
CCGTTACCGGTGATTCCGGCTACCGTTACCGGTGATTCCGGCTACCGTTACCGGTGATTCCGGCTACCGTTACCGGTGATTCCGGCTACCGTTACCGGTGCAACGCCCAGAGTTGATGAGTTGTATTTTCTGAAATACGCTCACTCAATTCAAATGCAAAACAGCATATTAGAATTGGAAGGGTGTTTTTAGGTGGCTTCACCAGATTGTAGATCTGCCCACACCTCATCAGCCAACTCAACTAGGTTGCGGCCGTCCGCTAGGCCCCAATGTTTGCCTGCCTGCATGCCTGCTGGACGTACTCCGGCTGGATGAAATTGCTGAAAAATAGTCTGGGTTAGGTTCATCAAGGAGTACACTTTCCCATCGTAATCCCAGCGCACCGTATAGCTTTTACCCTGACGCGGCAGTATCTCTGCTCGGAAAAGTGCATCGTTTGAGGCATCTTTCGCTTCTGAGCCAAGATAAACGGGCAGTCTGTCGCGCAAGTAAATACTGTCTCCTACGCTCAAGTGCCCATGATCCATCAATAGCGTGAATGTTTCCGTCCGTCCGCTTTGCACCGCTTGTTGCTCTCGTCCTTCTTCCTTGTGTTTTAGCTCAATCATGTACTGATTGACTTCTTGTAGCGGAATAATCTTAGTTGGGACTACTACCACACTATCACCAACTTTGTACGGCACAATACGCACGCATGAGATATCCAACTCAGCCTGGTTCAACCATAATACGGTTGTCGTAAGCTCGGTTGAGAAGTTTTCAGAGCATAAGATAATGCGCGGTCGGTTAGATAGTTGTTCAAACGTGTCATTGTTTGTGACAAACTCTTGAATAAGCTCCTGCGCTCGAGTCGTTGTCATATCAACTTGGCCCAGGTATTTCTGCTGGTAATGCACGAAATAGGGCAAAAGCTTCTCAACGGTCATGGTGGAGACCATCGCCGCGTAGCGTAGGGCCTGCAGATCCGCATAGCTGGCCAACCCGTCGCGCTTTAGCTCCACAACTACCAAATTGCCACGTTTGTCCAGCGCTAGCAGATCGAGGCGGTCTGAACTCTGCTTAAAACGGTCAAACTCCATACTCACGATGAGTAGGTCCTCTCCCAATACCTCAGGGGCTTGGCGGACCCACTCTTGGATATGAGCGCGCTCCCAAATCGAAAACTCGGTGAATGTACCTGCTTGCACTTTCGTGAACTGCGTAGGGTTTTGGTCTGGAATTACTAGAAGCATCTACTAAGTACTGGCTGTGATAGAGAAACAAGGAGCAAAGAGCACTCAGTAGTCTGCGTGAATAGTGCAGAATTTGTCGAAAAGAGACTGCATATTATCAAAGTGCTCGTGGGTGCGTAAGGGCTCCAAATCGAAGTTCAAGCAGGCTTCCTCATTATTTGGCGAAAAGTAGTTGGTGTATATTAATACCTCTTGAATCTGGTCTTCTTCCATTGGATACTCTCGGAGTTCAGGGTCATGGCTATTGAGCAGAAACTGCTTAAAGCACTCCTGCACCACAGGGCGCATTAAATCGTGGATAATATCAAGCAGGGCCAGTACCTCTCTAGTTTTACTGTTGGCTAAGGCTTCGCTCGTGTAGTAGATGTTGCCATTAGCGTGTGCCATGTTGTTACGGTCATCCACGAGCTTTTTCAACTTCCCGATATGCTGACGTTCACAGTTGACTAGTCGCAACAGGCTGAAGACGGCACGCTCTTGCATCTCACTAAAATTGAACGGCGAGGAGGCATTTAGAATCTTGTCCTCGTCCTGATGTAGAATGAGTGCGTTTTCCAATAGAACCTTACGGTTGCCTTTAATCTGCCAGATAGCGCAGTAAACGCAACTCATGAAAAGCATGTGGTAGGCTAGCAACGCGAACTGGTATTGACCAGCAAGATAATTCTGTTCGAATGCCTGCCAGAGCGCGTTGATATATTCCTGCTCCCGCTCATTTTTGAAACGGCGAGGCAGATAGTCGCGGATGCGAGCGGCTTCTTCCATCGTATTATTATCTAATCAGCTATTACTGCTGTACCCCACACCCGTTCGATAGCAATTTTAACCCTTTCCTTCTGTTCAAGAATTTCTCGATTCAATTCCGTCATGCGCTGCTGATAACTAGTGATTTCTGCTACGATTTCCTGCTGCACGGCTAACGGGGGCAGAGGGATTTCCAGAGTAGTCAGGGCCCCTTTTGAAATTTCTTTGAATGTGCCTCCTGTAGCTAGAGCTTCCATCTGCGGCACTAGCTGCTTCATCATCAATGCTACAAACTCAGGCATTGCTACTGACTCGTTTTGGATGATGATATTTTTAAAGCCTTGATTGGTCGCCAGCGGAACATTAGTAATAGCAATGCGACCAATAGTAGCGCGGGTCGAAACCACAACTGTGTTTACCGGCAATATTTTAGCCGACGAGTTTTTAAGCCCTTCGGACGAAATGGTACGCTTAGTTTCTTTTAAAGAGGTAATAAAATCTCCGGCCGGCAAATCAACAAGAGTCGCCCAAGGAATGCCACCATCCCAATAAGCAGCTTCGGTAGAAGACGGGGTACCACCACTTTCAATTTTAAAAATGGATGTATCGCCTAAGCTTACCATATCAAAATCAGTCAACTGGGCCACTCCATCCCGATACCGCTCCCCGCTCAAGTTCCAATCATCATTTTCCCCAATGCGGAACTTGCTAACTAAATGAAGACCGTTGAGGTCAGTTTCGGTGGTACCAATTGCAGATTTGCGTAAGTGGTGAAACCATGTACTAAGCTGGGTGGCTGCAGCGGGCAACTCTGAGCCGGCCATTTCACGACGTTGCGCGCCTAAGCCGAAACCGTCGTTGGCGATTTTGACAAACAACACTTCGTTGGCGTGGGCAGCCAAGCGCTTGTCTAAAATTAGCACGCTGGTTTTTACTCCACTGTAGGGTTGGAATACACCGGCCGGCAGACTAACTACGGCCACTAGGCTTTGCTGCACAAGCAGCTTGCGCAAAACGCGGTAAGCCATACCACTCTGGAAAATGATACCCTCGGGCACGATGATGGCTGCTCGGCCCTGGGGTGAGAGGTGTTCGGCAATGTAGTCCACGAACAGTACCTCCGAGCGGTTGGAGGGCATTGAAAACCGCTTGTGGGGCCGGATGCCACCCTTAGGCGACATGAAAGGCGGATTGGCCAGTATCACGTCGAAAGTGTCGTTCCAGTGTGTTTCGCTGGTGAGTGTGTCGTACTCTTCGATGCGCGGCTCGGGAAAGCCGTGCAGGTATAGGTTGGCCAGTGACAGGCGCACCATGTCGGGCGAAATGTCGTAACCCTGGAAGTTACGCACTAAGCGCGCGCGCTCATCGGGCGTGAGCTTGTCGCCGGGGCGCTTGTCTGTGTTGGCCTGTAGAATGTGCTTGTAGGCCGAAATGAGAAAGCCTGCAGTGCCACAGGCAGGGTCCAGCACGGTTTCATTTTTCTGCGGGTCGATGACCTCCACTAGAAAATCAATCAGGTGACGCGGGGTTCGAAACTGGCCGGCGTCGCCCTGTGCGCCTAACACAGAGAGCAGATACTCGAATGCATCGCCCAGCCGCTCGGAGTGGTCGTAGCTGAAGGCATTGATTTCTTTGAGGAAGGCCCGCAACGTTTCAGGGTCGCGGTAGGGTAAGTAGGCGTTTTTAAAGATGTCGCGGAACAGCGTGGGTACGCCAGGGTTCTCGTTCATCCGGGCAATGGCCTCCGAGTAGAGGTTGAGCATTTCCTGCCCGCCGAGTCCGGGAGCCATAAGCTGCGACCAGCCAAAACGGGCAAACTCCTTGGCAAAGAAGGTGCGCTTGCCATTCATCTCCTCCGACTCGGCGTCCATGTCATCCATGAACTTATAAATCAGGGCAATAGTAATCTGCTCTACCTGCGATTTAGGGTCGGGCACTTTGCCCACCAGAATGTCGCGGCAAGAATCTATTCGGCGTTTGGTTTCGGTATCGAGCACTGGAAAAAAACAAAAAAGTTAGGCACTACCTGCTACTGGCTTACAAAAAGCGGTTTAGCGGGACGTAATCCTTAATGTATGTAGGTATGAGATTACGCCAGTTGGCCGGCACGGCTTTATAGTCAGCCATACCGAAGCTGGGGTTGGTGTTGAGGTCGGTGAGGTGGCCATCTGCCAAGATAGTACGCAGTCTGCCGTCAGTGATGTATGCTTTAAAAAAGTACTTCATAGCCACGATGTGCTCGGCGTCGGCGGGCTTATAATCAAGCACGAACCGGCCGAATTCTTCTTCAAGCAACTCATCCTTAGACTTAAAGGACGGGATCCGGCCGAAGGCCTTTTCCAGTACCTCACGCACGGTTAGGCGGCGATCTACACCTGCTGCTTTGCGTAGCTTTTCAAGGTTGAAATACTCCTGTGGCTTGTCGAAAAATGTTTTGACCAAGTATTCGGTGGCCTGTTCCCATTGCCCGGCTTCCACCTGTTGGCGTAGCACGTCGTCGGCCGTCACTTGGTCCTCGAACTTTTCGAAGAACATTCGGTCAATCTTCATGCCTTCGAGGCCGATTTGTTGCTCCTGAAAGGTGCGCACAGCATCGGTTTCGGTGGCTTGGTAGGTGCCTGCTGGGGGCTGCCCACCGCCGAAGTCGTCGTCGGGCTTGGCCGAAGTAATGCGGGCCGGCAGCTTCAGCACCTGGTCGTAGTCAAACTTCTCTTCGAAGTATTCGCAGTTAGCGAAGAAGTCGAACAGTTTGAAGGCCGTTTTGCGCGGGTGGCGCACCAACTCGTGTTGGTCCTGGTCAAATAATTCTTCCAAAAAGTTATGCTTGCGGGTGCCCCGACCCTTCATCTGCACAAATTCCGAGGGCGAGAAAATGGGGCGCATCAGCGCCAGGTTTAGGATATCAGGGCAGTCGTAGCCGGTTGTCATCATGCCCACCGTCACACATACGCGGGCCTTGCTGGTGCGGTACTCCGGCAGAAAGTTGGCGTTGCCAAGCAGCTTATTGTTGGCGAAATTGATGGTGTATTGTTGGGCACCTAGTACCTGCGAGGTCACTTGTAACGCAAAATCGGACTGGTAGCGGCCAGGATGGAGTCTGTCGGCCAGCTCATTGAGCACTTGGGTGAGCTTGGCAGCATGAGCTTGGCTTACCGCAAATACGATGGTTTTACCGAATTCCCCACTAATCGGGTCGCGTAAGCCGTGCTTCATCAGCGTTTCGCAAAACACACGGTTAGTGTTTTCAGAGAAGAACTTCTTTTCGAAATCGCGCTGAAAGTAGGTTTCTCCTTCATCCTCGTCGCTGAGTTCATCTTCTACCACCGTCGCGTAACCCTCATCTGAAAGTAACTGCGTCGTAATATCGGTGCGGGCATCCACTACCACGGGGTTTATCAGAAAGCCGTCGTTCACGCCATCCAGTAGAGAGTAGCGAAACGTAGACTGCCCCGATTCACAGCCAAATGTGCGGTAAGTATCCAGCAGCATTCGGCGCTCCAATTCACGGGGGTCGCGGGTAGTAGGCTTGTTCGTATCGAAGCGCTTGATATAGTCACGCGGCGTAGCTGTGAGGCCGAGCTTGTAACCTATGAAGTACTCGAACACCGCCCGCGCATTGCCGCCAATGGAACGGTGGGCCTCGTCAGAAATCACCAAGTCAAAATCGGTGGGGGCAAACAGCCGCTGGTATTTGCCGTTGTACAGCAGCGATTGTACAGTAGTGACAACTATTTCGGCCTTACGCCAGTCGTCTCGTTGCTCTTTGTAAATGATTGACTTTGCATCGTTTTTCAACAGCTGCACAAAAGCCTTGTTGGCCTGATCTTCCAGTTCTAGCCGGTCTACTAGGAACAACACTCGACGCGCATTTCCTGTGCGCAGAAAGAGTTTGATAATGGCTGCCGCAGTAAGCGTTTTGCCGGTACCAGTAGCCATCTCGAACAGAAAACGGCTATTCCCTTCCTTTACTGCCTCCTGCAGTCGTTGCACAGCGCGCAGTTGGTATGGGCGCAAAAAGCGGAGCTTGTTCTTATCAATGAATTCTGGCCGCTCACTATCCGTTTTCCATCCGGCTTCGTTGGCGTAGTTTGGGAGCTGGGTAAGAGTTATGTAATCAGCCTTTACTGCTTCATCGACTAGTTTCTGCGGGTTAGGCTCAAACTTCTTATAACCAGCTACCGAATCTGGACCTGGAAACTTAGAAATCACCTGGGGGCTCCCTTGCGTAAGGTCCCAGAAGTAGTGCAAGTTGCCGTTGGAAAGCAGCACGAATCGGCAGTTCTGTGAGCGGGCATACTTGCGCGCCTGCTCTTTACCAACCAACGGGCTCTTATCCTCTGCTTTGGCTTCCAGTACAATAAGCGGCGCGCTCTTCTCATCGAGCAGCAGAAAGTCAATAAAGCCATTCTTTACGCTTTCGAAATCGTCGCCCAAGGCCGATACCTGTGCAGTTGTCAATTTGACATTCGGCTCAAGCACAATGTTGGCCTTGCCTTCCTTAGAGTCGAAGAACCGCCAGCCAGATTCCTCTAGTAACTTATTGATTTTGATTCGGGCAGTAGCTTCTTTATTAGCCATTACTTTTGGTAATTGAGGCACGAAAGTTACTTATCAAAAGTGCTATTCTTGCATTGATGGCCACTATTAGTCACGAAATGATCTAGAAGCCAGTGTAAACTCTGTCTGAGGTTTGGACCTTCAGACAATAGATTGGGTTTTATATATATAAATCACTATATTTAAGCTGCATCACTCTGTTCTGTAATTTCTCACATTTTTGTTTTTTAAACACTTTCCTAAAATGCTTACCACCATCCGCATTCAGGACTTTCGAAGTATTCGAGACACTTCGGTAAAGTTAGGTAAGGTTAGCCTTTTTATTGGTCCCAATAATTCTGGCAAGTCGAACTTTATGAAGGGCATTGCGCTAATGGCTAAATGCATACAGATGCATCCCTCTTTGGCTTTGAATCCGGATGTATTTGCTTCTCTCGTGCCACGTAACTTGTATATACAAAATATTCAAGTTCCTATTCGATTTGTGATAGAGACAAAACAGTATGTAGATAAAGCTATTAGCTTAATTATAGGTTATGATTATGATATTGTAAATGAAGGTAGAGTGGATTTTAGGCAAGAAATAGTTGTGTTGAATAATGCAAAAGAAATGCATAAGTTCAGTGGATATGTTGATCAATATTATTCTGACCCTGATGAAGATATGTATAGGCCATCTGATGAAGTGATTGGTCTTAAAAGTGAGATTTTTAATCTTGTTGTTTACAGGATTGAGCCTTCTTCTTTTGCGTTAAGTGTTGGTCTTTCACATCAAGAAAGGCTGTCATCAAGCGGAAAAAACATTGTTAATTTCCTATACAATCTAGGGCAGAACCATAAGAGCCGTTATCGCCAGTTGGAAAAGGATTTTTCCAAGTGTGTCGGATCGCTTGTGTCAATATCTACGCCTGCCGATCCCAGCGAACCCGGTAAACTTAAATTGAAGTTTTTTGATGAGGACGATATTAGCTATTGGGCAGAGGAAGTATCGGAAGGTGTTCTATACTTTCTTGCTCTGCTTTGCATAGTACATCAGCCTTCTCCGCCTAAGCTGCTGCTTTTAGAAGAGCCTGAAAAAGGTATTCATCCACGCAGAATAAAGGAGGTGATGAATTTTATTTTTGATTTAGCTCGTCTACGCGATATACAGATTGTATTAACTTCACATAGCCCATATGTTGTAGATCATTTCGCTGATATTCCAGAATGTATATCTGTTTTCGATCGTGAAAATGGTGAAACAGTTGTGCATAATGCAGCCGATATAATTGAGCAGACAAATCAAGAATATAAGGAACAGGGCCTGCCTCTTACAAAATATACTGATTCATTAGGTGAGCATTGGGTTTCAGGGTTCTTAGGGGGGGTGCCACGATGATAGAAGTTACTTATGGCTTTTTTGGAGAAGATGAAGGGCAAAGCCTTTTTCTTCGGGAATATCTGCTGAAAATAAGTGTGTTATATCCTGTTGTTTTTATACAGCATCCATGGTATAGTAAGCAATTTCGGGGGGTGAATAATAAGGGGGTTGACAATGGTTTTCGCGCTGCTTGGCTAGCTGGTTTTGGGCAAGCCCAATATAAACTAGGCTGTTTGTTTATCGGCCGTGATCTAGATTCAAGCACACCAACGATCTGGGCAGAGCGTGTCAAGGGATTTCAGGATAAAATTAGTGACGTTCATCGCACTGATTGGATGACTAGAACTATTTTCATGTTGCCTATGCAATGCATTGAGCATTGGCTGTTAGCTCTGCAAAGAAGACGAGATGGCCGACCTTCTAACAATACGCGTGGCTTAGAAATCATCCTTAATGATGCGGTCAAAAAGGAACTGTATGATGAACATGCACGAAGACCCTCTAATCAAACTAAAGATGAGCTTGTGAGTGAACTATCAGCTGAATTGGACATTATATGGTTAGTAGACCAATCGCCAAGTTTCTCTGCTTTCCATGCTCAAGTTCATCGTTATATAAGTTCATTGTAAAGATGGCTCCTCGGATAAGTAGTTAAGTGAGACGAGGCTAACTGGTCACAACTAGCTTCCGCTATACAACAGGATGTTTAAACCATCGTTTAAACCAAAAGCAAACAGGCACCTAGCTTTATAGCTAAGTGCCTGTTAATCAATGAGCGAGAAACGAGGTTCGAACTCGCGACCCTCAGCTTGGGAAGCTGATGCTCTACCAACTGAGCTACTCTCGCGGAAACGAATTGGTAGGGCAAAAGTACGCAGGTAAAATCAATTTGCAACCGCAGCCGTACGCGGGGAGGTACTAACGCCTCTGCTATGAAAGTTCTCGTATTCGGCGCCTCGGGCGGCACGGGCCGCCAACTGGTGGTGCAGGCCCTGGAGCAGCAGTTCAGCGTCACGGCCTTTGTGCGCGACCCAACCCGGTTTGAGCTGAAGCACCCAAACCTGCGCGTGGTGGCGGGGGATATTCTGCAGCCCGCAACGATTCAGGCCGTCGTGGCGGGACAGGATGCGGTGCTGTCGGCGCTGGGGGTGAAGCGCAACCAGGTCGGCGACACGACGCTCTCCGACGGCACCCAGAACATCCTGGAGGCCATGTGGGAGCACGGAGTCAGGCGGTTTATCTGCGCAACCTCCCTGGGCGTGGGCAGCAGCCGGGGCGAGGAAGGCTTTTTGTTTCGCCGGGTGGTGCGGCCGCTGTTTCTCAAGCACGTCTTTGCCGACAAAGAGCGGCAGGAAGCCTTGATCCAGGCCAGTCCCCTCGACTGGACCATCGTGCGGCCGGCCGGGCTTACGAATGGCGCGCGCACCGGCGGCTACAAGGTGGCGCTCAGCTTTGCCCAAGCCCGAATTAAGGGCCGCATTTCCCGCGCCGACGTAGCCGACTTCATGCTCAAGCAGCTGGCTACCGATGCCTTCGTGGGCCGGGCCGTGGGAATTTCCTACTAAGTTTGACGTCTAATTCTCTGATTATGCCTTCCCATCCTGACCGTACGCGCAGTGCTCTTTACCTACTTCTAGGAACGTTGCTCCTGGTGGTGCAAGCCCTGCGCTTTCCGCAGTTCTACTCCGATTGGGCCGCCAATAGCCTGGACACGACCCGGCTGGTGATAAGCATGATTGGCATTGTAGTGGCGCTGTTTATGCTGCGCACGGGCTGGCGGCTGCGTCGTACCAGCCGGCAAAACGACGTAATCGACTAACGTTTTCTGCTCCGCGTGCCCCTATGCCCCGCAAGCTCCATCCCGTTTCCCAAAAGGTCGTTGGCTGGCTCTTTCTGACGGCCGGCGTGCTGCTGCTGCTCGGTCTGGCCCTGCAGGTGGTGGTGCTGTGCTACCGCTTCCGGCAAACCGGTCTGGCCAGCCTCGGGGTGCGCGAAGGCGTGCTGGGCGTGGCCATGCTGGCCGCCTCCATTCTAATGATACGCGTGGGCTGGCGGATGCGTACCGGCGGCCCTCAGTAGCCCTTGTCCGGTCCGCCAGTACTTACGGCCCGCACCTTCCGACTTTTACTCTTCGTGCCCGCATGACTTCTCCGCTTCGTATTACCGTGGCTAAACGCACGGCCCCCATTGCGGCTCAACTCGCCGAGTTGGGCCGTCAGACCTTCCAGGAAACCTTTGCCGCCACCAATACCGCCGAGGACATGGTCGCATTCCTAGCCGAAAACTTCAGTCCGGAAAAGCAGCTGGCGGAGCTCCAGGACCCGCAAACAACCTTCCTGCTGGGCCAGATGGTGCAGGAGTTGGTGGGCTACGCCAAGCTGCGTACCGATTCGGAGCTGGGGCTGGAGCCGGGCAAGCCCGCGGCCGGCCGGCTGGAAATCGAGCGGCTCTACGTGCGCGAGGACTGGATTGGTACTGGTCTGGGTGCCTCGCTGATGCGCCGGGCCATTGAAGAAGCGCGGGCCAAAAACTGCCGCACCGTCGTGCTGGGCGTCTGGGAGCAGAATCAGCGCGCCATTGCCTTCTACCAGCGCTTCGGCTTCAAACCCATCGGCACCCACGAGTTCCGGGTGGGCTCCGATATCCAGACCGACCTGATTCTGCGCAAAGGCCTGTAAAGCCGCAATCTTGGCCTATTGGAGCGCGCACGGAACCGCTGGTGCCAGTCCGCAATCCGCCTTGCCGCTGCCGCACCGTTTCAGCGCTTACCTTTGGCGTACGTTTCACCAACTCTCCTCCTGTGAGTAACGGCAGGTCTGCTTTTTCTTTCGTCGGCCCGGCCCGGGCTGCGGGGCTGCTGGGTGTGGCCGGGCTGGCATGGCTGAGCAGCTGCTCCTCCGAGGGCGGGGCCAAGGTGCTACCCCCGCCCACCGGGCACTACGAGGGCCGCATCAGCTACCAGGGCGCCGACCTGCGCACGGCCCTGGATCTGCGCGAAATCAAGCCCGGCCAGCTGCAGGCCGACCTGCGGTTTGCCGACCTGCAGGGGCTGGGGTTTCCGGCCGAAAATCTGACGTTCAAGTCACCTCAGCTGCATTTTGAGCGGCAGCCCGGGGCTGTGGGCAACATGGCTGTGGACGCCATTCGCGAGGGCGACTTTCTGCGCGGCTTCTTTTCCACCGACAGCGTGAAGGCCGACCTGCTGTTGGTGCGCCGCGGCAAGCCTGACCCGCGCCCTTACCGCACCCAAACCCTGCAATTCCGCAGCGGCCCGCTCACCTTCCGCGGCAGCCTGCTCATTCCCGACGACACCCTGAGCCGCCACCCCGCCGTAGTGCTGTTGCACGCCGCTGATGCCCCGCGCCAGCGCGACCTGAACGCCTACGCCGACCTGCTGGCCCGCCAGGGCTTCATGACGCTGGTCTACGACCGCCGCGACGCATCCCAACCCGGTAGCCCCGCCGCCCAGCTGCTGGCCGAAGATGCCCAGGCTGCCGTGCAGGCGCTGCGAAAAAACGCCGCTGTCGATTCGGCGCGCGTAGGGCTCTGGGGCATTCGGCAGGGTGGTAACGTGGCGGCGCTGGCCGCCGGGCAGCCCGGGCGTCAGGTGGCATTCGTGGTGAGCTTGTCGGCCCCGGGTATCTCGCCGGCCGCGGCCCGGCAGGAGCAGATGACGGCCCGGTTGCGGCAGCAAGGAGTGAAGCAGGCGCAGATCCGGCAAGCCCAGCAAGCCGCCGCCCAGCTAGAGCGCTACGTGCGTCGGGGCAATGAAGGTGACTCGGCTCAACTGCACCAGGCCTTGCAGCGAATCGGGCCGGAGCCCTGGGTCAGCCTAACGGAGCTGCCGCGCCGGGTGCCAACTGCCGCGGAGCTGCAAAGCCAGCCGCAGTGGCGCGACTTTCTGCTCGACCCGCGTACGGCCTGGCAGCAGGTGCGCGTGCCGGTACTGCTGCTCTACGGGGCCGCCGATACCCACTTCAACGCCCGCGAAAGTGCCCAGCGGCTGCGCGGGGTGGTCGGCTACCGCCGGGGCTCGGCCGTGCGGGTATACGCCAACGCCGACCACGAACTGATGCTGCCCTCCGGCGTGCGCCCCGATACCGACGGCCGCTGGGACTGGTCGCGGCCAGCGCCGGGGGCTGTGGAGGACATGCTCACCTGGATGAAGCAGGCCGTCAAGTAGCGCGCGAACCTTAGAACAGCAGTAGGCCCTTTTCGCGCAGCAGCAGCCAGGCCGGGGACAGCAGAAATGCCTCGAACGAAGTGCCCGCCCCGGCGGGGAAGGTCGCGGCGGCCTCTTTAAGCAGTAGCTTGGTCTGATAGTCGGTGGCCAACTGGGTGAGCAGGCCGTGCAGCCACTGGCCGATAACGGGCGCGGTTTTCAACTCGAAGTCCTCGGCCTGCTCGTAGAACACCAGGGTGGCGCGGGCCCCGGGGCGGGAGTCGAGGGGCAGCAGCTCGGGGGCGTTGCCGAGCCAGAACAGGCGCAGGTTCTGTTTGGCTGCGTCGGGCTTGGGCGCTTCCTGCAGGGCTTTCTGAATGAGCTGCCGGGGCACGGTAGGCTTAGGCACCCGGAAGCCGTCGAACCAGAACTGCAGGGGCTCGTGCAGGGCCACACCGTGCATGTAGTTGTAGAGGGCCTTGGCCAGGCCGGGGCCGAACTGCTCGTGGTCGGTGCCGGTAGGGTCGTCGTGCCAAAGGTCGTTCCAGGCAAAGTCGCCGGGCTCGGGGCCAACGGCGGCCACCTGGTACTTGGCCGGGTTTTTCCCTACCGGAGAGTGGGCCGTCATTGAAAAGCGGTGCCAGTAGCCGCTTTGCACGATGCCGGCGCCGAATAGCTGCCGCACCACTTCCAGAGAGTCCACGGTTTCTTGAGCGGTTTCGGTCGGGAAGCCGTACATCAGGTAGGCGTGCACCATGATGCCGGCCTGGGTGAAGCCATCCGTGACCCGGGCCACCTGGGCAATGGTGACGCCTTTTTCCATGAGCGCCAAGAGCCGGTCGGAGGCCACTTCCAGGCCCCCGCTCACGGCAATACAGCCCGAGGCGGCCAGCAGCCGGCACAAATCGGGGGTGAAGGTTTTCTCAAACCGGATGTTGCCCCACCAGGTGATATTGACCTGCCGGCGCAGCAGCTCCACGGCCAGGTCGCGCAGGGCCAGGGGCGGAGCGGCCTCGTCCACGAAGTGAAAGCCAGTCTGCCCGGTTTGGCGCACAATCTGCTCAATTCGGTCGACGAGCAGGGTGGCCGGGGCCGTTTCGTAGCGCCCAATGTAGTCCAGGGTCACGTCGCAGAAGGAGCAGCGTTTCCAGTAGCAGCCGTGGGCAATGGTGAGCTTGTTCCAGCGCCCGTCGCTCCAGAGCCGGTGCATGGGGTTGAGTACCTCAATGACCGACAGGTATTCGGTCAGCGGCAAATCTGAGTAGTCAGGCGTGCCGACTTCGGGGTGGGGAATGTCGGGGTGGGGGTGGTTGATATAGGCGACTTGCCCGCCGGAAGTGCGCAAAAACGTGCGTTGCAGCTGATCCGAAGGCAGATTGCCCTGCAAGTAGTCGAGTACCCGCAGCCAGGGACCTTCGCCGTCGTCGAGGGTCAGAAAGTCGACGTAATCAAAGAAGCGCGGCTCCCGGATCTGGCGCAGCTCCGTGTTGGGGTAACCGCCGCCCATGAGAGTTTTCACTGCCGGCCGCTGCTGCTTGATGCGCTGGGCCAGGCGTAGAGCGCCATAGAGGTTGCCTGGGAAGGGCACGGTAAAGCCCACCACGTCGGGCTGCACCCGGGCCACGAGTTCATCGACCAGCTCCAGCAGCATCTGGTCCACGAGGTTAGGCGCCTCGTGCAGGGCCTCGTGCAGGGCGTCGAAGGTGGTGGCCGACATGGCCAGCTTCTCGGCGTAGCGGGAAAAGCCGAACTGCGGGCCCACGGTTTCCTTGATCAGGTCGCCGAGGTCTTCAAGGTAGAGCGTGGCCAGGTGCCGGGCCTGGTCGGTAAGGCCCATCGTGCCGAAGGCGCTTTCCAGGTCGGCCACGTTGTCGAAGCGGGCCGCTTCGGGCAGAAAGCGGCTGTGGCAGATGCGGGGTGCGAGCGTAGTGTCCTTGTTCTGCAGAAAACGGATAACGGGCCCGATGGTAGCCAAATAGCTACGCTGCAGGCGCACCATGCGCCGGGCATTGTCCGACAACTCGTAATGCCCCGCTTCGATTTCGGCAAATACCCGACCCAGGCCTTCCTGCGAAAACAGCTTCAACACCAGTTCCAAACCCAAATCGGCCTGGGTAACGGCGTAGCCCCGGCTGCCCAGAAACCCCTTGATGTAGGCCGTAGCCGGGTAGGGCGTGTTGAGCTGAGTCAGCGGGGGCGTAAGAAGCAGGATGCGGGAAGAATCGGACACGGGGCTAATAACTGCCGGACGGCAGCAAAGGTGCCCGCAAAGGTACGGCTGATTGCCTGGTTCGTACCTTCCAGCATCAACCTTACCCTTGAACTCCCATGACTGAACCTCGACAGTTGCCGTCACTGCCGGCCGCAGCGGCCCTTGCGATGCTGCAGAACGGCGAAACACTGCGCGGCTACCACGTCGTAGGGCGGCTGGACTTTACTGCGCTGGCCATCGAGGCTACGTATGTCCGCCTGTCCATCAGGATCCAACACTGCCGCCTGGACGAATTGCAGGGCAGCATGCTGACTTTTGAACAGCCGGTTGAGTTGCACGATACGCACTTGACCCAGGCCGAATTCGTTGCGGCCTATTTTCTACGTGGGCTGGTGCTCGACAATTGCTAGGTGGAAAGCTACCTGGATTTTCAGGCCGGCGGGCACAACCAGCCCGGCTGCCCAGTATGGCTGCGGGGCAACGTGTTCCAAGGCTTCGTGAACTTCTTCGACTGCTGGTACCAAGCTGAGGTGACCATAGAAGACAACGCGTTTTGCCGGGATACGAACCTGCTTGGGGCGCCCATGGACATCCCCGTCACCTTTGAGTGTAGTCCGCTCATCCGGAATAATTCCGGCGTCCTGGACCGGAATACCGAAGACCCCCCGGCTGCTAACAGCTAACTAGCCTAGCCCGCCGCTACATCTTGCCCATCCGCAGCTGCGAGGGGTTTAGCCGCAGATACACCTCCGCTGACACCGGCGTCTTGCCGTAGGAGGGGCGCAGCAGCTGGTCGGGGCGGTAGAGGGTGCTCTGCACGCCCAGGGTGAGGTCGGTTTTGGCTACCTGGGTAAGCAGGTATGTGGCGCCCAGGGTCAGGGCGTGAATGTTGTAGAGGGCGTGTTCGGCGTGGGAGGGGCCGGCCTCGAGCTGCAGTTCCTCAGAAGATTTCTGCACAAACTCGTAGCGCCCAAACACGGCCGGACGACCCAGCTGCACGTTGGTTTCAGCCAGGAAGGAGTGGGCGCTTTCGTCGCTATGGCCGTTCGTGACGTGGGTGTTCATACCCCAGACCACGGCCGAAGTGGCGTAGTGGCCGTCGGTCCACTGCCGGCTGTGTATAACCGAGGCCGTGGTGCGCTGCACGTCTTCGTCGGGAAACAGCTGCTCGGGGCTCTTGATAAAGGCCCGCGACACTTGCAGCGCCAGCGTGGCAGTGGGGTTCCAGCTCAGGCGGCCCGCCCAGGAGTCGGCCCGGGGCTTGTCGAAGTTGAAACGGTGCTCGTCGGGCTCCCGGCCGGTGAAGTTGGAGCCTTCGAGGCGGAACTGCCGGTAGCGCAGCCCGAGCGTGGCTACCCCGAAAGTGATGTGCGTGGCGTCCTGCCAGTGGTGGCCCAGAGGCGCGTCGGCGTTAGGCATGGCCGAAATTCGGTGCATAAAGGCCACCGGTCCGATGGCTGGCTCCCCGGGGTAGCCCACGTAGGCGGTTAGGTCCACATCTTCCGAAAACGAGTGGGTGTAGCCGATGCTCAGGGCCGAAAACAGGTCGTGGGGGTGCTGGCGGTCCACCAGGGGCCGGCCCCGGTAAGCTTCCCCGCTCTGAAACAGCAGCGGGTAGCCGTTAGCCCCGTCGGTGAGGGCGTCGAGGGAAAACATGGCCGTCAGGTTGAGCAAACCCTTGTCACCGATTGGGCGCTGGGCCATGGTCATAAACCAGTTGGGCGCGTCGAAGGTTCTGCCTCCGCGCTGTCCGCTGCTGCGGCCCACGTTCTGGTTGGTGTAGCGCAGGTACACGGCACCGTGGTTCATCACCATCCACTTGCCGTGGTGGCTCATCCACATATACATCGGGGTCTGGTCAGGGTTCCAGGCCGTCCCCGAGCCATTGCGGCCCATGGGCAGGCGCCGCGAGTAGGCGTGCGACATGCTTCCCATATCTTCCATACCATCGTGGTGCATGGCCGTGTCGACGGGGCTCATGCCAGGCATCTGGCCGTGATTCATCTGGCTATGGTCCATTGTGCTATGGTCCATCTGGCCGTGGTTCATTTTACTGTGGTCCACGGGGGCGGGGCGCTGGCGGGTAGTGTCGGCGGCCGGGGCCGGTTTGGCGGGCATGTTGTGCATTTCGTGCTGGCCGTAGCCAAGCAAAGGCAGCGTGAGCAGGGGTAGGGCCAGCAGCAGGCGGCGGAGGGAGGCGAGAGTGGTTGCCATGAAAAAAGCCCGTCGGGGCATTGAGGGAAATACTCCACTCAATACCCCAACGGGCCACTTTCGGTTATACAGGATTCGGTCGGCAAGCACGTAATACTTGGGCCTGCCTAGCTATGCTTACACCAGCTCGTCGAGCGAAAGGCGTTTGGGCATCAGGTCGCGGCGGAATTCGCTCACCGAGCGGCCCGTCACCTGGCGGAATTGGTTGCTCAAGTGCTGGCCGCTGCTGTAGCGCATCTGGTCGGCAATTTCACCCAGCGTCATCTCGCCGTAGCTCAACATTTCCTTGACCCGCTCAATCTTGAGGCGGATCAGGTATTTTTCAATGGTCAGGTTGGCAGTGCGCGAAAATACCTTGCTCAGGTGGGAGTAAGTGGCCGCAAACCGGTCGGTGAGGAAGGCGGAGGTGGTCAGGGGCATGCGAGCCGTGCGCAGGTGCTCGAGGTATTCGCCCAGGGCACCCTTGATTTGTTCGGTCAGCTGCTCGGCCCGACCCATGAGCACGTCGAAACCGGCTTCCTGAAGAATCGGGGCCACGGCGGCGGGGTCTACGGGGGTGTTCTGGTCGAGTTGGGCCTGACCCAGAGTGACCTCGGTCGGCCGGTAACCGGCTTGCTCAAGAAGGCCGCGCACGGCTTCGATGCAGCGGGGGCAAACCATGTTTTTGATGTGCAGGAGCGTAGTTTTCACGGGCGTTTTGATGAAGAGTCCAGCCGGGCAGCGGCGGGCCGACCGGTTTTCCGAGCTAAGGAAGAGGCAGTGGCAGGTGCAGAACGGGGATTGCGCCGCGCGGGTTCCGGCGACGTGGTGCCCCATGCTTTCCCAAACCAGTTAACGGCCGCCCAGTTCACGAAGGGTACAACTCCCAGGAACGTAACGGCTAACAGCCAGAATAATACGAAAAAAGCGCCACATAGTCGGCCAAAAAAATGGTCGGAGGCGCCAAACAGGTACGCAATCAGCGTCGTGGCCAGCACTAAGCTAATCAAAGCCAGAATCCCGGCCTGTCGTAGTACGGGCCGGTAAGCAGAGTAGGAAGCGCGGAAAGTGTTCATAAGCCGAAGACAGGACAACAAAGATACCGGCTTGCCCGACTTTCGCCACTGACCGCTTGGCTAGTACGCGGAACTGGCGTCGTCGTTGCCCCGCCTGGGCCAGTTGTTAGCCAAACGGGCGGAGCCGCCAAAAACCACCGCGCCGCGCAGCCGTAGGAGACTCAAATACCTGCTTTGCCTTTCCCGTTTCAGCCCCAATCCCATGAAAACTGTTCTGCTCCGTCCGCTAGCCCTGGCTCTGCTGCTGGCCACGGCCTCCCTTTCCGCCTGCAATACCGGCACCAAGCCCGGCGACACCAACGTGGAGCTCGGCGACAATAAAACCAAAGACCCCGACCCCGGCCAGCGTGCTACGTCCAACACCAACGGCGTCGGCGACACGACCAAGGTCAAGATGGGCAAGGAGCTCTACGACCACGCCGGCGAGGCCAAGGACCGCAACAACGACGGTATCGAGGACAAGTAAGCCGCCTCTGTAAAACGAAGAAAAGCCCCTCCGCAGTGCAGCAGAGGGGCTTTCCTTTGACCCTTAGGATCCGGCAGCGGTTAGTAGAACACGAAGCCGTTGGGCAGCAGGTTCACCGTAAACGAGTCGATGGCCGTGCCGGAGGTCTGGAAGCGCACGAACTTGCCGGCGGTGCTATAGGGCGCCACGGCCCCGTAAATCGTGTTATCCTTGGGGTCAATACCCAAGCCGTAGAAGCCGCGGCGAATCAGCGGGGTCGTGGGCAGGGTCCGGTCCACGATGTTCATGCGGTACACGCCTTTGCTATAGATGTAGTGGAGCTGGGTTTTGGAGCCGTCGAGCTGCAGATGGCCAGGAAAGCCGGTGGTGGAAGCGAAGTTCAGGCGTTGCAGGGCCGTGGGTGCGGCGGGCAGGAAGCTCACCAGCGCGCCCTTGGTAGACGTGTTGGGGTCAATGTTGAAGTTGCTGTCGTAGCCGGCAAAACCGGCGCAGAGCACCCATACGCGGCCGTTCTGGTCCAGTACCAGGCTGTTGGGCGAGTCGCCGACGGGAATGGTAGCTTCCTCCGTGTCGGTGGTGGTATTGATAACAGACACGATGCTGCTGCCGCTGTTGGCCACGTACACCTTGCCGCCGGCCACGAGCAGTTGCTCGGGCTGCTCCCCGCTGAGCGGAATGGTTTTGAGCACTTTGTTCGTGGTCAGGTCGATAACTGAGAGCCGGCCTTTCACCCCGTAATCAACCCACTCAGTGACATAGCCTTTCGTGGCCGACAGGGCGGCGAAGTAGCGGGGTTTGAGCAGGCCGGTCACGGTTTTGACGGTCCGCTTCACGTTTTTGAACTCGGGCAGGCGCACCACTTCGATCTTGTTGCTCTCGGTCACTACCACGTAGCCCACCGTGTCTACCACCGTCAGGGACTGCACATTGTCGCCTAGGGTCCGGCCGTTGGCAGTCTTGAAGATGTCGAGGTCGACGACCTTCCGGGCACCGATGTTGAAGGTGCTGACGGCCCCGTTGGGCGTGCCGAAATTGCCTTCATTAACGATAAACACGCCGTTGCTGGGCTGAAGCGGTTCTGGCTCCGAGGTGGTGTTGTCAGGGTCGCAGCTAAACAAAGCCAGGGCCGAGCCGCCGAGCAGGGCGACGCGGGTAAAGGCCCGGGAGGAAAAAGCGAAAAAGCGCATGGGGAAATGGAAATAGGATAAGGTGAAAGAAAAACGAGGGGAGGTCCGACTACCGCCACGCCACCCGCACGCTCAGCACCGCCGAGCGGGGCGGCATGGCGCGGTAGGCGTAGTTCTGGTACACGGCGTTGGTCAGGTTGTAGCCCTGGGCCAGCACAATCAGCCGGCAGCCGGCGGGCAGAGCAAACGTGTGGGCCAGCGTGGCGTGCAGCAGCAGGTAGGACGGTAGAAAGTCGGTGGCGGAATTATCGGTGTAGCGGTAGCCGGTCAGGGTCAGGGCCGTGGTCAGCTGCCAGTGGCGCCAGCTTTGGTCGGTGCTGAAAGCGGCCGTGTGCCGGGGCACGTAGCGCAATTGCCGGCCGGTAGGGCTGGGGTCGTTGGCGTAGCCCCGGGTTTTCTCGGCCTCGGTGAAGCTGTAGGCGGCCTGGGCCGTGAACAGGTAGCGTTGGCGCTGCCAGTTCAGGCGGGTGCTGGCCTCCAGGCCGCGGGTGCGCACCTGGCGCAGGTTCTGGGGCGTGTCGTAGCTGAGTGTGGGGTGGGTGGTCCACTCCACCCAGTCGTCCACGCGCTGCTGGTAGGCCGTGAGCTCGGAGTGCAGCGTACTACGGCCCGGCTGCCAGTGGTGCTGCAGGCCGGCTTCGTAGCCCAGGCTGGTTTCGGGCTTCAGATTGACGTTGCCGCCGGGCCGCCAGTACCGCTCGTTCAGGGTGGGCGCCCGGTAACTGCGCGAGGCGCTGCCCTTCAGGCTGAATTGTTGCTGCTCATTGGCCCACAGCTGCCACTCGGCGCCCAGCGTGGGAGCCAGCGGCGGCCGGCGGCCCGGCACCACGGCCTGCCGCAGGTTCATCGACAAGTGCAGGCTCGGCCGCGGGTCGTAGCGAAGCAGGGCGAAGCCGGAAAAGCGGTTTTCGGTGATGGCGCGGCCGTAGCCGTCGACCTGGGCCGCGAAGTGCTGGGCTTCGGCGCCGGCGCGCAAGCTCAGGTTGGGCCGAAAAGTAGCCGTGTATTCAGCCTGGGCCTGGGTGGTGCGCACCCGGGAGCTGCTGGTCAGGTTGCCGTTGTAGTAGTTGAGCACGTCCTCAAACCAAGCCCCGCGCACGGCCCACTCCGCCCGTTGGCTGACGTGGCGGTAGCCGGTTTGCAGGCGGCGGCTCTGGTCCCGCTCCCGGGCGTGGTTGTTGGCCGAGCCGATGGAGGGCTGAATGTGGCGGTCGGCGTCGGTGAGCCAGACGGCGGCCAGCACCTCACCCCGGTCGCCCACGCGCAGGGTGGCATCCTGGGTGAGGCTCCACTGCCAGAAGTCGGCGTTGGGCTGGCGCCGCCGCAGCGGGCCGTCGGCCGAGAGGGAGTCGTAGTAAAAATTGTTGAGGGCCGAGCGGTAGGAGGCCGCGCCGCGCACCGCTATTTTCTGGTTGCTGAAGCGGCCTTCCGCGCTGCCGGCCCGCAGCCCGAAGCTGCCGGCGTCGGCCTGCACCGAGCCCCGGGCCCCCGCGCCCCACTCCACCGGCGACGAGAGCAGCACCGCCCCGCCCACCGCGCCGTTGCCATAGGCGGCCCCGGCCGGCCCGTACTGCACGTCAACCCGGGTGGCGCCGTTGGTGGGCAGCAGCGCAAAGTCTGACTCTCCCAAAGAGGGGAGCATGATGTTGAAGCCGTTCCAGAGCACGGCCGTGTGCCGGGCCGAAGTGCCCCGGATGGAAATCGAGGACAGCTGGCCGGGTCCGTAGTTCTTGACATATACCGGCGTCTGGGCCAGCAGCACGTCGGCCAGCGTGCCGGCCCGGTACTGGCCCAGCACGGCCGAGTCCAGCGTCAGCACCCGGCTGCCCACGGCAAAGCGGCTGGGCCGCAGCCCCTGCACCCGCACGGCGGGCAGCTGCGGGGCGGTCAGGTGCGTGGAGTCGGGGAAAGCGCCGCCCTGCGCCCACGCCCGGGCGGGCCCGCTGAGCCAACTCAGCAGCAAACCGACAACAAGCAGAGTGGACCGCTGGGGCGGGGCCACCTGAAGGGTACGCATCATCCGAACTAAATTTTCGGTTTAGGAAAATTCAGTTCAGAACCTCACGCTGGCTTTTTACTGCTGAAAAAACTACCGCGAAGCCGAGGCCGAAAACAGGGGAAACTGGCGGCCCGGAAGCCGCCACTGCAATCATTCTCCGCCTTTCCTCCGAAAGCGCTGAACACAAAACAGCTTAGGCAGGTCTCCTGGCTTGCTTCGGATGGGCCGCCTTCCCATTTCTCCGGCGGCTTGTTTTAAGCAAGCAACCTTCGCGGAAACAGTGGCTGGGGGATGGGCCCACCGGGGTAGTAGAAGCGTACAGTTGCGGGGACAGCTCCGGAATTGAACCGGATTCCCTTTTCAGCCGCGCCCCCCAATCGGGGTCTGGCCACCTATAGCGGGGCAAAGATAGGCGTTGATTTGTTGCGGCGCTGCGGGAGGGCCGGCAAAAACGAACCCGGCGGGGCCCAAACCGGTACAAGCAGCCACGCCCGAAGCTTACCAAACTGCCCTCATGAAGCTCACCTCCGCCTTTTACCAGCGCCCCGACGTGGTGCAGATTGCCCGCGAGTTGCTGGGAATATACCTCTTTACGACCATCGACGGCGTACTCACCGGCGGCCGCATCGTCGAGACGGAGGCCTATGCCCATATCAACGACCAGGCCTGCCACTCCCACCTGGGCCGCTTTACCAGCCGGACTAAAATTATGTACGAGGCTGGGGGCGTGGCCTACTGCTACCTGATTTACGGGCGCTACACGCTCTTTAACATCATCACCAACGAAGCCGGCAAGGCCGACGCGGTGCTGATCCGGGGGCTGGAGCCCGTTGAGGGCATTGCGGAGATGCTGCTGCGCCGGGGCCTGAGCGCGCCGGCCCGCAACCTGACGGCCGGCCCCGGCCTGCTCACCCAAGCCCTGGGCATCACCACTAAGCACTACGGCACCGATTTAAGCGGGAACCTGATCTGGCTCGAAGACCGGCAGGAGCCCGTGCCCGCGGAGCTCGTCGTGGCCAGCCCCCGCGTCGGCATCGACTACGCCGGCGCAGATGCCGCCTTGCCGTGGCGCTTCCGTGTGAAGGGCAGCCCCTGGGTGAGTCCGGCGAAGTGAGGGAGTAAGTGACCAAGTGGATTAGTGAGTTCCTGCATCAACTGTGTGGATCCGCGCCGTAAGAACGAAAACTCACTAAGTCGCTCAATCACTAAATCACCTACACCTTCTCACAAACGAGCACCACGAGGCGGCCGCGCAGGTCGGTGGTGGCGAAGAGGTACACGTGGCCGCCTTCCCGAATGCCGGTGTGCTGGCGAAATTCGGCCACGGAGTCGGGGAAGTTGCGGGTGGTGACGTGGGCGCGGGCCTCGGGGCCCAGGTGGGCCCGCAAGGTTTTACGGTCGTATTTCTCCGCGGCCAGAATGCGGAAAATACGCCCCGGGAAATCAGCCCGCAGCGTATCCGACATGTAGAGGTGACTGTGCTGCTGGAGCTTGAGCAGCTCGAAGGCCGTGCCCACGCTGCGAAAACCGCCCGCCTTGAGCACGGCCACGTTGGGCTCGTAGAGGTAGCCCTGGGGCAGGGGCTCGGCGTAGCGGGCAATGGCGCGGGTTTCGCGGGCCTTGTTGAGCCGAAACTCCTGCTGCTGCCCATTGCGGAGCAGGTTCACGGTGTAGCGCTCCGGGTCGACGGCCGGCTCGGGACCCAGTTCGTACAGCACTTCCTTGCACTCGTTATCGACGGCCACCACCCACAGACGGCGCACCTGCTTAAGCTCCAGCAGGGCCTGCTCAATGTCGAGCATGGGCGAGGTTTTGAGCAGTACCCGGTTGCCCTTGTGCAGCAGCAGCGGCAGCAGGCGCAGCACATCGGGCTCGCAGTCCTGGAGCCGGTAGATTTTACGGTCGGCCGTGTCGCGCCGGGCCGGGTCGAGGTAGATCCAGTCGAAGGTGTCGGGGGTACTTTTCAGAAACTGGAGCGCGTCGCCGCTGTGACACTGCACGTTTTCCACGCCCAATTGAGCCAGATTGTAGCGCACCACGGCCGCCAGGGCCGGGTCGCGCTCCACGTAGTGCACCTCCGGAATGCGGCTGGCAAAGTGGGACGCATCGACACCAAACCCCCCAGTCAGGTCGACCAGGCGCTGCCCACTGACCAAGTTAGCTTTAAACTCGGCGGTGCGGGCCGACGAAGCCTGTTCCACCGACAGGGCCGGGGGAAAAATCAGGTCGGGGTTGTCGGCCCAGGTTGGGAGCTTGGTCCGGGCCTTCTGCCGGGCCTGAATCTGCCGTACTAGGTCGGGCACGGGCAGGCCGGGATAGCGGCGGGCCTGCAGCGCCAGCTGAGCGGGGTCGTCGTGCAGATGCTCGGCAACGTATTGCCGGGCCGCTGCCGGCAGCGGATATTCCATGAAGGTAGCGTACGAAAAAACGCGGGCCGCGGTCTAGCGCAAGCTCCAGGTCAAAGCCAGCTGGGGCTGCTTGCCCACGGCGGCCAGCCCGACGGCCGACGGCGTGAGGCGCTGCATCAGGCCCACCCGGGCCGACGACAAGCCAGCGTTGTAGGCGCCCACGGCGCGTTGGAAATGGTCGTTGGTGTGCTGAGAGATGAGCACATTAGACAGCAGACTGAACGCGGCCACGCCGATGGCAATTTTCTGCGGATTGCTGGTGTACTGCTGGTCGCCGGGGCCGGCCAGGACCTGTTGGCCATACACGCCCACGGCACTCACAAACACGAGGCGCTCGGTCAGAAACAGCCATTTCTGGCGACGGTAGCGGTTCAGATTGTCCAGGGCCTCCTCGTTGCCGGTCAGGTAAGGCCGCAGCCGCTGCCCGAAAAAGCCCGCATTCGTGTACTCCGGCTTCGGCGAATCCTGGGTCGTGAAGTAGAAATTGCGTTGCGCCCCGCTGCCCGACCGGTCCTTATCTTCGGGGCTGAGCTGGATAAGCGGAGCTGTGGCCGCCTGCTGCGCGTAGGCAGTACCGGTGGCAAGCAGCAGGGGTACGGAGAAGGCAAAAAGACGACGCATAGGGGCGAAAGAGCAGGAAACGTAGGTGCGGGGAAAAGACAAAGATAATGCAGTATATAGAAGTATCCCAGCGCATTGAACGAGGGAAAAGTGCAATTCATCGGAAAAAACTTTGCACTCCTCACTCAACAAAACCCGACGGGCTTACGTTCTGTGCGCAGTTCACTTTGTCCTTTCCTACATTCCCCGCTCATGAAAAATCACGCAACTGCCCTGCATCGCGCCCTGCTTCTAGCTGCCCTGCCCGCCGTTTTGGCCTTCGCGGGTTGCGGTAAGGACGACCCAGATCCGGTTCCGGTAGTAGAACAAGGTTCTATTCTGTTTGTGAATGCCGCCGCCAACACGTTTGTCGGCATCAAGGCCTTCGTCGACAACGAGGAGAAAACAACCCTGACCTACGGCGTCAATGGCGGGGGCAGCACCCCGGCCTACCAGCCCGTGAATGCGGGCAGCCGCACCATCAAAATTGACAACGCCGCTTCGGCAGGCACCACCTTCTTCACCCAGACGACCACCGTCGAAAAGGACAAGAAGTACAGCTTGTTCGTGTACTCGCCGAATTCCACGCCCACTCCGGCTGGCTTGCTCACCACCGACGATTTGACGGCGCCCGCCTCGGGCAAGGCCAAAATCCGGCTCGTGCACGTGGCGTTGGGCTTTCCGGTCACGCCGGGCGCCATCAGCCTGAGCCAGTCGCAGCCGGTGGGCTTTCTGCCGCTGACCTCGGCCGTCACGGTCCCCGGTGCTTCCGGCTTCGTGGAAATCAACTCCGGCCCGGCTAACCTGCTTGTCACCACCGGCACGAGCCCGACGGGTATCACTGTGGCAACGGTCGGCGACGGCACGGGCAGCGGCACGGGCACCAAAAACTACGAGTCCGGCAAAATCTACACGATTGTGGTGCGCGGCTCGGTGGGCAACCAAGATCCGGCCCGCGACGCGAAGGCCTTCATTATCCAGAATAACTAGCGGTTTGCAACTGCTTCGCTTCCCAAGCCCGGCCTGCTACAGGCCGGGCTTTTTTGTGGCTGCGCGGGGGTGAACAAAACCTGTATCTTTGTGGTTGATTAGCAACACAAAATAAACTCCATCATGGTGGAAACCACGACGAATACGTACGTTCCGTACAAAGTTAAAGACATGTCGCTGGCCGAATGGGGCCGCAAGGAAATCCGTCTGGCCGAGGCTGAAATGCCGGGTCTGATGGCTCTGCGCGACGAATTCGGGGCTTCGCAGCCGCTGAAGGGTGCCCGCATTGCCGGCTGTCTGCACATGACCATCCAAACGGCTGTACTGATCGAGACGCTCATCGCCCTGGGCGCTGACGTGACGTGGTCGTCGTGCAACATCTTCTCGACCCAGGACCATGCCGCCGCCGCCATTGCCGCCGCTGGCATTCCAGTGTACGCCTGGAAGGGCATGACGGAAGAAGAGTTCAACTGGTGCATCGAGCAGACGCTGTATTTCGGCGAGGCCCGGCAGCCCCTGAACATGATCCTGGACGACGGTGGTGACCTGACCAACATGGTGCTGGACCAGTTCCCCGAGCTGGCCGCTGGCATCAAAGGCATTTCCGAGGAAACCACCACCGGCGTGCTGCGCCTGCTGGACCGCGTGAAAAACGGCTCCCTGCTGATGCCTGCCTTCAACATCAACGACTCGGTTACCAAGTCGAAGTTTGACAACAAGTACGGCTGCAAAGAGTCGGCTGTGGACGCCATCCGCCGGGCTACCGACGTGATGATGGCCGGCAAGATTGCCGTCGTGGCCGGCTACGGTGACGTCGGAAAAGGCACCGCCGCCTCCCTGCGTGGAGCCGGGGCCCGCGTTATCGTGACCGAAATTGACCCGATCTGCGCCCTGCAGGCCGCCATGGACGGCTACGCGGTGAAGAAAATGGCGACGGCCATCAAGGAAGCCGATATCGTGGTAACGGCCACCGGCAACTGCGACATCATCACCGAGGAGCATTTCCGCGCTCTGAAGGACAAAGCCATTGTCTGCAACATCGGTCACTTCGACGATGAAATCGACATGGCCTGGCTGAACGGCAACTACGGCCACACCAAGGACACGGTGAAGCCCCAGGTGGACCTCTATAACATCGACGGCAAGGAAGTAATCATTCTGGCCGAAGGTCGTCTGGTGAACCTGGGCTGCGCTACGGGCCACCCGTCGTTCGTAATGTCGAACTCGTTCACCAACCAGACGCTCGCGCAGCTGGAGCTGTGGCAGAACTCGGCAAACTACGAAAACAAGGTGTACACCCTGCCCAAGCACCTCGACGAGAAGGTTGCCTACCTGCACCTGGCTAAAATTGGCGTGGAGCTCGACGAGCTGAAGCCCAAGCAGGCCAATTACATCGGCGTCGACGTAGCTGGTCCGTTCAAGTCGGATATGTACCGCTACTAGGCTCTTGCGAGCTGCCGCTAAAAAAACCGCCCGGCATTGAGCTGGGCGGTTTTTTTATGCGGTAAAAGCGGCCTTTTACAAAGGCTTGGCTGTGGGTATCAGTCCTTCCAGTTCGCTCACGCTGCTAAACACCGGGGTGCCCAGCAGGCACCAGGTGTGGTTGAGCGCGAGGCTGTAGCGCAGCTGCCGGCCTTGGGGCTGCAGGGAGCCGGCCAGCGGCTGCCACCGGTGCCCTAGACCGATGCCATCTACCGTGGCATACAGGCCCCGCGGCCGGACGGCCCCGGCCGTCTTGTAGTATTCGGCCACCAGCTGCAGCGTAGTAAAACCCAGCGGGACTGAGTACAGAGCGCTGCCGTCGCCCAAGGGGGCACCGGGCCGGGCGCCGGCCATCAGGTTTTGAGGCGGGGCACTGGTGGCTGTCGAGCGGGCCTTACTGCCCATCGTCAGGAGGAAGATACCAAAAACTGCCGCTGCGCCCAGGCCAACGTGCTGCTTGAGCAAGTGAACGGCCCGGAAAGACAGGTAAAGGAAGCCGAGCAGCAGCCCCAGGTTGAGGGCCGACCATAGCAGATTCAGCATAGCGCTAAGAGCAAGATAAGGGAGAATAGCGCTGCCAAGGTAGGTCTTTGTTGGGCGGCAGCAGCAACAAGCTGCCGGCAAATCCGGATATTTGAACTCGCTATGCCCCTTGCCCTCTCCGCCGTCATCATCACTTTCAATGAGGAAGCCAACATTGGCCGCTGCCTGACGGCGTTGGCCGGCGTGGCCGACGAGGTGCTGGTCGTCGACTCCTTCTCCACCGACCAAACCGTGGAAATCTGTCGGCAGCACGGGGCCCGGGTCATTCACCACGCTTTCGAAGGCTACGTGGAGCAGAAGAACTTCGCCACCGCCGCCGCCCGCCACGACCACGTGCTCCAGCTCGACGCCGACGAAGTTTTGACCGACGAGCTGCGGCGCAGTATTGAGCAGGCAAAAAACCACTGGCAGCACGCCGGTTACACCCTGGCCCGGCTCACCAACTACTGCGGTACCTGGGTGCGGCACGGCGGCTGGTACCCCGACCGGAAGCTGCGCCTCTACGACCGGCGCCTCGGCCGCTGGGAAGGGCTGCTGCTGCACGAGCGGTATGAGTTGGCCCCCGGGCAGACCGTCGGGGCACTGGCCGGCGACCTGCTGCACTATTCCTACCACTCGGTGGAGCAGCATGTGAGCCAGCTCAACCGCTTTACCAGCATTGCTGCCGCCGAGCTGGCCCTGCGCGGCAAGCGCCGCGTGACCGTATTTCACCTGCTGCTCAAGCCGCTCTGGAAATTCGTGCACGGCTACTTTTTCCGCCTGGGGCTGCTCGATGGGTTTGCCGGGCTGTGCATTGCCGGGATTTCCGCCTGGGGCGTGTTTCTGAAGTTTGCTAAGCTGCGCACCCTGCCGGCTCCTCACCCAACTGCTGCCGCATGAGAACCTTTCTGGTCAGCCGCACCGATGCCATCGGCGACGTGGTGCTTACCCTGCCGGTCTGCGGGCAGCTCAAGCGGCAGGTTCCCGGCTGCCGGGTGGTGCTGCTCGGCCGCACCTACACCCAGGCCGTGGCCGAAAGCTGCCCTTGGGTAGATGAGTTCCTTAACTTCGACGACCTCATCCAGCTGCCGGAAGCCGAGCAGGTGGCAACCGTGCGGCAGGTAGGGGCCGCCGCTGTTATTCACGTCTTTCCCAATAAGCTGGTGGCCCGGCTGGCGCAAAAAGCCGGAATCCCGGTGCGTGTCGGCACCCGCAACCGCTGGATTCACTGGCTGACCTGCAACCGCCTCGTAGCATTGAGCCGGCGGGAATCGCCGCTTCACGAGGCCCAGCTAAACCTGCACCTGCTCCAGCCGCTGGGGCTGCCTTCCCAGCTGACGCTGGCCGAAATAGCCCCGCTCGTGCGGCTGGAGCCAAGAGTTGCCGTGCCTGCGGCGCTGCTCAAGCTGCTGCAGCAGCGTCAGTCCGGCCAGCTTAACGTGATTCTGCACCCCCGAAGCCGCGGCAGCGCCCGGGAGTGGGGCCTCGACCATTTCGGCACCCTGGCCCGTCTGCTGCACCAAGCTGGTCACCGGGTTTTTGTCACTGGCACCGCCGCGGAAGGGGAGGAACTGGGCCCCTGGCTGCGGGAGCACCAGGCCGTGTTGACTGCCGAGCTGACCGGCCAGCTTTCCCTGCCCCAACTGCTGGCCTGCATTGCCGCCGCCGACGGCTTGGTGGCCAACAGCACCGGACCCCTGCACCTAGCCGCGGCCCTGGGCCGGCATGCGCTGGGACTTTACCCGCCCATGCGCCCAACTCACCCGGGCCGCTGGGCGCCGCTGGGTTTGCACGCCGAGTACTTGGTCTTCGACCGGCCCGACTGCTCCGACTGCCGCCGCCAGCCTGCCAGCTGCACCTGCATCAAGGCCATTGAGCCCGTTGCCGTATTCCACCGTATCGAGCAGTGGCAGCCGCTGCCCATTGCTTCTCTTTGAGTTTTTCGCGCCGTTGTCTGCCTCTTCGCTCTCCCATCCGCCGGTCCGCTCTTTCCGGCAAGCCTACCGTAGTGGGCACCTGTCTCAGTACCTGCTGCTGCTGGCTTGCGTGGCGGGGGTGGTCGGGCTGCTGGCTTCGCGGGCTTTGGTGGCGCTAAGTCCGTTGGTAGGCGTAGCAGCCGTGCTGGCCAATCCCCGGCTGCGGGCCGCGTTACCCTACTGGGGGCGCAACACTTCGACCATTGTGCTGACCCTGCTGTATGCGCTGCTGCTGCTGGGGGGCTTCTACACGACGGCCACGGCAATCTGGAAGCACGAAATATTCCGGCAGCTGCCCTTGCTGGGCGTTCCATTGGCTTTCACCCTGGCCGTGCCCTTGTCCGGGCGGCAGCGCTTCGGCGTGGGTGCCCTGTTCGTGGGCGGAGTAGCCCTGATTGGGGCCGCCACGCTGGGTAAGTACCTGCTGAATCCGGCCGCGGCCAACGAGCTAATTGGCGTAGGGCAGAACGTGGCCTCGGTTACGCGCATCTTCCATATTCACTTCAGCATCATGCTGGCCCTGGCCTTTTACTTTGGCCTGCTGCTGAGCCGCAGCCCCTACGCCCGACCGGTGCTGCGCGGGCTGCTGCGGGCCGCGGCGGTTACGGCCGTGCTGGTCTTGCACGTGTTGGCCTACCGAACCGGCCTGCTGGTGTTCTACGTAATGCTGCTGGCCGACGTCGTATATCTGGTAGTAGCCAAGCGGCAGTTTCTGCTGGGGCTAGCTTTGCTGCTGGCCCTGGTGGCGGCCCCGGTGCTGGCGTACAAGTCGCTGGAGTCGGTGCGGCAGCGTTACAAGGCCACCCGCTACGACATCGAGCAGTTCTACTACGGCCACGACATCAACGACTACTCGCTAGCCAAGCGTCTGGCCGCTTGGGAAACGGCCCGCACCATTGCCGCCAACCATCCGTGGCTGGGCGTGGGCGCCGCCGACGCCTACGCCGCCATGATGGAACAGTATGCCTACCGGGATTTTGGCGTGCTGCCCAAAAATCGGGTAATGATTCATAACCAGTATCTGCATTACCTGGTTAGCAGCGGAATCACAGGTTTATTTCTGTGGCTGCTGGTGCTGCTGGGGCCCTTGGCGCAACCTAGGCAGCGGCGCAATCCGTACGTATGGCATTTCCTGCTTATACTGGGCACGGCAATGCTGGTCGATTCGCTGCTGGAAATCCAGATCGGGTTCAACCTGTTTGTCTTTCTCTACGGCTTTTTGGTCGTAGCCACGGAGCGCGGCCCCGCCGGAGCGCCCCAAAACCCTGCTTGAGCGGATTAGTATAATCTGTACATTTGTTTACACGGCTGCTGCCTCTCATCCAACCCCAGCCGCAATTTCCAGCGTCCATGAGCGACTCCCCCGAACGGGTTCCCAAGCTGAGCAAAGAGGAAAAAGACCGCCGGTTTCAGGCTGAACTGATGCCCGTGCTCGACTCTTTGTACAACTTCGCCTTCCGCCTTACCCTTGATGAAGACGATGCCAATGACCTCGTCCAGGAGACTTATCTGAAGGCCTACCGCTTCTTTGAGTACTTCGAGCAGGGAACCAACGCCAAAGCTTGGCTGTTTCGCATCCTGAAAAATTCGTTTATCAACGATTTTCGGAAAAAGAGCAAGCAGCCCGCCAAAGTCGACTACAGCGAAATTGAGGGCTACTACAACACCGAAGATGTGGAAGCCGACGGCGACGCCGGCAGCACTTCCTCGGATATGCGCCAGCAGGCGGTGCGCGACCTCATCGGCGACGAAGTGGCCAGCGCCCTGAACTCGCTGCCGGTGGACTTTCGCACCGTCATTATCCTCTGCGACCTGGAAGGGTTCACCTACGAGGAGATGGCCAAAGTACTGGACATTCCCATCGGAACCGTTCGCTCCCGCCTGCACCGGGCCCGCAACTTTCTGAAGGACAAACTAGAAAAATACGCAAAATCGATGGGCTACGGTAACGATACCGATGGCTCTGATGTTGAGGACGACAACGACTAACCAAACACCCCGGCCTGGCTATGGAAAACACCGCTACTACATCAACCAACCAGCAAGCCTCTTCCCCCGAAGGCGCTGACTGTGAACGCGTGAACACAATTCTCGACCAGATTATCGTGGGCCACGAGCCCAGCGCTGACGATGAAACCTACTTCATCGACCACGCGCAGGACTGCTCTCCTTGCTTCGACAGCATCGACAAGCAGCGCATTTTCGTTGACTTTCTTAGCCAGAAAGTAGGCCGTAAAGGCGTTCCTTCGGCGCTGTCGCAAACGATTTTAGCGCGCGTTCAAGCAGAAATGGCCTAATTTTACCCCATGCAGGGTAAAATCATCGCTTTTTCGGCTCCTTCCGGCGCCGGTAAGACTACTATCGTCCATCGGCTGCTAGACCGGATTCCGGAGCTAAGCTTCTCCATTTCAGCCTGTACGCGCGACAAGCGTGGCCGCACGGAGGCCAACGGCAAGGACTACTACTTCATTTCCGTCCAGGAATTTCAGGAGAAAATCCGCCACGATGCCTTCGTGGAATGGGAAGAAGTGTACGAAGGCGCTTTCTACGGCACGCTGAAGGAGGAAATTGAGCGCATCTGGGAAAGCGGCAAGCACGCCGTGCTGGATGTGGACGTAAAGGGTGGCCTTAGCATCAAGGAGTTTTATAAAGACCGCGCCCTGGCCGTGTTCGTCAAGCCGCCATCCCTCGAGGTACTCGAGGAGCGGTTGCGCACCCGCGCTACCGATTCGGCTGCCAGCATCTCGGCCCGGCTCTATAAGGCCAACTTCGAGTTGACCTTCGAGGACCGGTTCGACGTGACCGTCATCAACGACGACCTCGACCACGCCACCGAGCAGGCTGAAAAGCTGGTGCGCGACTTTATTACGGCCGAGACAACCATCCTGTGAGTCAGGAAGTGCGCGCCAAGAAGGTGGGCCTGCTCTTCGGCTCCTTCAATCCCATCCATACCGGCCACCTGATTCTGGCTCATTTCATGGCCACCCATACCGACCTCGACGCGGTGTGGTTGGTTGTGTCGCCCCAGAGTCCGTTTAAGGTGGGGCAGGAAATGCTGGCCGAGCAGAAACGCTATGAGCTCGTGCAGTTGGCCATTGCCCACAACGACCGGCTCCGGGCCCTGGACATTGAGTTTGCCATGCCCAAGCCCAGCTACACCATCGATACGCTCGATGAGTTGACCCGCCGCCACCCCGACCACCGCTTTGTGCTGCTCATGGGCGAAGACAACCTGCCGGGGCTCCCACGCTGGAAGCAGGCCGACCGGATTCTGGCCGAGCACGAAGTGTACGTATACCCACGCCCTGGCGTGGATGCCACCGACGTGAATGCCCACCCCGGCGTGCGCGTGGTGGATGCGCCCTTGCTGGACATTTCCGCTACCTTCATCCGCGACTGTGTGCGGGCCGGCAAGTCAATTCGCTACCTCGTGCCAGAGCCGGTGGAAGAACGAATCGTGCGGGAAGCGTACTGGCGCGAGTAGCTTTGCAGCAGACATTCAATGAAAAGCCCCGGCGGAGTGATCCGTCGGGGCTTTTTGCTGGGTTGGCCGTAGCCGGAAAAACTCAGATGGTCATGATTTCCGCTTCCTTCTTGCTCATCAGGTCGTCGAGCTTGCTGATGTAGCTGTCGGTAATCTTCTGCACTTTGGCTTCGGCGTCCTTGACGGCATCTTCGGCCGCGCCTTCCTTCTGGAGCTTGCGCAGCGACTCGTTTACGTCCTTGCGGATGCCGCGGACTTTGACTTTGCCCAGCTCGGTTTCATTTTTAACCTGCTTTACCAGCTCCTTGCGCCGTTCCGTGGTCATGGGCGGAATATTCAGGCGCACGCCTTCCGCATCCGACTGCGGGTTCAGGCCCAGGTCACTGTTTTTGATGGCTTTCACCACTTCGGCAATGATGTTCTTTTCCCAGGGCTTAATAAACAGCGTGCGGGCGTCCGGCGTCGTGACGTTGGCAACCTGTGCAATCGGAGTGGGCGTGCCGTAGTAGTCGACCCGCAGGCTGTCCAGCATGGCCGGCGAAGCCTTGCCCGCCCGAATGCGGCTCAGCTCCGAACCGGTGTGTTGCAGGGACTTGCCCATCGATTCTTCGGCTTCGCTCAGGTAAAACTGGATTTCCTCGTCCACTTTTGAAAGGTTATAGGGTGAATGTTGAAAGCTAAACTGGTGGGCGCAAACGCGAAACTCTGCGTCGGAGCCACAACAGCTAAAGAGTTGTTAGGCCTGTTCCGGCTGGTTGTTGATCAAGGGCTGCAGGGCGCTGTGCTTGGGGTCGAGCAGCTTGCGGCTGTGGCGGGGGCTGTCGTTTTCGCCACCCATGCTGACTAGGGTGCCCAGACTTTCGCCGTTGAGCAGGCGTTCCAGGTTGCCGGCCGTGTTCATGTCGAATACGATGATGGGCAGGTTGTTTTCCTTGCAGAGCGTGAAGGCCGTCATGTCCATCACATTGAGGTTTTTCTCGATTACCTCGTCGAAGGTGATGTTGTAGAACTTCTCGGCCGTCGGGTTTTTCTCGGGGTCGGCGGTGTAGATGCCATCCACGCGGGTACCTTTCAGCACCACGTCGGCCTCAATTTCGATGGCGCGCAGCGAGGCGGCTGAGTCGGTGGTGAAGTAGGGAGAACCGATGCCGGCGCCAAAAATCACGACCCGGCCCTTTTCCAGGTGCCGCACGGCCCGCCGCCGGATGTAGGGCTCACACACCCGCTGGATGGTCAGGCCCGAGAGCAGGCGGGTGCTCACGTCGAGCTTTTCCAGGGCGCTTTGCAAGGCCATCGAGTTGATGACCGTGGCCAGCATGCCCATGTAGTCGCCCTGCACCCGGTCGAGGCCGAAGGCTTCGGCCTGCACGCCGCGGTAGATGTTGCCGCCCCCGATAACGACGGCGACCTGTACGCCGGTGGCGGCGGCCGTCTTGATTTCGGAAGCGTACTGCATCAGACGCTCGGCGTCGATTCCGTATTGCTGCTGGCCCATCAGGGCCTCACCGCTCAGCTTCAGCAGAATTCGTTTGTATTTCAAGGGACAGGGGTTAAGCGTGAAGAGGAAGCCTTCACCGGCCTGGGGCAGCTGCTCACAAGGGCGAAATGCCCCTGAGCAGCCGGCCGGGCCGGCGGCAGCGGATGAACTAGCTAAACTGTACGAGAACCTGACCTTTGGTGACGTTGTCGCGCAGAGTTACCTTAATGGAGCCTACCGTGCCGTCGGTCGGAGCCTTGAGGATGTTTTCCATCTTCATAGCCTCCAGCACCAGCAGCGGGTCGCCTTTCTGCACCGTCTGGCCGGGCTCCACGCGGATGTCCACGATCAGGCCGGGCATGGGAGCCTTGAGCTCATTAACCTTGCTGGCCGTGGCGTTGCTCATGCCCAGCTTGTCGAGCAGCAGATCAAAGCGGTCCTTGGCCTGCACATCGAGCAGGCGGCCGTCGATTTTGAGCTGAAACGTCTTGGTTGCGTAGTCGGCGCCGACCACTTCGGCCGAGTAGGAGCGGCCTTCGAGCAGCACGTGGTAGCGGCCCTGGCCCAGCGCGACAATATCCCAGGTGAAGGGCTCACCGTTGACTGCAATGGCGCCCTTGGGCTGATAGTCGATATCCCAGCTTTGGTCGGGGGAGGTACGTACCTGTAGCATGCTGAATAGGGGCAGGGTGGGCGGAAAAGGGCTTAAAGATAGGCTAAATCTCAAATAATTTCGGAACTTGAGCCTTCCATTCCCTATTGCTTCCTTGCATGAAATATTCGGTCCTCGGCATTTTTGGCCTGGTCCTTACGTGCCATCTATCGGCTCCTGCTCAGGCGGTTAAATCTGCCAAGTCGACGTCGCCTAAAGCGGCTATCCATAAGAAAAGTACGCCTGTTGCCGAGTCCGTAACGACTCCATCTTCCGCTGCCACCATCATCGTGCCGTCGTGGCTGCCGCCCACCAACCCTGTGCAACCCACGGCCACCACCGTCACTGATCTGCTCGATACCAAGCTGGAAGTGAAGTTCGACTGGGCCAAGCAGTGGCTCTTCGGCAACGCGCTGCTTACGGTGCGCCCCCACTTCTACCCCCAAAATCAGCTGGTGCTCGACGCGAAGGGGTTCGACATTAAAAGTGTGCGGTTTGTGGCCGGCGGTAAAGAGAAAAACCTCAATTACACCTACGACAAGCGTAAGCTGACCATCACCCTGGACCGCCCCTACACGCGGGCCGAGCAGTACCAGGTCCGCATCAGCTACGTGGCCAAGCCCAATGAGCTCGAAGCCGGGGGCAGTGCGGCCATTACCAGCAGCAAAGGGTTGTACTTCATCAATCCGCTGGGCACCGACAAAACCAAGCCCAAGCAGCTCTGGACCCAGGGCGAAACCGAGGCCAGTTCCTGCTGGTTTCCGACCATTGACAAGCCCAACCAGCGGATGACTCAGGAAATTGCCATGACCGTGGACGCCCAGTACAAAACGCTGAGCAACGGCCTGCTGATTTCCTCGAAGAAAAACTCTGATGGCACCCGCACCGACGTGTGGAAGCAGAGCCTGCCCGCCGCGCCCTACCTGACCATGATGGCCGTGGGCGAGTTTGCCGTCGTCAACGATACCTGGCGCGGCAAGGCCGTCGACTACTACGTGGAGCCCAAGTTCCAGGGCACAGCCAAGGCGGTGTTTGGCAACACGCCCCAGATGCTGGATTTCTTCTCCAAAAAGCTGGGCGTGGAGTTTCCCTGGGAAAAGTACTCCCAGGTCGCCGTCCGGGACTTTGTGTCGGGGGCCATGGAAAACACAACGGCCACTACGTTGCGGCAGGAGTGGGTGCAGCTTACCCCCCGCGACCTGATTGACCAGAGCTACCTGGCTGAGGGCACCATTGCCCACGAGCTGTTTCACCACTGGTTCGGCGACTACGTCACGAGTGAGTCGTGGTCGAACCTGCCGCTGAACGAATCCTTCGCCGATTATTCGGAATTGCTCTGGGCCGAGCACAAGTACGGTGCCGATGCCGCGGCCTTGGTGCAGCAGCAGAAGCTGAGTAATTACCTCACCGAAGCCGAAAGTAAGCGGGAACCCTTGATCCGCTACCACTATGCCGCCCGGGAGGATATGTTCGACCGGCACTCCTACGACAAGGGCGGGCGGGTCCTGCACATGCTGCGCAAGTACGTCGGCGACGACGCCTTCTTTGCCTCCCTGAACCGCTACCTGACCCAGAACAAGTTCTCGGCCTCCGAAATTGCCAAGCTGCGCATTGCCTTCGAGGAAACGACCGGCGAAGACCTGATGTGGTTTTTTGACCAGTGGTTTATGCAGCGCGGCCACCCTGAGCTGCACATTTCGCACACCTACGTCAATGGCCAGGTAAATCTGCGCGTCGAGCAGCTCCAGGATTCCACCTTCACCCCGATTTACCGGCTGCCGGTTACGGTTTCGGTGTGGTCGGGCAGCCAGAGCCAGCCCACCGATTTCAAAATCGTCGTCACCAAGGCCAATCAGATGTTCACCCTGCCCGTGTCCCAGCGCCCGAGCTTGGTGAAGTTCGACGCTGAGGGGCAGCTGCTGGCCAAAATAGAGGAGGAGCGGAGCCAGGACGAGCTGCTGTTTCAGTACTACCACGCCCGCAACTACCTGCAGAAGTACGAGGCCATCGAGCAGCTGCACAGCAAAGTCGGGGACCTCGCCGTGAGCGGCATGCTGCGCAACGCCATGAACGACCCGTTCTGGGCCGTGCGCCAGGCGGCCACCGAAGGCTTCCGGCGCTACAAGGGCCCTGAGGGCAACGCCGTGCGCAAGGAACTCAAGCGCGTGGCCGCCACCGACAAGAAAAGCCAGGTGCGGGCCATGGCCGTCACCACCCTTTCGAGCTTCTTGAACGAGGATTTCGGCGACGTGTACAGCACTGCTCTTAAGGACAGCTCCTACTTAGTAGTAGGTGCCGCCATCGATGCCCTGGCCAAGGCGCCGACCGTCAGCACCCGGGAAGCCGTGAATGCTCTGCAGGAAACCAACAGTCCAGCCCTGCTGCACTCCCTGTCGAATTATTACTCCCTCAACGGCACCGCCGACCAGTACCAGTGGTTTCTGCGCCGGATGAACGACATTCCCGAGGATGAGCTGTACACCTACCTCCAGAACTTCGGCCTGCTGATGGTGCGCCTGCCCCCCGTGGAGCGCGACAAGGGTATCCAACGCCTCGAAGCCTTGGCCCGCACTCATCCCAACATCACCGTGCGCTTGGGCGCTTACCGGGGCCTGAATTCCCTGGTACCAAGCACCGCCACGATGAAGGCTACGTTGCAGGACATTCGCTCAAAAGAGAAGAATGACCAGCTCAAAGCCGCCTACAGCCTGATCCAGTAGAAATATTTTCGCCCGGCAGCCAACTTTTTTCGGTAGCCGGAAATCAGACGTTGTTTGTCCTGAATCAAGCGGTTAGCTGCTCGCAGAAGCAGTTTTTAGTCCGGCCGCCGGAAAAATAATTGCAACCTTTTGGGCCGGGCGCTTGACTTGCAAGAGAAAGCCTCTAATTTTGCAACTCCTTTAGCAACCCACCCACTTTAGCGGGACTTGTGAAAAGGAAAATCTTTCCCGCAAATGGTGGGAAAAACCAAGCTGGGGGTATCGCATAGCGGCAATTGCGGGTGACTGTAACTCACCTCCTTCGGGTTCATAGGTTCGAGTCCTGTTACCCCCACAGCAGTGAAACGGTGAGCTGGTGAAATTTTCACCAGCTCATTGTCTCGCCTCTACGCGGGAGTAGCTCAGTTGGTAGAGCGGCAGCCTTCCAAGCTGCAGGTCGCGGGTTCGAACCTCGTCTCCCGCTCATTTGCTCAGCTTTTGACCTTTGGTTTCTTGCTGTTAAAATTAACCAGTATCTTTGCCGGCGTTAGCAGCTTTTCGCTTCTGATGACAGCTCCAAAATAAGCCGTTTTAGCTCAGTGGTAGAGCACTTCCTTGGTAAGGAAGAGGTCATGGGTTCAAATCCCATAAATGGCTCCAGTTAGTACGATTACCGACGAAGCAGCGCGACTGCCTTGTCTGAATCTGTCAGCCAGGTAAAGCGACGTGCAGTGTTCCCCGCTTATTAGCGGAGCTGTGTTTCGCTTTCTTGCGGTATAGTCTAGTCGCGTTTTCCCCTCCTTTAAAATTCCTCTTAATCTCTTTACAATGGCCAAAGAAAATTTTGATCGTTCCAAGCCGCACGTGAACATCGGTACGATCGGGCACGTCGACCACGGCAAAACCACCCTGACTGCTGCTATCACCACGGTACTGGCGAACAAAGGTTTGGCCGCTAAGCGTGACTTCTCGTCGATCGACAACGCTCCTGAAGAAAAAGAGCGTGGTATCACGATCAACACCGCTCACGTTGAGTACGCTACCGAAAACCGTCACTACGCTCACGTTGACTGCCCTGGTCACGCTGACTATGTGAAGAACATGGTAACGGGTGCTGCCCAGATGGACGGCGCTATCCTCGTAGTAGCTGCTACCGACGGTCCAATGCCCCAGACGCGTGAGCACATCCTGCTGGCTCGCCAGGTAGGTGTTCCTCAGCTCGTTGTGTTCATGAACAAAGTGGACATGGTGGACGACCCCGAGCTGCTCGAGCTCGTGGAAATGGAAATCCGCGAACTGCTTTCGTTCTACGACTTCGACGGTGACAACATTCCCGTTATCCAGGGTTCGGCTCTGGGTGGCCTGAATGGCGATGCCAACTGGGTTCCTAAGATCGAAGAACTGATGGCTGCCGTTGACAGCTACATTCCAATCCCAGCTCGTCTGACCGACCTGCCCTTCCTGATGCCAGTAGAGGACGTATTCTCTATCACGGGTCGTGGTACGGTAGCTACCGGCCGTATTGAGCGTGGTATCATCAACTCGGGTGAGCAAGTTGACATCCTGGGTATGGGTGCTGCTGAAGGCCTGAAGTCGACCGTAACCGGTGTTGAGATGTTCCGCAAGATCCTCGACCGTGGCGAAGCTGGTGACAACGTAGGTCTGCTGCTCCGTGGCATTGAAAAAGAAGCCATCCGTCGTGGTATGGTTATCTGCAAGCCAGGTTCAGTTAAGCCTCACCAGAAGTTCAAAGCTGAGGTGTACGTGCTGTCGAAAGAAGAAGGTGGCCGTCACACGCCATTCTTCAACAACTACCGTCCGCAGTTCTACCTGCGTACCACCGACGTTACCGGTATCATCACCCTCCCAGAAGGTGTTGAAATGGTAATGCCCGGTGACAACATCACCATCCAAGTTGAGCTGATCAGCAAGGTGGCAATGGAGAAAGGTCTGCGTTTCGCTATCCGCGAAGGTGGCCGTACGGTAGGTGCCGGTCAGGTAACCGAAATCCTCGACTAGTTTCTGTCTAGAAACCAGTAAAACAATACAATCCGCCTCTGATATTTTCAGGGGCGGATTTGTTTTGTTTAAAGAGTTCAGTACATTTGCAGTCCCAATCCGGCTTTACAGTCATTTGGAACGCATACACGGGCGTAGTTCAAGGGTAGAATAGAGGTCTCCAAAACCTTTGATGGGAGTTCGAATCTCTCCGCCCGTGCAGGATAGGCCATAAAGCGGCCGCAACAGTTACAGCCAAACCAGGCGCGAACATGAGCAAGCTGACGAATTATTTCCGCGACACCACCGAGGAGATGCGCTACAAAGTAACGTGGCCTTCTTTCGATGAACTGCAGAAGAGCGCTGGGCTCGTACTGATCGGTTCGCTGATCTTTGCCGCCGTTGTTGGCCTCATGGACATCGTGTTCAAAACCGGCCTGGAGGCATTCTACAATTCATTCCGTTAATCGGTTGATCTAATGGGAGAGTTGAAGTGGTATGTGGTACGCTCCGTGAGCGGCCAAGAGAAAAAAGCCAAGCAGTACTTGGAAACCGAGATTGGCCGTCATGGCCTTTCTGAGTTGGTGCCCCAGGTACTGATTCCGGCCGAGAAAGTATACGAGATGCGGAACGGCAAGAAGCGGGTGCGCGAGCGTAACTTCTTCCCCGGCTACATTCTCATTCACGCCGATTTGTCGCACGGCGAAGTTGACCACATTATTACCAGCACCCCGGGCGTAATTGGTTTCCTGAGCGACAAAGAAGGCAAGACGGCCAACACCAAGCCCGTGCCGCTGCGCATGTCGGAGGTGAACCGTATTCTAGGCATCGTTGACGAAGCTGAGGAAGAAACCGCCAGCCTCGATACCCCCTTCGTGGTGGGTGAGTTGGTGAAAGTAGTGGATGGCGCCTTCAGCGGCTTCTCCGGCAACGTGTCCGAGATTTTCGATGAGCGCAAGAAGCTGAACGTGATTGTGAAGATTTTCGGCCGCAGCACTCCCATGGAGCTCAGCTACACTCAGGTCGAGAAAGAATCTTAAGCACACATAGATAGTACGTTGTTGGTTCTTCTGCTCCGACCAACGGCGGCTTCCACTTTTTAGGAGCACTAGTTAAACTGAGGAGAGCTGGTGTTACGACCATATTCTCCGAAGCCTTTCAATCCCAATGGCCAAAGAAATTAGAGGTTATCTGAAGCTTCAGATAAAGGGAGGCGCTGCGAACCCTTCGCCGCCGGTTGGACCTGCACTTGGTAGCAAAGGCCTTAACATCATGGAGTTCTGCAAGCAGTTCAACGCTCGCACCCAGGATAAGGCCGGCCAAGTATGTCCCGTACTGATTACCATGTACACCGACAAGTCGTTTGACTTCGTCGTGAAAACCCCTCCGGTGCCAGTTCTCCTCATGGAAGCTGCCAAAATCCAGAGCGGTTCGAAAGAGCCTAACCGGAACAAGGTTGGTTCGGTGTCGTGGGACCAGGTTCGCACCATTGCCGAAACGAAGATGCCCGACTTGAACTCGTTCAAGATTGAGTCGGCCATGAAACTCGTTGCCGGTACGGCCCGCAGCATGGGTATCACCGTCTCGGGAACTTCTCCTTTCGCTGCATAATCAAACGGAGAAGAACTCATGAGCAAACTGACCAAAAAGCGCAAGGACGCCCTTGCCAAGCACGACCTGACGACGGCTCGTAACTTGGTAGAAGCTGCCAAAGTGGTAAAGGACATCACCTATACCAAGTTTGACGCCTCTGTTGACATCGACGTACGTCTGGGCGTAGACCCCCGCAAAGCTGACCAGATGGTTCGTGGCGTGGCCACGCTGCCCCACGGCACCGGCAAAACCGTTCGTGTACTGGCTCTCGTGACTCCCGACAAGGAGGCTGAAGCTACTGCCGCCGGCGCCGATTTCGTTGGTCTGGACGACTACATCGCCAAGATCGAAAAAGGCTGGACCGACATCGACGTAATTATCACGATGCCATCGGTAATGGCTAAAGTAGGTCGCCTGGGCCGCGTGCTCGGTCCCCGTGGTCTGATGCCAAACCCGAAGTCGGGTACGGTAACGACCGACGTGGCCAAGGCCGTTCAGGAAGTGAAAGCTGGTAAAATCGACTTCAAAGTTGACAAAACCGGCATCATTCACTGCTCGGTGGGCAAAGTATCTTTTGATGACCAGAAGCTGGCTGAAAACGCCATCGAAGTAATCCAGACGCTCATCCGTCTGAAGCCTTCGTCCGCTAAGGGTACCTACATCAAGAGCATCACGCTCAGCAGCACGATGAGCCCAGCCGTTCCGGTTGAGACTACGGTTACTTCCGCTTAATTCACAATCAACGAGATATGACAAGGGAAGAAAAACAAGTCCTCGTCGACGAGTTGAGCGAAAAGTTTCAATCGCACAACGCGTTCTACATTACCGATGCTTCGGGAATGTCGGTGGCGAAAATCAACGAATTCCGTCGGCTGTGCTTCAACCGCGGCCTGGAGTTCAAAGTGTACAAGAACACGCTGATCCGCAAAGCCCTCGACACGCTGGGCGGTGACACGTCGGAGCTGGACGCAGCGCTGAAAAGCCAGTCGGGTGTACTGTTCTCGAAAGAGGCTGGCAACGCTCCCGGCAAACTGCTGAAGGACTTCTACAAGGCTCAGAACTACAGCAAGAATGCCGTTCCGAAGCCTGCTCTGAAGGGTGCTTACATCGACTCTAGCATCTACCTGGGTGCTAACCAGCTCGAGACGCTGAGCACGCTGAAAGGCAAAAACGAGCTGATCGGTGAAGTTATCGGTCTGCTCCAGTCGCCTGCCAAAAACGTTATCAGCGCTCTGTCGAGCGGTGGCAACAAACTGGCCGGTATCCTCAAGACGCTTTCCGAAAAAGAAGAGGTTGCTGCTTAATTGCGAGCCTAGCTTTTTCCCCCTCAATTAAATTCAACAACCCCCTTTTTTTTAACAATCTACAGAAATGGCAGATTTGAAAGCATTCGCTGAGCAGCTGGTTAACCTGACGGTGAAAGAAGTAAACGAGCTGGCTGGTATCCTGAAGGACGAGTATGGCATTGAGCCTGCTGCTGCTCCCGTAATGATGGCTGGTGGTGGCGCTGGCGCTGCTGCTGACGCTCCCGAGGAGAAGACGTCGTTCGACGTAATCCTGAAGTCGGCTGGCGCTAGCAAACTGGCTGTTGTGAAACTGGTGAAAGACCTGACCGGTCTGGGCCTGAAAGAAGCCAAAGAACTGGTTGACGGCGCTCCTAAGCCCCTGAAAGAAGGTGTTGCTAAGGACGAGGCTGAAGGCCTGAAGAAGCAACTGGAAGAAGCCGGCGCTGAAGTAGAGGTTAAGTAAGCTGCCCCGCGCTTTTTCTCATACAAATAAGGATAGGCCTGGCAACTAAGCCAGGTCTTTTCCTGTTTGTAGGCCACAAACCTTCCTGGATTGCCTTTCCGCGCCGCATTGCGGCTTTTTGTGCCTACGGGTACGCAGAACTGGTTAGGTAGGTTTATTGATTACAGTACGCTTCAGTGTCCATTTCTTAACACCCAAACGCATTGGCTACACCGAAAGCAAAGGCTTTGATGCAGAAAGCCGTCGAGCGAATCAACTTCGCCAAGATTAAGAAAGTTATCGAGTATCCGGATTTCCTGGACGTGCAGTTGCAGTCGTTCCAGGATTTCTTTCAGTTGGAAACGGCCGCCGAAAGCCGTACCGATGAGGGTTTGTTTAAGGTATTTGCCGAGAACTTCCCGATTTCGGACTCGCGCGAAAACTTCGTCCTGACCTTCCTGGATTACCACGTCGATCCGCCGAAATATTCGGTCGACGAGTGCATTGACCGCGGCCTGACCTATTCGGTGCCGCTGAAAGCCAAGCTGCGCCTGGTCTGCAACGACAAGGACAACGAGGATTTCGAAACGATTGAGCAGGAAGTGTTCTTGGGTAACATCCCGTACATGACCGAAAAAGGCTCGTTCGTTATCAACGGCGCCGAGCGGGTTATTGTCTCCCAGCTGCACCGCTCCCCGGGCGTGTTCTTCGCCCAGAGCAAGCACACCAACGGCACCAAGCTGTATTCGGCCCGTATCATTCCGTTTAAGGGCTCGTGGATCGAGTTTGCCACGGACGTGAACAACGTGATGTACGCCTACATCGACCGGAAGAAGAAGTTCCCGGTTACCACCCTGCTCCGCGCCATCGGCTACGGCACCGACAAAGACATCCTGGACCTGTTCGGGTTGTCGGAGGAAGTGAAGGCCGACAAGAAGGCTTTGAAGAAAGCCGTCGGCCGCAAGCTGGCCGCCCGGGTGCTGCGCACCTGGACGGAGGACTTCGTGGACGAGGACACCGGTGAGGTAGTTTCCATCGACCGCAACGAAGTGCTGCTGGAGCGTGACTCGACCATTCAGGAAGAGGACATCGACACCATCCTCGAAGCCGCCCCCAAGTCCATCATCCTGCACAAGGAGAATGTGAACATTGCGGACTTCGCCATCATCTATAACACGCTGCAGAAGGACAACTCCAACTCGGAGAAGGAGGCTGTCGAGCAGATCTACCGTCAGCTGCGGAACACCGAAGCGCCCGACGAAGAAACTGCCCGTGACATCATCCAGAAGCTGTTCTTCTCGGACAAGCGTTACGACCTCGGCGACGTAGGTCGCTACCGGATCAACAAGAAACTCGGCCTCGACAAGAACTGGGAAGCCCGCGTACTGACCAATGAGGACATCGTCCTGATCGTGAAGTACCTGATCGGCCTGATCAACTCGAAAGCCGTAGTCGATGATATTGACCACTTGAGCAACCGTCGGGTGCGCACCGTGGGTGAGCAGCTCTACGCCCAGTTCGGCGTGGGTCTGGCCCGTATGGCCCGCACCATCAAGGAGCGCATGAACGTGCGCGACAACGAGGACTTCAAGCCCGTTGACTTGATCAACGCCCGCACGCTCTCGTCGGTTATCAACTCTTTCTTCGGCACTAACCAGTTGTCGCAGTTCATGGACCAGACCAACCCGCTGGCCGAGGTGACGCACAAGCGTCGCGTATCGGCACTGGGGCCGGGAGGTCTGTCGCGCGAGCGGGCTGGTTTCGAAGTACGGGACGTTCACTACACCCACTACGGCCGCCTGTGCACCATCGAAACGCCGGAAGGACCGAACATCGGCCTGATTTCGTCGCTGTGCGTGCACGCCCGGGTCAACGGCATGGGCTTCATCGAAACGCCTTACCGCGCTGTAAAAGAAGGCAAGGTTGACGTGAGCCACGAGGTGAAATACCTCACCGCCGAGGAAGAAGATACCCACCACATTGCCCAGGCTAACGCCCGCATCGATGAGAAGGGTAACTTCATCAACGACCTCGTAAAAGGCCGTTTCGAAGGCGACTTCCCCGTAGTAGCTCCCCAGGAGTACACCTACATGGACGTGGCCCCGAACCAGATTGTATCGGTTGCTGCCTCGCTGATTCCGTTCCTGGAGCACGACGATGCCAACCGGGCCCTGATGGGTTCGAACATGCAACGTCAGGCCGTGCCGCTGCTCCGTCCCCAGGCTCCGATTGTGGGCACGGGTCTGGAAGGCCGTACCGCCATTGACTCTCGCGCCCTGGTGGTAGCGGAAGGCGACGGGGTTATTGACTACGTGGATGCCAACCGCATCGTGGTGAAGTACGACCTGACGGCCGACGATATCCTGGTAAGCTTCGACGCCGAGCGGGTTTCGTACGACCTGATCAAGTTCCGCCGCACCAACCAGGATACCTGCATCAACCTGACGCCGCTGGTCAAGAAAGGCCAGCGCGTAACCAAGGGTGAGCCGCTTTGCGAAGGCTACGGCACGAACAAAGGCGAGCTGGCCCTGGGCCGCAACATGCAGGTGGCCTTCATGCCGTGGCAGGGCTACAACTTCGAGGATGCTATTGTCATCTCGGAGCGTGTAGTGCGCGACGACATCTTCACCTCGATTCACATCGAGGAGTTCGAACTCGAAGTGCGCGAAACCAAGCGCGGCGAGGAAGAGCTGACCTCGGAAATTCCGAACGTGAGCGAAGAAGCCGTCCGCAACCTCGACGACAACGGTATCATCCGTCTGGGCGCTGAGGTGAAGGAAGGCGACATCCTGATCGGTAAGATTACGCCCAAGGGCGAAACTGACCCGACTCCGGAAGAGAAACTGCTCCGCGCCATCTTTGGTGACAAAGCCGGCGATGTGAAAGACGCTTCCCTCAAGGCGCCACCGTCCCTGCAAGGGGTGGTTATCGGTACCAAGCTTTTCTCGCGTCCGAAGAAAGATAAAAACCTGCGGGCCAAGTCGAAGAAGGAAGTAGAAGAGCTCAAGGATACCTACGCCAAGGAGCTGCGCGGCGTGCGCACCGTGATGGTCGAGAAGCTCGTGCAACTGCTGGAAGGCAAAACCTCCCAGGGCGTGAAGCACAAGTTCGGTGACGAGCTCATCTCGAAAGGGGTGAAGTTTGGCAAGAAGAACCTGTCCGAGGGCCTCTTCCCCGAGAAGAACCTCTATAAGGATGAGAGCAACTACGCCGTACCGGAGGAAGTCAACATCTTCAAGGATCTGATCCTGGAAGGCTGGACCGCCGACGAGAAAATCAACGGTATGGTGCTGCAGCTGGTGAAAAACTACGCAAAAAAGCGCAACACCATCACTGCCCGCTTCAAGCGCGACCGGTTCACGCTGGAGGTTGGCGACGAGCTGCCCGCCGGCATTGTGCAGCTGGCCAAAGTCTACATCGCCAAAAAGCGTAAGCTGAAGGTGGGGGATAAAATGGCTGGTCGTCACGGTAACAAAGGGGTGGTAGCCCGCATCGTGCGCGATGAGGACATGCCGTTCCTGGCTGATGGCACGCCGATGGACATTGTGCTGAACCCGCTGGGTGTACCAAGCCGGATGAACATCGGGCAGATCTACGAAACCGTACTGGGCTGGGCCGGCCTCAAGCTGGGCCGCACCTACGCTACCCCGATTTTCGACGGTGCCACCGAAGAGGAAGTGTCGAAGGAACTCACGGAAGCCGGGCTACCCACGTTCGGCCGCTCGTACCTGCACGACGGTCTGACCGGTCAGCAGTTCGACCAGCCCGTGACGGTTGGCGTTATCTACATGCTGAAGCTGGGTCACCTGGTGGACGACAAGATGCACGCCCGTTCGATCGGACCGTACTCCCTCATCACGCAGCAGCCGCTGGGTGGTAAGGCCCAGTTCGGTGGTCAGCGCTTTGGTGAAATGGAAGTATGGGCTCTGGAAGCTTTCGGCGCGTCGAACGTGCTGCAGGAAATCCTGACCGTGAAGTCGGATGACGTGGTGGGTCGGGCCAAGGCCTACGAAGCCATTGTCAAAGGCGACGTACTGCCCAAGCCGAATATCCCCGAGTCATTCAACGTACTCATCCACGAGTTGCGCGGTCTGGCCCTGGAAATCACGCTTGACTAAGGTTTGAAACAAGGAGTTGCTGACATGCAGATGTTGGCAACTCCTGTTTCAGTGCCTTTTACAATACATGCGGATCGGGCAACCGATGCTTACTGCCGCCGGCGTCGTTCCGAGATAAGGTCAGAACGAGACAACCCCCGGCTTAAGTTGACCGCAGCCGCCCGGACTTGCCAAAGTTCGAGCGTATTCATCCAGACCTAGCAAAATCTACTGCGCGGCGTACCTATCCGAACCGCAGAGCACTTTTCGCAGAGTCGAACTGTTACGTTCTTTCCGACTAGCCTTAAGGCCGGCGTATCTAACGGACAGCATAAAAAGCCAACAGCTAACAGCTTTCTACATGGCGTTTGCAAAAAACAAAAAACTGGTGCAGGACTTCTCGAAAGTCACCATCTCGCTGGCCTCGCCCGAATCCATCCTGGAGCGGTCGAACGGCGAAGTAGTGAAGCCCGAGACGATCAACTACCGGACGTACAAGCCCGAGATGGGCGGCTTGTTCTGCGAGCGGATTTTCGGTCCCGTGAAGGACTGGGAATGCCACTGCGGCAAATACAAGCGGATTCGCTACAAAGGCATCATCTGCGACCGGTGCGGCGTGGAGGTGACCGAGAAGAAAGTACGCCGCGAGCGGATGGGCCACATCGAACTGGTGGTGCCCGTAGCGCACATCTGGTACTTTAAGTCCCTGCCCAATAAAATCGGCTACCTGCTGGGCCTGCCCACTAAGAAGCTCGACCAGATTATCTATTACGAGCGGTACGTCGTTGTGCAGCCGGGCGCCCTCGCCGAAGAAGGCGTGCAGCAGCTCGACTTCCTGACCGAAGACGAATACCTCGACATCATCGACAAGCTCCCCCGGGAGAACCAGATGCTGCCCAACGAGGACCCCAACAAGTTCATCGCCCGCATGGGTGCCGATGCCTTGTACATGCTGCTGGAGCGCATCAACCTCGATGAGCTTTCGTACAGCCTGCGCGACTCGGCCGCCCACGAAACCTCGCAGCAGCGTAAGGCTGAGGCGTTGAAGCGCCTGCGCGTGGTGGAAGCTTTCCGTGACGCCGCCACCCGCGTGGAAAACAAGCCCGAGTGGATGGTAATCCGCATGGTGCCCGTGATTCCGCCGGAACTGCGCCCCCTCGTTCCGCTCGACGGTGGCCGTTTCGCTACCTCGGACTTGAACGACCTGTACCGCCGCGTCATCATCCGCAACAACCGCCTCAAGCGCCTGATTGAAATCAAGGCGCCCGAGGTGATTCTGCGCAACGAGAAGCGCATGCTGCAGGAAGCCGTGGATTCGCTGTTCGACAACTCGCGGAAAGTAAACGCCGTGCGCGCCGAAGGCAACCGCGCCCTGAAGTCGCTGTCCGATATGCTGAAAGGCAAACAGGGCCGCTTCCGTCAGAACCTGCTCGGTAAGCGCGTCGACTACTCCGGTCGTTCGGTTATCGTGGTAGGCCCGGAGCTGAAGCTGCACGAGTGCGGTCTGCCCAAGAACATGGCGGCCGAGCTGTTCAAGCCGTTCATCATCCGCAAGCTCATCGAGCGCGGCATCGTGAAGACGGTGAAGTCGGCCAAGAAAATCGTGGACCGCAAGGACGCCGTGGTATGGGACATCCTGGAAAACGTGCTGAAAGGCCACCCCGTGCTGCTCAACCGGGCTCCAACCCTGCACCGCTTGGGTATCCAGGCGTTCCAGCCCCGTCTGATCGAGGGCAAGGCTATCCAGCTGCACCCGCTGGTTTGTACGGCCTTCAACGCTGACTTTGACGGTGACCAGATGGCTGTGCACGTGCCCCTCGGGCCGGCCGCTATCCTGGAAGCATCCATGCTCATGCTGGCCTCGCACAACATCCTGAACCCGGCCAACGGCGCACCCATTGCTGTACCGTCGCAGGACATGGTTCTGGGTCTGTACTATGTCACTAAAGGCAAGCGCAGCACCGAAAACGAGAAAATCGACGGTGAGGACATGACGTTCTATTCCGACGAGGAAGTCGTTATTGCCATCAACGAAGGAGTTCTGTCGAAGCACGCCTACATCAAGGTGCGCACGATGGTCCGCGATGAGCAGGATAATCTGGTGCCGAAAATCATCGAAACCGTAGCCGGCCGCGTGCTCTTCAACCAGCTCGTGCCGACCGAAGTCGGTTTCGTAGATGAGCTGCTGACTAAGAAGAAGCTCCAGCAGATCATTTCGATGGTGTTCAAGCGCACCGGCATGGCCCGCACTGCGCAGGTCCTCGACGACATCAAGACGCTGGGCTTCCAGTCGGCCTACAAAGGTGGTCTGTCGATGGGTCTGGGCGACATCCAGATTCCGAAGGAGAAGGATGCGCTGGTACTGCAGGCGCAGAACGACGTGAAGGCCGTTACTCAGAACTACCAGATGGGTCTGATTACCGACAACGAGCGTTACAACCAGGTTATCGACATCTGGACCCGCATCAACAACCAAATCACTGAAACCCTCATGGGTCGCCTCGAAAAGGAGAACCAGGGCTTCAACTCGATTTACATGATGATGCACTCCGGTGCCCGCGGTTCGCGCGAGCAGATCCGTCAGCTCGGCGGTATGCGGGGTCTGATGGCCAAGCCGCAGAAGTCGCTCCAGGGTTCGGTAGGCGAGATTATCGAAAACCCGATTCTGTCCAACTTCAAAGAAGGCCTGGACGTAATCGAGTACTTCATTTCGACCCACGGTGCCCGGAAAGGCCTGGCCGATACGGCTCTGAAGACGGCTGACGCCGGCTACCTGACCCGTCGTCTGGTGGACGTGTCGCAGGACGTGATTGTAAACGAAACCGACTGCGGTACGCTGCGTGGTATCGAAACCTTCGCCCTGAAAGACAACGAGGACATCGTGGAGCCCCTGGCCGAGCGTATCCTGGGCCGCGTGGCCGTACACGATATCATCGATCCGCTCACGGACGAGGTTATCCTTACTGCCGGCGACGAAATCACCGAGGACATCACCCGCCGCGTGGATGCTACCAGCATTGAGTCGGTGGAAATCCGCTCGGTACTGACCTGCGAGTCGAAGCGCGGTATTTGCGCCAAGTGCTACGGCCGGAACCTGTCGTCGGGCCGCATGGTCCAGAAAGGCGAAGCCGTTGGTGTTATTGCCGCTCAGTCGATCGGGGAGCCCGGTACCCAGCTCACGCTGCGTACCTTCCACGTAGGTGGTACGGCCTCTAACATTGCCGTTGAAGCCAACATCAAGGCCAAGTTCAACGGGGTAGTCGAGTTCGAAGACATTCGGACCGTGGACTCCGTGAACGCCGAAGGTGAGAAGGTGAAAGTGGTAATGGGTCGCTCGGGCGAAATTCGTATCGTGGAGAAAGGCACCGGCAAGGTGTTTATCTCGAACCACGTACCGTACGGATCGTTTCTGCTCGTTGACGAAGGTCAGGAAGTGGAGAAAGGCCAAGAGCTCAACAACTGGGACCCCTACAACGCCGTTATTTTGGCCGAGTTTGATGGTACCGTTGTCTACGATGCCATTACGGAAGGCGTGACCTACCGTGAGGAGTCGGATGAGCAGACGGGTCACCGCGAGAAGGTGATTATCGAATCGCGCGACAAAGCCCAGAACCCGTCCATCATTGTGAAGGCCGGCAAAAAGGACATCGAGGAAGGTCAGCGCGCCTATAGCATTCCCGTGGGCTCGCACATCAGCGTCGAGAACAACGAGAAAATCAAGGCTGGTCAGATTCTGGCCAAGATTCCTCGGGCCGTGGGCAAAACCCGCGACATCACCGGCGGTCTGCCCCGCGTTACGGAGCTTTTCGAAGCCCGGAACCCCTCGAATCCGGCCGTTGTGTCGGAAATCGACGGTGTGGTAACCTATGGTACCGTGAAGCGTGGTAACCGTGAAATCTTCGTCGAGTCGAAAGACGGCGTGAAGAAGAAGTACATGGTGCCGCTGTCGAAGCACATTCTGGTGCAGGACAACGACTTCATCCGGGCCGGTATGCCGCTGTCCGACGGTGCCATCACGCCTTCCGACATCCTGAGCATTCAGGGTCCGGGCGCCGTGCAGGAGTACCTCGTGAATGAGATTCAGGAAGTATACCGCTTGCAAGGGGTAAAAATCAACGACAAGCACATCGAGGTGGTAGTTCGCCAGATGATGCAGAAAGTGGTTATCCTCGATGCCGGCGACACGACGTTCCTGGAGCATCAGGTAATCGACAAGATTATCTTCATGGAGGAAAACGATACCATCATCGACATGAAGGTGGTAACGGACGCCGGCGACTCGACCGTGCTCAAGCCCGGCCAGATCGTGAGTGCCCGCAAGCTCCGCGACGAGAACAGCAGCCTGAAACGCCGTGACCTGCGCCTCGTGCAGGTGCGCGACGCTCAGCCTTCGGTCTCGCGTCCGACCCTGCAGGGTATCACCCAGGCCTCGCTCGGCACCCAGTCGTTTATCTCGGCCGCTTCGTTCCAGGAGACGACCAAGGTTCTGTCGGAAGCTGCCATCCGTGGCAAGGCCGACGAACTGCTGGGCCTGAAGGAAAACGTAATCGTCGGGCACCTCATCCCGGCCGGTACCGGTCTGCGCGAATACACGCGGCAGGTGGTCGGCTCGAAAGAGGAACTCGAAGCGCAGCAGGCCGCCAAAGCCGAGGCCCCGGAAACGGGTCCGAAGCGGGCCCCGCGAGCCAGCAAGCGCGAAGTCTCGGCCGAGTAATCAGCCGTGAGCTTGTAATGAAAAAGCCGACTGGGGGAACCCGGTCGGCTTTTTCTTTGCAGTCGATAGAGAGTGTTTGCGTAAATGCTATGAAAGGACCTGAAAACCGATGGTGGAATGCCTTTCTGTATTTCCTGAAAGGGTTGAGTCTACTGTTCAACTTTATCGAGCGCATCGATAGGTGGGGGCAAACTGCAATAGCTCGTACAGCTCACAAAACACTGCAGGTTGTAATACTGCTCTTCTTATTACTGCCAGGGGTATGGGCAATTTGTTGCATATTCGGAGCCTTATCAATCGTAACGGATGAGCCCAGTGCGTTTGGCTATGCGATTCTATTGCCAGGAATTTTTCTGGGCGGATTAGGAATAATACTGCTACCACTTTTGGTGCCGCTAGCTCTGATAGTAAGCTATAAAGCAATGAAGACACTACTGTTTTACATGGACCGCAAATAAAAAGCAGTTGTTAACCCAACTTTCACTGAATGGAACCCAACGACCCAAAAACTGACCCGAACGCCATCAACATTGAGCTGTCGGAAGAAATTGCCGAGGGCGAGTACGCCAACCTGGCCATGATTGCGCACAGCAGCAGCGAGTTCGTCATCGACTTTATCCGCCTGATGCCGGGCCTGCCCAAGGCCAAGGTCAAGGCCCGCATTGTCGTCACGCCCGAGCACGCCAAGCGCCTGCTCTCGGCGCTGTCCGACAATATCGAGCGGTTTGAGCAGAGCTTTGGCACCATCAAGCAGCAGCCCGACTCGCCGAGCTACCCGATGAACTTCGGCGGCACGATGGGGGAGGCGTAAGCGCCCCGCAGCAGCCCCGCTTAAGAAAAGGCCTCCGACTTCGCGTCGGGGGCCTTTTGCGTTATCGGGAGCGGGTAGTGGTCGGTGTAGCCGGCGGCATTCGGGCGCCCCCGGGGTTGGCTAAAACAAACTATTTCAACTCGTTTGCTATTTCGGCGGGACTTCTATACCTTTGCAAGCCTAATTTTTTGGGAGAGAACCCTCCTTGACAAACCATTCCGTAAATGCCTACCATTAACCAGTTAGTACGAAAAGGCCGCGAGAAGCTGACGACGAAGTCGAAGTCGCCGGCCCTTGACTCGTGCCCGCAGCGCCGTGGCGTATGCACCCGTGTGTACACCACCACGCCTAAGAAGCCGAACTCGGCCATGCGCAAAGTGGCTCGTGTGCGTCTCACCAACGGCAAAGAGGTTAACGCCTACATCCCGGGTGAAGGTCACAACCTGCAGGAGCACAGCATCGTGCTGATCCGTGGTGGCCGGGTAAAAGATTTGCCCGGTGTTCGTTACCACATCATCCGTGGCGCTCTGGACACCGCCGGTGTAAACGGCCGTACCCAGCGTCGTTCGAAGTATGGTGCCAAGCGTCCGAAGCCAGGCCAAGTGGCTGCTACGGGCAAAGGCGGCAAACCAGCTCCCGGCAAGAAAAAGTAATTGATACGAGTGGAGTCGGGCCCCGCGTTGGATAGCACATGGTTCTTATCCCGCGGCTCCCGGCATCCTGCTCACATCTGAACTCATGAGAAAGTCAAAACCAAAGAAGCGCATCCTCCTGCCCGACCCCAAGTTCAAGGAGACGCTGGTAACCCGTTTCGTCAACTACATGATGTATGACGGAAAGAAAAACCTTGCCTACGGCATTTTCTACGACGCCTGCGAAATCGTAGAGCAGCGCACGAAAGAAAACGGCCTGGAAATGTGGCGCAAGGCTCTGAACAACGTGATGCCAACCGTAGAAGTGAAGAGCCGCCGCGTAGGTGGTGCTACCTTCCAGGTGCCGATCGAAGTTCGTCCCGACCGTCGTATTTCGGTTGGTGCCAAGTGGATGATTCAGTACGCTCGTCGTCGTGGGGAGAAAACCATGAAGGACAAGCTGGCTGGCGAAATCATTGCTGCCGCTAAAGGTGAAGGTGCTTCGGTTAAGAAGAAGGACGACACCCACCGCATGGCTGAGGCCAACAAGGCCTTCTCGCACTTCCGCTTCTAACTAAATGAGTGCTTCAGTGAATGAGTAGCCCCGGGTTTTGGTTAAGGCCCTAGCTCGACAGTTGCTCAAACGCTAATCACACATTCACTCATTCAAATAGACATGGCTGTTAATAAAGAACTGCAATACCTCCGGAATATCGGGATTATGGCGCACATCGATGCTGGTAAAACTACCACGTCGGAGCGCATTCTCTACTATACCGGTAAAACCCACAAAATCGGGGACGTGCACGAAGGTGCCGCCACGATGGACTGGATGGAGCAGGAGCAGGAGCGTGGTATCACCATCACTTCGGCTGCTACGACCACTTTCTGGAACTACCCTACCGACGCACAGGGCGACCCAACCCCAGAGACCAAGCAGTACAAGATCAACCTCATTGATACCCCCGGCCACGTTGACTTCACGGTAGAAGTAGAACGTTCGCTGCGCGTACTCGATGGTGCCGTTGCTCTGTTCTGCGCCGTTTCGGGCGTGGAGCCCCAGTCGGAAACCGTATGGCGTCAGGCTGACAAGTACAAGGTGCCCCGCATCTGCTTCGTCAACAAGATGGACCGTGCCGGTGCTGACTTCTTCAAGGCAGTAGCTGAGATTAAAGATAAGTTGGGGGCTAACCCCGTACCGCTGCAGATTCCAATCGGCGCCGAAGACACCTTTAAGGGTGTAGTCGATCTGCTGACGGGTAAGGCCATCGTATGGGACGACGCTACCCAAGGCAAATCGTACCACGAAATCCCGGTTCCCGAGGATCTGGTGGACACGGTGGCCGAGTGGCGCCAGAAGCTGGTAGAAAGCGTTGCCGAGTATGACGACGCCCTGCTGGAGAAATTCTTCGACAACCCCGACTCCATCACCCGCGACGAAATGATGGTCGTTATCCGCAAAGCGGTTATCGACATGAAGTTCTCGCCCGTAATGTGCGGTTCGGCGTTCAAAAACAAAGGTGTGCAGTCCATGCTGGACGGTGTAATGGCGTACCTGCCGTCGCCGCTCGACATGCCGCCCATCATCGGTACCAACCCCGACACGGGCGAGGAAATTGAGCGTCACCCCGACAACTCGGAGCCCTTCACCGCCCTGGCCTTCAAGATTGCTACCGACCCCTTCGTAGGTCGTCTGTGCTTCTTCCGCTGCTACAGCGGTGTACTGGACGCTGGTTCGTACGTGCACAACAACCGCACGAACAAGAAGGAGCGTATCTCGCGTCTGATGCAGATGCACTCCAACAAGCAGAACCCAATCGACAAGATCCAGGCCGGTGACATTGCTGCCGGCGTTGGCTTCAAGGACATCAAAACCGGTGACACGCTGACCGACGAGAAGTCGCGCGTGGTACTGGAGTCGATGAGCTTCCCTGAGCCCGTAATCGGCTACGCCATTGAGCCTAAAACTCAGGCCGACGTTGATAAAATGGGTATGGCCATTGCCAAGCTCGTGGAAGAAGACCCCACGCTGGTGGTACAGACGGACCCCGAAACGGGCCAGACCGTACTCAAAGGCATGGGTGAGCTCCACCTTGAAATCATCATCGACCGGATGCGTCGGGAGTTCAAGGTAGAAATCAACCAGGGTGCTCCTCAGGTAGCTTATAAAGAGGTCCTGACCAAAACGGTTGAACACCGCGAGACCTACAAGAAGCAAACCGGTGGTCGGGGTAAATTCGGTGATATCCAGTTCGAACTGGGCCCGAAAGAAACCGATCCGGAGAAACCAGGTCTGGAGTTCGTGAATGCCATCACCGGCGGTGTAATTCCTCGCGAATTCATTGCTCCCGTTCAGAAAGGCTTCGAAGAAGCAATGAAGAACGGCCCGCTGGCAGGCTTCCCCATCGAAGGCATGCGCGTGCGTCTGTTCTTCGGTTCCTACCACGACGTTGACTCGGACGCCCTGTCGTTCGAACTCGCAGCTCGTGGTGGCTTCCGCGAAGCTGGCAAGAAAGCCGGTCCGAAGCTGCTCGAGCCTATCATGGCCGTTGAAGTGGTTTCGCCCGACGAGTACACGGGTTCGGTAACCGGTGACCTGAACCGTCGCCGCGGTATCATGAAGGGTATGGACACGAAAGGTGGTGCCAACGTTATCAAGGCTGACGTTCCGCTGTCGGAGCTGTTTGGCTACGTAACCACGCTGCGTACGATTTCGTCGGGTCGCGCTTCGGCGTCGCTCACGTTCTCGCACTACGATCAGGTGCCGCAGAACTTGGCTGAAGCAATCATCGCTAAGCAAAAGGGCAACGCCATCCGCTAATCCGCTTTCACTCAAAATCACATGAATCAGAAAATTCGCATCAAACTCAAATCCTACGACCACAACCTGGTGGACAAATCGTCGGAGAAGATTGTGAAGGCGGTGAAGGCTACGGGCGCTATCGTAAGCGGCCCAATTCCCTTGCCGACCGTCAAGGAAAAATTCACCGTGCTCCGTTCGCCCCACGTGAACAAGAAAGCCCGGGAGCAATTCCAGCTCTGCACCTACAAGCGCCTCGTAGACATCTACTCGACTTCGTCAAAGACGGTAGATGCCCTGATGAAGCTGGAACTGCCCAGCGGCGTTGACGTAGAAATCAAAGTCTGAGGACCGATTTCACCCGTTAATTAGGATAAACACCCCACTGGTTTCAAAGCCGGTGGGGTGTTTTTTTAACTATCCTTCCCAACTTAGCGCTTTCATTTCCCTCTGAATGGCGTCCACTCTGGCTTCTACCTTCACTCTTGCTCGGCTGCATTATGCGGCCACGGCATTCTGTGCCCTGATTATTGCGGGCCTGTTCGTAGCCAACTACATTCGGATTCTGCCCAGCATCGGTATTGTTGGGCTTAGCGTGACGGCTCTCACGTACTCGGTTGTGCACAAGCGGGTGGCTAACCGGAAGCACTGGCCGGTGTTTGGGGCTTTCATCGTCATCTACCTAATCCACGTGCTGAGCGGCCTGAATGTGAAGCCGCCTAACTTGCCCGACTACTGGCGCGACGTAGTGCTGCAATTGCCGCTGCTGCTGCTGCCGCTGGCGTTTTGGCTGCTACCGGCGCTGCCCGCCCGACAACTGCAAAACCTGTGGCTGCTCTTCATTGGGTGCGTGGTAGCAGCAGCATTGGTGAGCACCGGGTACTATCTGCTGCACCTGGAAGAGGTCAACGAAATGTATCTGCATTCGAAGATCATGCCCACGGAACCCGACCATATCCGCTTCAGCCTAATGGTGACGTTGGCGGTGGGCGCGGCGGTGGTGCTGTTGTCGTGGGGTAACAACCCGTCCGGGCAGCACCGACTTTTGCTGGCTACCGCAGTGCTACTGGCTTTGTTCCAGCACATGCTGGCCGTACGCAGCGGCTTGGTTACCTTCTATGCGGTAGGAGGGGTGCTGTTCGTGTGGCTGGTGCTGCGTACCAAACAGTACCGGCAAGCCATATACTTGGCCGGCATCCTGCTGGTGCTGCCTATGGTCAGCTACCAGCTATTCCCCACGTTTCGCAACAAGTTCACCAATACCAAGGAGGACTTGGGCAAGGTCGATGACACCAAGGCGGCCAACACCTATTCGCTCGTAGCCCGCGTGTACTCCTATAAAGCGGCCTGGGAAATTATCAAGCAGCATCCGCTCGTCGGGGTAAGCAAAGCCGACATGAAGGACGAAATGGCCCAGCAGTTCCGGAAGAATTACCCCGGGATTGATAAGGAGTCGTACCTGCTGCCCCACAACCAGTTTATCTACGACCTAGTGGCATTCGGCTTTCTAGGTACGCTGCTCTTTACCATCTGCTTTTTCTACCCGGCGCTGTGGGCTGCCCCGCGGTTCACGCCCCTGCTCGTGGCCCAGTACACCCTGGTCACGCTTTCCTTTCTGGTAGAGTACACCCTCGAGACCCAAATCGGCCTCACCTTCTCGTTGTTCTTCCTGCTGCTGACCATCAATGCCCTGCTGAAGCCGGAGCAGCCGGAGCAGGAGTGGCGCCCGGCTTAGCCCGGAGTAGAACACTACAGTTTTGCACTTTGCAGGAGCCGGACCGTCGGCAACACGCCAGCCGTGACTTGGCCGCCGTTCCACTTTTGCGCGCCGGAAATACTGGAGCCGTAGTGAAAGGGCTGATGGCCAGGAAATAGCTGCCAAAAAGAGCCAACTGCGTGACCCTGAAAATATTTCAGAGGGCCGTTAGATTTTTGTCCTACAATTTCCTAGCTTTGCACTCCAATTCCGAAAACGTCATTTGGGCGTTTTCTTTTTGCGTCTTTCATAAAATCTAACAGAATGCCTGGCATCATCGGTAAAAAAATCGGTATGACAAGCCTCTTCACTCCGGACGGGAAAAACATTCCCTGCACGCTCATCGAGGCGGGTCCGTGCGTAGTGACGCAGGTTAAGACAGTCGCCAACGACGGGTACACCGCCGTTCAGGTTGGCTACGGCGAGAAAAAAGTGAAGAACACGACCAAAGCTCTGGCTGGTCACTTCGCTAAAGCCGGTACCACTCCCAAGAAAAAGCTGGTTGAATTCCGCCTCGACGCGGAGTCTACCTACGCTGCAGGCGCCACCATCGACGCGAGCCTCTTCGCTGAAGGCGAGTTCGTGGACGTAGTAGGCACCTCGAAAGGTAAAGGCTTCCAGGGCGTAGTAAAGCGCTACAACTTCGCTGGTGTCGGCGGGCAGACCCACGGTCAGCACAACCGTCTGCGTCACCCCGGTTCGATCGGTGCTTGCTCCTGGCCTTCGCGCGTATTCAAAGGAATGCGCATGGCCGGCCGCATGGGCGGTGACCGTGTAAAAGTGCAGAACCTGAAGGTAATGCGCGTGGTAGCCGACAAGAACCTCATCCTAGTGAGCGGTTCGATTCCCGGTGCCAAGAATTCTTACGTGGTACTCGAGAAATAGACGATTACGATGGAACTCGCAGTATATAGCATCAAAGGCGAAGACACCGGCCGCAAGGTTACCCTGTCTGACGCCATCTTCGGCCTCGAGCCGAATGAGCACGTGATGTACCTCGACGTGAAGCAGTACTTGGCCAACCAGCGCCAGGGCACGCACAAGTCGAAGCAGCGCAACGAGGTGCACGGCACCACGAAGAAGCTCAAGAAACAAAAAGGTACGGGCGGTGCCCGTGCCGGCAGCATGAAGTCGCCCGTGTTCATCGGTGGTGGCCGCGTATTCGGCCCCGAGCCCCGCGACTACGGCTTCAAGCTCAACAAAAAGACCAAGCGCCTGGCTCGTCTGTCCGCTCTGTCGGTACTGGCCCAGGATGGCAAAATTGCTCTGGTAGAGAACATCTCGCTGAGCGCTCCTAAAACGAAAGATTTCCTCTCGATCCTGTCGGGTCTGAAGCTGAACAACGGCAAGAAAACCCTGCTCGTGACCGGCGAAATCGACAAGAACGTGGTGCTGTCGGCTCGTAACATTCAGAAAGTAACCGTGGCTACGCCCGTTGCCCTGAATACGCACGACCTGCTCAACACGGACACGCTGCTGCTGTCGGAAGACGGGTTGAAATCTTTGGAACAACTCTATACTACCGCTGAGTAATGAGCACGCTGAAGAAACCCATCGTGACCGAAAAGGCCACCGCCCTGAACGAAAAAGGTCAGTACGCTTTCGAAGTAGAGCGCACGGCCAACAAGGTTCAGATCAAAAAGGAAATCGAGGCGCTGTACGGCGTGACGGTAACGGGCATTAGCACGATCCGCACCAACGGCAAATTGAAGTCGAAATTCACCAAGGGCGGCTCCGTTTCGGGTCGTCGTCCTCACGGGAAAAAGGCTATTGTAACTGTGAAAGAAGGCGACGTAATCGACTTCTATAGCGGTATCTAAGTCGGGCAACCGACGCAACGCGCATTTTAAAATAAAATGGCACTCAAAAAACTAAGACCAACATCACCGGGTCAGCGCTTCCGCATCGCCCCGGCCTTCGACGAGATTACGACGTCGAAGCCGGAGAAGTCGCTGTTGGCACCCATGGAAAAATCCGGTGGCCGCAACAACGCGGGTAAAATGACCAACCGCTACATCGGCGGTGGTCACAAGCAAAAGTATCGGGTCATCGACTTCAAGCGTGACAAAGCTGGGGTTCCAGCCACGGTGAAGACGATTGAGTACGATCCAAACCGCACGGCGCGCATCGCGCTGCTGCACTACGCCGACGGCGAAAAGCGCTACATCATCGCGCCCGCCGGTCTGGCCGTAGACACGGTTATCGTATCGGGTCCCGGTGTTGCTCCCGAAGTTGGCAACGCGCTGACGCTGCGTGAAATCCCCCTGGGTACCATCCTGCACAACATCGAGCTGATGCCCGGTAATGGTGCAGCCATGGCTCGCTCGGCTGGCACCTACGCTCAGCTCGTCGCCCGCGAAGACAAGTACGCCACTCTGAAACTGCCTTCCGGCGAGATGCGCATGGTCCTGGTGACCTGCATGGCTACGGTTGGTACCGTTTCGAACGGCGACCACATGAACGTTCGTCTCGGCAAAGCCGGTCGTAACCGTTGGATGGGCCGTCGCCCACGTGTTCGTGGTGTTGCCATGAACCCAGTGGATCACCCCATGGGTGGTGGTGAAGGCAAGTCGTCGGGTGGTCACCCACGCAGCCGTAACGGTATCTTCTCGAAAGGCCAGAAGACCCGTAACAAGAACAAGTACTCCGAGCAGCTCATCGTTAACCGTAAAGGCAAGAGATAATCAATGGCACGTTCACTAAAAAAAGGGCCGTACATTGACTTTCGGCTCGAGAAGAAAGTAACCGCAATGGAAGGTTCCGGCAAGAAAGCCGTTATCAAGACCTGGTCGCGCCGCTCCATGATTTCCCCGGATTTCGTGACGCACACTTTCGCGGTTCACAACGGTAATAAGTTCATCCCGGTTTTCGTCACGGAAAACATGGTAGGTCACAAGCTCGGTGAGTTTGCTCCTACCCGCAACTTCCGCGGCCACGTAGCCAAGAAAGATAAAGGCAAGCGCTAAGATGGAAGCAAGAGCTAAACTCAATAACGTGCCTACCTCCCCGCGCAAGATGCGGTTGGTAGCCAACATGGTTCGCGGTCAGAAAGTGACCCGCGCCCTGGGCTTGCTGAAATTCGAAGCCAACTCGGGTGCTGAGCGGATCGAAAAACTGCTCCTGTCGGCTCTGGCCAACTGGCAGCAGAAAAACGAAGACGAGCGTATCGAAGATGCTAATCTCTACATCAAGGAGATTTTCGTCGACGAAGGCCGCCAGCTGAAGCGCCTGCGTCCCGCCCCTCAGGGTCGTGGTCACCGCATCCGCAAGCGCAGCAACCACGTGACGCTGGTCATTGATTCGAAAGTAGAACCCTTGGGTAGCAAAGCTGCTGCTCAACAGGCTGCTGAGACCAAAGATACCGCCGCCACGGCTGACGCTAAGCCCAAGACTCGTCGCAGCTCGGCTAAGAAATCAACTGAAACGAAGGCAGAAGCCACCGCATAAGCACTATGGGACAGAAAGTAAATCCGGTTGGCTTCCGCCTGGGCGTCATCAAAGGATGGGACTCGAACTGGTACGGCGGCAAGGACTTTGCCGACAAGCTGGTTGAGGACGAAAAAATCCGCAAATACATCATGGCTCGGATTCCGAAAGGTGGCATTAGCCGCATCGTAATCGAGCGTACGCTGAAGCGCATCACCATCACCATTAATACCGCTCGTCCGGGCGTGGTTATCGGTAAAGGCGGCGCCGAGGTAGATAAGATCAAAGACGAGCTGAAGCAGATCACCAGCAAGGACGTTCAGATCAACATCTTCGAAATCAAGCGCCCTGAACTGGACGCGAAATTGGTAGGCGAGAGCATTGCTCAGCAGCTCCAGGCTCGTATCTCCTTCCGTCGCGCCATGAAGATGTCGATTCAGGCCGCCATGCGCGTAGGTGCTGAAGGCATCAAGATTCAGTGTGGTGGTCGTCTGGGTGGCGCTGAAATTGCCCGCTCCGAGCAGTACAAAGAGGGCCGCACTCCGCTGCACACCCTGCGTGCTGACATCGACTACGCTCTGTCGGAAGCTCAGACGGTATATGGCAAGATCGGCATCAAGGTGTGGATCATGCGTGGCGAGGTGTTCGGCAAGCCCGACCTGTCGCCAAACCAAGTACCGGCTAACCAAGGCAACGACACCCGCGGCGGCAACGACCGTGGCCCACGCGGTGAGCGTGGCGACCGTGGTGGTGACCGTGGCCCGCGTCGTAACGACCGGGGCGGCAACGACCGTGGTGGTGAGCGTGGCGGTGACCGGGGCCGTGGCCCAGGTGCTGGTGGCCAGAACCGCGGTGGTGGTGCAGGTGCACCCCGTCGCTAACTTTTCTCTCTTCTCGAATCCTTTTTTTCGATAACTCATGTTACAGCCGAAAAGAACCAAGTATCGGAAGATGCAGAAGGGTCGCGTGACTGGCCTCGCCTACAAGGGCTCCACCATCGACTTCGGTTCGTTCGCCATCAAGTCGCTGGAGGTTGCCTGGATTACGGCCCGCCAGATCGAAGCTGCCCGTATCGCCATGACCCGCGCTATGAAGCGTGAAGGTCAAGTGTGGATCCGCATTTTCCCAGATAAGCCAATCACCAAGAAGCCAGCCGAAGTACGGATGGGTAAGGGTAAGGGTAGCCCAGAATATTGGGTAGCCTGCGTGAAACCCGGCACCATCATGTTCGAGTCGGACGGCGTTCCGCTGGAAGTAGCTCAGGAGTCGCTGCGTCTCGCTGCTCAGAAGCTACCCGTGAAGACCAAGTTTGTTGTTCGTCGCGATTACGAAGAGAGCAAGTAAGATGAAGCAATCCGAAATCAAAGGTCTTTCGCTCGAGGAGCTGAAAGCCCAAGTTAAGACCGAACAGACCAGCGGTCAGGCCCTGCGCTTCGCGCACGCCATTTCCCCGCTGGAGAATCCGATTCGCCTGAAGCATAGCCGCAAGAACGTTGCTCGTCTGAAGACCGAGTTGACCCGTCGCGAAAACGAGCAGGCTAACCAAACTGCTAACTAACGATGGCAACCAACGAAGAAACCAAAGCAACGGCCGCCTCGGAAGAGCGGAACCTGCGCAAAGAAATCATCGGCCGGGTGACGAGCTCCAAAATGGACAAGTCTATCACGGTGATGGTGGAAAGCAAAATGAAACACCCGATCTACGGCAAGTTCGTTACCAAGTCGACCAAGTTCATGGCCCACGACGAGAACAACGAATGCGGCGAAGGCGATACGGTTCGCATCATGTCGACCCGTCCGCTGAGCAAGAGCAAGCGCTGGAGACTGGTAGAAATCGTAGAACGCGCCAAGTAAGATGATACAGCAAGAATCCCGTCTGACCGTCGCTGATAACAGCGGCGCCAAAGAAGTTCTCTGCATCCGTGTCCTCGGTGGCACGGGCAAGAAATACGCCAGCGTAGGCGACAAGATCGTGGTTTCGATCAAGTCGGCTATTCCTTCGGGCAACGCCAAGAAAGGCACTGTATCGAAGGCCGTGGTAGTTCGCACGAAGAAGGAAGTACGCCGCAAAGACGGTTCGTACATCCGCTTCGACGACAACGCCGCTGTTCTGCTCAACAATAACGACGAGCCCCGCGGTACCCGCATCTTCGGTCCAGTAGCCCGCGAACTGCGCGAGCGTCAGTTCATGAAGATCGTTTCGCTGGCTCCTGAAGTTCTCTAAGCAATGGCAACGAAATCGAAAGCCCAGAAGCCCGTTAAACTGCACGTCAAGACCGGTGACACCGTGAAGGTGATTGCCGGCGACGAGCGCGGCAAGACCGGTGTCATCAAATCGGTGAACCGTACGACCCAGCGCGTCATCGTGGAAGGCCTGAACCTGGTGACCAAGCACAACAAACCCAGTGCTAAGAACCCGCAAGGGGGTATCACCAAGATCGAGGCTGGCATCCACGTCAGCAACGTGAAGGCCGTTGATTCGACTAACGCCTAATCCGCTACGACAATGGCTCGACTCAAAGAAATCTATAAGAAAGACGTAGTACCCGCGCTCCAGGAGAAATTCCAGTTCAAGAGCATCATGCAGGTACCGCGCATCACCAAAATCTGCATCAACCGGGGTATCGGGGCGGCTGTAGCCGACAAGAAGCTGGTTGATAACGGTGTTGACGAGCTCACGACCATCACCGGTCAGCGCGCTGTTGCCACCATCGCCAAGCGTTCGGTATCGAACTTCAAGCTGCGCGAGGGCATGCCAATTGGCGCCCGCGTCACGCTGCGTGGTGAGCAGATGTACGAATTCATGGACCGTCTGCTGACGGTAGCGCTGCCCCGCGTGCGTGACTTCAAAGGCATCAACGATAAAGGCTTCGATGGCCGTGGTAACTATACCCTGGGCATCAAGGAGCAAATCATCTTCCCCGAAATTTCGATCGACAAAATCAAGTCGATTTCGGGTATGGACATTACCTTCGTAACGACGGCCGAAAACGACGAGCAGAGCTACGAGCTCCTCAAAGCTTTCGGAATGCCGTTCGCTAACGCCAAGAAAGAAAACAATGGCTAAGGAATCCGCAAAAGCAAGAGCGCGCAAGCGCATCGCTACGGTAGCCCGCTATGCTGAGAAGCGCAAAGCTTTGAAAGCTGCCGGCGACTACGAAGGTCTGGACAAGCTTCCCAAGGATGCTTCGCCCGTACGTCTTCACAACCGGGATATGATCGACGGTCGTCCTCGTGGTTACATGCGTAAGTTCGGCATCAGCCGCGTACGCTTCCGCGAAATGGCGCTGGCGGGCAAAATCCCCGGCGTCACGAAGTCGAGCTGGTAGAACAGCTTGCGTTGTCTACGTAGCAACGCTATCAGACAACACCACTTGGCAGGTTGCCGAGAGAAACCATTGGCCGAGCCTCAGTAAGTCGAGCCAAGAAGTCTTCACCGAAAATTTCGCTGCCGCTTTCCGCGGGGGCGAAATTTTCTTATCTTTGCGCTCCGTAAAAACGAGTGCTCTTCTAAACCGAATGAATACAGATCCAATTGCCGACTACCTGACCCGGGTACGCAATGCCATCAAGGCAAACCACCGGGTAGTAGAAATTCCGGCCAGCAACATCAAAAAGGAAATCACGAAAGTGCTTTACCACAAGGGCTATATCCAGTCCTATCGTTTTGATGATTCCGCGGTGCAGGGCACGATCAAAATCGCGCTGAAGTACAACCCAACCACGAAGGCTTCGGCCATCACCAAGTTGGAGCGTATCAGCTCGCCTGGTCTGCGTACCTACGCTCACGTAGAAAACCTTCCCCGCGTACTCAGCGGCCTGGGCATTGCTATCATGTCGACGTCGAAGGGCGTAATGACGGAGAAGGAAGCCAAAGCCCAGAACGTTGGCGGCGAAGTATTGTGCTACGTTTACTAATCGAGAAAAGACCAGACTATGTCACGCATTGGTAAACTCCCGATCAATCTGCCCGCAGGCGTGCAGGTTGAAGTAAGCAACGATAACACGGTAACGGTGAAAGGTCCGAAAGGCACCCTGTCTACCCCCGTGGACCGCGACATCACCCTCAGCAACGCCGACGGTCAGTTGGTAGTAGCCCGTCCGACCGAGCAGAAGCGCCATAAGGCGATGCACGGCCTGTACCGCGCGCTGCTCAACAACATGATTGTGGGTGTAAGCGAAGGCTTCGAGCACAAGCTGGAGCTGGTAGGTGTAGGTTACAAAGCTGCAATGGCCGGTACTACGCTGGAATTGTCGCTGGGTTACTCGCACAACATCTTCCTGGCCCTGCCGAAGGAAGTAACGGCTACCGCTCTGACCGAGAAAGGTAAAAACCCAATCGTTACCTTGAACAGCATCGACAAGCAGTTGCTGGGCCAGGTTTCGGCTAAGATTCGTTCCCTGCGCAAAGTCGAGCCTTACAAAGGCAAAGGCGTCCGCTTTGTGGGCGAGCAAATTCGTCGTAAGGCTGGTAAAACGGCTTCGAAATAATTTCGCATCATGGCTTTCGATAAAGCAACTAGAAGAAAACGGATCCAGCGCATCATCCGCACTAAGGTGGCTGGCACGTCCGAGCGCCCTCGTCTGTCGGTGTTTCGCAGCAATACGGGTATCTACGCCCAGATTATTGACGACACGACCGGCAACACGCTGGCGTCTGCTTCCTCGAAGCACGTTTCGGTGGAAGGGGGCAACGGAGTCGCCCTCGCTGCCGCAGTCGGCAAAGAACTTGCTGCCCGTGCTACAGGAAAAGGACTTTCGAAAGTGGTATTTGACCGCTCCGGTTACCTCTACCACGGCCGCATCAAATCATTGGCAGAAGGAGCCCGCGAAGGCGGCCTCAATTTCTAAGGCATCATGGCAGAATTCAACAACAATCCCCGTGGTGGTGGCAATGAGCGCGGCGGCAACGACCGTCGCGGCGCTGGCAACAACGACCGTCGTGGTAACAACAACGAGCAGTCTCGCACCGGCGATTCTGATCTGAAAGAGAAAGTGGTTGCCATCAACCGCGTAGCCAAAGTAGTGAAAGGCGGTCGTCGCTTCAGCTTCTCGGCCATCGTGGTAGTAGGTGACGGCAACGGCACCGTAGGCTACGGCCTGGGCAAAGCCAACGAAGTAACCGACGCCATTGCCAAAGGCATTGACGATGCTAAAAAGAACCTGGTGAAGGTGCCGCTGTATAAGCACACCGTTCCCCACGTGATGGAAGGCAAATATTCGGGTGGTTTCGTACTCGTGCAGCCCGCAGCAGCTGGTACCGGCGTAATTGCTGGTGGTGCTATGCGTGCCGTATTCGAAAGCGCCGGCATCAAGGACGTTTTGGCCAAGTCGAAAGGCTCGTCGAACCCCCACAACGTAGTTAAGGCTACGTTCGATGCTCTCCTCAAAATGCGCGACCCGATGCAAATTGCTCAGGCTCGTGGCATCACCCTCGCCCAAGTTTTTAACGGCTAAGTAGAGATGGCGCAGATCCAAATCAAACTCGTAAAAAGCGTGATTGACCGCCCAGAGCGTCAAAAGCGTACCGTCAAGGCGTTGGGCCTCGGCAAAATGGGCAGCACTTCCGAAAAAGAACTCAACCCGCAGATTGCTGGGATGGTAGCGGCAGTACAGCACCTGGTAGAAGTAACAGAACTCTAGGACGCATCTCGATATGAATCTCAGCAATCTCTCGCCCGCCGAAGGATCTACGCGCAATAACAAGCGCTTGGGTCGCGGTACGGGTTCCGGCCGCGGCGGCACTTCGACGCGTGGTCACAAAGGTCAAAAGTCGCGTTCGGGCTACTCCAAGAAGTCTGGCTTCGAAGGTGGCCAGATGCCCCTGCAGCGTCGCGTTCCGAAGTTCGGTTTCAAGAACATCAACCGCGTCGAGTACAAGGGTGTTAACCTGGACGTACTGCAAGGCCTGAACGAGCAGCATGGTGCTACCACCATGGACGCTGCTTTCTTCGTGGCTAGCGGTTTGGCTTCCAAGAATGCCAAAATCAAAGTTCTGGGCCGTGGTGAAATCACCCAGGCTCTGGAAGTACATGCCCACGCCTTCTCGAAATCGGCTGTTGAAGCCATCGAGAAAGCCGGTGGTAAAGCAGTGACGCTCTAAGCCTGTTTGGCAATGAACAAGTTTATCACCACGATAAAGAACATTTTTGCGATTGAAGATCTGCGTACGCGGATCTTCAATACGCTTTTTTTCATTGCCATCTATCGGCTGGGTTCCTACGTGGTTTTGCCCGGCGTCGACGCGACCCGGCTGAAGCAAGGTGCGGAAGGCCTCTTCGGCATTCTGGACACGCTGCTCGGTGGGGCATTCAGCCACGCTTCGATCTTCGCCCTGGGCATCATGCCCTATATCTCGGCGTCGATTGTACTGCAGCTGCTCACCATTGCCGTGCCTTACTTTCAGAAGCTCCAGAAGGAAGGTGAATCGGGGCGCAAGAAAATCAACCAGTACACCCGCATCCTGACCATTCCTATCGTGATGGCGCAGTCGGTTGGCTTCATTGCCACCATCAATTCGGAAGCCATCGTGAACCCCGGTACGTTCTTCACCATCTCTACGATGATGATCATTACGGCCGGCACGCTGTTTTGCATGTGGCTGGGGGAGAAGATTACCGACAAAGGTATCGGCAACGGTATCTCGATGATCATCATGATCGGTATCGTTTCTCGCCTTCCCGGCGCTATTGTTGGGGAAGCACTGGCCAAAGGCATGCGTGGCTCGCTGATCTTCTTGATCGAAGCTGTGGTGCTGTTCCTGGTCGTGATGGGCGTTATCGTGCTGACGCAGGCTGTGCGCCGGATTCCGGTGCAGTATGCCAAGCAAGTCGGCGGTACAACCCAGCTCAACGCCCAGCGCCAGTTTATCCCACTTAAAGTGAATGCGGCCGGCGTTATGCCAATCATCTTCGCGCAGTCGCTGATGTTCGTTCCAGCCATCCTCGCCTCGGTGTGGCAGGCTGACAGCGAAACGGCCAGCTTTATCGGTCAGAAGTTCTCCGACTACACCTCGTGGCAGTACAACGTGGTATTTGCCACGCTGATCATTGTCTTCACCTACTTCTACACGGCCATCAGCGTCAACCCCAACCAGATTGCGGACGACCTGAAGCGCAGTGGCGGTTTCGTACCCGGTGTGAAACCCGGCCGCGACACCTCGGAGCACATGGACGAGATTCTGACCCGTATCACGCTGCCCGGTGCTATTGCTCTGGCGCTGATTGCCATCTTCCCGGCCTTCGCACTGTTGGCTGGCGTGACACGTCCGTTCTCCGCCTTCTACGGTGGTACTTCGCTGATCATCATGGTCGGTGTGGTACTAGATACGCTCAACCAGGTGGAAAGCTACCTGCTGATGCGTCATTACGACGGCATGATGAAAACCGGTAAGCTCCGCGGCCGTTCGACCCAGGACGTAGCCATGGCCTCTTAGTTCAGTCATGATTGTTCTCAAGACTGAAGAAGAAATAGAACTCATCCGGGCCAGCGCGAAAGTGTTGGCTCAAGCCCACGGAGAGGTTGCGGGCATGATCAAGGAGGGAGTCACCACGCGGCAGCTCGACCGTCGCGCGGAGGAGTTCATCCGGGACCACGGCGGACAACCATCCTTCAAGGGATATAACGGTTTTGAATACAGCCTCTGCATCTCGCCCAACTCGGTGGTGGTGCACGGTTTTCCGAACGATGAGCCGCTGAAGAGTGGGGACATTGTTTCAGTTGACTGCGGCGTATATCTCAACGGCTATCATTCGGATAGCGCCTACACCTACCCAATCGGGGAGGTGGCACCAGAGGTGCTCAAATTACTGGAAGACACCAAGCAGTCTTTGTACCTCGGTATCGAGCAGGCCGTAGTCGGCAACCGCATCGGCGACATCGGCTACGCCGTGCAGAACTACGTTGAAAAACGGGGTTACGGTGTGGTTCGGGAACTGGTCGGGCACGGATTGGGCAAGAAGCTCCACGAAGGCCCGGACGTACCGAATTACGGTAAGCGTGGCGCGGGAGTTAAGCTCCAGGAAGGCTTGGTCATTGCTATTGAACCCATGGTGAACCTGGGCACGAAAAGCGTGGTGCAGGAAAAGGACGGATGGACAATCCGCACTAAGGACCGCAAGCCTTCCGCTCACTTTGAGCACACTGTTGTGATTAGAAAAGACAAGGCGGAAATTCTGACCTCCTTCGACTACATAGAAAAAGCCTTACAGTAGCCTTATGGCCAAACAATCCTCCATTGAGCAGGACGGAGTAATTCTCGAAGCACTTTCCAACGCAATGTTTCGCGTGGAACTGGAAAACGGGCACACGTTGGTGGCGCACATTTCCGGTAAAATGCGGATGCACTACATCAAGATCCTGCCGGGAGATAAGGTGAAGCTGGAAATGTCGCCTTACGACCTGTCGAAGGGCCGCATTGTCTACCGTTACAAATAAAGGGTCTTAGGTGCCTGGAGTTTCAACGGGTTAGTCTGCTAATCCATCCGGCTTCAGCTCTGAATCCAAGACCCCAAGCCCCTAAGTTTCTAAGTTCCCTACTCACATGAAAGTTAAAACCTCGGTCAAAAAGCGCAGCGTTGACTGTAAGCTGGTTCGCCGCAACGGCAAACTCTACGTCATCAACAAAAAGAACCCCCGCTTCAAGCAGCGTCAGGGTTAAGCACCAGACTTTTTAAAAAAGCACATGGCTCGTATTGCAGGGGTAGACATCCCAGACAACAAGCGCGGCGAAATCTCGCTGACGTACATTTTCGGCATCGGCCGTCCATCCGCACAACGCATCTTGAACCAGGCCGGCATCGATCTGAACAAGAAAGTGAAGGACTGGACGGAAGCAGAAGCCGGTGAAATCCGTAGCATCATTGCTGCCGAAATCAAGACCGAAGGTGTGCTGCGCTCGGAAGTGCAGCTGAACATCAAGCGTCTGATGGACATTGGCTGCTACCGCGGCTTGCGTCACCGGAAGGGTCTACCAGTTCGTGGGCAGCGCACCAAGAACAACTCCCGTACCCGCAAGGGCAAGCGGAAGACCGTTGCGAACAAGAAAAAAGCTACTAAATAAATTGTAGCGGGAATCGAAGCCTGCCCGGGTGAATCTATCACCGGGACGGGCTTCAACACCTTCCGCAGTTTTTTGCGATAACCAAATGGCACAAAAAAGAAAAGACAAAGCCAAGAAGCGCGTTGTCGTTGTTGAATCCGTAGGCCAGATCCACATCAAGGCTTCCTTCAACAACATCATCATCTCCATCACCAACAACAACGGCCAGGTTATCTCCTGGGCCTCGGCTGGTAAGATGGGATTCAAAGGCTCCAAAAAGAACACTCCCTACGCCGCCCAGATGGCTGCCACGGATTGCGCCAAAGTAGCCCACGACCTGGGTCTGCGCAAAGCCGAAGTGTTCGTGAAGGGTCCGGGTGCTGGCCGCGAGTCGGCCATCCGTACGCTCCAGAATGTGGGCATTGAGGTAACTACCATCCGCGACGTGACTCCGCTGCCGCACAACGGCTGCCGTCCACCTAAGCGTCGTCGCGTCTGATATACTGAACTGGTCCGCTGCAGAGCGGGCCGCCCGTGTCGGGTTTCTGATGCCCTTACCCAGTGTAAGCTGCGTCTGAGAAGCCCGACACGCGTGGTTCAACCCCTCCAAAACTCAACATCCCCGAAATGGCACGTTATACCGGTCCCAAGTCCAAGATTGCTCGTCGCTTCGCAGAGCCGATCTTCGGCCCGAGCACAGCGCTCAACAAAAAGAATTATCCTCCAGGCCAGCACGGCCGTGGCCGTCGCAAGAAGCAGTCGGAATACGCGGTGCAGCTGATGGAGAAGCAGAAGGTGAAGTACATGTACGGCATCTTGGAAAAGCAGTTTGAGAACCTTTTCCACAAAGCTGCTGCGCTGCCAGGCATCACGGGTGAAAACCTGCTCGGCCTGCTCGAGTCGCGCCTCGACAACACGGTGTACCGTCTGGGCATCGCCCCAACGCGCCGCGCTGCCCGTCAGCTCGTGCTGCACCGTCACATCACCGTCAACGGTGAAGTGGTAAACATTGCTTCGTACAAGCTCCGCGCCGGCGACATCGTGGCCGTTCGCGAGAAGTCGAAGTCCCTGGAAGCTATTACGACGAGCCTGTCGGCCCGCAACTCCCGCGCTTTCTCGTGGCTGGAGTGGGACGGCAAGGAGCTGGTAGGTAAGTTCCTGAACGCCCCTGCCCGCGAGCTGATCCCCGAGAAAATCACGGAGCAGCTGATCGTCGAGCTTTACTCGAAGTAACAAATAGGGTTCCGGCTGCGGCCGGGCCCTTTTACTTCGTTTTTCTCCCTGTTGTAATTTTAAAGCCCCACTTATGTCAATCTTAGCTTTTCAAATGCCGGAGAAGGTTGTGATGGAGAAATCCGACGACTTCTACGGAACGTTTGAATTTAAACCGCTGGAGAAAGGCTACGGCGTCACGATCGGCAACGCACTGCGCCGCATCCTGCTGTCGTCGCTGGAGGGCTACGCCATTACGTCGGTTCGGACGGCCAGCGTGCTGCACGAATTCATGACCATCGAAGGTGTGATTGAGGACATGTCCGAAATCATCCTGAACCTGAAGCAGGTTCGCTTTAAGAAGGTCAGCGACGCAATTGAGGATAAAATCACGGTCCGCATCAAGGGCCAGGATGCTTTCTCGGCGGGCGACATCAACAAGTTCACCACCGGTTTCGAGGTCCTGAACACGGATCTGGTCATCTGCCACATCGACCCCAGCGTAGAGCTGGAGTTCGAATTTACGGTGCAGAAAGGCCGCGGCTACGTACCCGCCGAAGAAAACCGCCCTGCCGACCAAGTATTCGGGCAGATTGCCATTGATGCCATCTTCACGCCTATCAAGAACGTGAAGTACAGCATCGAGAATACCCGCGTAGAGCAAAAGACCGACTACGAGAAGCTCCTGATTGAAATTCAGACGGATGGTTCGATCCACCCCGAAGAGGCTCTGAAAGGTGCTGCCAATATTCTGATTCAACACTTCATGCTGTTCTCGGACAACACGATGACCTTCGAAACGGCTAAAGCCGAAGAAGAGGAGACCGTGGACGAGGAAACGCTGCACATGCGTAAAGTCCTGAAAACGCCACTGGCGGATATGGACCTGAGCGTACGGGCTTACAACTGCCTCAAGGCCGCCGACATCAAGTCGCTGGGCGACTTGGTACAGCTGGACATGAGCGACATGATGAAGTTCCGCAACTTCGGTAAGAAGTCGCTGACCGAGCTGGAAAACCTCGTAGAAGAAAAAGGCCTGACCTTCGGGATGGACCTGAGCAAGTACAAGCTCGACGAAGAATAGCCTGATGTGCTGATCAAGAAAAAGCCAAGCGCTGCGCAAGCAGCCGGCGGCCGGACTTGATCAGCACATTTCTTTTTTAACTCCTTTTTTCACCAATGGGCCCCGAGGGGCAGTGGTTCTAATGAGGTGGCTACCTAATCAGCCGCCCGCCGTGGCCACGCCCGCAAGCCCATACATCCGCTTAGTTAAGCAAGTACCATGAGACACGGTAAAAAAATCAACCACCTGGGCCGGACGGCCTCGCACCGCAACGCCATGCTGTCGAACATGGCTTCGTCGCTGATCGTGCACAAGCGCATCGAGACGACGGTGGCCAAAGCCAAAGCCCTGCGCAAGTTCGTAGAGCCCCTGCTGACCAAGGCGAAGAGCGACACCACGCACTCGCGTCGTACCGTATTTGCTACGCTGCAGAACAAAGAGTCCATCAAGGAGCTGTTTGACTCGGTAGCTGGCAAAATCGCTAACCGTCCCGGTGGCTACACCCGCATCATCAAAATGAGTGATTCGCGCCTGGGTGACAACGCCGAGATGTGCATCATCGAGCTGGTGGACTACAACGAGACCCTGCTGGAAGCTAAAACGGCTGGTGAGGCGAAGACCACGACCCGCCGCTCGCGCAGCAAGAAGAAGGCTGACACGGCTGCTCCCGCTGCTACTACCGCTGCTCCGGCTGCTGTAGTAAGCGAAGAAGCTGCCGCTGCTACCGATGCTCCGACCGAGACGCTGAAAGAAGGCGAAACCCGCGACGAGAAATCGGAAGAAGCTGCTTCGTAATACTGAAGAAGCCAACCCCTAAGAAAAGGGACGTGCCGCAAGGTGCGTCCCTTTTCTTATGCAGTAGTTCGAAGGTTTCTCGTGGCCAGCTACCGGCTCATTGGGCCGGAGGCAGGTGCAGCAGCAGTTTCTGGTAGCGCTTCTCCTGCTTTAGCTTGGTGAAAGCCGCCGGGCCTTCAAGCTGCTGCCGGTCGGTGAGCCCTTTGGCAACTGCGGCTTCCAGGGTTTTTAAAGCGGCGCTGGTCTGCCCGGACAAGGCATAAGCCGTGGCCAGCTGCAAGTAGGGCTCCGCGGCGGTGGGCTCCACGAAAGTCCAGAGGCGAAAAGTGGTAGTAGCGGCCCAATAGTCGGCGGCGGTAAGAGCGGCATAGCCGCGCGAGAAAATCTGCACCCGCAGGCTGCTGAGGGCGCGGGCGCCGAGGTGCTGCTCGGCCGGGATGGCGCTGTGCTGCAACTGACCTAACTGGGCGGCATACTGCTGCCACCAAGCCGCATCCAGCGCGGCGGCATCGTTGCGGGTACTCAGGGCCTGCTGATAGGCCCGCACTGCCTCCCGCTGCAGGGTGAGCTCCAGCTGGTGCAAAGTGCGCTGCTGGGCTTGCTGCTGGGCCAATAGCGGGGAGTTAACCAGTCGGGCCGTGCCCTGCTGCGCCGCGGCAACGTTGTGCAGACCGGAAAAGCTGGCACTGGTGCGTTGGTAGGCGTTGGCGGCCGCTACCAGCAGGCCGGCGGCTTCCTGTTCGGCGGCAGCGGCAATAGAGCGTTGGTACACGGAGTCAAGCCAGGTGGAAGGCCGGGTGCTAGTGCCCGCTTGCAAGGCTTGCAGCTCCAGCCAGGTTAGCCCTTCCAGCATCGTGGGGGCAGGCGGCCAGGCGTGGCTGCCGTCAAAGGCGAAGAAGGTGTTCACGACCTGCTGCTGATTCCAGCGGCCCTGCAGCTCCTGCATTTCGGCGTAATTAAAGTCTTCCAGGCCGGCAAAGCCGGCATACACCCAAGTCGGGGGCTTGGTGGGGACGTTAGGCAGAGTGGGCAGGCCCGCGCCGCAGCCCAGTACGCCCACCACGTTATCGGAGAGTAGAGCGACGGTCGCCGCCACCCGGGAGCCGCCGGAAAAGCCGCCCGTATAGATGCGGCGGCCGTCGACGGCGAAGCAGGCCTGCACGTCCTGCTGCATGATTTCGGCGACTTCCAGCGAATTCTGCAGGGAGCCGTTGCGGGAGTCGTTGGAGCCAGCCAGAATAAAGCCCAGCGCCTCGGCGGCGGCCTGGTACAGTCGGACGGGCTCGGCCCCATGCCCGGCCGGGTCGAACAGGTACAGCACGGGCCAGGCGCGGCCGGAAGCATAGCCTTTCGGCAGATACAGCGCGTAGGTCAGCTCCGGGTGGGTTCGGCAGCGGACGGAATCGGTGACTGAACCGCCCGTAGGGACTTGCCCGCTAACAGGATAAGCCATCCAGCCGAGCAGGCAAGCAACCAACAACGTGAGCAGACGGGCACACAACATGGGTACGGTGAAATTACGGGCCGAAGGGAAATTCTCTCGCCTCGTCAAATATATCAGAACCACAGTATATGCCGCGGCGCCGGTGAGGTGGTAGTACCCACGCCGGGAAACGGGTTTGACGCCAGCCTCGCGCCGCTGTTCGAGGGACTTTTACCCGGGTTTATCAACAATTTGCGGCAGTTGGCCAGAACGCGCCGGGTAAACGGCCGGCGGTGAGCGTGCTTTCGGCATCGATTCACTCTAATCCCGGTCCGATGCGTACTCTCCGCTTTTTTTGCCTTTTCTTGGGTAGCGGCCTTCTGCTGCTGCTACATCCGCGGCCCGCGGCGGCTCAGGCCGTGGCCCCGGCTGCGGCCACGTTTGCCGGAGTGCCCCAGGAATCCATTGCCTCCGGGGCAGAGGTAAGCTTTCCACCGTTTGGCGCGGATTTTTACGCCAACCAGCTGTTCTTGCTCGGCGAGGCCCACGGGGTAGCCAAGCCCCAGGAAGTTGACTTTGCGCTGTTCAAACACCTCAACCAGCGGGCCGGCGTGCGGTACTACGTGGGTGAATTTGACTGCGCCAAGGCCGATTACCTCAACTACTACCTGCGCACCGGCAACGACAGCCTGCTGCAGCTGGTATTCCGCAGCTGGGTGCGCGACCAGTCACAGTGGGCGAATCAGGCGCTACTGAACAAGTTTCGGAAGCTGCGCGCCCTGAACCTCGAATTGCCCGAAAAGCACCGGTTTGAATTTGTCGGCCTCGATGAGGTGCAGGACCGGGCCCTGGCTGCCGACTACCTGCGTCGGCTGCTGAGCCGGAAGCACGTCCAGGGCCGTACCGACGAGCTATGGCGGCAGGGCGACTCCCTGCAAATGCTGCTGCGGCAGCCCACTACGGCCGCTTTACCGCCGCTGGCCCGCCTGGCTATGGCCGAGCTAAAGCAGCAGGAGAAGGCCTACCGGTTTGCGCTGGGTGCTTCCTACGAACGGCTATGGCATCTGCTGACCAACCTCACGTACCGCGCCGACGGCCTGGGGCGGGAACAAATTATCTTCGCCAACTTCCGGGCCCTGAGCCAGACCAAGAAGCTGGCGGGCCAGAAGATGTACGGCCTCTGGGGCCTGGCTCACGTGCTGCAAAGCCCCTTACAGGGCGGCCAGACTATGTTTGCGGGCCTGGTGCGGCAGAGTGCGCTGCCCGCGCACGACAAAGTGGTGTCCATTATGTGCGCGTTTTCGGGCTGCCAGATGCTGTACCCGACGGCCGGGCTGCCCGCGCCCTGGCAAAGCAAGGGGCAGACCTATACTGGCACCGACAAATTCAACCACGACGGGCCCCTGACGGTAATCCGGGGAATAGACGAGCTCAAAACCCGAACCACGCCCGGCAGCCTGACGCTGTTCCGGCTCGACGCTCCGGGCGCGGCCACTACTCGGCAGCCCATTCAGGTAACGTACGCTCCGGGCGTGCCCACCACGCAGCAAATGCGCTTTGACCCTCAGCGGCCCGCGGCGGCCTACGTGCAGTACCTGGTGCTGGTGCGCGACTCCCCAATGGTGCAGCCCCTGCAGCCCTGAGCACCATGCGCATCGCCCCAACGGATGGCCGGAGCAGCCGGGCAGCCGGATGGAATGCTGCACTTGTGGGGAAAGAGTGGCAACTTTCCGCCGGCCCGCCCACCGGGCTGGTTAAGCTGCTGCGTATGCTGTTTCTGCGTCCTTCCCGCTCCGATATTCTCACTGCCGCCGCCTACTGGCCGGTAGCCACGGCCGTCATTCTGCCCGCCTACGTGCAGGAGTTTGGCTGGCCCCTGGCCCTGACTACCATGGCCTACACGGTGCTGCTCGATTCGGCCACGGTGTTTTGCCTCGTCTTCGGCCTAGTGCCCAACCTGCTCGTGGCCCGCTACCGCCGGCCGGCCCTGCTGCTGCTAGTGGGGTTTATGCTGGCCAGCGGGGTGCTGTACGCAGGCGGGTACGGGCTGATTCTGCGCCAACCGGTAGCCTGGACGCCCATGGCGCTGGTGGCCGGCATCATCCGCCACGCCTTCAGCTACGGGATGCTGGCCGTGCTGCTGACCGGCAAGCGTTACTTCGAGGTGCAGCAGCGCCTGGTGCTGAGCCAGAAGGCCCACGCCGAAAGTGAGCTGCGCAACCTGCGCGCCCAGCTCGACCCGCACTTTCTGTTCAACAATCTCAACGTACTGCGCGGCCTGATTCAGCACGACCCGCGGGTGGCCGACGAATACCTGACTCACTTTGCCGGCCTGTACCGCTATTTGATCCGGCACAAGGACGAAGACTTCGTGCCCCTGACCGAGGAGCTGCACTTCGGCCAGGAGTATATCTACCTGCTGCGCCACCGCTTCGGGGCAGCTTACGCGTTTCGGGAACATCTACCCACGGCGGAGCTGGAGCAGCTGCTGGTGGTGCCCGGCACGCTGCAGCTGCTGCTTGAAAACGCCATCAAGCACAATGCCGGCGACGAGGATGACCCACTCGTTATTACCATTGAGGCCACGGCCACGGCCCTGACCGTGCGCCACCCGCGCCGACCCAAGCTGACGGCCGTCGACAGCACCGGCACCGGGCTGGCCAACCTGCGGGAGCGGTACCAATTGCTGACCGGCCAGTTGCTTCAGGTGCGCAGCGGGGCGGAGTTTTGCGTGACCGTGCCGGTGCTGCCGACGGCCGGTAACAGCCGGGCCGGGCGCCTGCCGGCTTGGCAGCGGGCCACCTAATGAGCCCAAACCGGCAATACTGGGCCGCTTCTCGCGCCGTTTTAGCTGCAATCCTTTCCTATGCGCATTCTGATCCTTGAAGACGAAGAACCCGCCGCCCGGCAGCTGCTGGAGTTTGTGGCGCTGGCCGAGCTGACCACCCAGCCCGTGCCGGTGCTGCGGAGCGTGGAAAAAGCCCGGGCCTGGCTGGAGGCCAACCCCGCGCCCGACCTGCTTTTCTCCGACATTGAGCTGCTCGACGGCAACGTGTTCGGCCTCTACGAGCGGGTGGCCGTGCGCTGCCCCATCATCTTTACCACCGCCTACGACCAGTTTCTGCTCCCGGCCTTCCGCGGCAACGGTATTGCCTACCTGCTTAAGCCCTTCAGTTACGCGGAGTTTGCGGCGGCCCTGGCCAAATATCGCACCCTCCAGCAGGGCTTTGCGGCCGGCGCGGCGCCGGCGGCCGAAGCTCCGGGGCTCAGCGCCGAAGTGGTGCGGGAGCTGAGCCAGGCCCTGCGCCAAAGTGTCCAGCCCCAGTACAAGCAGCGCTTTTCGGTGCGCCTGCGCCAGGGGCTGCACATTCTGCAGGTGGCCGACGTGGCTTACGTGCAGGCCGACGAGGGCGTGACCTTCGCCGTGGATGGGGCCGGCACCCGCTACCCGCTCCAGGGCACACTCACCGAGCTGGAGCGCCAGCTCGACCCGGCCCGCTTCGGCCGTCTCAACCGCTCCGAGCTCGTCAGCATTGCCTTTATCGAGAAAGTGGAGCCTTACTTCAACAACCGGCTGGCCGTGAAGCTGCGCGGCGGGGCCGTGGTGCTGACCACTAGTGCCGCCCAAACCCCGGAGTTTCGGCGCTGGCTGGAAGGGTAGGAGCGGGGCCGGCCGGCAAAAAGTAGGGCCGGCTCTTTTCCGAATTCCTTACCTTGGCCCCCGCAATGCCGCGGCGCCGCTTTTCGGTGCTGCCCGGTGCCCGACTGGTGCTGTATTGCGCTTTTCTCGTCGAAACCCCATTTTCAACCTTAGTTTTTTCCACATGAGCATTATCACGGCCATCCATGCCCGCCAGATTTTTGATTCGCGCGGTAATCCAACCGTCGAAGTTGACGTGACGACCGAAAGCGGGGCCGTGGGCCGCGCCGCCGTGCCTTCGGGCGCCAGCACCGGCAAGCACGAAGCCGTGGAGCTCCGCGACGACGACAAGAGCAAGTACATGGGCAAGGGCGTGCTGAAGGCCGTAGAAAACGTGAACAGCAAGATTGCCGAAGAGCTGATGGGCTTCTCAGTGTTTGAGCAGGGCCTGCTCGACAAGATCATGCTCGAAATCGACGGTACGCCGAACAAGGCTAACCTGGGTGCCAACGCCATTCTGGGCGCTTCCCTGGCCATTGCCCGGGCCGCGGCCCAGGAAGCCGGCATGCCGCTGTACCGCTACGTGGGCGGCGTAGGGGCCACCACGCTGCCCGTGCCGATGATGAACATCCTCAACGGCGGCTCCCACGCCGACAACAGCATCGACTTCCAGGAGTTCATGATTATGCCCGTGGGCGCGTCTTCGTTCTCGGAGGCCCTGCGCTGGGGTACCGAAATTTTCCACCACCTGAAGAACGTGCTCAAAAAGCAGGGCTTCAGCACCAACGTGGGCGACGAAGGCGGCTTTGCTCCCAACATCAAGTCGAACGAGGACGCCATCAAGATTGTGCTCCAGGCCATCGAAACGGCCGGCTACAAGCCCGGCGACGACGTGATGATTGCCATGGACGCGGCCTCGTCGGAGTTCTATTCCGATGGGCACTACCACTTCAAGAAAAGCACCGGCGACAAGCTGACTTCCTCGGAAATGGTAGCCTACTGGACCGACTGGACCAAGAAGTACCCCATCATCAGCATCGAGGACGGTATGGACGAGGACGACTGGACGGGCTGGAAGCAGCTTACCGACAGCATCGGCAGCACCACCCAGCTCGTGGGCGACGACCTGTTCGTGACCAACGTGAGCCGCCTGCAGCGCGGTATCGACGAGCAGATTGCCAACGCCATCTTGATCAAGGTAAACCAGATTGGCACGCTCACCGAGACCATCGACGCCGTGAACCTGGGCCGCCGCAACGGCTACAAGAGCATCATGAGCCACCGCTCGGGCGAAACCGAAGACAACACCATCGCCGACCTGGCCGTGGCCCTGAACACCGGTCAGATCAAGACCGGCTCGGCTTCGCGCTCCGACCGCATGGCCAAGTACAACCAGTTGCTGCGCATTGAGGAAGAGCTGGGCGAAGTAGCCTACTTCCCCGGCCGGAAGATGTAAGGACCCGCTGCGGCCGCTGCTGCCGACTTCAGAGCCCACCCGACCAACATCGGGTGGGCTTTTTTTGTGGGCTGACTTCCCGAAGGATGGCCGGACAATACCTTACTTTTGTAGCGGCCCATTGCCATTTAGCTATCCTCTAATTCTCAACGCATTGTTGTATGCCTAAAATCTTTACGCTGGTTCTGTTGCTACTGGCCGGCCTGTCCAAAGTGGCCGGGGCCCAAAACCTGACGGATTTAGTTATTGTCGCGCCTTTCAACCTGCCCACCACGGTGCAGGCCGGGGGCTTGTACCCGATGTCGGCCGTGATAAAAAACCAGGGCACCAACGGCTCTCAGTTCAACTGCATCGGGTTTTATCTGTCGACTAATGCGACCTGGGATGCCAACGACGCTTTCCTGGGCACCAGCTGTCAGGGCCTGATGTTTCCGGGGCAGTCGGGGCCGTGCAGTATCACGGCCACCATTCCGGCGGGTACAGTGCCGGGCAACTACTACCTAGTGCTGGTGGCCGATCCGCTTAACGCCGAGCCCGAGCTCAACGAGAACAACAACGTCGTGAGTTTCGCACTGACCGTAGCGGCGGCCGGCGCTACCAACCGGCCGGACCTGACGCTGTGGCGCCCATCGATTTCGTTTAACGCCGTGCCAGCCGGCGGCAGCACCGGGTCTTTTACCTTTATCAATAACGTGGGTACCGGCTCGGTCGGGGCCTACGAAATCGGCTACTTTCTGTCGACGGATACGGTATTCTCGGCCAGTACCGATGTATTCATGGGCCTAGTGACGGGAAGTAACCTGCCGCCAAGTGGGGGCACAGTCCATTCCATTCCGATTCTGACAGTGCCCGCCACAACCACGCCGGGCAATTACTACCTCGTGCTGATGGTGGACCCCCGAAACCTCGTCGTTGAGTCCAACGAAAACAACAACTCCCGGGCTCTGCCCCTGCGCGTGACAGGCAGCCCTACCGGTACCGCGCCGGCCGCGGCCCCGCAGCTGGCCGTGTATCCGAACCCGGCGGGCGTGGGCGCGCCGCTAACCGTGCTGCTGCCGGGCTTTGCACAAGCCGCCGACCTCAGATTGCATGACGCCCTGGGCCGGGAAGTGACCCGAATGGCGGCGGCCGGCCCACGTACGCAGCTGCCGACCCAGGGCCTGCCGGCGGGCGTGTATGTGCTGCGCGCTACGGGCCCCGGCCTGAACGCTACCCAGCGGGTGCTGCTGCGGTAGCTTGGCGTACGCGCGCTTTGTTTATCTTTGAGAGCTATGCAGATTTCCGCCATTCTCGACCGGGTGCCCCGGTTTCTCCGCAGCTTCTACTTTTTCACCACGGTGGGCTTCCTACTCTGGATGTTCGTTTTCGACTCCAACGACCTGCTCAAGCAGTACGACATGTACGCCAAGTGGCGGGAGCTGCAGGCCGAGAAGGAGTACTACCTGAAAAACATTGAAACGGTGAAAAAGGACCGGGCCGAGCTGCTGAGTAGTCCGGAGCTGCTGGAAAAGTTTGCCCGCGAGAAATACATCATGAAGCGTCCCGGCGAAGACGTGTTCATCCTAGTGCCCCAGGAAGCCAACTAACCGCGCCAGGCCGGGCGGCGCACCACAGCTGGGCCAGCGTGGCCCCGTATTTGACTGCTGCTGGCACATGATATTCCCTTTTCGTCTGCGGCAATCCGGATTTCGCGTTCTGACCCTGGGGCTGCTGGCCGCCCTGAGCCTGGCCCCACCCGCCGTAGCCCGGGTGCGCCTCTCGCAGGTGCAGGTGGCGCGGCAGTTTCTGCTGGCCGTGCTCCGCGCCGACTATAACCACGCCTACCAGCTGCTCGCGCCCGAGGTCAGCGCCGCCGTCACGCCGGCCCGCTTCCGGGCTGCGGCCCGGCCGCTCTACGAGAAAGGGCAGCAGTTTCAGCCCGCCATCGACCTCTACAAGCTGGGCATGCGCATTCAGGAAAACAACGATGTGCGCCACTTCTACAGCTTCATGTTCAAGAGCGATACGCTGGCCGCCAAGCCCGAGGTGCAGCTCGACGTGACCTTCCGCGACTCCACGGCCACCCGCATCCTGTCCTTTGGCCTGATTCCGGCCCCGCAGACCAAGGCTCGCCGCGCCAAGTAGAAGCTAGCCCGGAAAGGAAATCTTGCCCAGGGCCACGGCCGGCACCCGTTGCTGACCCGCCCCGATGGGCATGGGCTCGCCGGCCAGCGTTTCATTGGCCAGAATGGCAAACAACACTGCTTCCTTTGCGTCGGGGGCAATGCCGAGGGCCTCGGTGGTGGCAAACCGGCACTGGGGCAACCGGCGCTGCAGGGCTGCCATCAGCACTGGGTTGTGCATGCCGCCCCCGCTGGCGTAGGCCCAAAACGGGCGTTGGGCGCCAAATGCCCGCTCCACGGCCAGCGCCACTCCGGCCGCACTAAACTCTGTGAGCGTGGCCAGCAGATCAAGGGGGGAGAGGTGGCCGGTAGCGGTACGGGCCTGGGCCGCCCGCACGTAGTCCGGATTGAACAGCTCCGGGCCGGTGGTTTTGGGCAGTTCCTCGGCAAAGAAGGGGTGGGCCAGCAGTTGCGCCAGCAGGGCCGGGTGCACGGTGCCCTGAGCGGCCAGCGCGCCGCCTTCGTCGTATTCCTGGGTAGGATAATACATGCGCACGAAGGCATCGAGCAGGGTGTTGCCCGGCCCGGTGTCGGTGCTGAACACGTCGGGGGCGGCCAGGGAGCCGGGCAGGTAGGTGAAGTTGGCAATGCCGCCCAGATTGAGCAGAAGCCGGTCTTCCCCAGGCTGGGAAAAAATCAGGTAGTCGCCGTACACGGCTAGCGGAGCCCCCTGCCCGCCGGCGGCCACGTGCTTCTGCCGAAAGTCGCTGATGGTCAGAATGCCGGTTTGCACGGCCAGATGGTCCCCGTCACCGAGCTGCAGGGTGGCGTCGGGCCAGTCGGGCAGACCGTGCTGGTGCCTAGGGGCGTGAAAAACGGTTTGGCCGTGGCTGGCAATGGCATCCACGGCGCCGGGCTCGATGTTCCACTCCGCCAGGCAGTCGAGCACTAGGTGCCCGTGCAGCCGGCCCAGCCAGGCGTTGAGCAGCGTCAGGTGCTGGAGCTCCACTTCCCGGCGGGCAAACACGCGGCGGATTTCCTGCCGGATGGCGTCGGTATACGGCACGGTTCGGAACTGTTCGACCTGCACGCGGGTGGCCGGGCCGTGGCCCTCGCAACGGCACAAGGCCACGTCCAGGCCGTCCAGGGAGGTGCCCGACATCAGGCCGATAATGCGCCGCGAGGGCTTTTGGGCGCTGGCAACTAGCCGGGTGAGGTTGGCATTCATAAGCTAACGAGCATAAAACGGACAACACCGCCCATCGAACCCGCCGGGCGGCTGGCTTGCGGGCTAAAGCAGCAAAGAAAGCCGACTAAACAGAAACGCCCCGACTTCGGGCGGAAGTCGGGGCGTTGGGAGCAGGGCAGCTCTACTCGATTTTCTTGCCTGCCATGGCCTGCTTGATGGAAATGTTCATCACCCGCTCGGCGAACGGGCTGGTGAGTTCCTCGAGCTTGTCGACGGCACCCAGGATGGTGTCTTTGTCGCCGGTGTCGAGGGCCTCGCGCAGGGCCTGGGTCTGGGCCGCCGTCTGGGTGATTTCGTCCTCGGTCAGGTACTGGGAGTTTTTTTCCACAAACCGCTCCACCTGGTAAATCATCTGCTCGGCCACGGTGCGGGCCTCAATCACCATGCGGGCCGCCACGTCCTCGCGGGCGTGGGTGAGCGAATCCATCAGCATCTGCTCCACCTGCTCGTCGGTAAGGCCGTACTGGGGCTTAATTTCGACGGCCTGCCGGGTGTTGGAGCGCAGCTCAATGGCTTCGACCTGCAGAATGCCGTCGGCGTTGAGCAGAAAGTTCACGTCGACCTTAGGCAGCCCGGCGGGCATGGCCGGAATACCGCGCAGGTCGAACTCGGCCAGCTTACGGTTTTCCTTCACCAGGTCCCGCTCGCCTTGATACACCGAGATTTTCAGGTTCACCTGCCCGTCCACACTGGTGGTGTACTGGCGGCCGGCCTTGGTTGGAATCTTGGAGTTGCGCGGAATAATGGGGTCCATCAGCCCGCCCAGGGTTTCGATGCCTAACGTGAGCGGCGTCACGTCGAGCAGGAGTACGTCGCGGCGGTTGCCGGCCAGAATATCGGCCTGAATGGCGGCGCCCAGGGCCACGACTTCGTCGGGGTTGAGCGAGTTGTTGGCCGGCTGCTGGAAAAACTCCGATACCGAGTCGTACACCAGCGGTACCCGGGTGGAGCCGCCCACGAGCAGCACCGCATCGAGGTCTTTGGGGGTGAGGCCCGCATCGGCCAGGGCCCGTCGGCACGAGTCGATGGTACGCGCCACCAACGGCTGAATCAGCTCGTTGAACTTGGCCTTGGTCAGCGGCAGGCGGGTGCCGCCGAAGTCGGCCCCGAATTCCTCGTGCTGGCTCAGGTGCTTTTTGGCTTCCTCGGCCAGGAGGCGCAGCTCCTGCTGGGCGCTGCCGTTGTCGTACAGATAGGCGGCGAGCTGATACTCGCCGGTCCAGTGGTTGATGATGGCGCGGTCGAGGTCGTCGCCGCCGAGGTAGGTGTCGCCGTTGGTGCTCAATACCTCGAAAATGCCCTGCTGAATGCGCAGAATGCTCACGTCGAAGGTGCCGCCACCCAGGTCGTACACGGCCACGGTTTTGTGCTCGTCGGGGCTCAGGCCGATGCCGTAGGCCAGGGCCGCGGCGGTGGGCTCATTCACGATGCGCAGCACTTCGAGGCCCGCCAGGCGGCCGGCGTCGCGGGTGGCCTGGCGCTGGGAGTCGTTGAAGTAGGCCGGCACGGTAATTACGGCGCGGTTGACGGGCGTTTTCAGGGCGTGCTCAGCCCGCTGGCGCAGCTCCTTCAGAATCTCGGCGCTGAGCTCGATGGGGGAGTAAAACCGGTCGCCGACCCGGATCTTGACCAAACCCTCGGAGTTGTCGTCGATAACCTTGTAGCCCAGGTCGGTGGCGTGGCCGCCCAGGTCGTGGTAGCTTTTGCCCAGCAGGCGCTTCACCGAGTAAATCGTGTTTTGCGGGTCGGTCAGCAGGAAATCCTTGGCCTCCGTGCCCACGATAGGCTCGACGCCGCCGGCGGGAAAGTGCACCACCGAGGGCACAATGGTACCTCGGCCCAGGTCGTTGATAGCCGTCGGCTGCCGGCCTTCGGGGTGGATATAGGCCACCAGGCTGTTGGTCGTACCCAGGTCGATACCGACGATAATCTCTTCCTGCTGAATACTTCCGGTGGAAAGGTTGATTGCGACTTTAGCCATGCGAATGGAGGGCGGCGCGCGGGGCGCGCAGGTGAAAGAACGGATTGAGCTATACGAGTGGCATAACCGCTTTGGGGGGCCAAAAGTAACCAAGAATTGCCGGCCGCTCGTGGTAGGCCTTGCCGGGGCGGGCCGGATGCAAAGCCAGGCCTAAAATTTTTCTGAAAAAAGTTCAACTGCCGCGAATCCGGGAAAGGAAGATGGTCCGTATGTGGATCAGCAAGCGGCAAGCTGCTTGCGCTTTACTAAGCCCCTCCGGCCCCCGGACCGGCTTTTCTTATCCGGGGGTGCTTCCAGCCGGCCCCCGGCGCTTCTATTCCGCTTACCGCCACACTACCTGTTGCTTTCCTGCTTTTGCCACCCGAATTCTTGGGCTGGTCCGCGTGCCCTTTTTTTATCCACTTTCCCACTCATTTCATCATGAAGAAGACATTTACGCGTCCGATTCTCCATTTGTCGCTGGCGGCTACCGCCGTGGCCGGAGCCCTGGTCTGGAGCGGACAAAACACCCGTCTGGAAGCCTCCAGCCACCGGGAAGCCCCGCTTATTGCCGACGACCCGTTGGCCGACAACACCGACCTGTACGCCTTCCGCGACCCGGTCAATTCGGAGATGATCAACATCATCGCCAACTATGTTCCGCTGGAGCTGCCCCAGGGCGGACCGAACTACAACACGTTCGGGGAAAACGTGCGCTACGAGATTCACATCAAGAACTCGGCGACGAACGTGAACCAGGATGACATCACCTACCGCTTCACCTTCACCCGCACCAACGAAGACCCTACCACGTTCTTCAACATCCGTAACGCCGGCGCGGGTCCGAAGCAAAACCTGAAAACGACTTACACGATGGAGGTCAGCCGCAACGGCGGGGCTTTTACCAACGTGATAACCAACGGCGTGGTGCCCCCGACCAACATCGGGCCGCGCTCCATTTCGGGCCCGGCGGGCCTGGGAGCAGCCGACTACAACACGCTGATGACCGGCGCCATCCAGACGATTCCGGCTGGTGGCGGCACGGGCCGGGTGTTCTGCGGCCCCGTGGATGACCCGTTCTTCGCCGACCTGGGTGGCATCTTCGACCTGGGTGGTATCCGCGCCGCTGCGGCCCGCGACGGCCTGGCCCGCAAAAATACCCATACCATTGCTATGCAGCTCCCCATTGCCATTCTGCAAAAGGACGGTAAAACCGGGGCGCAGGCCGCCAACATCCTCGATTCGAACTATATCATTGGGGTGTGGGCCTCGGCCAGCCGGCCCGCCCTGCGCACCCTGAACGTGGACGGCACCCAGACCCACAGCGGCAACTACGTGCAGGTGTCGCGCATCGGCATGCCCCTGCTCAACGAGGTTATCAACCCCATTGGGGCCAAGGACCGCTGGAACGCCGTAACTCCCTACACGGAAGTGGCCGCCACGGAAGACTACCTCTCCAACCCCGAACTGGGCCTGTACATGGCCGAGGGCACGGGCTACTTCGGCGCCGCCGTTCCCGGCCTGAATGCCCTGCGGATTCAGCGCAACTCGCTCAACACGTTTGACTTTGCCAACGGCAAAGGCGGGGTATCGGCCCTGCTGAGCGCCCCGGCGGCGGCGGTGGCCGGTACGGCCTTCGCCAAAGTGGCTGATGGAGGCTACGGCGAGTATCTGCTGCGCGCGGCCAAGCCCCGCTCGGTCGACATTCTACCCATCTTCCACACCGGGGTGCCTAACCTGCCGCCCTACCAGCTGGCCACCGGCAAAACCGCCGGGCAGCCTCTGACGCCCGGCAAGCCGTTTATCAACAACTTCATGCCGCTGGTGGATAACCCCGCCGCTGCTGCCGGCGTGGGTGGTGACATGCTCCGCCTGAACATGGCCGTGCCCGCGACGCCCCGTAACTCCCCGCTGTTTAGCTCGGAAGGCCTGCTGGCCGCGGCAGTGCTGGGTCTGACCCAGGCGCCCTACAACACCAACGCCAACCTGGAATTCATTCCGAACATGGACGGCTTCCCCAACGGCCGCCGTCTGGAAGACGACGTGACCCGCATCGAGCTGCAAGCCGTAGGTGGCGTAGTGCTGGCTGCCATTGGCCTGCCCTACGAAGCCAACACGCCCGGTCTGGCCGGCAACCTGGGCTTCCGCACCGGGATTGAAGCCAACGACACGACCTTCAAATCGACCTTCCCCTACATGCAGACGCCGTGGAGCGGCACCAAGGCTCAGCGCGTGGCCCTGGCCCAGCGCACTGGCTCGGGTCTGAACATGTCGACTTCGCCGGTTGAGGTAGCCCAAAACTTCCCGAATCCCTTCACCAGCAAGACCACGTTCCACTACGAGGTAGCGGCGAAAGGTCCCGTGACGCTGGTGGTATCGGACATGATGGGTCGTAAGGTGGCCACGCTCATCAACAACAAGGAACACCGCGCCGGCGCCTATGATTTCGTCTGGAACGTGCCGACCCTGGCCGCCGGTACCTACATTGCAACCGTTAAGTCGGGCGAAACGGTGCTGCAGTCCATCAAGCTTGTGCATACCAACTAACCATAACCCGTCGGTACGGCCGCAAAGGCTTTCTTTTGGGGCCGTACCGATAGAGTGGTAGATTGATAGCCGGGCCCGGGTGAGTCCGGCTGTCTTTTTTTGGAAACGTCGGGGCCGGCGCAGGCCGGCCCCTTTTTCCCACCTTTCAGAACCAACCGCTTTGCGTAAATACCTCTACCCGATTCTGGTGCTGAGCTTTGCAACGGCCGTGGCGGCCCTGTTCTTCTTCCGCCAGCCCGAGCCCATTCCGACCCTCAAGGAACGCCACGGCGACCTGGCGCTGGGAGGGGAGTGGCTCAACACCAAAAATGCCATTGGCGGGCTGCTGGCCCAACTGCGGGCTAAGCCCGACGACAACAAAGCCAAGCTGCTGCTGGCCCAGGCCTACATGCAGGAGGGCCGCGTCACCGGCGACCATCCCTACTACGACATGGCCGCCATGCAGCTGCTCGACGGCGTGCTGCGGCAGGAGCCCGAAAACTTTGAGGCCCTGTGCTGCAAGGCTTCGCTGAGTTTGACCCAGCACCACTTTTCCGAAGGGCTGGCCGTAGCTGAGCAAGCCGTGGCTATCAATCCCAACAACGCCTTCGTGTACGGGCTGCTCTGCGATGCCAACGTGGAGCTGGGCCGCTACGCCGAAGCCGTGAAGATGGCCGACAAGATGAACCAGGTGCGCCCCGATCTGCGCTCCTACTCCCGCGTGTCGTATCTGCGCGAGATTTACGGCGACTACCCCGGCGCCATCGAAGCCATGGACATGGCCACCAAGGCCGGTTATGCCGGGCTGGAGCAAACCGAGTGGGCCCGCACCACGCTGGGCCACCTCTACGAAAGCACCGGCGACCTGCTGCAGGCCGAAAAGCAGTACCGGCAGGCTTTGCTGGAGCGGCCCTACTACGCCTACGCCCTGGCCGGGCTGGGCCGGGTGGAAAAAGCGCGTAAGAACTATCCTGCCGCCATCGACTACTTCCGCAAGGCCCGCGCCACGGTGAAAGACTACGCTTTTGCCGATGAGCTCACCGACCTCTACCGTCTCAACCACGAGCCCGATAAGGCCGCGCAAATGGCTCAGGAAGCTATTGCCATGCTCGCCTCGGATGCCAAAAATGCCGACGACAACGAGCAGATGGGCCACTACGCCGACCGGGAGCTGGCCTATGCCTACCTCAAAACCAACGAGCTGAACAAAGCCCTGGAACACGCCAAGCTTGAATACGACCGGCGGCCCGATAACATCGACGTGAACGAGACCCTGGCCTGGGTGCACTACAAGCGCGGTGAGTACCGGGATGCCGAAACCTACATCACCAAAGCTTTGCGCACCAAGTCGCAGAACCCGACGCTGCTGTGCCGGGCCGGCCTGATTGCCACCAAAAACGGCCGCGCCGCCGAGGGTCAAGCCCTGATTCGCAAGGCCCTAGCTACCAACCCGTACCTGAGCATGGACCTGGCCGACGAAGGTAAAAAGCTGCTGGCCGTTAACTAACGCGCTTTTCCCGCTGCTATGAAAGCTGTTTTCTCCTTGCTGCGCGGGCGCCACTGGGTGCCGCTGCTGCTGCTGGCCTTGCCGCAGTTGGCCGCAGCCCACGTGCTGGACGTGGATCTGAGTAAGCTTTCCCGCACCGACATCGTCTGGACCTACCTCAAGCTCGGCTACACGCACATTCTGCCCCTGGGCCTCGACCACATTCTGTTCGTGCTCAGCATCTTTTTTCTGGAACCCCGGCTCAAACCGGTGCTGTGGCAGGCCACGGCCTTTACCATTGCCCACTCCATCACGCTCGGGCTGGCCATGTACGGCTTCATCAACCCGCCGGCGGCCATTGTGGAGCCCGTCATTGCGCTGTCGATTCTGTTCGTAGCCATTGAAAACATCTTCGCCGACCGGCTCAATCCGTTCCGGGTGGCCATCGTGTTCGGCTTCGGGTTAATTCACGGCCTGGGCTTTGCCAGCGCCCTGACCTCGCTGGGGCTGCCGCGGTCCATGTTTTTCGAGTCCCTGATTTCCTTCAACGTGGGCGTGGAGCTGGGCCAGGTGTCAGTGATTCTGCTGGCCTGGCTGCTTATCGGCCGCTGGTTTGCCGACAAGCCCTGGTACAAGCGCCGCGTGGTGGTGCCGGCTTCCGTGCTCATCGGGCTGGTGGCGGCCTACTGGACGGTGGAGCGGGTTTTCTTCGCCTGATTTTTAGCGTAATCAATTCACCAATGCTGCGTTCCTGGCTCATTCTGCTGCTGCTCTGCAACTACCTGCTGGTAGTGGGCGCCGGCTTGGTGAACCGGCCCGAAGCACCCCGCTATACCGCTGCGCACCCTTACGTGCACAGCCACGCCTGCCAGCAGCAGAACTACCTGCGCCTCGACTGCTTCGGCACCTGCAACGGCGACCAGCATGCCCTGGACAAACAGCAGAAAGCGCCCACCTCGCAGCAGCTACTCACGATGAGCAAGGGCATTGATCTGCACTGCCTAACGACGCCCATTCTTATTTCCCGCCCTCGTTTCGGCCGCCTGCCCCTGGTTGCAGCCGAGTTGGTGCAGCCCTTAGCAACCGGATTCGGAACCCGGTTGGATTTCCCTCCCCGTCGGGGATAAGCCGCCGGTGAACCGCTTTGCCGTTCGCCACCCAGCGCGTTGAGAATTCCGCGCTGCTCGTCTTATCCTAAGCTACCTGCAGCTGTGCGGCTTGGTCCGCGCTGCACTTTCCCGACGTATGAACTCCTTCTTTACTGCTTTTCAGCTGCCTCGGGCTACCCCGACGCAAGCTGCCCCTATGACGCTGCCCGCCCCGGCTGCCTGGGCCACCGCATCGTCCACTGCGTATCGTACCCTGCCCCGGCAGGAGCATAAGGTTCGCCAGCTCGCTACCGTGGCCGAGCACCGCGCCCGGGTGCTGACCCAGCGCCGGACGCCGGTGCGCACTTCGGCCAAGCGTTGGTAGCCATGAGATGCTGCTCTCCTATCCGCACTGTCTGGGCGCGGCCGGCCGTTGTCCCCAACTGCTTTGAGGTTGCCCCAACGCGTTTTCAACCACTGTTGCGCTGGTTATGCGTGGTTCTGCTGACGCTCAGTTCGCTGCCGCTGCTGGCCCAGAATGCCGGCGTTATTCGTGGCGTCGTGGCTGACTCCGCTTCCGGACAACCGCTGCCGGGGGTGGGCGTGCGCCTGCTCGGGCAGCCCGGCGGCACGGCCTCCGACGCGCTGGGTAACTTCCGCTTCAGTGGGTTGCCCGCGGGCACCTACACCCTGCAGGCCACGGCCCTGGGCTACGGCACCCGCACCCAGGTCGTGCTGCTCAAAGCCGGTGAATCCCGCACTATCTCCCTGAGCCTGCCCACGGCGGCGCTGAGCCTGCGCGAAGTCACCGTGTCGCAGCCCCGGGACGTGAATCAGTCGCTGGCCGCTATTTCCCACATCGACCAGGTGTTGCGGCCCGTTAGCTCGGCCCAGGATCTGCTGCGGCTGGTGCCGGGGCTCTTTATTGCCCAGCACGCGGGCGGGGGCAAGGCCGAGCAGATTTTTCTGCGCGGCTTCGACTGCGACCACGGCACCGACTTCGCCGTGAGTATCGACGGGCTGCCGGTGAACATGGTCAGCCACGCCCACGGCCAGGGCTACGCCGACTTTCACTTCGTGATTCCGGAAACCGTGGACCAGCTGCGGGTTTATAAAGGGCCATACACGGCGCGCTTCGGGGATTTTGCCACGGCCGGGGCCGGGGAGTTTACCACCAAGACCAGCCTCGAGCACAGCCAAGTGAAGCTGGAGCTGGGCCAGTTCGATACCCGCCGGGCCCTGGTGCTGCTCGATTTGCTGGGGCACAACGACCGGCATTTGTTGAGTAAAAAGCCCGAAAGCGCTTATCTGGCGGCCGAGTACAACTTCACCAACTCCTACTTCGACCAGAAGCAGCATTTCAACCGCTTCAACGGCCTGGCCAAGTACACCGGCCAACTCTCCGAGCGCACCTCCCTAATGGTGCTGGGCTCCCACTTCACTTCCCGTTGGGATGCCAGCGGCCAGATTCCGGAGCGGGGCGTGCGTGAAGGCTTGATTTCGCGCTACGGCAGCATCGACCCCACCGAGGGCGGCAGCACGAGCCGTACCAACGCCTCGGCGGTGCTCACCACCGGCCTGCCCCACGACGCGGTGCTGCGCCAGCAGGTGTACTACTCGAAGTACGATTTCAGCCTGTACTCCAACTTCACGTTCTACCTCCAGGACCCGGTCAATGGCGACGAGATTCACCAGACCGACGACCGGCACCTGCTGGGCTATACCGCCACTTACGACCGGGACGCGCAACTCGGCGGGCGCGGCCTGCACTCGACGCTGGGCGCGGGTACCCGCAACGACTTTTCCACGCTGGGCCTGTTTCACACCGTGCGCCGCGACACGCGGCTGGGCACTATCACCAACGGCCGGCTCTACGAGCGGAACCTGAACGCCTACCTCGACGAGACGCTGAACCTCACCGAACGCCTGACGCTGAACGGCTCGGTCCGGCTCGACGTGTTCACCTTCGACTTCCGCGGGCAGCTCTACGACACCACGGCGGCCGCGCTGACCCCGCTGCGGGGCCGCAAAACCCGGGCCCGGGTGTCGCCGAAGCTCAACGCCTACTACCAGCTCACGCCCGCCGTGCAGCTGTTTGCCCGCTCCGGCTTCGGCTTCCACTCCAACGATGCCCGCGGCGTCATCCGCAGCACCCGCGCCGACAACGCCCTGCCCCGGGCCATCGGCTACGAGGTGGGCAGTACGTTCAAGCCCCGGCCGAGCCTGGTAGTGAATGCGGCGCTGTGGGCCCTGCACCTACAGGACGAGCTGGTCTACATCGGGGATGCGGGCGAGGTGGAAAGCGCCGGTCCCACCCGCCGCTTCGGCCTCGACGTGTCGGTGCGCTACCAGCTGACCAAGGCCTTGTTTGCCGACGCGGACCTGAACTACAACCACGGCCGACAGGTAGGCGCGCCCGCCGGGGCCAACTACATTCCGCTGGCGCCGAGCTTTACCAGTACCGGCGGGCTCACGCTCAAGCGCCCCGGCGGGCTGAATGCCAGCCTGCGCTACCGCTACATCGACGACCGGCCCGCCAACGACGACGGCAGTATCACGGCCCGGGGCTACTTTCTGCTCGACGCGGTGGTGAATTATACCAAATCCCGCTTTCAGGTGGGGGCCACAGTCGAGAACCTGCTCAACGTGGAGTGGAACCAGGCCCAGTTTGCCACCGAAACCCGCCTGCCCACCGAGCCGCTGGGTTCTTCCGTCGATGAGTTGCACTTCACGCCCGGTACGCCCTTTTTCCTGAAGCTCAACGCCAGCGTGTTTTTTTAAGCGCCCGCCTGGCCCATCGGCCGCAGAATTCCTGCTTTTTTCCGGTCGTTGTGGCCAGAAGGCGTACTTTAGACCAGCGCCGGAGTTACGCCGGCTACTTTGTCGATGAAATTCACTCCAGTCCGGGTAAGGGAAAACAAGCTGACCACGCTGCTGGCGCTGGCACTGCTAACCGGCTGCCAGTCGGCCGAGCCGCCCCGACAGCGGGTAGCGGCGGTGCCCGCCCAGACGCTGTGCGCGGCCGCGCCCGCCCCCGCGGCTCTTGATTCCCTAACGCCGCCCCCGCTAACTCCGGTCCCGGCCGTGCCCGCCGCCTTGCGGCAGCAGATTACGGAGTTGCGCGCGGCCCTGGGGCCAGCGGCGGCTGACCTGCGCCCAGCCGTGTGGGAGCGGGCCTGCGTGGGCTACCTCACGCTGCGGGAGCAGGGCCGGGTGCGCCGCCCGGGCGTGCTCGCCGTGGCCGATATGGAGCTACCCTCGAATCGGCGGCGGCTCTGGGTCGTGGACTTGCGGGCCGGCCGGGTGCTGCACCACAGCTACGTGGCCCACGGGCGCGGCTCGGGCAAGCTGCTGGCCCGCCGCTTTTCCAACCGCATCAAGTCGGCGTGCACGGCCCTGGGCTTCTACCGCACCCAGGACACCTACGACGGCATTCACGGCCTCTCCCGCCGCTTGCGGGGCCTCGATGCTGGGCAGAACAGCAATGCCCAGGACCGTTACATCGTGCTGCACGCCGCCGACTACGCCGGCGCGCAGTACGTGCAGCAGCACGGGCAGCTGGGCTACAGCCGGGGCTGCCCGGCGTTGCCGCCCGAGCAGTACAAAGCCATTATCGGGGCGGTGGGTGAGGGTGCCTGCCTGCTGCTGAGCGGCTCGGCGCTGGAATCTCGCTGGCTCGACGGGGCTGCCGCCGGCCGGGCCTTCGCCGCCCGGGGCTGGCGCTGAGTCGGTGCCAGGCGCCAGAACACGGGCGGGTTGTAACATTTCTTCCAGTAACATTTTAAATTGTTGCAGACAGAATTGTTACAACCCGCCGACATGAGTAGCTCATATAAAAAAAACCTCCCCGAAACCGGGGAGGCTTTTTTCTGGCAGACTATCGGTTAGCGCAGCGCCAGCTTCTGGCTGAGGCCCAGCTCGGGCACCGTCAGCTGGTAGACACCTGCGGGCAGGACTTTGGTCACGGCCAGCCGGAGCTGGTTGGCGCCGGGGTAGGTTTTCAGCGCTTGCTCGTGCACAAGGCGGCCCGTCAGGTCAAACAGGCGCAGGGATACGGTTTGCTCCCGGCTGGTTTTCAGCGTCAGCTCGATGCGGTCCGAAGCCGTGGGGTTTGGATACACGGCCAGCTCGGCTTTGTCGGCAGCAGCAGTGGCCGCGGCGGGCGGCGTGGTGGCCGTCACCTCGCGGGCCGTCATCGAGCCGCTGACCACGGTGGGCGCGGTGTAGGTGGCTTTCACAAAGGCGCGCTGGGCAGGGTTGGCCGTCGAGGCGTTCTTGGCCTTGAGCGTAATCCAGCCGGCGGTGGTGGGCGTGTAGGTGCCGGTCAGGTTGCCGGTGCCGGTCTGGGAGCTCACCAGCGTACCGGCGTTGTTATACAGCGCCACCGTGAGGCTACGGGTGGCGTCGGTCGGAAACAGGCTGTAAGTGATTGATTTGTTGGCGTCGGAGTAGATGCGGCCGGCGGTACGTAAAGCCGTGGAGGCGGCGGGCAACTGCCCACCCTGCTGCAACGAGCGGGTGTCTTTGTCGCCGAGGTCGTCGGCCAGCTCCCATTCCTGGGTCGTGCTCATGGCGGCGCGGGTGTAGTTGGTGCCGATGCCCGTGGGGGCCCACACCGAGTAACCGCGGCGCCCACCGGCGGCCGTGCCGTTGCAGGGCGGCGTGTTGATGGCCACGGTCTGGGAGCTGCTCACCGTGACGGTGGCCGTGCCGTTGGCGCCGGAGTAGTCCTTGAGCACGGTGCCCGGGGCGAAGTCCGTGCTCACGACGCTGTTTTGCCAGGTGGAGTAGTTGTCGTTGATGCCGATGATGGCCTTGGTGCTGCGCTCAATCACGAGGTGGTCGGCGGCCTGCCAGCGGACTTTGTAAGCGCCGTCCTTGAAGTGCAGGTTTTGGTGGCACCAGATCAGGTTTTCCAGGTCGCCGCGGGTGGGCAGGTCCACGGTGCTTTTGGGGCTGTGCGAATACCGCTTGCCGGTGCTGCCGATATTGAACAGGTCCTCGAAGAAAATCTGGGGCGAGCCGTCCAGGGCCAGGGCCGCGGCGTAGGTAGCCGACAGGCGCGGATCAAACGGGTCGATGTGGGGAGCCAGCTCCGAGCCCGAGTTCCAGCCGGTGTAGTCGCCGGCGGCGCTGACCTGGGGCCGGAACGTGTCGTGGTTGTTGACAAACGGCACGGTGCGGTGCACGTACTGCCCGTTGATGAGCACCACCCGGGTACCCTGCTGGTAGCCGGGCAAGGTGCCCAGGTCGAAGTTGCCGCCCCCGCTGACGATGCTGTAGAGGCCGTTGCGCAGGGAGAAGTCGAAGGTGCCGGCGCGGTTTTGCACGTTGCTCACCCAGCCGTCCATCTGCCCCGCCGAGCCCACCCATTCGCCCACGGCAAACATGGTGGCGCTGCCGCTGGCCCAGCCGGCGTTGCTTTGCAGGTTGTAGAGAAAATCTTCGGTGGCGAAGTCGGGGAAGTGCTTCACCGCGTCGAGGCGCACCCCGTCGAAGCCTTCCTGCTTTTTGTACCAGACCAGCCAGTTGCGGGCGTTGTTGCGCATGTAGTCACTGCTCTGAGCCGGGTTAAACGTGGCGTTGGAGCTTTGCCCGTAGGAGCCGGGGTAGTAGCTCACATCGGGCCCGAAATACACCGCGTTCCAGTCGCCGGAAGTGGAGTTGTTGCCCTGGTTGGGGTTGAAGTTTTCCCAGTTCTTGGAAAATCGTCCGCTGCGGGCCAGATAGTTGGCCGCCGTCTCGTCGGTGGCCGGGGTGGCGTAGCTCACGTAGCGGAAATTTTTGTACTTGCTCGTGGTGCCGTCTTCCCAGGCCGCCGGATCCTGCCCGCCCGAGCCGTTGGCTGAGCCCGCCCCGTCGTTGTGATTGAGCACCACGTCCTGCACCACCTCAATGCCGTTGGCGTGCAGAATGGCTACGGCCCGCAGCAGCTCGTCCTTGGTGCCCAGGCGCGTCCCGACAAAGCCCTTCTGGTACTTGTCGCCGAGGTCGTAGTTGTCAAACGGGGAGTAGCCGTTGCCCTGGTTGGCGTTTTTGATGGATGGTGGCAGCCAGACGGCATCCACGCCCATCGTCTTCAGGCGCGGGGCCAGGTCGGCCAGGTAGTTGGCCCAGCCATTGGGGTAATTCGTGTTCCAATAGTCCCACCAGAAGCCCTGCAGCACCACTTTCTGGGCGCGGACCGGGCTGTTGGTCATGGTCAGGAACAGGGCAAGGGCAGCCAGCAGCCAACGGCTGGGCCGGCGAGTAGAGTTTTGCATTCGTACGTGGGAATTTGGGTTGGAAAAAGGCGCGGGAAGGAAAAATTACTTGCGTAATATTTTCGGGTTGTAAGATATTTAGGAATATGATATTATTTATACAATGCCGAAATTTTTCCTTTGGCTTCCTCCGCTTAGCGCATTGAGGGAATTAATTGAATATTGATGATGTTGAATGAATTGCGGCCCGAACGAATGCATCGGAATGCCGCTGATTTGCGTATGTGCGTTTGTTGGGGCTTGCGGAGTTTGGGAGGCCTTTTTTACAACTGAAACACCTGAGTAAATGGAAAAGCCGAGTGTAACCAAGCGGAAGCGTCTTAAAATCCGGGCTCGTCGCGTGCTGACGCGCCGGGTACTGCCCTTCGTGGCCGCCTTGTTTCTCGCGACGCCCATGGCTTCGCCCGTCAGCAAGTCGCTGGCGCACGCTACGGATGTACCAGCCAAAATGCCTTCGCCCAAGGCCATGCAGGCCGCTTTCTTCGACCAGGAGCTGCACGATCTGTACCGCGACCTGAAGGTGGAGCAGCAGGGCCTCAACTACTCCGTGTTTGAGAAAGCCATGACCGGCTACCTCAACTTGGAGAAAGAAGGCAAGCTGGGCGACAAAAAACTGCTGACCGTTATTGACTTCGACCTGCCCTCGACCGAAAAGCGCCTGTGGGTGCTGGATTTGGCCAGCAAGCAGGTGGTTTTCCACACCCTGGTGGCCCACGGACACAACTCGGGCGAGAACGTGGCGACCAACTTCTCTAACGAGAACGAGTCGAACATGAGCAGTCTGGGCTTTTACGTGACCCAAAGCGAGTACAACGGCAAGCACGGCCGTTCCCTGAAGCTGCAGGGCGTCGATGAGGGCTATAACACCAACGCCATGATGCGCTCCGTGGTCATGCACGGCGCCGACTACGTGAGCGAGGAGTTTATTCGTCAGTACGGCCGCCTGGGCCGCAGCCTCGGCTGCCCGGCTTTGCCGATGGACCAGTACGCCCAGATTATCGACGCCGTCGGTAATGGCACCTGCCTGTTTTTGAATGGCAACGACGCTTCGTATTCGTCGAAATACCTCAATCAGGACGTGGCCATGAATACCCTGCTGGCCAACAACAGCTAGGCTCAGCTATTAGTGACATAAAAAAGCCCGTCTGCACGATGCAGACGGGCTTTTTTATGTACGTAGACTGCTGCGCTACAGCGTCAGGCCGAATTTGGCGCCTACGGTTTCGAGGTCTTTCACCACGGGGTCGAGCAGGGGAATGCCGTCGAGCAGGCGCACGGCGGCCATTTCCCGCTCCGGGTCGCCGGGAATCAGCACCTGCTGCCCTTCCACGGCCCGGGCGTTGCGGAAGGTACTGATCCAGTTGTCCATGTGGGCCTTGAACTCGGCGGCGGGACGGAAGGCATCGATGCGCATGGCCCCGAAGAAGTGACCCAGCCCCTGGCCCACCGGGTCGGCCGGGGGCTGCAGGAAGGCTACGAAGGGCGGCACCCAGGGCCCGTAGTTGGCTCCCGACAGCACCGCCGAGAAGATGTCCACGATGCTACCCAGGCAGTAGCCCTTGTGGGAGCCGGTGTCGCCGCCGAGCGGGAGCAGGGCCCCGCCGTTTTTGACGGCGTTGGCGTCGGTGGAGCCGGAGCCGTCAGCGTTCTGCACCCAGCCTTCGGGCACGGGCTTCTGCTTGCGCTGGGCAATTTCGAGCTTGCCGTTGGCGGCCGTGGTAGTGGCAAAGTCGGCCACGAAGTCGGGCTGGTCGCCAGCGGGAATGGCCACGGCAATGGGGTTGGTACCCAACAGCCGGTCGAGGGAGTGAGTAGGGGCCACGAGCGGGCTGGCGTTGGTCATGGCCATGCCAATCATGTCGTGGGCCAGGGCCTTCATGGCGTGGTAGCCGGCAATGCCGAAGTGGTTGGAGTTCTTCACCGATACCCAGCCTGTGCCCACCAGTCGGGCTTTTTCCAACGCAATTGCCATCGCCTTGGGGGCTACTACCAGGCCCAGGCCCCCGTCGCCGTCGACGACGGCCGTGCTGGGCGTCTCGTGCACGATGCCTACCCGAGGCGTGGCATTGATGCGGCCGGCTTCCCAGAGGCGCACGTAGCCCACAAGGCGGGCCACGCCGTGGGAGTCGATGCCGCGCAAATCAGCGGAAAGCAGTACTTCGGTGGCCAGCGTGGCATCTTCCTCGGGGCAGCCCATGCTGCGAAACACGGACTCGGTGAAGGCAAACAGGTGGTTATAGGAAAACGTGTTGGTCATAACCAGAGAAGGGAAGCAAAGAAAAAACGTTTCTGGTGGCGGTGGCGGTGGCGCGGGCGGCTAGGCGCTACGGCGCAGCAGGTTCTACTCCGCGCCCAGCAGTTCCGACAGCAGGCCTTCCTTCAAAGCGTAGGCTGAGGCGCGGATGTGGGCGAAGTCGTAGGTTTTGAGCACGAAGTCAATCAGCACGCAGGCCACCACAATCATGTCGGCGCGCAGGGGCGTCATGCCCGGCATAAGCAGGCGCTGGGCGTGGGTGGTGCTGAGCAGCTCGTCGTAGCTCCGGTAGAAGCTGTCGAGCGGAATGGCCGTTTCGGGGGGCACGCTGGTGCCGCGCGGGGCCCCGTCGCGGGCCGCCTGCAGGTCGCCGAGCGTGTCGAAAGTGCCGGATGCGCCCACCAGGGCCCGGGGGCGAAAATGCTGAATGGCCGCCGTGAGCGGGCTCAGCACCTGGGCCAGGTAGTCCTGTTCATCCTGCACGTCGGCGGCCGTGAGCGGGTCGTGGCGGAAAAACTTGTCCAGCAGGCGTTGGGCCCCGATTTCAAAGCTTTGCTTCCAGAAGATGGTTTGCTGTTCGGCCACGATAAACTCCACGCTGCCTCCACCGATGTCCATGAGCAGGTGGGGCTCCTGACCCAGGTTCACGGCCTGGCGCACGCCCTTGGCAATCAGCTCCGCCTCCCGGGCCCCGGGGATGATGTCGACGCGGATGCCGGTTTGCTCGAAGATATCCTTGACTAGGTCGGGGCCGTTGGCGGCGTTGCGCACAGCGCTGGTGGCCGTGGCCCGCACGTCGGTGACCTGGTGCAGCTCGATTTCCTCCTGAAACGCGGCCAGCGTGTGCAGGGCCCGGGCGTAGGCCTCGGGAGCAATTTCGCCCTTGCTGATACCGCCCTCGCCGAGCTTGACGCCCACCTTGGTACGCAGCAGCACCTGGGGCTCGGCGTGCCGGGCCTCGGGCAGCTCCACAATCAGCAGGTGAAACGTGTTGGTGCCCATGTCAATCAGGGCCAGGCGGCGGTGGTGCAGCATTGGTTGTTAGTTATTAGTTGTCAGTTGTTCGTTGTCAGTTGCTAGTTGTTCGTTGCCAGTTCTTGAACGACCTAACAATGAACAACTAGCAACTGACAATTAACAACTAAACTCAGGTGGCAAACCGGCAGAACGTGCCCAGCGGGAGCTTGCGCTGGCCCCAGTCGTGCAGATAGATTTCCCCGATTTCGCGGGTAGCGTGATTCTTGGGGAAGATTTCAGTCACCAGGTTGTCCAGAATCAGGGCCGAGAAGCCCAGCGAGTACAGATTGATAAGAAAAAAGTGGTCCTGGGGGTCGAGCAGCTCCTTGCAGAGCTTGAGCAGCTCGTTGAGTTCGTCTTCGAGCTGCCACTTCTCGCCGTTGGGGCCGCGGCCGTAAGCGGGCGGGTCCAGAATCAGGCCCTGGTACTTGCTGCCGCGCTTCACTTCGCGCTTCACGTACTTCATGGCGTCTTCCACCAGCCAGCGCACCCCGTCGAGGCCACTGGCTTCCATGTTGTCGCGGGCCCAGAAGTTGACCTGCTTCACCGAATCGAGGTGGGTCACGTCGGCGCCGCCGGCCCGAGCCGCCAGGGTAGCCGCGCCGGTGTAGGCAAACAAATTCAGCACCCGCGGCGTGGCGGCCTTGCGCTGTTTGGTTTGCTGGTAGATAAACTGCCAGTTGGGGTCCTGCTCGGGAAACAGGCCCACGTGCTTAAACGACGACATGCCCAGCCGAAACCGCAGCTTCAGCCCGTGCTGGTCGTAGTTGATGAGCCACTGCTCGGGCGTGCCGGGCTTGATTTTCCATTGCCCGCGCTCCTGGCTGCCTTTTTCGCGGGTAAACGTGGCGTGGGCCCGGCCCCACTCGGCCGCAGCCAGGTGTGGGTCCCAGATGGCCTGGGGCTCGGGGCGGGCCAGGATGTGCTGGCCAAAACGCTCGAGCTTTTCGAAGTTGCCCGAGTCGATCAGCTCGTAATCAGGCCAAGGGCCAGTGGTCAGAAAGGAGTACATAGTAGAAAGCTAAGCCGCCGCCGGGCGGGCCGTCAAAGGTAGGGCATCCGCGCCGAATCCCCTTTTGCGGCGGCCCCGTGCCCGGGTGCCGGCCCGAGTTCGTATCTTCCCTGCGTTTGCCTGCCGCCGCCCGCCATGACCGAGCTTTCCCGCCTGACCGACCAGCTGACCCGCGCCTTCGATGGCGACACGTGGTCGGGCCCCAGCCTGCTCACAACGCTGCGCGGGGTGGACGCCGTTCGGGCGGCCCGGCGGCCGATACCTGGGGCGCACAGCATCTGGGAGTTGGTGTTGCACCTGACCACCTGGATAAACGTGGTGCATGAGCGGGTAGTTACCGGGCTGGAAGTTCCTGTGCCTGACGCGCTGGATTGGCCCGCTGTGCCCGAAGCTGCCACCGCGGCAGCCTGGGAGCAGGCCCGGCAGGCGTTGGTTCAGGCGCAGAGCCGCCTGCTGACCCAGCTGCCGACCCTGACCGACGAGGAGCTGGAGCAGACAGTAGGGGCGCCGGGCACGGATGTGACCCGCTACGTGTTGTTGCACGGACTGGCCCAGCACAACCTCTACCACGCCGGTCAGATTGCCTTGCTGCGCAAAGCAGGGGGGGAGTAGCGCAGCCCCGCGGCTGGCTTCCCGGGGTTTCCTGCCATCTTTGTATACTTTATGACCATGACGCTCACCTTCCATAAGTACCAGGGTACCGGCAACGACTTCGTGATGCTCGATGACCGCGCCCAGCAGTTCGACACCACCGACTACCGCCTCGTGCGCCACCTCTGCGACCGGCGCCGGGGCATCGGCGCCGACGGCCTGATTTTGCTGCGCAACCACCCCAGCTACGACTTTGAGATGGTGTACTTCAACGCCGACGGCTACGTAGGCTCGATGTGCGGCAACGGCGGCCGCTGCACCGTGGCCTTTGCCCGCCACTTGGGCGTGATGCAGGACCGGGCCCACTTCCTGGCCGCCGACGGCCCCCACGAGGCGCACGTCGACGCCGACAACATCGTGCATCTGCGCATGCAGGACGTGCTGGGGCAGCAGGAAATCGACGAGATGGGTGTATTTCTGGATACCGGCTCGCCCCACCTCGTCCGGTTTCTGCCCGCCAGCACCCTGGCCGAGCTCAACGTGTTTGCCGAAGGCCGCCTGTTGCGCAACAGTGAGCGGTTTCGCGAGAAAGGTACCAACGTCAACTTTGTGGAAGGCCCGGTGGCCGACGACCAGCCCTGGCAGGTGCGCACCTACGAGCGGGGCGTGGAAGATGAAACCTTGTCCTGCGGCACCGGCGTGACGGCCGTGGCGCTGGCCGCGTCCCGGCGGGGCGCTACCAGCCCGGTGCGTTTGCGCACCCCCGGCGGCGACCTGCAGGTGGCTTTCCAAACCCAGCCCGACGGCTCCTTTACCCAGGTGTACCTGAGCGGGCCGGCTGTGCGCGTGTTCGGCGGGCAGATTGACGTACCTTCCCTGACCTAATCCCGCAGCGGCTGGGGGGCCGGCTTGGAGTTGCCGCGCGTTGTCTGACCACTTATAATTCGTTTCGTCCCTTGCTGCAGTCCGGTCCGGTTTTTCTGCGTGCCCTCGAGCCCTCCGACTTGGAGTTTCTCTACGCGCTGGAAAATGATCCTTCTATCTGGGGCGTTTCGGACACGCTGGCGCCGGTGTCGCGCCACGCCTTGCGACAGTACCTCGAGCACGCCACCGCCGATTTTCACGAAGTGCGCCAGCTGCGCCTCATAATTTGCGCCGCCGCTGATGCCCGGCCCGTGGGCACGCTCGATCTGTTCGACTTCGAGCCCCTGCACCAGCGGGCCGGTGTGGGCATCACGGTGCTGGCCGCCGAGCGGCGCCGGGGCTTCGCTCAGGCGGCCCTGCTGCTGCTGCTACCCTACGCCCGCCGTACCCTGCGCCTGCACCAGCTCTACTGCACCGTGGCGGCCGACAACCGCGCCAGCCTGCGGCTGTTCCGGCAGGCGGGTTTTCGGCGCGTGGGCGTGCGTCGCGACTGGCTGCGGCAAGAAAATCTCTGGCAGCACGCCGTCGAAATGCAATACTTGCTGGCGTAGCAGCAAGATGAGGCAGAACACGTTAGCCGGGGTCAGGCGTAAGCAGCTGAGCAGTAGCGTTGAGCTCCGAAAAGCGGGGCTGGCTGGTGCGGGCCGCGGGCGGTATCCTTTTTTCGGGCGGTAACGTATAAGAGTAAGCCGCGGAAAAGCACAGGGAGCAATTTCGGGTTTTCGCGGCCCAACCTTTTCTTCCCAGCTTCTTTCTATGCCGCCCTCAACTGCAGCGGAGGCTGCCCCGCGCACCTCCGTCAACAACCTCACTGCCCCATCTTCCGCCGCTAAATCCGCCGTATCTGGTTCTGATTTTACGTACTCCCTGCCCGACCTGGTGTGCTTTGCCCACCTGCACTGGGACTTTGTCTGGCAGCGTCCCCAGCACCTGTTGTCGCGCTTCGCCCAGCACGGCCGCGTTTTCTACGTGGAGGAGCCCTTTTTGCACCACGACCAGACCGAAGAAAGCTTTGCGCATTTCGAAGTAAAAGAGCGCCAGAACGGCGTCAAGGTGCTGGTTGCTCACCTGCCGGTCGGCCTCTCCGAGGAGCAGTCCGACGCGCTGCAGGCCAAGCTGCTCACGGCTTATTTCGCCGAGAATAATATAAGCAAATACCTTTTTTGGTATTATACCCCGATGGCGCTCAGCAAGTCGCGCCACCTGCACCCCGTGCTCACCGTGTACGACTGCATGGACGAGCTGGCGGCCTTCAAGTTTGCGCCGCCGAAGCTGCGCGAGTTGGAGCAGGAGCTGTTTCAGAAGGCGGACCTGGTGTTTACGGGCGGCCAGAGCCTGTACGAGGCCAAAAGCCTGCAGCACCACGATGCCCACGCCTTCCCCAGCAGCATCGATAAAGACCACTTTGGGCAGGCGCGGACCAAGCTTGCGGAGCCGGCCGACCAGGCCGGCATTGCCCACCCACGGGTTGGGTTTTTTGGAGTGGTTGATGAGCGGTTGGACATTGCCCTGCTCGGGGAACTGGCCGCCGCCCATCCCGAATGGCAGTTCGTCATCATCGGGCCCGTGGTCAAGATTGATCCGGCCGACCTGCCGCGCACGGCCAACATCCATTATCTGGGCGGTAAAGAATACAAGGAACTCCCGGCATATTTATGCGGTTGGGATGTAGCCACGCTGCTGTTCGCCGACAACGAAAGCACGAAGTTTATCTCACCCACCAAAACGCCCGAATATCTCGCGGCCGGTAAACCCGTGGTGAGTACTCCGATTCGGGACGTGGTACGCCCTTACGGCGAATTGAACCTGGTGCAGATTGCCTCCACGGCCGACGAGTTCGGCCAAGCTATTGGTACGGCCCTGCACCAAACCCAGGATACTAACTGGCGCACCCGCACCGATGAGTACCTGGCAACCATTTCCTGGGATTTGACCTGGCAACGTATGGTGGAGCTGATGCAGCAGCGCCTGAAGGCCAAGGCCTAAGCTCGACCTAACTGCACTCGTACCCCTTTCGTATTGCCCGTATTATTCCTTCCACACCGCATTCTTTCCACCAAGACCCGCTTCGCTATGTTTGATTATCTCATCGTTGGGGCCGGCTTTGCCGGCAGTGTTCTGGCCGAGCGCCTTGCCACCCGTTCAAACAAAAAAGTGCTTATCATCGATAAGCGCAACCATATTGCGGGCAACGCCTACGACCATTACAATGAGGAGGGCGTGCTGGTGCACAAATACGGCCCCCATATCTTCCACACCAACTCGAAGGACGTATTCGAGTACCTGTCCAACTTCACCGATTGGCGCCCCTATGAGCACCGCGTGCTGGCCTCCGTCGATGGACAGATGGTGCCGATGCCCATTAACCTGGATACCATCAACAAGCTCTACGGCCTCTCGCTGAACAGCTTCGAGGTAGAGCAGTTTCTGGAGTCGTTGGCCGAGGAAATTCCGGTCATCAAAACGTCGGAAGACGTGGTGGTGAGTAAAGTGGGCCGGGAGTTGTACGAGAAGTTTTTCAAGAATTACACCCGCAAGCAGTGGGGAATGGACCCCTCGGAGCTGGATAAGTCGGTGACGAGCCGCGTACCCACCCGCACCAACCGCGACGACCGGTACTTCACCGACACCTACCAAGCCATGCCCCTGCACGGCTACACCCGGATGTTTGAGAACATGCTCAACCACCCCAACATCAAGGTGATGCTGAACACGGATTACCATGAAATCATCGATTTCATTCCGTTCAAGGAAATCATCTTCACGGGTCCCGTCGATGAGTATTTCGACTTCAAGTTTGGGAAGCTGCCTTACCGCTCCCTGGAGTTCAAGCACGAAACGCTGAACGTGGAGAAGTTCCTGGCCGCCCCGGTTGTGAACTACCCCAACGAGCACCTCTACACCCGCATCACGGAGTTCAAGGCCCTGACCGGTCAGCAGCACCCCAAAACCAGCGTGGTGTATGAGTACCCTAAAGCCGAGGGCGACCCGTATTACCCCATTCCGCGCCTCGAAAACGCCGAGCTGTACAACAAGTACAAGAAGCTGGCCGATGAAACGCCGAACGTGCACTTCGTAGGCCGCCTGGCGACCTACAAGTACTACAACATGGACCAGGTAGTAGCCCAGGCCCTGACGCTCTACAAAAAGCTCACTGAAAAGTCGGAGGAGGCTCTGCTGGCCAAAAAGCCCGCCATCAGCGGCTCAGCTTCCTTGGTTGAAAAGCTCGTGAGCCGGGCTCCGCAGAAGGAGTAGTTCCCGGGCGCGGGCTTGGCCAAACCCAAAGCACTGTCCTGATCTATCAAGCCCCGCCGTGCACCAATGGCGGGGCTTGTTGCTATACGGGCCCGGGCGCACTGCCCGGGCCGGAAGGCTGGGCTTTGCTGGCAACGGCACCTGCCGGCTGCGCCTGACAACAATGCACTCCTGGCAAACCCCGCACACTCTTTGAGGTACGGGGTTTCGTCGTTTCGGAGGTCGGGGCGATGAATGGCGGGCGCTTTGGTCGGGGAATTCCCGAAAAACGCCTTAAATTTGAGGTACGCCCCGGCGTTTCAGCTTAAAAAGACCAGTATGTTAGATTTCTTTGGGAAGACCGTCGCCAAGCTTTTCGGTACCAAATCGGACCGGGACTTGAAGGAGATTATCCCGTATGTAGCGCTTATCAACGCTGAATATGCCAAACTGGCACAGCTCTCCGACGACCAGCTCCGCCAGCGCACGGATGAAGTCCGCGGCCGCATCGACGCCCACCTGAAGGGTATCGACGACCAGATTGCCGGCCTGCACCAGCGCATCAGCGCCGACCCCAACCTCGACATCACCCAAAAGGAAAAGGTCTTCGACCAGATCGACGAGCTGGAAAAACAGCGCAATAAGGAGCTGGAAGTGGTCTTGCTGCAAGTGCTGCCCGCCACCTTCGCCATTGTGAAGGAAACGGCCCGCCGCTACAAGGAGAATGGTCAGCTGGTGGTGACGGCCACCGATTTCGACCGCGAAATTGCGACCCGCAAGGGCAACGTGACCATCAGCGGCGACCAGGCTACGTGGAGCAACAAGTGGACCGCGGCCGGCGCCGAAATCACCTGGGATATGGTGCACTACGACGTGCAGCTGATTGGCGGCGTGGTGCTGCACCAGGGCAAGATTTCGGAGATGGCCACCGGGGAAGGCAAAACCCTCGTTTCGACCCTGCCCGCCTTCCTCAATGCCCTGGCCAAGCGCGGCGTGCATTTGGTAACGGTCAACGACTACTTGGCCAAGCGTGACTCGGAGTGGAACGCGCCCCTGTTCGAATTCCACGGCATCACCGTCGACTGCATCGACAAGCACCAGCCCAACACCGACGCCCGCCGCAAGGCCTACGCGGCCGACGTGACCTACGGCACCAACAACGAGTTCGGCTTCGACTACCTGCGCGACAACATGGCGCGCGAAACGGAAGAGCTCGTGCAGCGCAAGCACCACTACGCCATGGTCGACGAAGTGGACTCCGTGCTGATTGACGACGCCCGGACCCCGCTTATCATTTCCGGCCCCGTGCCCCGCGGCGACGTGCACGAGTTCTACCAGCTCAAGCCCCGCATTCAGCGCCTCGTGGACGAGCAGAAAAAGCTCGTGCAAAACTACCTCGTCCAGGCCCGCAAGCTCATTGCTGAGGGCAAGGACGGCCCCAAGGAAGGTGACGGCGGCCTGATGCTGTTCCGCGCCTACCGCGGCCTGCCCAAAAGCAAGCCCCTGATCAAGTTTCTGTCGGAAACCGGTATCCGGGCCGTGCTGCAGAAGGTGGAAAACCACTACATGGCCGACAACTCCCGCCAGATGCCGGAGGCCGACATGCCGCTGTTTTTCACCATCGACGAGAAGAACAACCAGATCGAGCTGACCGAGAAAGGCATCGACCTGATTACGGCCCAGGGCGAAGACCCGCACCTGTTTATCATGCCCGACATCGGGATGGAAATTGCGGCCATCGAAAACAACAAAGCCCTCGGTACCGAAGACAAGCTCCACCAGAAGGAGCAGCTCATGGCCGACTACAACGAGAAGTCGGAGCGGGTACACACCGTGAACCAGCTGCTCAAAGCCTACACGCTCTTCGAAAAGGACGACCAGTACATCCTGACTGAGGACGGCAAGGTGAAAATCGTGGACGAGCAGACCGGCCGCGTGATGGAAGGTCGCCGCTACTCCGATGGCCTGCACCAGGCTATTGAGGCCAAGGAAAACGTGCGCGTGGAAGACGCGACGCAGACCTACGCCACTGTGACGCTCCAGAACTACTTCCGCATGTACCACAAGCTGGGCGGCATGACGGGTACGGCCGAAACCGAGGCCGGCGAGTTCTGGGAAATCTACAAGCTCGACGTGGTCGTGATTCCGACCAACCGCGGCATTGCCCGCAAAGACGAGCACGACAAGGTCTACAAAACCGTGCGCGAGAAGTACAACGCCGTGGCCGACGAAATCCAGGAGCTGGTGAAAGCCGGCCGCCCGGTGCTGGTGGGTACCACCTCGGTGGAAATTTCGGAGCTGGTGAGCCGCATGCTCAAATTCAAGGGCATTAACCACCAGGTGCTGAACGCCAAGCAGAACCAGCGTGAAGCCGAGATTGTGGCCGCCGCTGGCTACCCCGGCACCGTGACCATTGCCACCAACATGGCCGGCCGTGGTACCGACATCAAGCTGCGCGAAACCTCCCGCGAAGCCGGGGGCCTGGCCATCATCGGCACCGAGCGCCACGAATCACGCCGCGTCGACCGCCAGCTGCGGGGCCGCGCCGGCCGCCAGGGCGACCCGGGTTCTTCGCAGTTCTTCGTGAGCCTCGAGGACAACCTGATGCGTCTGTTCGGCTCCGACCGCATTGCCAAGCTCATGGACCGCATGGGTCTGGAAGAGGGCGAAGTGATTCAGCACTCCATGATCACGAGCTCCATTGAGCGGGCTCAGAAAAAGGTGGAGGAAAACAACTTCGGCACCCGCAAGCGCCTGCTCGAGTACGACGACGTGATGAACGCCCAGCGCGAGGTGGTGTACAAGCGCCGCCGCAACGCCCTGTTTGGGGAGCGTCTGGAGCTGGATATCTGGAACATGATCTACGACGTCTGCGACGACATTGTGGCCAACCACAAAGTCACCAACGACTTCGAAAGCTTCCGGCTGGCCATCATCCGCGTCTTCGGCTACGACACCCACCTGACCCAGCAACAGTTCAGCGCCCTGCCTGCCGCTCAACTCAGCCAGAAGCTTTACGACGAGGCCCTGGGCTATTACCACAGCAAGAACGACCACATTGCCGGCAACACCCTGCCACTGGTCAACGACCTGCTTTCGAACAACGCCCCCTACGAGAACATTGCCATTCCGTTTACCGACGGCCGCAAGCAGGTAACGGCCGTGGCCAACCTGCGCAAGGCCCAGGCCAACGGCGGCCACGAGGCCATCCGCGGTATGGAGAAAGTGGTGGTGCTGTCCGTCATCGACACGGCCTGGACCCAGCACCTGCGCCAGATGGACGACCTCAAGCAGGTGGTGCAAAACGCGGTGTACGAGCAGAAAGACCCGCTGCTGGTGTATAAGTTTGAGTCGTTTGAGCTCTTCAAGCTCATGATTGGCAAGGTGAACGAGGAAACGGTTTCGTTCCTCTTCAAGGCCGACGTGCCCATGAACCAGCAGCCCGGCCACGCCGAGGAGGTGGAGTACTACATCGAAGACGAACTGCCCAAGGCGGCCCCGGCTCCCAAGCTCAAGGCTGAGAAGGAAGTCTCGTCGGTATCGTTGGGTGCCGGCCCTGAGGATATGGGTCCCGAGCCCACGCCGGTGCTGGAAAAGCAGCAGCCCGCGCGCAGCCAGAAAGTCGCCAACCGCAATGAGAAGGTGAGCGTGCAGTACATGGACGGCCGCATCGTGCGCGACGTGAAGTACAAGAGCGTGGAAGAAGACCTCGCCCACAACCGCTGCACGATTATCGACTAAAGTCGGTTTCGACGCGCAAACCGTACCAATGGCCGGCAGTTCCGTAAGGAGCTGCCGGCCATTAGCGTTGCGGCCAGCAGGCCCCCGACTTTGAGGCAATATTTTTGCGCGTACAACAGCCTGCTTCCTTCACCGCCGTTGGCCGCTGTATTCCGTACATATGGGCCGCCCTCCGCCCGCCGGAAAATGACTAGTATTAGGTGACTGGGAGCTCCTGCGGGCGGCTTCGGTCATGCTGCCGTTCTGCTCTAACTACCACCACCCTTATGAGCCCAACCTTTACCAACCTCGCCGCCCGCATCGACCACACGCTGCTGCGCCCCGATGCCACCCAGGACCAGATTGCCACGCTCTGCGCCGAGGCGGCGGCGGCCGGTTTTGCCTCCGTATGCGTGCCGCCTTGCTACGTGCGCTATGCCGCCGAGCAACTCCAGGGCACCAGCGTACCGGTCTGCACCGTCATCGGGTTTCCCCTGGGCTACCAGATTACCAAGGTCAAGTTTTTCGAAGCCCACCAGGCCCTCACTGACGGCGCCACCGAGCTCGACATGGTCATCAACGTGGCCGCGTTTAAGTCGGGCCGGCTGGAGGAGGTGGAAGACGAAATCGGGCAGTTGGCCGAACTCTGCCACTTCAAAAATGCCCTGCTCAAAGTCATTATCGAAACGGCCCTGCTCACGGAAACGGAAATCGTGCAGGCCTGCCGGCTCTGCGTGGCCGCCGGCGCCGACTTCGTGAAAACCTCCACCGGCTTCGCCAGCCGGGGCGCCTCCCTGGCTGATATTGAGCTCATGCGCCGTACGCTACCGGGCACGATGCGTATCAAGGCGGCGGGTGGAATCCGGACCCGGGCGGCGGCCCTGACGCTGGTGGCGGCCGGCGCCGACCGGATTGGCTCCTCCAATAGCTTAGCTTTGCTGGAAGAAAATGAAAAACCTGTTTCCTAACGTGCTCTTATTTCCTGCCCTGATTGCGCTGAGTGCCTGCGCAGCCTCCGCACCCGTTGCCTCTTCTAACACCGCGGCCCCCGACACGGCCCGCCGCGGCCCAGCTACCGCGGCGCCCGAAGACTTAAGCCGTTACCGGCCCGTTTTCACCGCCCCTAAGCCGACTGCGCTGGCACCCGGCGCGGGCCCCAAGACGGTTGTCACGCCCACCAATCAGGTTAATGCCCAGATTGAGCAGCGCCTGCGCGACCAGGCTTTTACCAACCAGAACGTGAAGTATGCCCAGGGTTTCCGCATCCTGGCCTACGTGGGGCTGGAGCGGGAGCAGGCCATGGCCATCCGGCGCGCCATCATCAGCCGTTACCCTGAGGAAACCGACTATCTGACCTTCCGCCAGCCAGTGTACCGCCTCTGGGTAGGCGACTACCTGACCCGCCTCGAAGCCGAGCAGGCCATGCTGCGCCTGCGCCCGTTGGCCCCCAAGGCCGAGCTCGAACCCACCCAGGTGCTGCTCAACAAAACCACTTTCTAAGCTTTCTTCTGTTGCCGAACGCCGTGCCGGAGCCCCGCGCAGGGCGTTTTGGTTTGTCTGCCCCTACTATGGAACACCTGCTTGCCCGCGTCAAAACTCTCGCCGCCGAAGCCGCCGCCGACACGGTGGCCCTGCGTCAGCACCTGCACGCCAACCCCGAGCTTTCGTTCAAGGAGTTCAAGACGGTGGCCTTCGTAGGGCAGGAGCTCGAAAAGCTGGGCCTGCACCCCCAGCCGCTGGCCACCACGGGCTTGGTGGTGCTCATCGAAGGGCGCAACCCCGGCCGGCGGGTCGTGGCCCTGCGCGCCGACATGGACGCACTGCCTATTCAGGAGCAAAACGAGGTGCCCTACAAATCTACCAACGCCGGGGTGATGCACGCCTGCGGCCACGACGTGCACACGTCGTCCCTGTTGGGCACGGCCCGCATCCTGAGCCAGTTGCGCGACGAGTTTGAGGGTACTGTGAAGCTGATTTTCCAGCCCGGCGAGGAGCTGCTGCCCGGTGGCGCTTCCCTGATGATACAAGAAGGCGTGCTCGAAAACCCGGTCCCGGCCAGCATTCTGGGCCAGCACGTGTTTCCGCTACTGCCGGCCGGACAGGTGGGGCTGCGCTCCGGGCGCTACATGGCCAGCACCGACGAGCTCTACCTGACCGTGCGCGGCAAGGGTGGGCACGGTGCCATGCCCGAGCAGAACATTGACCCCGTGCTGGTGGCCGCCCACATCATCGTGGCCGCCCAGCAGATTGTCAGCCGCCGGGCCAGCCCGAAGCTGCCCTCGGTACTCTCGTTCGGGAAAGTCATTGCCAACGGCGCCACCAACGTAATTCCCAACGAGGTGAAGCTGGAGGGCACCTTCCGCACCCTCAACGAGGAGTGGCGCAACGAGGCCCACGGCCACCTACGCAAGCTCGTGGAAGGCTTGGCTGAGTCGATGGGGGCCAGCTGCGAGCTGGAAATCCGGCGCGGCTATCCTTACCTGGAAAACGAGCCCCAACTCACGGCCCGTACCCGCTCCGCCGCCGAGGAGTACCTGGGCGCCGAAAACGTGGTGGAGCTGGACCAGTGGATGGCCGCCGAGGACTTTGCCTACTATTCCCAGGTTACCAATGCCTGTTTCTACCGCCTGGGCACCCGGGCCGCCGACGGCCGCTTTGCCGCCTCGGTGCACACGCCCACCTTCGACATCGACTCCAGGGCCCTCGAGGTTGGCCCCGGCCTCATGACCTGGCTCACGCTACGCGAACTGGCCGCCGAATAAGGCCCCAGCCTGCCTTGCGTATCCTTATCCCGTAGTTTCTGCTATGACTGCTGCTCCCCGCTTTCTGCTGGCCCTGACCAGCCTGGTTGCTCCCCTTGCTGCCGCTGCCCAGCAACGCCTTGCCAACCCGCTGACCGTGCTGGTGCCCCAGGCCCAGGTGGAAATGGCGCTGGCGGGCAATGATTATCTGCTGGCCGCCTACAGCCCGGTTGTCTTCACCGGGGCGGGCTACCGGACCCGCCTGGAGCAGGGGCAGCTGAGCCTGGGCTACGAGCATTTCTGGTCCGAGCACTGGAGCGGGGGCGCCACGTTGCGCTACGTGCCGCGCACTAACCGCGGCAACGGGGAGCTGCTGGGGTTGCCGGGAAGCGTGGTGCCCGGCCTGCTGGTGCGCCACCGCGGGGCCCTCGGGCCCGTGAGCCTGGGGCAGCGCCTAGGCGTGGAATACGTCATTACCCGCAATCAGCTGGTCGAAAATGACAACCGCGCCCTGGCCCGCCTGCGGCTCGATGCTGAGCGCATTTTTGCCCTGGGCGACCAGTTCACCCTGCGCCCCCGCCTAGCCTACGAAGCAGTGGCTTACCTGCGCTTCCAGCGCGACGAAAACCAGCTCAAGGAGCGCACCCTCGACTTTGGCAGCCTGCGGGCGGAAGTGGGCGTGCGGTTTTCTCCCCGTTTCGACCTGACCCCGTGGTTCGCCTACCAGACCATCTACCGCAACTCCTTGCCGTTTTTCAACAGCGCCGGCGAGCAGGTAAGCGGGGGGCGCACCAATTTCGTGACGCCCGTCGCGGGCCTGGACCTACGCCTGACTTTGTTCCGCGGGGGCGCCGTGACGGAGCGGCAACCCTTGCCTTCCCAACACTAAATGCTCGCACGGAAACAGATTACTGACAATAAGTCTGTTTCTGATAGAGCTGAAAAGTGTATCGAGAGCTTTTGAAGGCACATTTATGAAGACGAGTGAAAAAAAGGCAAAACTGAATTCGCTGAATCAGGACTTTTTGTCTTGAAAAAGGACTGGAGGCCGACTGGTACAGAATTTATAGGTTAGGGGCATACCGCAACCGGTAGTTCAATCCTTCAACTTTACCATTCTGCTTCCCATGGCAACTCTCGTTTATAACAACCGCCCTTCCGTTCGTCCTTCCCGCGCCGCTTTCAACTCCGTCCTCAATGAGCTGCTGCGCGACCCGCAGGTAGCGTCCACCACGCCCGGCACCTCGTTTGTGCCCCAGGCTGATATCCTCGAGTCGGCCACCGGCTTCGAGCTGCTGCTGACTCTGCCCGGCGTGGCTAAGGACAGCCTCTCTATTGACTTTCAGGAAGGCAACCTCGTACTTAGCGGGGAGCGCAAAGCCCCCGTCACCGGTGAGGAAAACGGCGTGAAGTTCCGCCGCGTGGAAACGGCTTACGGCACGTTCCGCCGCACCTTCCGCCTCCCCGACACCGTGGACGCCACGGCCATCGAAGCCGAACTCACCGACGGGGTGCTGCGCGTGACGCTGCCCTTTGACAGTAAAAAAGTGACCAAGCACCACATTGAGGTGCGTTAAGGCTCCCGTTGCCGGCAAAAAAGACACCCCGGCGGTGTCTTTTTTGTTGGTTTCGGTGTTAGTAGCTTAAAGCCCGGAATGCAACTTAATGCAACTCTATACCACCCAGCCCGACTCTAGCGTTAGCAGGCTGTAGTTCATTCAGAGCTCACGCTGCTGCTGTAACTTCCCCTAAACTTCCCTTCCCCTCAATTTTATCTAAACCCCCATGCAAGCAAAACAGATGATGCTCGGCCTGCTCGGTTCCGCGGTTCTCGGTGGCGGAGTGGCCGTGGGTGGGTATAAGCTACTGGAGCCCGAGCGCACCAACGCGCCCGTGGTAGTGGCTGCCGACCCCAACGTGCGCTACACCAGCGAACTAAACAGCAGCAAGTACGTGGTGCCGGAAGGCCTCAACTTTGTGGCCGCCGCCTCCTCGGTGACGCCCGCCGTGGTGCACGTGATGACCGAATACGGTCCTAAATCGAGTGACAACAACGCCGCCATGCGCATGGACCCCTTCCTGCGCCAGTTCTTCGGCGACGATGCCGAGCAGTTCCGGCAGCAGCAGGGCCCGCAAGTCGGCTCCGGCTCGGGCGTTATCATTGCCGCCAACGGCTACATCGTGACCAACAACCACGTTATCGACAAGGCCGATAAGATTGAGGTGGTCATGGACGACAAGCGTAAGTTTCAGGCGGAGCTGGTCGGCACTGACCCCAATACCGACTTGGCCCTGCTCAAAGTGAAGGCCGACAACCTGCCCTTCGTGCGCTACGGCAACTCCGACAACGTAAAAGTAGGGGAGTGGGTACTGGCCGTAGGCAACCCTTTCAACCTGAACTCCACCGTGACGGCCGGCATTATCTCCGCCAAGGGCCGTAACATCAACATTCTGCGCGACCGGCAGGGGATGGGCATTGAGTCTTTCCTGCAAACCGACGCCGTGGTAAACCCCGGCAACTCGGGTGGGGCCCTGGTGAACCTGAACGGCGACCTAGTAGGTATCAACTCGGCCATTGCTTCCCGTTCGGGCGCTTTTGAGGGCTACTCCTTCGCCGTGCCCAGTGCTATTGTGAGCAAAGTCGTGGACGACCTGCTCAAGTATAAAGTGGTACAGCGCGCCCTGCTGGGCGTGAACATGCGCGAAGTGGATGCCACGCTGGCTTCCGAGAAGAAGCTGGCTACCCTCAACGGGGTGTACGTGGTGGGTCTAACGGCCAACAGCGCCGCCCAGGAAGCCGGCCTGAAGGAGGGCGACATCATCACCGAAATCAACGGGGTGAAGGTGAACACCTCGTCCCAGCTGCAGGAGCAGGTGGCCCGCTTCCGCCCCGGCGACAAAATCAAGGTGGGCTTCCTGCGCGGCAATGATGCCCGCGTAGCCAACGCCACCCTGCGCAACGCCACCGGCACCACCGACGTGGTACGCGAAAGCAGCGGCCTGAAGTACGAAGGCGCCACCCTTTCGCCGGTAAGCCGGCAGGAACTCAACAAGCTGGGCCTGGAAGGCGGCGCCAAAATCAGCGGCATCAAAGGCTCCAACTTCAAGGAAACCGGCATCGTGGACGGCTTTATCATCACCCGCATCGACAAGAACCGGGTGAATAACCCCCAGGATGTGCAGCGCTACCTGGAAGACGCCAAGAACGGGGACGGCACGCTGGTGGAAGGCGTGTACCCCGACGGCCGCAAAGCCTATTACCCCATCGGGCAGTCGAACTAACTTAGCGGCCAGCCTTAACACTGAAAAAGCCCCGTCAGGTATCTGGTGGGGCTTTTTCGTGCTTTCCAGGTTATTCTTTGGCTGCTTGAATGGCGCCCGCAATGACCTGCATGCCCACGGAGAAAACTAATACGTGAGGCCGGCCCTTCGTCCGGCCCGCGCCGATTTCTTAGCTTTACGGCCCGGCTTCGGCCCCCGCTTCCGCACATCCCATCCAACCCATAGCAGTACCCATGAAACAAGCCCTCGAAGAAGCCACCGCCACCGGCGACGCCCCGGCCCACGCCGACCCGCACGGTATCCAGCACGTGTTGCGCGAGCTAGGCGTCGAGCCCCAGAATGCCGCCTACAGCACCGGCCGCGCCTGGGGTGGCTCCACCGACCACGCCACGGCCATCCAGTCCCCCGCCGACGGCCGCAAGATTGCCAGCGTGCACATGGCCTCTACCGCCGATTACGAGCAGGTGGTCCTCAAAGCTCAGGAAGCCTTCAAGTCGTGGCGCCTGGTGCCGGCGCCCAAGCGCGGCGAAATCGTGCGCCAGATCGGCAACAAGCTTCGCGAGTTCAAGGAGCCCCTGGGCAAGCTCGTGAGCTACGAGATGGGCAAGATCATGCAGGAAGGCCTGGGCGAGGTCCAGGAAATGATTGATATCTGTGACTTCGCCGTGGGCCTCTCGCGCCAGCTCCACGGCTTCACCATGCACTCCGAGCGGCCCGCCCACCGCATGTACGACCAGTACCAGCCCCTGGGTATCGTGGGCATCATCTCGGCCTTCAACTTCCCGGTGGCCGTGTGGAGCTGGAATGCCATGCTGGCCGCCGTCTGCGGCGACGTGAGCATCTGGAAGCCTTCGGAGAAAACCCCGCTGGTAGCCGTGGCCGTGCAGCACATCATCCGGGACGTGCTGGCCGAGAATGAAGTGCCCGAGGGTGTATTCAACGTCATCATTGGGGGCGCCGAAATCGGGGCCGCCATGGCCGCCGATACCCGCGTACCGCTGGTGTCGGCTACGGGCAGCACCCGCATGGGCAAGAAAGTCGGCGAGGTAGTGGGCGCCCGCCTAGGCCGCGCCCTGCTGGAGCTGGGCGGCAACAACGCCATCATCCTGACCCAGCACGCCGACCTCGACATGGCCATGCGCGCCGTGGTATTCGGGGCCGTGGGCACCGCCGGCCAGCGCTGCACCACCACCCGCCGCCTCATCATCCACGAAAGCATTTTCGAAGATGTGAAGCAGCGCCTGCTCGCCATTTATCCCAAACTACCCATCGGCAACCCGCTCCAGGAAGGTACGCTCGTGGGCCCGCTGATTGATAAGCACGCCGTGGAAGGCTTCACCAAAGCGCTGGCGGCCGTGCAGGCCGAGGGGGGTACCCTGCTCACCGGCGGTCAGGTGCTGGAAGGCGCCGACTACCCCACGGGCACTTACGTGCAGCCCGCGCTGGTGGAAGCCAAGAACGAGTACCACACCGTGCAGGAGGAAACCTTCGCGCCCATCCTGTACCTGATTAAGTACTCGGGCAGCGTGGAAAACGCCATTGAGCTGCAAAACGGCGTGAAGCAGGGCCTCTCATCGAGCATTTTCACCCTGAACATGCGCGAGGCTGAAGCCTTCCTGTCGGCTACCGGCTCTGACTGCGGCATTGCCAACGTGAACATCGGCACCTCGGGCGCCGAAATCGGCGGGGCTTTCGGCGGGGAGAAGGAAACCGGCGGCGGCCGCGAGTCCGGCTCCGACGCCTGGAAAGTGTACATGCGCCGGCAAACCAACACCATCAACTACTCCGACCAGCTCCCGCTGGCCCAGGGCATCAAGTTCGACGTGTAAGCAGCTTGCTCAACCGTTATACAAAGGCCCGTCCGGAAGTTCCGGACGGGCCTTTTTCGTTGGAAGCGGGGCGCGCTACTCATCGATTCGGATGTCGCCGTGGCCCTTGTAGTAGAGCGTTCCATCGGCGCCGTAGTACACGTAGTACAGGCGGTAAGTAGCGTCGGCCTTGAACTTGTCGGCGGGCAGAGTGAGGGCAAACAGCATGTTTTTGCCCTTGGCAGCCTGGGCATCCTGCTCCAGCACCACTTTGTATTTACGGTCCACGAACACCAGTTTCAGCTGCATATCGGCCTGGGCAGTGCCGGAATTGAAATGGGCAGACCGCGTAGCGGAAGACACCGGGTTTGGATAAAAACTTAGACCCGACACGCCGCCCTGTTGGCTGCCGTTCAGGTCAACAGCAGGGGCGAGGTGAAAGAGGCCGCGCTCGGTCTTGTTCCAGGTGCCGTCGGTGGTCCAGTCGGTGGGGTCGCCGGCGCCCTGGGGCACGTTCCGCTCATCGCGCATGGTGATGCCGGCGTCTTGGCCGAAGTCGATTTTCTTGCCGCAGCCGGTCAGCAGCACCGTGGCGCAGAGGGCGCTCAAAACGAATGTATAACGCATGGAGAAAAGTAGGGAAGTATACAAGGCAACCCCTAAGGTAGGGCGGCGGCAGCGGATATCCTGGGGCGGGGTGCAACCCGGCGGAACTTCCCTTGTCTTTTTGGCACTTACCCATCAGCACTAGCTGCTTAGCCCGGAAAGTTGGATATTTACCCTCCCCCAGATTCCAGCTCACCCCCAACCCAGGACCGTATGGAGGCATTCGCGTACACCGACATCAACGCCCCGCTCGTGGAGCGCTGCCGCCTGGGCGACCGGCGGGCTCAGGCCGAAATCTACAAGCGCTACTCCAAGGCCATGTTCAACGCCGCCGTGCGCATCACCGGCGACTACGCCGAGGCGGAGGACGTGCTGCAGGAGTCGTTTCTGAGCGCCTTCCGGGAGCTGCACAGCTACAAGGGTGACTCCTCGTTCGGCTCTTGGCTCAAGCGTATCGTCATCAACAAAAGCATCAACTGCCTGCGCAACCGGCGCCTGCAGCTCGTGCCCCTGGCCGACCAGCACGACGCGCCCACGGCCGATGAAGCCGAGGGCGAGTTTGACGCTGAGGAACTCTCGTGGCGGGCCGACGTGGTGCGGCGCTGCGTGCAGGAACTGCCCGACGGCTACCGCGTGGTACTAAGCTTGTACCTGCTCGAAGGCTACGACCACGCCGAAATTGCGGGCATTCTGAACATCACCGAGTCCACCTCGAAGTCGCAGTACAGCCGGGCCCGTAAGAAGCTGCTGGAGCTGGCCCGCCAGCATGGGTTGTAAGAAAGCCCAAAACCCCGGATAGCGTATCCGGGAACCGATTGGAGAAAGAATTGTGCGTATACTCACCGTTATGAAAAAGGATAAAACCGGACTTGAGGACTTCGTCGGACGGCACCGCGCCGACTTCGACGCATTCGAGCCCCGCCCGGATTTGTGGGATGCCATTGAGCAGAGCCTGGACGCCGAAGAGGTGGCCGACGCCGCTCCGCTGCGCATTCTGCCCCTGCGGCCGGCTACGTCGACGCCTGCTGCGCCGGGGCGCCGGCGCCGCTTTGCCTACGGCATAGCCGCCACTCTGCTGGTATTGCTGCTGGCCGGCGTGGGCGTGGTATGGTTGAAAAACGACCCCCAATCGGGCGCCTGGACCAGCATTGGTACCGCCACCGTGGCGGCTGTTTCCGAGGACGAGGCCGCGGCGGTGGAGTCGAACCCCTTCGGGCTGGGCTCCGAATCGGTAGCCACGGCTGCCGGCGCTACGCCGGTGCAGCGGACCGCCGCCGCCGTGCTGCGCATGGAAACCTACTACGCCAGCCAGATCAAGGAGCGCCAGGCTGAGCTGGTGCAACTCGACAAGCAGCTCGGTGCGGGTCCTGACGACTGGAAGCGCGAAATGGCGACCCTGGACTCGACTTACCAGCAGCTCAAGGTGGAGCTGGCCCGCAACCCCGAGCCCGACGTCGTGCTCGACGCCATGAACCGCAACCTGCAGATCCGGCTCGATATTCTGAATCAGCAGCTGCGTACCCGGGCCCAGGTCCAGCAATACGTTGAGCCGGTCACCAAGTAAGCCATGAACCCACGCCAGATCCTGCGCACCTGCGCCCTCGGGACACTCTTTCTGCTGGGTCTGACCACCGTCAGCCCCGCCCGGGAGCGGCCCACCGCGACGCCCGTGCCGCTGACGGCCTTTGCCCTGTACCGGGACCTGCCGGCCGCGGAAGCGGAGCCCCTGCAAAATGGCGGCAAGCCCCAGGAACCCCAGCAGAATGCGCAGACCGCGCAGGGCCCCCAGGATGAAGCCCAGCCCGGCTTGCTGGTGGAGCGCAGCCGCAAGTTGAGCCGCACCTACCCGGCCGCTGGCCGGTCCTACGCCGTAGACACCCGCTACGGCCGGGTGCAGATCAATACCTGGACCCGCAACGAGATTCGCACCGACGTGGAAGTGCTCAGCCGCGCCGACAGCGAGGACAAAGCCCAGCAGCTGCTCGACATGATCCGGGTGCAGAGCACCGACCACGACGCCGAAACCGGCGGCATTGCCTTTCGCACTCAGTTTGGGGCCATGCCCAAGGCCTGCGGGAGCCACGCCAAGCTCTACGAAGTCAACTATACAGTGTGGCTGCCCAAAAACACGGTCCTGCGGGTGTATAACGCCTTCGGAGAAATCAGCATTGCCAGTGACCTGACCGGCAGCACCGAGCTGGCCGTCGAATATGGCACCCTGCGCACCGGCCGCCTCGAAGGCCCGCAGAACTTGCTGCGCGTGGGCAACGGGCAGGCCGCTATCAGCTACGCCCGCCGGGCCAGCATCGATGCTTCCTACTCCAAGCTCCGCCTCGATGAGGGCCAACTCGTGACGTTGCGCAACAACTACTCCGACATCGACATGGGCACCGTGCAGGACTTGACCGTGCACAGCAAGTACGGCGACGTGGCCCTAGGCACCGTGCGCAGCCTGCGCGGCACCTCGGGCTACTCCCGCTTCAGCATCGACCGAATCGACGAGCGGCTGGACATGGCCGTGCAGTACTGCCCTTCGTTTGAGGTGCGCACCACGGGCCGCAATTTCCGCGCTATCAACGTGGATGGGGGCTTCAGCACCATTCTGCTCAACTTCCCTGACGGGGCCGGCTTCAACTTCGACGTGAACACCCAGCACGGCAAGCTGCTCGTGGACAAGCGCCTGGTGAAAGTAGACGCCGAGGAAAACAGCTCGTCATCCAGTGATATGCAGGGGCGCTTCGGGGTGGTGCCAGTGCGCAACGCCGGCAACGTGAGCGTGAAAGTCCGTTACGGCGACGTGCGCTTCAACCGCTGATTTATACTTCAGTGAGCAATTATCATCTGAAAGCCGGCTCCTGCCGGCTTTTTTGCGTTGCCGTCCAGCCGCTTGGTGGGCCGCGCGTACCTTTATGGTTCACCTGCTTTCGGCTCCCGATGCGTTGTCTTTGGTTATTGATGCTGTGCCTGAGCGCTTCGGCGGCGCGGGCCCAGCAAACGGCTTCTGCTATGTCCACTTCCTCCGCGGCTCCCACCGCCCACGCCTCCATCATGCGCACGTACGCCCTGCGCCTGCGCCCCGGCGACGACCTGCGCCAACAGCTCCAAGCCTTCACCGAGCAGCACCAGATCCGGGCCGGCGCCCTCGTGACCAGCGTGGGCAGCCTGACCACGACCACCCTGCGCCTGGCCAATCAACCCGGCCCGACCGTGTACCGGGGGCACTTCGAAATTGTGTCATTGGTCGGCACGCTTTCCACCAACGGCAGCCACCTACACCTGTCCGTGGCCGACTCCACCGGCCGCACCCTGGGTGGCCACCTGCTCGACGGCTGCATTGTCTATACCACCGTGGAGCTGGTAATTGGCGTGCTGGACGAGCTGGATTTTCGCCGCGAAACTGACCCGGTTTCCACCTACAAGGAGCTGAGTATCTACCCGCGCCCCGCGACTCCGACCCGGTCGTCAAAGCCTAAAAAGTAGGCCCAGTACCCCGTTAAGAAACTTTGTAAATACTGCCCGCGGATAAACATGTGAAAAAGCTCGGCATGCCGAATATTTTTTGCTTTTTGCAGCTTCTCCACGTAGTCCGCTGGCCATGTCTACTTCCGCAGCTGTTCCCGCTTCCCCGGATACGCCCCAGGCGGCGGCTTTCCGGCGTACCATTTCCAACCCGCTGAAGCTGCGCCTGTTTATGCTGCGCAGCCTGCCCATGGCCTACCTGGCCGGCTTGCGCATCCGCGAAATCACGCCCGAGCAAGCCACGGTGACGGTGCCGTTTAAGTACCTGACCAAAAATCCATTTCGCAGCATCTACTTCGCCTGCCTGAGCATGGCCGCCGAAATGGCCAGCGGCGTACTCTCCATGATGCACACCCAGGGCGGGCGCGTGTCGATGCTGGTGGTGGGGCTGGAAGCGGAATTCACCAAGAAAGCCGTGGGCCTGATTGCTTTCACCAGCTCCGACGGGCCCCGTATTGCCCAAGCCATCGCTGAGAGCCGGGCCACCGGCGAGGGCCGCACCGTGGTCTGCACCAGCACCGGCACCGACCAGGCCGGCGACACGGTGGCCGTGTTCCGCATCACGTGGTCGTACCGGGCCAAAAAATAAAGTCTCTCTTCCAGGGAAAAACTGTCATTGCGAGCAAGGCGAAGCAATCCGTTGCAAACCATAAGCAGCGCCTTGTAAAATGGAAAGCCCGGTCGGAGCTAATCGACCGGGCTTTTTGCTACTAAAGAGTTGGCTGCATTGCACAGGGCGGCGTGCTGCGGCGAGCCCCCTCGTAACGACATTATTCCTCGCGGTTGCTGTCTTTGGTGATGACGTCGACCAGGCCATCCTCGCTGACCACGATGGCCATGCAGGGGTAAGGGCTGCTTTCCACGTAGCGGATGGCCGAATTGTAGCGGGCGCCGCGGGTGCTGGTGCCGTTGCCGGAAGCCTTGCCGTCGAGAATCACGCCGATGGAGTAGCAGTACGATTCGGGGTCGATGAGGATGGCGCCGTCGATGGCGGTGATGAGGCGGGTGATGAGCGGAGTCAGCGGGACGGGCTCAATGAGGGTGCACTGCAGCTTAAGGCGGTCGGCTTCGGCCAGGGCCTCGGTGGTGATGACAACCAACGTCCCGTGCTTTTGCCGGCTGGCTTCGAGCACCACGTCCCAGAGGCGCTCCACTTTAATCGGGTCGGTCAACTCGAAGGTGCGCTTGAGGTCTTTGCGGAACTTGGAACGGTTGAGCCGGGCGCGGGGCAGGCTGGGCAGGCCGTAGTTGCTGCGCATAAGCACCTTGCCGTCGTGCTGAAATTCCCAGGCGTAATGAGTCACGAAGTTGATCAGAAACAAGTCCTCGCGGGAGGCGTCGTAGGTGCCAATCTGCCGGCCCAGAGCGTACACATTTTCGCCGTCGGCGAGCAGGCTTACGTCGGCAGTGGTCATTTCGAGCAGCTTGCGCACGGCCCGGTAATCGGTGAGCGGGGTGGGGCAGGTCAGGGCAAAAACTTCTTCCAGGTTGGGGTGGCGGCGGGCGGCCAGAATCAGCTTACCCACGCCCTCGGCGCCCTCGTAGCGCAAGGACGAAATCGTGTTACAGGTCGCAAACAGCTTGGCCGAACCCGGGCTGATGCCCAGCGCCTGCGCCAGGGTATCCATTAGCAACTTGCCGGCTGCCCGCACCAGTTCCTCCGTTTCGCGGGGGCGTACCAGCAGCCCCGAGCCCGGCTCCGGTTCGGTGAGCGACTTCATGCACTCCTCATTGAAGCGCAGAATGGCCGCCTGCAGCAGCGAAGGCGCCAATAGCTTACCGTCGGTGTAAAACCGGTTGGGCCGCAGCGTCGGGTGCAGGCGTAGGGCTTTGCGGTTGAGCTGAAGTACGGTTATCACGTAGTAGCTGCCCACCTGAATAGGCCAGCCGGCAAAGCTTTGGCGCCGGCCAGTGGGCGTATCCAGCTCGTCGAGGACTTCCTGCATGGCCCGGCGCAGCCCCATGGCGTGCTGGCGCCGAACGGCCATTTCGGTAGTAATATGTTCCCGTTCGGGTGAGGGTGAAGTCGAAGGCCAGGGCTCGGTGAGCTGAAAATGCTCCCCCCGGGCCAGCACGTCGCCGAAGCGGCGGAAGTCGAGACCGCAGTCGGCCGGTTCCAGGCAGACGGCCGTCGGCTCGGGCGTCGTTTGGTCCAGCGGAATTCCGACCACAATCACGTCCGGGTCCAGCTCATCGTCCAGGGCCTCGAAGATGCCGTCGGCAATGCCCTGCGCCGCCTGCCGAAAACGCGCCTGGTAGGGCCAGATGGTTAATTCGTTCACCGGGGTCAGCGGTGGCAGCATGGGCGCGACGGGCGGGGCGGAAATCAAGGGCAGCGGGGCAAGCATAACGCAAACGGAAAGGAAGGTCTCTAGGCAGGACGGATAACGACGGCCGATATTTTAACCCGCGGCAAGGCGCGGAGTATGCTACAACTGGAATATAACCGGCAACACCATCTTTTGCTTTACGGGCTGCCCCTGAAACTGCGCGGGCGTCCACTTGGGCGCGGCCTTGATCAGGCGCAGGGCTTCCTCGTCGAGGCCGGAGCCCAGGCGCTTGCCAGCCAGCTTTACGTCGGTCAGCGTACCGTCTTTCTGAATCATGAACTCCACCGGCACGCGGCCTTCCACCTTGCGCTGCCGGGCCAAGGCGGGGTAGCGCTGATTTTTTTGGATCCACTCAAAAAAGGCGTCGGTGCCGCCCACGGGCCGGGCGGGCTGCTCGGGCGCCACCACCGTCGGGGCCGGAGCGCCGTTGGTGCCCGCGGGCTTCAGGGGCGTGCCGTCGTCGGCCACGGCGGGGGCGGGACCGCCGGCGCCCAGGGGCAGCTTGTAGGAAATGGGGACCGTCACGCGCTGCCGCACCTTGCCGCCCTTGTGCTCGGCCGGCGTCCATTTCGGCCCGCCTTTAATCAGGCGAATGGCTTCCGCGTCCAACTCCGGGGCTACGGCCTGCGTAACGGCCACGTTGGAAATACCGCCCGATTTTTCCACCACGAACGTCACGTTGACCGTGCCTTCCTGCCCGGCCTGCAGGGCCTTGGTGGGGTACTGTTGATTTTTCTCGAGGTAGTCGGCGTAGGCCTGCAGCCCGCCCACGGGCACGGCTGGCTTCTGCACGGCGTCGTAGATCTGGTCGGCCTGCACTTTCGGGTACTTAAGCTTTTTCTGGGCCTGGGCGGCGGTGAGCGAAACGGTGCTGAGTACTACGAGCAGCGCCAGACGACGGACGGAGGTGAGCATAGGAAGCAGGGGTTAGAAGGAGAGGATGCCAGCGAAGTTTACAACAACCGCACCAGCCGGTAAACAGGTCATTATCCTTACGAATTGCGCCGGAATTCGGTAGTTTTGGCCGTATGGCACCTGACGAAACCTCCTCTGCGCACAATTCCAGCCGGGCCCCCGAACCGGTCGGCCTGTATCCGCACGCCCGCCGGGTGGGCAACCTGCTGTTTCTGTCGGGCGTCGGGCCCCGGCAGCGGGGGCAAAAGGCCGTGCCCGGCGTGGAGCTGGACGAGGACGGCAACATCCTGAGCTACGACTTCGAAAGCCAGTGCCACGCCGTGTTTCAGAACGTGCGCTACATCCTGGAAGAAGCCGGCGCCCGCTGGGAAGACCTGGTGGACGTGACCGTGTTTCTGACCAACATGAAGGACGACTTTCATGTCTACAACCGGCTCTACGCCGAGTACTTCGCCAGCAGCCAGCCCTGCCGGACCACGGTCGAAATCAACTGCCTGCCCACGCCCATTGCCATCGAGCTCAAGTGCGTGGCGGCGGTTGCCGGGGCTTAGCATGCACCATCGGTATTGCCTGCTGGTAGTTGCCCTGCTTTCCGCCGGTGGAGCTGCATTCGGCCAACAGGACCCGGGACAATTCCGGGCCGCGCAGCTTCGGGAGCTGCGGCAGGCGCAGCCCCTGGTGGGCTCCTACGAAGGCGCGCTGGGTGGCCGCTACCCCATCCGGCTGCAGCTTTCCACCCGCGACTCGGCCCTGACCGGGCAGTATTACTACTGCGCCAACGGCCGCCTGCTGGATCTGACCGGCCGCCCCACGGGCGAGGGCGGCGCCGTGGCCCTGCGCGAAACGGCCGAAAACGACACGGTCACCACGGGGCGGTTTGTGTTGCGCCTGCAGCCCGACCACTCCCTGACGGGCACCTGGTACAACGCGGCGGGCACCGTGCTTTTGCCCTTCCACCTGACCCGGGTGCCCACAACGGCCCGGGTGGCGGCGGCCCGGGTGCAGACCCGTACCTACCTGCGCACCTTCGAGGTACCCGTCGTGACCGTGCCGGATGCGGGCGTCAGGGCCCTGCTGGCGCACCGATTCTCCCTGCAAAGCCTGATGGGGGAAGACCTGGCCAGCCTGCGGGCCCACGCCGCCGACCAGCGGGAAAGCGGCGTACACTACGGCTCCCAGGAGCTTCGTTACGACGTGAACTGCAACGAGCGGGGCCTGCTCAGCATCACGGTCTGGGAGGAGGGCGTGGGCGCCAGCATCTGGCACAGCTACCAGTCCCAGGCCATTGACCTCAACACGGGCTTTGCAGTAGACCTGGCCGATGAAATCCGGCCCGAGCAGCTGAGCCGGTTTTTGGCCCTGGGCCAGCAGAAGCTGCGACCGGTGCTGGAAGGCATTATCGCCGAACAGCAGGAGCTCTTGCAAGACGAAGACCGGGAGGGTCTGCGCGCCGAGCAGTTTTCCCTGGCCAGTGTGCGCGAGTTCAAGGTGGCACCCAACGGCCTTACCTTCGACCACCCGACTCAGTACGGCATGTCGAACTTCCTGTTCCGGACCTTGCAGGGCAGCTTCACGGGGGACTTCAGCTGGGCGGAGCTCGACGCTTTTCTGAAGCCCGACAGCCCGCTGCGGCGGCTTATGCCGCGCTGAACAGGCTGGAGTAAGCTCGACAAAGAACCGCGTAGCCTATCTTTGGCTTCCTTCTTCATCTGTTCTTCATGAAACATTTGCTACCCGCTCTGCTGGAGCTCTTTGCCGGCCCGGAATGCCCCGCCGAGCAGTTTTCCCCCGATTCGAGCAAGGTTATCGGGCTCAGTGAGGTGGTGGTGTCGGCTAACCGCACTCTGGAAACCAAGCGCGACATTCCCCAGCAGATTGACGTGCTCACGGCCCGGCGCATCCGCCTGCAAAACCCGGCCACCATAGCCGATGCGCTGCAGAACTCGGGCTGGGTGTTCGTGCAGAAGTCCCAGCACGGCGGCGGCTCCCCGGTGATGCGCGGCTTCGAGGCCAACAAGGTGCTGCTGGTCGTCGACGGGGTGCGGCTCAACAACGCCATCTACCGGGCCGGCCATTTGCAGAACATTCTCAGCGTGGACGCCAACGCCCTGGAGCGGGTGGAGATTTTGAATGGCGCGGGCGCGGTGATGTACGGCTCCGACGCCCTGGGCGGGGTTATCAGCCTCTACACCAAGCAGCCCCGGCTGGCCGACAGCACCGGCTTCGCGGCCCGTACCACCAACCTGCTGCGCTACGCCACCGCCGCCCGCGAAAAAACCGCCCACACCGACTTTTCCCTGGGCTGGAAGCGCTGGGCCACGTTTACCAGCATCACCGCCACCGACTTCGACGACCTGCGCAAAGGCCGCCACGGCATCGACGCCTACCCCGGCTTTGGGGAAGTGAAGCAGTACGTGGAGCGCCAAAACGGCAAGGACGTGGTGGTGGCCAACGACGAGGTGAACCGCCAGAAGTTCACCGGCTACCGCCAGCTCGACGTGGTGCAGAAGCTGCTGTTTCAGCCCAAAACCGGCCAGCGCCACCTGCTCAACCTACAGCTGTCCACGACCTCCGACGTGCCCCGCTTCGATAGGCTGCAAACCTACCGCAACGGCGCCCTGCGCTACGCCGAGTGGGATTATGGTCCCCAGAAGCGGCTTTTCGGCTCCTACCAACTCGAGCTGACCCGCCGCCGCGGCCTGTTCGATGTGCTGCGCCTCACGCCCGCCGTGCAGGCCGTGGAGGAAAGCCGCCTCGTGCGCGACTTTGGCAAGGACGTACGCCAGGAAAACACCGAGAAAGTGCGGGTACTCAGTGCCAACCTGGACTTGTTCAAGAATATCGGCCGGCACGAGCTGCGCTACGGGGCCGAGCTTACCCACAACCGGGTGCGCAGCATCGGCGAGGGCGTCAACGTCGTGACCGGGGCCGTGACGCCCATCGTGACGCGCTACCCCAACGGCTCAACCTACGCCACCCAGGGTCTGTACGCGGCCCACCGCTGGGAAATTACGGACCGCCTGATCCTCTCCGACGGTCTGCGCTACAGCCGGGTGCAGGTGAATGCTGAGTTTGACCCGCGCTTTTTCGATACGCAGTACCGGCAGGTCGACCAGAGCTCCGCTTCCCTCGACGGCAACGTGGGGCTGGTGGCCCTGCTGCCGGCCGGCCTGCGCCTGAGCGGGCTGGTGGCGACGGGTTTCCGCAACCCCAACGTGGACGACATCAACAAAACCTTCGAGCAGAACAACGGCACGCTCATCGTGCCCAACCCCGGCCTGAAGCCGGAGCGCGTGGTGAACTACGAGGTGGAACTGTCAGAAACCGTGCAGGACCGGCTGCTGGTGTCCCTGACCGGCTTCTACACCACCCTGCGCGACGCGCTGGTAGTACGCCCCTTCACCACGCCCGACGGCAAGACCACCACGACCTACAACGGCCAAACCTACGCTACCGTGGCCACCGTGAATACCGGGAAGGCCCGCATTCGGGGCGTGGCGGCCCGGGCCCAGCTGGCGTTGCCCGCCCACCTGCGCCTCGATGGCACCCTGACCTACACCCAGGGCCGGGACCGGGTGGCCGACGTGCCCCTGGACCATATTTCCCCGCTCTACGGCCGCGCCGCGCTGACTTACCAGCAGGCCAAGCTCACGGCCGAGGGCTCGGTGCTGTTCAACGGCCGCAAGCGGGTGCACGAGTACAGCCCGTCCGGCGAGGACAACCTGCCCCAGGCTACTCCTGTTGGGGCGCTGGGCTGGTACACGCTCAACCTGCGGACCAGCTACCAGCTCACCCGTAGCTGGGCCGTGCAGGCGGGCCTGGAAAATATCCTCGATACCAACTACCGCGTCTTTGCCTCCGGTATCAGCGGCGCGGGCCGCAATTTCTTCCTGGCCGTGCGGTTTGAGCGGTAGGGGAGAAGTGCGCAAGTGCGGTGTAAAGGTTGACTGGCCCGGCGTTGCCGTCCTTCCCGCTCCGAAAGCCGTACCAGGAGGTTTGAAATGATAGCGGATGAAAAAGCTACTATTTGACGCGCTTGCCCAGGAACACGCGGCTGCGCTTCTGTAAGCTTGTAGAGGATAGATATTCGTCGTACTCGATGCGCAGGCTGTCGCGCGTGGTCAGGTAGCCCTTGCCGTAAGGGCTCAGGCAGCCGGAGTCATTCATGTCATGGTTGATATTGATGCCGCGCCAGCGCAGGCCTACCTCGAAGGAAGGAGACTGACAGCCCTTGCCCAGGTTGCGCAGGTAGTTCAGCAGCGGGGCGGCCGGGTTGTTGGGGAAAACATAGTTGGGCCCGAGAAAGATGCGCACGGTAAACGTGTCGCGGGGCGCGTCCACGTTGGCGCCCTGAAACTTGCCGTAGATGGGCGCGCGCAGGTCGCCGCGGGGCATGAGCGTGAGCGTGGTCAGCAGCGTGTCCACGCCGTCGTCCTTGGGGAAGCAGGCGGTGCTGGGCGGGCGGCGAGCAATCAGGCGCACGGGAATGCGGCCGGTGACGGCCTCGGGGAAGTCCAGCGCGAAGCGGCGCTCGGTACGGGTATTGGCCGCACTGCCCACCTGCCACTGGTAGCTGGTATAGGGAGCGGCGGGGGCCTCGAAGCCGACGACCTGGCCGGTGTAGACCGTGTCGGGGGAGGGGGTGCCCGTGCCCTCGAGGTAACGGATGTTCAGGTGGGGGAGCTGCAGCTTCTTGCAGGGGTCGGCGGGTACGTCTTTCTTGTGGCAGGCCGGTAAGGCCAGGGCCAGCCCCAGGGCCAGACGGGTGGATAGTTTCATGGCAATAAGCGGTAGATAGGAATCAATTGATTTGCTGACACAAGATTTTGTTTTTTATCAACATGTCCAACTTCTTAGTTTCTAATCTACAGGTAATCATCAATAAAGGGCGTGGATTGCGGATAAAGCCGGGCGGAAATTCGGTGGGGAAAATAATGCTGAGCAGGCAGCAATAATTCCCGAATTCTACTTTGCGCTGCTCCATCAGCAGCAGGATAGTGCCGACATCTGGCGCCAAAATGCTAGCTTGAAGCTCACCTGTACCGCCACCCTGCCTTGCCATGAGCTCCGCCGACCCCACTCCGCGCCCCATCGTTAAGCACTACTCCAACGGTGAAGTCACGGTGGTGTGGCAGCCGGCGCTGTGCATTCACTCCAAAAAGTGTGTGCAGGGCCTGCCCGCCGTGTTCGACTTTGAGCGCCGCCCCTGGATTGACCCCACGGCGGCATCCTCGGCCGCCATTGAGCGGCAGATTGAAACCTGCCCCAGCGGGGCGCTAAGCTACTTCCGCAACGCCGACCGGGCCGCCGAGCCGGCCACTTTGCCCGTTACCGACGACGTGCGGGCCACCGTGGCCGAAACCCGCCCCACCGACCTGCCGCGGGTGGAGGTAAGTCCCGGCGGGCCGCTGCTGGTGCACGGCCCGGTGCTGGTGTGCGGCGCCGACGGGCAGCAGCAACTGCACCCGCGCACCGCCCTGTGCCGCTGCGGACAATCGGCCAATAAGCCCTACTGCGACGGGTCGCACAAGCAGCTCCCGGCGGACTGGGACCAGGCGGGCCCGGCTGAAACCGGGAAATAAGTGGCCGAAGCGGACCGGGGCGGCGTACCTTCGTGGCTGCTACTTGTTTCGTTATTATGCCCGTTTCCGCCGCTGTTCGTTCGCTTTCCATTGCCCCCGCCGACGTTTTCACCGAAAACCTGACCGTCCACACCGACCAGGAAAAGCACTTTGCCGGCCGGCACCAGCTTGGGGGCTGGCTGCGGGTGCTGCTGTTCGGACTGGGCGCGGCCGGGGCTTGGGGGCTGTTTACGAACGGTCAGATCGGGGCGGGCATCGGGTTTTTGGCCGCGGTCTGGCTGGCGTTCTGGCTCTTGGTGCGCTGGCACTCCCGGATGCACTACCAGCGGGAGCATCACCGCCTTTTGGCCCAGCTCAACCAGGAGGAGCTGCGCCGCCTGTCCGGCCAGCTTTCGGGTTTCGACGGCGGCCTGCGCTACCTCGACGCCCAGCACGCCTACGCCGCCGACCTCGACGTGTTCGGGGCCCAGTCCCTGTTTCAACTCCTGAACCGCGCTACCACCCGCCTGGGCCACGACTGGCTGGCCGGCTGGCTGCTGGCCCCGGCGGCGGCGCCGGAAGTGGTGGCCCGGCAGCAGGCCGCCGCCGAATTGGCCCCCGAAACCAGCTGGCGGCAGGAGTGGCAGGCCCGGGCCCGGCACTTTCCCCACCAGCAGGCCGACCCGCGGGCCTTCAGCACTTGGCTGGCCCGCCCCGACTATTTTGCTGACAAGCCCTGGCTCAAGCCGATGCTCGTGCTGCTGCCCCTGCTGCTGCTGGCGGCCATCGGGGCCGGCGTGCTGGGCTTGGGCTACCGGTCCGTGGCCTTCGTGGTATTGGCCATCAGTCTGTTCAACGGCCGTTTCGGCGCTATCCGGGCTGAGTACGGGGAGCAGGCCCTGGCCATGCGCGACGCCCTGCGGGCCACCCAGGCTCAGCTGGCCTGGTTTGAAGATGACACCGAGCAGGACTGGCAGGCCCCCCGGCTGCGGGAGCTGCGCGCGCGGCTGCGCACGGCCAGCCACGGTACGGCGGCCACGGTGCGCCTGGGGCGGCTGGCCACGGTGGCGGGCATGTTTTCGGTGCGGGAACATCCGTTGGCCCTGCTGCTGACCAACAGCCTGTTGCTCTGGGACCTGCACGCCATGTGGCAGCTGGAGCGCTGGAAACGCCACTTGGGGCCCGAACTGACCACCGTGCTGGAAGTGCAGGCCGAGTTGGAGGCCCTGGTCAGCCTGGCCGGATTTCAGTTTGCCAACCCCGCGTACGCCGTGCCCACGCTCAGCCCCGAGCCCCTGGAAGTAACGGCCGAAGCCCTGGGCCACCCGCTCATTTTCAGCGCCGGGCGCACCACCAACGACTTCCACACCGCCGGCTACGGTCGGACAGGCGTTATTACGGGCTCCAACATGTCGGGTAAAAGCACTTTCCTGCGCACCGTGGGGCTGAATATGGTGCTGGCTCTGGCCGGCGGGGTGGTCTGCGCCCGACGGCTGCACCTGAGCCCGGCCCGGGTGTACTCGGCCATGCGCACCCAGGACAACCTGGCCGAAAGCACGTCCTCGTTTTATGCCGAGCTCAAGCGCCTGCGCCTGCTGCTGGAGCTTACGGCCGGGCCGGCTGCTGCCGGTGCGCCGACAACCCCTCCCGAATTCCCGGTTTTCTACCTGCTCGACGAAATCCTGAAGGGCACCAACTCCCGGGACCGGCACCGCGGGGCCCGGGCCCTGATCCGGCAGCTACACCGCCGCCCGGCCAGCGGCCTGATCAGCACGCACGACCTGGAGCTGGCCGCCATGGCCGACGAGTTGCCCGGGGCCGTGACCAACTACAGCTTCAACAGCGTCATCGAGGGGGACCGGATTCTGTTTGACTACCACCTCACGCCCGGGGTTTGCGGCAGCTTCAACGCCAGCAAGCTCATGCAGCTCATGGGCATCGACCTGGAAGATGACCATGAAGCCTAAGCCGGCCAACTAAACAGTAGCGCCGCCGTTATTTCGTTCACGTTTCCCGCTCAATTTCCTTCCATGTACGTTCGCAGTAACCTCCGTTGGCGCCTCATTTTTGAATCTTCCTGGCGCAGCCTGCTGGCTTTCGCCATCTGGTCGGCGGTGGTCTGCATTGTGTACGGGCCGCTGAACGTTCACTCGGTGGCTATTCCGTGGCAGCCGGTGGGCACGCTCGGTATTGCCGTGTCCTTTTACATTGGCTTTAAAAACAACGGCTCCTACGACCGTTTCCTCGACGCCCGCCAGATCTGGGGCGGCATCGTCAACAGCAGCCGCAGCTGGGCCGTGCAGGCCCTGGAGTTTGTGACCTCCGTAGTGGATGCTCCCGGCGTGGAGGCCCCGGCCGCCACACTCGAGGAGCTGAGCGTGCGCCACCGCCGCCTGCTCTACCGCCACTTGGCCTGGTGCAACGCCCTGCGCATCCGTCTGCGCCAGCAGCCCGAGCTCTGGGACACCGACGTGGCGCCCTTCCTCGACCCGGCCGAGTCGGAGGCGACGCGCCACAAGCGCAACCCGCCCACCCACCTCGTGCGTGAGCAGGGCGCCGAGCTACGCCGCCTGCGCGAGGAGCGGGGCCTGCTCAACGATTTCCAGCACGTGGCCATGATGCGCACCCTGGACCGGCTCTACGACCTGCAGGGCGGCTGCGAGCGAATCAAGAACACGCCTTTTCCCCGGCAGTACGCCTTTTTCAGCTACCTCTTCGTGTGGCTGTTCGTGGCCCTGCTACCGTTGGGCCTGATTGCCGAGTTTTCCCGCCTCGGCCCCGACCATATCTGGCTTACCATTCCGTTTTCGATGCTCGTGTCGTGGGTGTTCAACACGATTGAGGTAGTGGGCCACACCAGCGAGAATCCGTTTGAGAACCAGATGAACGACGTGCCCATGACGGCCCTGTGCCGGACCATCGAAATCGACTTGCGCGAAATGCTGGGCGAAACCAACCTGCCCGAAGTCCTCAAGCCGGTGGATGACATTCTGTACTAGGGCGTTGAAGGAGTTGTATTATTAGAAGTAAATATAGCTAACCTCTTGTGGGTCAAGTATCAGCCTAAAGCTGGGCGATGCCGGCGCATGAGAGCAGTAGTCCGGCTATACCGGGTAATATGGCGGGGAGAAGCCGCGGGAGCGGGCCAAGGATAGGCGGGTGAAGTTGTTTTGTGTAATTCTAATAACGGATTGCGCTGGGAAACTATCCCGTGCAAAATCGGGTCTAGAGGCCATCATCTTCTGGTAGTCAGGTAAGCTGCTGAGCCTGTGTGGGCTGCCCGTGGGGGCGCCGGAAGAAGTCGCCAATGCCGCCGCTGGGCAGCCGTATCCGGCCAGCCTTGCGGGCGAAGAATCTGCAAAGTCCCGGCTGCTGGCCGCGGCTTTGGTTTTAGCTAGTAGTTCAGTACCGGCCGGCTCGTACCCGCGTCCGGAGTCGTTAGTTCCGCCCTGCTTTCCCCGACACCTTTGCAAACTGCACGTTACGTTAATGGAAATCTATCGAGAGATTTTACCCGAAAGCTATCTGCTGATCCTGGTAGATGAGGCTTTGCCCACGGCGCCGTCCGAAACCGTGCTGCACCAGGCCCTGAGCCGGGCCGCCCGCAGCGGCAAGGGCAGCGTCTGGGTCGACTGCAGCAGCCTGCATCAGTTGCCCGCCCACGCCGCGGCCCTGCTCACGCGCTACGGCCGCAAGCTCAACCGCCAGGGCGTGAGCCTGATTCTGTGTCACCTGAGCGAGGCCGTGCGCAAGGAGCTGCTCACCCAAGACCCCGCCCTCGCCCCGCTGATTGTGCCCACTCTGCTCGATGCCCAGCAGTATTGTCAGCAGCGGATCAACCACGTCTGGGCACCGCAGCGGCTGGCGGGGTAAGCTAGGTACGCTAGCGGGGCTGCACCAGCACGCGCTGCTGACGGGGCCCGGCGGGCGTGGGCACCACCACCAAATCCCAGCCCGCGGGCTGGGTGCCGAGGTCGAGCAGCTGCTGCCCGGCGTCTTTAAGAACGTCCTGGCGCAGCACCAACCGGCCCAGCGCGTCGTAAACCTGCATCTGGGTGGCCGTCTGGCGCAAAGCAGCGTCCAGAGGCAGGCGGAAGCGGCCGTCGGTGCTGGGGTTAGGATACGCTCCCAGCGCGGCCTGGGGCTGGCTGGCCCGGGTCGGCAGCGGGGTGCCCACGTACTTGTGCAAGCCCCGGCTGCCGTTGGGGTCCCCATCGGCGTCGGGCTCAAACTGGGTGACCCAGCCGGCCGTGGGTGAGGCAAAGTCGGCGGCGTAACCGTGCAGAAACGTGGTTTCGAGGGCCGTCCAGGTCTGGCCATCGTCGGTGGAAATCACCGAGCCGCGGTTCAGCAGCGGGGCCGCGCTCAGGGAAAAGTAGGTGTTGGAGCCGCGTACCAGTTGCACGGCCATATCCCCGCGCAGGGGCCCGGAGTAGTTGACCACCGTCCAGGTCAGCCCGCCGTCGGTGGTGCGCAGCAGCAGGTTGTTGCGGTTGTAGGCGTACACGGCCAGGCCGTGCAGGTCGTCGCGGAAGGCCAGGCTGGCCAGGCCGTTGGGCTGGCCGGTGCTGCCCACGGTCCAGGTCAGGCCCCGGTCGGGGCTGCGCAGAACCCGGCCCAGGCTGGTGCTGATCCAGATGGTGTTGCCGCGGGCGTAGGTGGCCGCGAGGCCGTTTTCGTTGGGCAGCAAAGCCGGCAGCCGGGAGGCTGGCACCCGGGTCCAGGTGGTGCCGCCGTTGCTGCTGGTAAAGAGCCGGAAAGATGGGTCGCCGCCGTAGCCGCCCCCGCAGATGCCGGTGCTGCCATCAAAGAAGTGCACGAAGCTGGGCTGGGCGCCGTTGACCGGAAACTCGGCGGCCGTGGTCTGGGTCGTCCAGGTCAGGCCCCCGTCGGTGGTTTTGCGGATGCTGCCCTCCGCTGGTCCGCTGAAGTGGTTGGCTACCGCAATCCAGGCCGTGTTGGCGTCCAGAGCCGAGAGGTCCATGACCCCATTGCCCTGGCTGCCCGTGGGCACGGGTACGGTACTCACCCGCCAAGTGGCGCCCCCGTCGGCGGTGCGGGCCACCTGGGGCGGCGCGGCGCGGTAAAAGCGGAAGTTGGCCGCCGTCCAGGCCGTGTTGGCATCCAGGGCCGCAATTACCTCGGGCTCGTGGTCCTGGGAGGCAAAGCTGATGGGCTGCAGCACCCACTGGGCCCGGGCGGGGAGAGTAGTGGCGGCCAGCAGGCCCAGCAGCAATAACGAGTGACGCATAGCGCGCAGAAAGTAGCAGATAGTGAAACGGCCGGGCCGGCGGCCCCTCGTAAAGCTAGCAACGCGCCGGGCATTGCGCCCCGATTTTTTTTGCCGGCCGTTACTGGCCCCGGGGGCCGCGGGCCGGATTTTTGGTAGCTTGGCCCGGCCCGGAGCGGCCTATGCAGCGGGTAGCGCCGTATAGGCTTCCGAGCCAAAACCGCTGCCCGCCGCCGTCGATGTCGCCTTCCACCCGTTCCGTTCAATATTTCTTTTCCAGCCAGGATTTCTCCGATGGGGTGCGCATCACGCTGTCCATCCTGATTCCGTCCCTGCTCTTCGGCCAGCTTGGCTACCTCGAAACCGGCATCACGCTGTCCACTGGGGCCGTGTGCGTGAGCGTGGTCGACACGCCCGGGCCGGTGGCGCACAAGCGCAACGGCATGCTGATTACCTGCCTGTCGGTGTTTCTGGTGGCCGTGCTCACGGGCTTCGTGCGCAGCAGCGTGGTGCTGATGGGCCTGGAAGTGGTGGCGCTGAGCTTCGTCTTCACGATGCTGCTCGTGTACGGCAACCGCGCCTCGCTCGTGGGCACGGCCTCGCTGCTGATTATGATCCTGATGATGGACCGGCCCCTGACGCCGGCCCAGGTGCTGCCCTACAGCGGCCTGGTGCTGGCCGGCGGGCTCTGGTACATGGCCCTGGCCCTGATTTTCTACCGGGTGCGGCCCTACCGGCCTGCCCAGCAGGCGTTGGGGCAGTGCATTCACGCCATTTCGCAGTTTCTCGAAATCAAGGCCGAGTTCTACAGCGCCACTACCAACCTCGACGAAGACTACCGCCGCCTCGTGGCCCAGCAGGTGGTGGTGAGCGAAAAGCAGGACGCCGTGCGCGAGGTCTTGTTCAAGAGCCGGCAGATTGTAAACGAGTCGACCAGCGTGGGGCGGCGCATGGTGCTCACCTTCGTCGACGTGGTGGACCTCTACGAGCACATCACGGCCACCTACTACGACTATGCGGCGCTGCGCGAGCGGTACGGCCCCACCGGCGTGCTCGACGACGTGGCCCGCCTGATCCGGGACCTGGCCGTGGAGCTGGACCGCATCGGGCTGGCCATCCAGGCCAACCGGCCCTACCGTAGCCAAGCCGACCTGACCGGGCAGCTCGAACGCCTCAAGCAGCGCACCGACGCCGTGAGTGCCCGCCACCCCGAGGTCAGTAGCATCGTGCTCAAGAAAATCCTGGTGAACCTGCGCAACCTCACCCAGCGCGTGCGCGACATCCTCAACTACTTCGACCGGGCCGCCCTGGCCCCGGCCCGGGGCGGGGCCGCCGAGTACAATCAGTTCGTGTCGCACCAGGAAATCGAGGGCAAGGCCCTGCGCGACAACCTGACCTTCAACTCCTCGGTGTTTCGCCACTCCGTGCGCATGACGCTGGCTTGCTTGGTGGGCTACATCGTGTCGAAGTTTTTTCTGCACGGCCACCACGGCTACTGGATTCTGATGACGACCACCTACATGCTCAAGCCCGCCTTCAGCCTGACCAAGCAGCGCAACTACCAGCGTATCCTGGGTACGGTGGTGGGCGGAGTGATTGGGGTGGCCATTCTGCTGCTGGTAAAAGACAAGACGGCCCAGTTTGCCCTGCTGGTGGTGTTGATGGTGGTGGCCTACAGCTTCCAGCGCATCAACTACATCGTCACCGTGATTTCGCTCACGCCCTACCTGCTGATTCTGTTCAGCTTCCTGGGCCTGGGCTACCTCGACGTGGTGGAGGAGCGTATTCTGGATACCGTCATCGGCTGCATCATTGCGTTTATGGCCGGCTATCTGCTGTTTCCGCGCTGGGAGTCCGACCAGCTCCGTGACTTTATGCGTGCCGTGCTGCAAGCCAACGTGAGCTATCTGCAGAAGCTGGCCGACAGCCTGGCCGGTACCCCCATTCAGGCCACTGACTACCGCCTGACCCGCAAAACGGTCTACGTAAGCTCGGCCAACCTGGCGGCGGCGTTTCAGCGGATGCTGTCGGAGCCCAAGAGCAAGCAGCGCAACAGCGCCCAAGTGCACCAGTTCGTGGTGCTCAACCACATTCTGTCTTCCAACATTGCCACCATCACCTCGGCCGTGCTGGCCCAGCACCGACCCGCTTACCCGGCCGAGGGCATGCGGGCCGTGAAACAGGCCATGGCCGTGCTGAGCCGCAGCCAGAAGAAGCTCGAAGCCCCGGCCCCGCCCGCCCCCGCCGACACGGCCCTCATCGAGCCCGTGCAGCTCAAGAAAGCCGACCTCACCGCCGACGACCGGCTGCTGCTCGAACAGCTCGAATTCATCCAGAAAGTCAGCTCCGACATCGGCAAGGTAACCGAGGCAGTGCTGGCGTAAGGCCTGCGCCGCCTGCCCGGTTGGCCGCCCACCGCCCCTGGCTCTTTATGCCGCGAGTGTGCGCCGGGGCGGTGGGTGCTTACCTTTAGCGCCTGCCTGCTCCCAGGCAGCTAACGACCAGCCCAGGCCATGGTGAAGCTCGCTCCTTTGCAACCCGAACACGCCGCGCACTTCTACGCGTGGCTCCGTGACCCCGAGGTCATCGAGTATTCGCTCTCAGTGTTCCAACGCCTAAAAACCACGGAGCAGATTGACGAGTGGTTTGCCGCCACCCTGGTGCAGCCCAACACTCTGAACCTGGGCATCTATTGGGCGGAAACCAACAAGCTGATTGGCTACGCCGGCCTCACCGGCATTTCCACAGCAAACCAGTCGGCTGAATACTTCATTTTTATCGGCGAGAAAGCCGCCTGGGGCCAGGGCGTGGGGACGGCCGTCACGCAGCAAATCGTCGACCTGGGCTTCACCCGCCACCAGCTCAACCGGATTATGCTCACGGTTTCCGAATTGAACCCGGGCGGGGTGAAAGCCTATACCAAAGCGGGGTTCATCCTGGAAGGGCGACTCCGCCAGGCGGCATGCCGGCGCGGCGTGTTTCACGACAAGCTGGTGATGTCGGTACTGAAAGCCGAATGGCCGCCCCAAGGAGCCGCAGGCGCCTAAAACCGCTTGAGCAGGACCAACCCGGCATTTCGCGGGGCGTCACAGCTTTTTGTCGAAGCGCCCCTGCGTGACCTTAATCGTGTCGCAGCCAGGCTGGGCTAAGGTGAAGTCAATCGTGCCGGAAATGATGCCGGCATTAAGGTCCAGCCGAGTGATGGTGATGGTTCCCTTCGAATAGGTGTTGTTATCACTACTGTCGTAATTGTTGCATGGGACAGGCCTAAGCGCATCCGTAAAAAACGCTCCTGCTGTAGGAGAGAATTGATAAACGCCTGGCTTATCAATGTTAGTGCTACTCAAGATCAGGTATTGACTTTTGCCTGGTCTTGGGTATCGATAGGTGCGCACGTCCAAGCTTCCGCCTTTGAAGCCAGGATCATAGAGCACTGCATAATTACTGACGCCATTATAGCCGCTAGGCGTGTACGGCTGCCCATTGACCAGGCAGCCGAAGGTGTTGGCGCCGGTCTGCGTGGCGGGTGGCAACTGCTCGGCAGGGGTGGGGTCGTCTTTTTTGCACTTGCTGCACTGGGTGAGCAGCAGCAGGCCCGCGTAGAGGAATAAAGTGGGTTTCATAAGTAATGAAATGGGGTGGGATAGCAGGGGATGCGTCTGGCCGGTTAAAGCGGCAGCAGCACCAGAACGGTAGTACCCTGGGGGGAGCTGTTGATATCGACCTGCCCGCGCAGATAGGCGGCGCGGGCCTTTACCCCGCGCAGGCCGATGCCGGCCTCGGGCACGGCGGCCCCGAAGCCGCGGCCGTTGTCCTGCACCACGATTTCCAGGCGGTCATTCGAGGGCCGGACCCGCACCTGCACTTCGGTGGCGTGGGCGTGGCGGATGGCGTTGTTGAGCAGCTCGGCGGCAATGCGGTAGGTGGCCAGCTGCAGCGGGGCGGGCAGCTCATTCAGGCCCGGGTCGCAGCGAATGAGCACGGCGGGCGTGCCGTAGAGGTTGAACAGCTCGCCCAAAGCCTGCAGCGAATCGACCAGGCTGCCCAGGCCGGGCTGGGCTGGCAGCAGGGAGTGGCTCATCGAGCGGACGCTGTCGTAGAGGTGGCGCAGCAGCAGCTCACTCTGCCGGCCCACGGCCGCGGCGGCGGGCGTCGTGGCTAGGGCTTCCTGCAGGGCCGGCCCCTGCCAGGCCATGTTCAGGGCCACCAGGTTGGGGCCCAGCGCGTCGTGGAGCTCCCGGGCCAGCTGCTCGCGCTCCTCTTCCTGGGCCGCAATCAGGCGACTGCCGAGCAGGTTGCGCTGGCGCAGCTGGCGGGTGCGCAGCCGCTCGTTGTGGCGCAGGGTGTGGCGGAAGCGGCCGGTGAGCAGGGCGCTGAGCACCAGCAGCTCGCAAAACAGCCCCCAGGCTAGGGCGTTGGGGTAAATGGGGTTGAAGCTGGTCAGGCCGATGTGGTTGAGCCAGAACAAAGCAAAGCCCACGATGAAGAAGAAGTACGTGAGCAGGTAGTAGCCCGCCAGCCGCCGCCGCGGGCTCAGGATCAGCGCCAGCAGGGCCACCCAGCCGTAGCCGAACACCGTCAGCAGCAGCACTTCCCGGGCATCGTTGAGAATCTGCACCAGCAGCAGGCTGTTGTGGCGCACGGCCCAGGGATAGAGCCCGGCGTAGAGCACCACGAATCCCACGGCTAGGCCCGCCAGCCAGTTGCCGGTGCGGTGCAGGCGGGGCCAGCCCGCGCGCAGGCGCAGAAACAGCTGCATGATGCGGATGCCCGCCGCCGCCGCCAGCATCATCAGATTATATTGCCCAACCGACCAGAGCACCCGGTACAGGCCCGCGGGCAGCAGCATGGCATCCAGGCCGTCTTCCATCATCAGAAACAGGGTGATGCAGGCCACGTAGGTGACGTACCAGAGGTAGATTCGGTCGCGCAGAAAGGCGTAGAGCACCAGGCTGAAGAGCGCGCTGCCCAAGTAGAAGCCCAGCAACCACACCCAATATCGGTCGAAGGGGAAGTTCATTTCCCAGGCCAGAAAGTGCTCGGTGGTTTCGATGTAGGTGGGCAGGTACACCCCGCCCGTGTGCACCTCAATGCGCAGCAGCAGCACGGCTGTTTCGCCGGGCGCCAGGGCGAAGGGAAAACTCAGGGAGCGGGCCGGGAATTGCCGGTCGGCGGCCGGCACCCAGGAGCTGCCCGCGCCCAGGCGGGTAAACTTCGTTTCGCCGGTCCGGCGGCAGTACAGGGCGGCGCTGTCGGCAAAGTTGAAGATGCTCCACAGAAACCGCAGGCGCTCCGGGTCAGTGTTGCGCACCACCAGCCGCATCCAGACCCGCTCGTGCAGGATGCCCAGATTCAGGGTTTTGTGCCAGGGCCCGGGTTGGAGCTTGCCCGCCCGCCACAGGGCTTCCACTCGTTCGGGGTCGGGCGGGGTGCTGAAGGGCTCGGTGTAGTAGCGGTAAGCCTCCGAAATGTGGGGCCCCTTGGGGTCCTTGAGCAACAGCGTGTCGCGCACGATGTGGGGGGCCTCGGCGCCGCGGGCGGCGGGGCTGCCTAGCCAGCTGCCCAGCAGCAAAAGCAGTACCAGCAACCAGGGGGCCGCGGGCCGGGTCGCGTTGCTCGTCAGGTAAGGATAGGGAGTATGCAATGCCGATGGATTATAAACGGATACCTGATTTCTCGCCCACTCCGCCCCGCAGTACCACCAAACATAGGAATTATAATATTAAATACAGCCTCCTCTTTCCCGACGGGGAGGAGGAAAAGCGCCCGAAACAGCCAAGGTGAACCGTAGAACGACCTCCCCGGCCGCTGCCCAGCCTCAACGGTAGTATTGGTACAGATACCGGTAAAATACCGGCTTGCTGGAACGGGCATTGGTAGTTTCGCCAAGCAGCAGCCCTGTGGGCGAATACGAATAAACCGTGAAGGCCGAGCGGGTCGGGGAGGAGATGCCGGAGGTAACCAGTTGCTGGCCAATGAGCTGGTCGAGGGAGTTGTAGGTGTTGAGCACTTCCCGACTGGTGCCGGCCTGGGGCAGATTTTCCTGCTTGATCAGGCGGCGGCGGGCATCGTAGTGGGAGCGGCGCACCTCCAGCCGCCCCGATCCGCGGCGCAACGCCAGCAGCGCTTGGTGGGAACTAAGCAGCGGCACTACCGTTCCGGCCGCGCCCCCGGCTTCAGGCTGGGCCTTGGCGGCTTGGCCAAGGTCGAGCCGGCCGCTTTCGGTGAGCTGCCCGGCTTGATAAAGCAAGTAGTCGACCCGGGAGCCGGTGAGCTGCTTGTTCTGGTCGTAGAAGCCGGTCAGGCAGAGTACAGTGTCGGGGTGGGGCTGGAGCCGCAGGCTGCGTTGGTAATAGTCCAAGTACTGGTGGTTGCCCACCAGCAGGTTGTGGCCGACGGCCTCCGTGAGAAGCGTGTCGGCGTGCTGGTAGAGCTGCCTTTCACCCACCACGGTGCGGGTGCCATTGGGCTGGAGCACTTCCTGCTGCCCCCGACGCAAGCCCGGATGGTAGCTCGTGATGAAGGTGTAGGGTTGACTGGTCGCTGGCAGCACTACCAAGGCCGTGCAGTGGCCCTGGGCATTGTAGCTCCACTGCCGCCTAATCCGGCCGGGAGAAGTGCCCGCTTCCGTGGCGCGGCCCTGCTCGTTGAAGGCTTGGTATTCCAGCGTGTCCTGGACCTGGCCCCGCCCATCAAGGCGCACTTTTACCACGGAGCGCACCCGCTGCTGCACGTACTGGCGGCGGCGGGCTGAGTCCGGCTCTCCAATAATCAGGTCGTCGGCACTTTGCAGCGCAATAGGAATGCTGGGGCCAATGGTAATCCGGTTGGAGCGGGACTGCAGCCCCGACTGGGCCGGTCCGTAGCTCCGGATGGGCTGGCGAAACTGGCTGGGGTAGGTGTTCTGGGGGTAGGGATTCTGGGCCCGACCCGCTGGGGGGGATAGCAGCAGTGCAAGCAACAGACAGGATAGGTAGCGGAACACGGCGAAGCTAATTGGATAGAAAGGAGGCAGAAGATAAGACCTAAGGCGCGAAAACTCCAAAAGCAAACAGGTCCCGCCGGATGCGGCGGGACCTGTTGGGTAATCCGGGCTTACTTGGCCGCGGGGCTGTCGGGGTGGAGGGTGCGGCCCAGCCACTCGAAAAACACCCGCTGCCAGAGCACGGCATTCTGGGGCTTCTGAATCCAGTGGCCCTCGTTGGGGAAGTACAGGAAGCGGCTCGGAATGCCGCGCAGCTGGGCCGAGCCGAAGGCTTCCATGCCCTGGCCTTCGGGCACCCGGAAGTCCTTGCCGCCGTGGATGACCAGAATCGGGGTGTCCCACTTGCCCACGAACAGCTGGGGGCTGAACTGGGTGTAGCTTTTGTGCTGGGGCACGTCCCAGGGCGCCCCGCCGATGTCGTGCTTGGCGAAGAACATTTCCTCGGTGCTCGGGTCCCAGCTGGTCAGGTCAAACAGGCCGGCGTGGGCAATGAAAGTTTTGAAGCGGCCCTCGTGGTGGCCGGCCAGGTAATACACCGAGTAACCGCCGTAGGAAGCGCCCACGCAGCCGCGGCGGTCCTTGTCCACGTAGCTTTCCTTGCTCACGTCATCGATGGCGGAGAGGTAGTCGCGGATAGGCTGGCCGCCCCAGTCGCCGCTGATGCTGTTGTTCCACTCGGTGCCGAAGCCGGGCAGGCCGCGGCGGTTGGGCGCCACCACAATGTAGCCGTTGGCGGCCATCAGCTGGAAGTTCCAGCGGTAGCTCCAGCTCTGGGTAATCGGGCTCTGCGGGCCGCCCTGGCAGTACAGCAGGGTCGGGTACTTCTTGGCCGGGTCGAAGCCGGGCGGGTAGATGACGTAGACCTGCATCTGCTTGCCGTCGGTGGTGGTCACGCGGCGGTCTTCCACTTTGCCCATCGTCACCCCGGCCAGGTCGTCTTTGTTGAGGGTGGTGAGCGGCGTTTCCTTGCCGGTTTTCAGGTCGAGGCGCACCAGGTCGGCGGGGCTGCCGATGGTGGTTTTGTTGGCAATGGCGGTGGTGGCGTCGGCCAGCTCGAAAGAGTTGTAGTTCTGGGCGCCGCTCGTCAGCTGCCGCATCTTGCCGCCCTTGCTCGGAATCGAAAACAGCTGGTCGGTGCCCTGCACCACGCCGGTGAAGAAGATGGCCTTGCCGTCGGGGCTCCAGCGGATGTTGCCCGCGGCCTGCTCCGAGCCCGCGGTGATGTCCGCACGCTTCTTGGTCTTGAAGTCGTACACCACGATGCCGTTGCGGTCCGACTCGAAGCCGGGTGTAGCCATGCTCAGCCAGGCCACCTTAGTGCCGTCGGGAGAGAAGGCAGGCTCCGTGTCGTAGCCCTCGAGGCCCAGGCTCAGGTTCTCGGTTTTGCCGTCGCGCAGGTTGTAGAGGTAGATGTCGGAGTTGGTGCTTTCGGCCTCGGCCTTGCCGGTGAGCTTGCGCGAGGTGTAGGCCACCGAATAGCCGTCGGGCGAAAAGGCGAGCTGCTCGGAGCCGGCCAGGGGCTGCAGGGGCGCGTCAAACTTCTCCCCGGCCATGGCGTCCTTGCCGTAGCCGGTGGGCTTGCCGTCGGCCCCGATGGGCTGGAAGAACACGTGGGTGGCCTTGAAATCGTCCCAGACGTTCCAGTGCCGGTAGTTCAAGTCGTCGATAATCTTGGCGTCAGCCTTGGGCAGGTCGGGGTACCAGTCCTTGATTTCCTTGCCGGTCTTCACGTCCTGGGTGTACAGGATGAAGTTACCCTTGGGCGCGTACTTCAGGTTACTCAGGCCCTCGTCGGGAAAGGCGCTGAGCTGCTGTTTGCCCGTGCCGTCGGCGTTCATCACGTAGAGCTGGTCGGTGCCGCCTTCCCCGGAAATAAAGGTCAGCTTGCCGTCGGGGCGCCAATTAATCGTGTTTTCCGAGCCGGGCGTGGTCGTCAGTTGCCGCACCGCGCCGCCGGCCACGGGCACGGTAAAGATGTCGGTGTTGCCCTTGTTGTCGGTGAGCGAGTAGCGGGTCACGGTAAAGGCCACGGTCCGGTGGTCGGGCGAAACCTGCATTTCGCCCAGGCGGCCGAGCTGCCAGAGCTTTTCGGGCGTCAGCACGCTTTGCTGGGCTCCGGCGGCCAGTGGCAAAGCCAGCAGCGCAGTCAGAATGGATTTATTCATCAGGAGAAGAAGGAGGGAAGGAATTGGAAGGGAAAGGTAAGACTGGTTTTTGGTGATTGGTTTATGGCTTTTGAACATTCCGGAAGCCATAAACCAAAAACCACCCACCAAAAACCATCCTATCTTGCGCGCATGCCCGATTTTCGTCAGCGCGTATTTCAGTCGGTGGCCCGTCACCTGAGCTTTACCAAGGCCGCCCAGGAGCTCTACATCACCCAGCCCGCCGTGACCAAGCACATCCGGGAGCTGGAGCGGCTCTACGGGCAGCGCCTGTTTGAGCGCCGCGGCAACCGCGTCAGCCTCACCACCGCCGGCGGGCTGCTGCTGGCCCACGCCGACGCCGTGGAGAGCCTGCACCGGCAGCTTACCGAGCAGCTCCACACCCTACACGATGAGGCCGCGGGCCGCCTGCGTCTGGGGGCCAGCACCACCCTGGCCCAGTACCTGATTCCGCCCATTCTGCCCAGCTTCCAGCAGCGCTACCCCCATGTCGAGCTGACGTTGCTCAACGCCAACTCCGAGCAGGTAGCCGAGGCCCTGCTGCGGGGCCACATCGACCTGGGCTTCGTGGAGGGGCAGGTAAAAAGCCGGGATTTGCACTACGAGTTGCTGCTCCACGACGAGCTGCTGGCCGTGCGCCGGGCCACGCCCACCGGTCCGCCCGCCGAGCCCCTGCCCCTGGCCGAAGTGCTGCGGCACCCGCTGGTGCTGCGGGAGCGGGGTTCGGGCACGCTGGAAGTGCTGGAGTTTGCCCTGCGCGCCCACCACATCAAGCTCGCCGAGCTAAAAGTGGCCTTTTACCTCGACAACACCGAAGCCATCAAGGCCTACCTGGAGGCGGCCCCCGACTGCGTCGGGTTCGTCTCGAAGCGGGCCCTGACCAAGGAGGTAGCCGCCGGGGAGCTGGAAATCATTCCGGTGCGGGAACTCCACCTGCCCCGGCGCTTCGAAGCCGTCTGGGTACAGGGCCAGCCCCTGTCGGCCCAGGCCCAGCGCTTCCTCGCCCACGCCCACCGGAGCCTTAGCGGGGAAGTGGTGAGTTAATTAGTGCTTTCCTAAGTACCAGAACGACAACTCACGAAAGCACCAACTCACTAATTCACAGATTACCTCAGGTAATAAGCTATTCGTATTTTTGATTATCGACCGGGGTGGGGGAGCCGTACTTTTGGGGTAGCCTTTGCCACCCGCCATGAAGCTTGCCCACCCATCCCGCCCTGTTGCCTCTTCCCGTATTTTCCCCGACGCTGCTGCCCTGCGGCAGTGGTCTTTTCCGCTCTTCGGCCGGCGCCTGACGCTGCCGATGCTGGTATTCGGGTTGGCCCTGCTGCTGTGCCTGACGCCCTGGGGCTCCCCGCCGCTAGCCCTGGCCCTGGGGCTGGTGGTGGCGCTAATCTTCGGCAACCCCTTTCCGGCGCAAAGCCGGCAGTACACGAGCAAGCTGCTGCAGTACTCGGTGGTCGGGCTGGGCTTCGGCATGAACGCGCAGCAGGCCCTGCAGGCCGGCCGGGAAGGAATCTTGTTCACCGTGGCCTCCATCTTCGGCACGTTGGTGCTGGGCTTTCTGGTGGGCCGCTGGCTGAAAATTGACCGTAAAACCGCCCACCTGATTTCCTGCGGCACCGCCATCTGCGGGGGCAGCGCCATTGCGGCGGTGGGGCCAGTAGTGAAGGCTGAAGAGTCGCAGATGTCGGTGGCCCTGGGCACGGTGTTCGTGCTCAACTCGGTGGCCCTGTTCCTGTTTCCGGCCGTGGGCCACTGGCTGCAGATGACCCAGAACCAGTTCGGCCTCTGGTGCGCCATTGCCATCCACGACACCAGCTCGGTGGTAGGCGCCGCCAGCCACTACGGCGACCAGGCCCTGCAGATTGCCACCACCGTAAAACTGGCCCGCGCCCTCTGGATTATTCCGGTGAGCCTGGGCACGGCTCTGCTCTTCAAAACGCCCGGCACCAAGCTCAAGCTGCCTTACTTCATTCTGGGCTTCGTGGGGGCCATGCTGCTCAATACCTACGTGCCGGCCCTGCACCCGCTGGCCCCGTTTATCGTGACCGTGGCCAAGCTCGGTCTCACCGTCACGCTGTTTCTGATCGGGGCGGGGCTGTCGGCCCGGGTACTGCGCTCGGTGGGCGTACGGCCCTTCGTGCAGGGCGTGCTGCTGTGGGCCGTCATTTCCACGGTTTCGCTGTGGGTGATCCTGCACGCGGTAGCCTAAGCCCGGACTTAAACGCTGCCCAGACCTGAAATTGCAAAAGCGGGCCGGCTTCCTGGGAGGAGGCCGGCCCGCTTTTTTGGATACTCGGTAGGTTACTTGTCGGCTTTCTTGCGGCCGGAGCCGCTTTTCTTGCCGCCGCCGTCCTGCTTGTTGACGGTGGCCCAGGCGCGGCTTTCGGCTTCATCGGCCGAGACGCCGCGCTTTTCGTAGCTCTCTTCAATATGTTCAGCCTGCCGCTTCTGCTTGTCGGTGTAGGCCGATTTATCTCCCTGGGGCATGGTGCAAGAATGGTTTAGGTGAAACAAAACTGCGTTACGAGGGCTTACGCGGGAGCCAGCCGGGTGTTATGTCGAGCTTGCCGGCGGCGGGCTGGTAGCGGCCGCCTGCCTATCTTCGCCCCGTCAATTTCGCCAACCTTTGCCGCCATGCGCCAACTCGCCGATATTCCCCACCCCGACGCCAAAATCACGCTCTTTTCCTGGAACGGCAAGTACCTCATCAAGCTCGAAAAAGGCCAGCTCGAGCAAACCTACAAGGTGAGCGAGATGGACGTGACCAGTGAGGACGACGTGCGCACGTTGCTCGACGCCGAGTTTATTGCTGCCGCCGTGCAGCGCTTCCAGCAGATGCGCCACGACCTGCAGGCCGCTTTCGACCGCCACGACCTGTAGAGTGGCGGACTAGTGAATTTGTGAGCTTTTAATTTTTCGAATCCTATGAAATTCTACGTTGCTGTTCTGTTGATTTTCTGCTCCTGTTGCACGGCCGTGCAGGCCCAGCTCTACGACGCGCGCACGACCAGCGTCAACTTCGAGAAAAAGGAGCGCGACGCGGTGAAGGTGCAGGTCGAAGGCACCGCCGCCTGGACGCGGGATTTCTGGCAGTCGTGGCTCAAGGATACCTACAACATTCGCCTCAAGGGTGGGGGCGTGCTTGGGCTGGGCAAGAGCGACCTGCTCGTGGCCAAGCAGACGCCGGCCTCCAGCGTGTCGGGCAAGCTCATCGACCTGTATTCCACCGTCACCTCGCCCACCGACTCTACCTCCGAACTGTCGGTGTGGGCCGCTTTCGGCGCCGACACTTTCCTGAGCCCCGACAAGAACGCCACCGAGTTTGCGGCCCTGCGCACCATCACCCAGAGCTTTGCCTCGGCTGCCCGCCTCAAGGCCTACCGGGAGCAGATTGCCGAGGCCGAAAAGCAGCTCAAGGAAGCCGAGAAGGAAAAGGAGAAGCTGGAAAAGGACCGCACCAGCCTCCAGACCAACACCACCAGCAACCTGGCGAAAATCGAGGCCCTCAAGCAGCAGAACATCAGCAACACGCTTAAAGCCCGCGAAGACTCCGTTAAGCTCATCGGCAATGCCCAGCAGATGGACCTGCGCAAGCTCCAGCTCCAGCGCAAGCGTGACCGAATGACGGCCCTGGAACGTAAGTAGGCGGGCCGGCTGGCTTCGTCAAGTTCTCCGCTTAGCTCCCAATGGAAAAAGATCCTTCCCCCCTCGATACCCTGCGTCAGCTCAAAGAATGGCTCGACGCGGGCACCATCACCCCCGAAGAGTTTACCACGCTCAAACAAAAGCTCCTTTTCAGCGAGTCGGCCCCTGTTGCGCCGCCGCCGATGGAAATGCCCCCGCCGCTGACGGCCAGCGCCCCGGTGGAGGAGCCCCTGCTGCCGCCCATCGTGTCCCATCCGCCGCCGCCATCCGTGCCGCCCATCGTGCCCCCGAGCGCGCCGGCCCCGCCGGCCGATCCATTTAGCCGGCCCATCGAGTCGGGGCGGCCAGGGGCTTCGCCCAGCGCGGAAGACGTTTACGACGCCGAGCCGCTGCCGCCGGTGGAAGCGGAAGAGGTCGATATGCCCTACGTGGCCCCGGCCCGCAACCCGCTGATGACTGTGCTTATCATCGGCGGCATCGTGGCGCTGCTGGCCCTGGTGGCCTACCTGATGCTGGGCAACCGGGAGTCGGAACACCTGAGCAGTACCAGCCAGACCGAGGCCGACAGCGTGCAGGTAGAGCCTGAAACCGGCCCCCAGGCCGAGCAGATTGACCTGCCACCCGCCCCGGCGCCCGAAACGATTCGGGTGGCGCCGCCCGTCGTGTCCCCGGCAGCGGCCCCGGATTCGGCCCGCACGGCTCCCGCCACTTCCCCCGCTGATGCGCCGCCCGCCGAAACTCCCGCCGACGACAGCGCCGCCCGCACCCGGATTGAGGGCGTGCTGTCGGCTTACTACGAGGATTTGAAAGCGGCTCCGTTTAGCGCAGCCCAGTATTTTGCGCCCACCGTGGAGCGGTTCTACACGATGCAGAATACCACGCCGGCCGCCATCAACGAAGAGCTGACCAAAAGCCATTTCCCGGAGTTTCTGGAGGCCGAAACTCAGATTGAGCCCGGCAGCCTGCAGGTTAGTGCCCCCGTCAACGACGGCTCCCGCGTGGTCACGTTCCTGGAAAAAAGCAGCGCCCTGCGGCAGTCGTTGCAAAAGCACCAGCAAACTCGCGCCCAGGTCCGCGTCCGGTTCGACCGCAACTTCAAAATCAAGTACCTGCGGCAGGAACGACTGCTGGAAAATACCTTCACGGAGTAGTCACCAGCTGGTTAGCCCAAACGAAATAGCTCCCGCCAACCCGGCGTGAGCTATTTTTGTGTTCTAACTAGTCGTCATGCTTACTACTTCTGTATTTCTGCGGACTGCGGCGCTGGGTGTGCTGCTGACCGGCAGCACCGCGCTGAGTTCCTGCACCACCCTTATCAAGCCCGGCAAGCAGTTTACGGCCTACCAGCCCGCCCTGGCTCCCGACTATTCCCTGCCCGCCAGCTGGGCCGCCCTGCCCAGCCGCCGCGACTCCGCCGACGTAGTGCCGCGCCACACGGCCTTGCGCGACGAGCAGCAGACGGCCCGGGCCGACGTGTTCTACGTGCATCCCACCACCTTTTTCAAGCGCGAAGCTTGGAATGCCGACCTGACCGATGAGCGCCTGAATCGGTTCACCGACGGCAGCGTGATTCGCAAGCAGGCGGGCGTGTTCAACTCCGCCGGCCGCATTTTCGCGCCCCGCTACCGGCAGGCTACGCTTTACTCCTTCTTCGACGAGCAGAGCGACAACGGCCGCCGCGCTCTCGACCTGGCCTACGGCGACGTGAAGGCCGCTTTTCAGTATTACCTAGCCCACTACAACCAGGGCCGGCCTATTATCATTGCCAGCCACAGCCAGGGCACTTTCCACGCCACGCGCCTGCTGCACGAGTTTTTCGATACCAACCCCAAGCTGCGCCAACAGCTGGTGGTAGCTTACCTGATAGGCTTCAAAGTCAAAACCGACGAGTATCAGGCCGTGCGTCCCTGCGCCGACTCCACCCAGACGGGCTGCTACGTGACCTGGAACGCGGTGGAGTGGGGCAATGAGTATCCGCCCTTCGCCGGGGGCGTGGCCACTAATCCGCTCACTTGGAAGCTGGACACCATGACGGCTTCCAGCGCATTAAACCACGGTGGCGTACCCATCGGCTTCGACCGAATCGATACGGCCGTGGTCGACGCTAAAGTGCACAATGGCCTGCTCTGGATTCACCCGCCCAAACCCCTGGGCTACCCGCGCTTTCTGCTGCCCGGCCAGCCCCAGCTCCGTCACTCCTTCCACATTGCCGACTACGGCCTGTTTTATATGAACCTGCGCCAGAACGCCGAGGCGCGGGTGCGGGCCTGGTATTCAGTGAGCAAATAAATCGGCTTCAAACTGCTTGCGAAAGTGCGGCACTGCAATACTAGGATTACGGTTGTTAAACGCTTCAACTGACCGCCAGAAGGCATCCTCGTCAAAGCCGACAAAATCCTGCACGGAGGCCAAAGCCAGATTGTGCAGCAAATAAGCCACAGGACCAGCGTGTCGGCCGATGCGGATTGCTCTAGCCTCTTCAGCGTCCGTCAGCGCAACGGGCGCACATCTGATACCGACTAGAAAATTATATAGAATGCCTCGGTAAGCGGCTTTGCGCAAGTTTTCCATCTGATAAGTATAACACAAAAAAAGCCCCGCCGGCAGAATGCCAGCGGGGCATTTTGTTTGCTTTCGGGCTTAGAGGCCGGAATGGGCTTTCAGGATCTGGCGGGCTTGCGCCAGGTTCGTATCCCGGGCGTTAACGGCCAGGTACACGAACTTCGAACCGTCGGGGGAGAGTTTGAGCAGGTGCAGCTGGTCCGTCAGCGTGAGCAGGATGTCCTGTACCGTCTGGTTAAGCTTCAGGGCCTGGATGGCTTTCAGCTTGGCCTTTACCACTTCCGTGTTGTAGGCGGCGGCAGTTTCGATGTCGAAATCAGCAATGTTAGCGTGCGAGGCCAGCGGCATGCCGGTTTCGGTTTCTACTACGGCTACGGCGAGCAACGTGGGGAGTTCGGCAAGGATATCCTGAACGGTTTGTTTGGGGCTGGTGGCCATACAAGGGGAAAACTAGGGGGTAGTTGAAAAAATGAAAACAGGAGAGGAGAATCAGGCCGTATGCCGGCGCATGATTTCTTTGGCAATGCCCAGGTTCACGTCGGCAGTGCGTACGGCCAGGAAGCAGTACCATTTGCCGGCATTCATTGGGCGCAGATGATGAAGCTGGTCTTCCAGCATGACGGACACGTCCGTCAGGGGGCCGCCCACCCAAGCGTTGCTGGCCAGGGCTTGATCCATGGTGCGCAGCAGCTTGGCATGGCGCAGGCTGATCTGGTTGGGATTGTAGTCGCTGCTGACGGTGTAAAACGCCAGCACCTGCCCGGAGGAAATATCGACCACGCAAGTCATTAGCAGGTCCGGGAGCTCGGCCAGCAGTCCTTCCAGTACCTTCTGCGCCTGCTTTCCCGTTTCATCGGCCACCGCTACGGTGATTTTCTTGAGTTGCAGTCGATTGAAAAATGGGAATTTCATTCAGGAATAAGGAAACCAAAAGACGTCCGGTCGACGCTGCGGATGGGCCTGGGACAACGCTAGGCAGCCCCATGCGCAGCAGGAAAACTAGATAGAGAGTAGAAGCGGCCTGGATTCAGGCCTGTTGGTTGGTAGGGTACCCTAAGCAAGGCTTACCCGGCTGGGACCTGCTCACGAACGAATGCTGCCGCCAAGCTTGCATCGTTCGGAAGCAGGAAGCCTACAGGGCTAAAACAGGCGCCAGTGACGCTTCTTTGTTTTGGCGGGGGCGTCGGTGCGGGGCAGCAGCGTCACGTTCTGCGTGCTGCGGCCTTTCACCTGGATTTCTTCCTCGCTGTAGCCTCCGTAGCCGTACTGCAGGCGCGAAGTCTGGTTGGCGGGCACGAGCAGGGTGTAGGCGCCCTGAGCGTTGGTGCTGATGCCCCGGCCGCTTACCTTATCAATCACGGTGGCACCAACTAGCGGATGGCCGTTTTCATCCAGAATCCGACCTTTGATAACGGACATGGTGCTGGCCGCGGTGGCAGCCGTTCCGCTGGCTTCTGCCGACGCTACCACATTGTCATTAGTAAGGGTGGTGGGAGACGTAGCCGGCAAATCGGTGGGCAAGGTTGCGGGACGGCTGTTGCCCGCCAGCAGAGCTCCGCTGAGCAGGGAACCTACGAGAATGATGGAACCAGCGCGGCGGCGAAAACGCACGGGCTCGGTACGCATGAGGTGAAATTGCTGTTGGATCCAGCCAACGGGCTTAACGTTGTCACCCTTGGTTTGCATGGCGTAGAAGCGCTGCAGGGTTTCGTCGCCCTGGGCCGGGTTGGCTTTCAGGTAAGCATCAACGAGCTCGGCGTTTTTGAGGGTTAAGTCGCCTCGCAGGTAGGCATCCCGATAACTGGGAAGCAATTCGCCAGTTGTCGGGTGAAATGGGTATGCGGTTAGTGCCATCAGATAGGATGATGTTGAAACAGGTGGTAGAAAAGTAAGGGCGGCAGGCGCCATGAACGCGCCAAGCTGTAAACTTATACGTAAGAGTTCATGAAAATATTCATAATTCGATAAAATAGAATAAAACCGACCATGAACCAGCCTAATCACGCGGTGAATAAGTTGGTTTTCCCATTCTTGGAGGGGTTTTACTGAGCGGTTACTACCAGGATTAGTATCGAAGTAGCTTATATATTGCATTTAGCATAGATGATATAGTGGGCTCATCGGTAATCAGCGCTATTGAGGCTTGTCATGATCTAAGCTGCAAGCTCCAGTCGATAATTATTGTAAATATTCCGGATAACGAGAATAGTAATCCATTATGCCTAATCCCAAAATGGGAATGGTACTTAATAAATATATAGCAATCATATTTTACTAGTTATTATACGGTTGAGCTCAGGCCATTATTAGGAATGTTTTATTTGTTTCCACTATTTTTCAGGCTTCACCTTATGATCTTGTGACGAAGAGAGCAACTACGCGCTGAAGTATCAGGAGCTACCTAGTTTCTATTGCCATTCATAGTCCGCACCGATTACTACCTGCCAGTAGAGCTTGGGGAAGGGGCACAAAAAAGCCCCGCCGGCACGATGCTAGCGGGGCTTTTTTGTACTTTTAAACTTAAAGCTTAGGCACCGATAGCCACGCGCTTGAAGTCGGTTACGGTCATGCCTTTCGACGTTTTGTCGAGCAGCTGAGCGATGGTCATAGAGCCGTCCTTCACAAACTCCTGGTTCAGCAGGGTGTTCTCCTTGTAGAACTTGTTGAGTTTGCCCTGAGCAATCTTCTCCAGCATGGCTTCGGGCTTGCCTTCGGCACGCGCCTGCTCTTTGCCGATTTCGATTTCGCGCTCAGCCGTAGCAGCGTCCACACCGTCTTTGTCAACGGCAACGGGCTTCATGGCTACGATTTGCATGGCGACGTCGCGGCCAACGGCAGTAATGTCAGCGCCACCCACGTTCTTCAGGCCCACGAGTACGCCTTTCTTGCTGTCGGAGTGGATGTAGGAAGCTACTTTCTCGGCGCTCAGCGTGGCGTAGGTCAAGTCCAGCTTCTCGCCGATTTTGCCCATCAGGTCGGTGATGTGCTCCTGAATGGTCAGGCCATCTTCTTCCTTCGTAGCGAGCAGATCTTCTTTGGTCGCGGCGTTGGTGCGCACGGCGGCGTCCAGGATGCGCTGCACCAGCTCGCGGAAGTTGGCAACCTTGGCTACCGATTCCGTTTCGCAGGCCAGGGCAACCAGTTTGCCCGAGGTGGAGTCGTCGTTGAGGGCTACGGCCACGAAACCTTCCGAGGTTTCGTTTTCAGCGCGCTTGTCGGCGATTTTCTGACCCTGCTTGCGCAGGATGTCGCGGGCGGCTTCGAAGTCACCATCGGCTTCGGTCAGGGCTTTTTTGCAATCCATCATGCCCGCGCCAGTCATGGTGCGGAGCTTGTTCACGTCTGCGGCAGTAATTGCGGCCATTCTAGTGAGATTAGGAGTGGGGGTGTTGATGAGTTATTAGTTGTTAGTTGTCCGTGGTTAGTTGTTCGTAATCGTTGAATTAACCGACAACAAACAATGGACAACTAACAACTGACAATAGAAAAGGGGAACACCGGAGCCGAGTGCTTCGCATGTTCCCCTCTTCTCGCTACCTGACGGGCTTATTCGTCAGCAGCTTGTTTTTCCTTGATGCCTTCGTCTTCCGACTGCTTCTTGTCAGCTTCGTCCTTGTCGACTTTGCGCTCGGACAGGCCATCTTCGATAGCCTTGCTGATAACGCCAACAATCAGTTGAATCGACTTCGAGGCGTCGTCGTTAGCGGGGATTGGGAAGTCAACCAGCTCGGGGTTGGAGTTGGTGTCAACCATGGCAAATACCGGAATGCCCAATTTCTGAGCTTCTTTCACGGCAATGTGCTCACGCTTCACGTCGATTACGAACAGGGCAGCGGGCAGGCGGCTCAGGTCGGCAATGCCGCCCAGTACGCGCTCCAGTTTCTCCCGCTCGCGCGACATCATCAGCCGCTCACGCTTGGCAAGTGCTGCGTACGCCGTGTTTTCCTTCACCATCTTGTCGATGGTGCTCATTTTCTTCAGCGACTTGCGAACCGTGGCGAAGTTGGTGAGCATGCCCCCCAGCCACCGGTCGGTGACGAAAGGCATTTTCAGCCGCTTGGCCTCTTCCGTCACAATTTCCTGGGCCTGCTTCTTGGTGGCTACGAACAGGATTTTCCGACCGCTCTTGGCGATGTTGCGGATAGCCTGCGAAGCCTGCTCAAGCGAGACCAGGGTTTTGTTCAGGTCAATGATGTGGATGCCGTTCTTCTCCATGAAGATGTACGGCGCCATTTTCGGATCCCACTTGCGCGTAAGGTGACCAAAATGGGCACCCGCGTCGAGCAGGTCTTTATAGGTGGTGGACTGAGCCATGATGTATTTCCTCTGGGATTAGCGTTTCGAGAACTGGAACGAGCGACGGGCCTTGCGCTTGCCGAACTTCTTGCGTTCAACCATGCGGGGGTCGCGCGTCATGAAGCCTTCTTTCTTCAGGGCCGGGCGGCTTTCGCCGTCCTGCTCAACCAAAGCTTTCGAAATAGCCAGACGGATAGCTTCGGCCTGAGCCGAGATACCGCCGCCGCTTACGTTCACTTTGATGTCGTACTGCCCGAGTTTCTCGAGCGTAGCGAAAGGCTGGTTCACGATGTTTTCCAGGAGCTCGTTACCGAAGTACGATTTCATGTCCCGGTTGTTGATAGTGATATTCCCTTGCCCGGCCTGCATGTAGATGCGGGCCACCGAGGTTTTTCTTCTACCAGAGGTGTTGAGGATGTCCATTTAATGAAACGAATTGGGGAAAAAAGAGAAGCCGGCGAAGGCTTACAGGTTCGTCAGATCAACCGATTTCGGCTGCTGGGCTTCGTGCGGGTGCTCGGCACCTTCGTACACGAACAGGCTGCGGAACTGCTCCCGACCGAGACGGTTGTGGGGCAGCATGCCACGTACGGCGTGCTCGATTACGCGGATCGAGGATTTCTCCATCACTTCGCGCATCGATTTACGCTTCTGGCCACCTGGGTAGCCGGAGTGCGATACGTAGATTTTTTCGGTCATCTTTTTACCGGTCACGCGCAGTTTGTCGGCGTTGATAACGATAACCGAATCGCCGCAATCAGAGTTGGGCGTGAACGAGGGCTTGTGCTTGCCGCGCAGAATGTTGGCAATTTGGCTGGACACGCGGCCCAGGGTATTGTCACCAGCATCAATTACGACCCAGCCCTTGTTGGCGTTGGCTTTGTTGACGGATACCGTCTTGAAGCTCAGATGATCCATTGGGGAGTTGAGTAAGCGTTTGAAAATGAGATAGAACCCGGCAAGGGTTCGGGAAAAACGGACACAAAGTTACCCTTTTGGCGGGCAAATGCAAACCGGGATTCAATAATTGTTTCTGAAAGAGTGCCTTACTGACCCTGGCAGGGCGCTAAGGCACTCTGCGAAGCAAGCCTCCGCCTCCGCTATAGCGGCGCTGAGCGCAGGACTTTTTCCGCTTTGCAGGATTACGGCTACAACCAAGTCTCTGCCCGCACCTGCCCGTAGAATATGGGCGGGGGCGGGCGGCTAGCTGTACTGCCGCAGCGTATCGACGAGCACCCGGAAATCCTTGGGGTAGGGTGCTTCAACCACGATTTCCCGGCCGTTGAGACCCGTAAAAATCAGCTTGGCGGCGTGCAGGGCGAAGCGCTTGATGAAGGGCTGCTCTTCCTCGCCCTCCTTCACGTTGAACTTCTTTTTCAACGACGACAGGTAGAAATCTTCGCCCCCGTACATGGCGTCGCCCACGATGGGCGCCTGAAGATACATCAGGTGCAGGCGGATCTGGTGCATCCGGCCCGTGACCGGTACGCACTGCACCAGCGTGTGACGGGCAAAGGCTTCGAGGGTGGTGAAGTAGGTTTCGGCCGGCTTGCCCTTATACGCCAGGCGGGCTTTGCCCTTGGTCGTGGTTTCGATGCTGCGGTCTACCAACTGATTGTCGAAGCGGTGCACGCCCCAGACCACGGCGTGGTAGAGTTTTTTCACCTCCCGGTTTTCAAACTGCATGGACAGGTGGCGGTAGGCCTCCGAGTTCTTGGCCAGGGCCAGGGCGCCGGACGTTTCCTTGTCGAGGCGGTGGCAGGCCTGGGCGTCGTCGGTGTACTGCCGGGCCATGCGCAGAATGTTGGGCGCGTTGCCGAACCGCTCGTCGAGCGTGGCCAGAAACGGGGGTTTGTTGATGACGATGAAGTCGTCGTCTTCAAACAGAATAAGGTCTTGGAAATCGGGAAGCTTCATAGAGGCCGCAAAGGTACGGCGAAGACTTGGGAAGCCTACGCCCCGGCCTCGGCCCCCGGCGCTGAGGCGTCGGGGCCGGGCTTGCGGGGCTTAGGCAGCTTAAATTCAAGCGTGGTGCCCAGCCCGGCCTCGCTGCGCACGCGGATAGTCGACTTGTGGGCTTCCACGATGTGCTTGCTGATGGCCAGGCCCAGGCCCGAGCCCCCGGAGTCGCGGGAGCGGCTCTTGTCGATGCGGTAAAACCGCTCGAAGATGCGGCTCTGGTGCTGCTTGGCAATGCCGGCCCCGTCGTCGCGCACCGACACCTTGACGCTTTTGCTGTTTTCCACCAGGCTCACCACCACGTGTCCGTCTTCCTTGCCATATTTCACGGCGTTATCGATCAGGTTGATAAGCACCTGCCGGATGCGGTTGCGGTCGGCCAGCACGCGCACTGGCTCGGTGGCCAACGAAGGTGGAAACAGCTCCAGCGACACCCGGCGCTGGGCAGCTTTCTGCTCGAGCTGCTCGAAGATTTCGCGCACCAGCTGGGCCAGGTCAAACGCCTGCCGCCGCATGCGCACCACGCCCTTTTCGAGCTGGGAAATGGTAACCAGGTCCTGGACCAGCGCATCCAGCGCGTCGAGGGCAGTAGCAGCCTTGTTCAGGAACTTGTGGCGCAGAAATTCGTCGTCCACGTCCCCGTCGAGGACGGTGTGCAAAAAGCCCTGGGCGGCGAAAATCGGCGTTTTCAGCTCATGCGACACGTCGGCCAGGAACTCCCGGCGCAGGGCCTGCAGGCGCTTGAGCTCGTCGATTTCCTGCTGTTTGCGCTCGGCCATCTGCAGGATTTCGTCGCGCATGCGCTTAAGTGGCTCGGGCCGGAACAGAAACTTGTTCGACAGGCGCCGGAACTCCTTGCGCTTCACGTTTTCCAGGCCGGCGTAGATGTTGTTGATTTCCCGGAAGATCAGGGCTTCAAAGGCCAGGTAAACGAGCAGAAAGCAGGCTGCCACGGTGATGCCCGCGGCCAGGGCGCCGTCTTCCAGCGTCAGGGTAGGGGCAATCCAAGCCAGCGTGGTCAGCACTCCGGCCACCAGGAACGCAATCAGAATGGCAATGGTACGGGAGGAAGCAAACACGCCGAAAGCAGCCAAGGTGAGCTATAAAAATACGTCTGTGAGCGGGCCGCTATTCCCGCTCACAGACGCCTGACCCTAAAAGCCAGGGGGCAGTTAGTCGCTGTTAAACTTGTAGCCGACGCCCTTGATGGTCTGGATGTGGTGGTCGCCGACTTTCTCGCGCACCTTGCGCACGTGCACGTCCACGGTGCGAGCCAGCACGAATACGTCGTTACCCCAGATGTTCTGCAGCAGCTCGTCGCGCCCGAACACCTTGTGCGGGGCGGCGGCCAGAAAGGCCAGCAGCTCAAACTCTTTCTTGGGCAGGCTGATCTTGCGGCCCTCCTGATACACGGCAAATCCAGTCCGGTCGATGGTCAGCCCGTTGATTTCGATGGTTTCCGACACGGCCTGCGGGTCTTTGTCGCGGCGCACGAAGGCGGCCAGGCGGCTGAGTAGGGCCCGGGGCTTGATGGGCTTGGCGATGAAGTCGTCGGCGCCGGCCTCGAAGGCCGCCACTTCGGAGAATTCCTCGGCCCGGGCGGTAAGGAAGATGATGTAGGTATCCTTGAACTTAGGCTGTTCGCGCAACTGCCGGCAGGTGTCGATGCCGTCGAGGTGGGACATCATCACGTCGAGCAGCACGATGTCGGGGGCAAAGGCGGGCGCTACTTCCAGGGCTTTGCGGCCGTCGGGGGCGCTGGCCACGGTATAGCCTTCCTTGCGCAGGTTATATTCCAGCAGCTCCACGATATCCGGGTCATCATCCACGACGAGAATCTTGTAGGGATGGGAGGAGGCGTTTGGGTGCACGGGTCGAGGGGTTTGGGGGTAAAAGAAGATGCGCGAAGACAAAAATACCGCCTGCCGGACGGCGGGGCGTGTTACCTTTTTGTGAACTGAGGCCGCCACCGCTGCGGCCAGGCGGGAGCGGCGGGTGGTGGCAGGCAACGTGGAGCGGCGGTCGGACATGCAGTATGGGCATAAAAAAAGCGACCCGAAAGGAGTCGCTTTTCAATGAAAGTCAATTTTGAGCCACCAGATTCAACCGGCTTTTAAGTCCTTGATACTTGAACATATCCACCTTCACGGCCCCCACGAATAACTCGGCCTGAATCAGCACCGGAATCTTGTTGCGGTCGTCGGAGAGGTAGACAGATATGGCATTTTCTCCGCGGAAGAGCTTGTTGCTCGGCATTTTCGGGACCAGCTTGATGGCGCGCACGTTGCCGGCTTTGGTTTCCACCGTCTCCCGGCCCTTATAAATCACGTCCATCGTAAATACTTGGTTGTCGAAGAAGCCCTGCACCCGGATGATGTCGCCGATGCGGCGGTTATCGTAGCTCAAGGTACGCAGGAAATAAAAGCCGCTGACCATGTCCTGCACGTTGTCGGGCACCTTGAAGGTTTCGTGCCGGTCGGCTTTGTTCTTTTTCTGGGTTTCGACCTGCACCGTGTTGCGGTGGTGGTCGAAGTCGATGGTTTCCTTTTTGCGGTAGCTGTTTTCCTCGATGTTGCGGAAAAACTTCTGGGGCAGAATGCTGGTCGTGTCGATGTAGGTGCGCCAGGTGTCGCGCACGCGCATGAAAAAGTCGAAGGAGCCAGTGGTCTTGCCCGTCACGGTGGCCTTGAAACAGGGCCGCTCATTAACGCGGTGGATGTCGTTGGACACCTCGATAGTCGCCTCCGCGGCGTTGATCAGGCCGTAGTGCACTTTGTACTGCAGCACCTCACCCCGTTCGAAGCTGGTATTGGGCACGCTGCGGACCGCGTCGCCGGGGCCAAAAGCGAGGAGTGCTGCCAGTGGCAGCAGCAAAGTAGAAAGCAGGAGCGAGCGGCGCTTCATAAGGAATTGGCAAAATTGGATCTGGCCGGTGCTCATTCAAACGGGGTGCCAGCAAAGATATTAGTAACCCCGCAAACTTGCACCGTACCTCAGCAAAAGGAACGCAAATCCCGTTCAGGGGGTTGACGGTCAGATTTTCAGCGGGCCATCACTAACGACAAAAAAAGCCTTCCCGGTTTCCCGGGAAGGCTTTTTTTAAATAGCGAAAACGAAATTCTACTATTCGTCGTCCTCGTCAACGGATTCGTCGGTGGGGATGGCCGCCAGGGCCGCCTCAGGCTCACCCTTTACCATCTGACGAATTTGCTGCTCAATCTTGTCGGCCAACTCGGGGTTGTCGAGCAGAATCTGCTTGACGCCCTCGCGGCCCTGACCGAGCCGGTCGCCGTTGTAGGAGAACCAGGAGCCCGACTTGGCAATGATGCCCATGTCGACGCCTAGGTCGAGGATTTCGCCCACTTTGCTGATGCCCTCACCATAGATGATGTCGAACTCAATCACCTTGAACGGCGGCGCCACCTTGTTTTTGACCACCTTCACCTTGGTGCGGTTGCCGGTCACGTTGTCCTTGTCCTCCTTGATCTGGCCGATACGGCGGATGTCGAGGCGAACCGAAGCGTAGAACTTCAGGGCGTTACCGCCGGTCGTGGTTTCGGGGTTGCCGAACATCACGCCGATTTTCTCGCGCAGCTGGTTGATAAAGATGCAGCAGCAGCCGGTCTTGTTGATGGTACCGGTGAGCTTACGCAGGGCCTGGCTCATCAAACGGGCCTGCAGACCCATCTTGGAGTCACCCATGTCGCCTTCCAGTTCGCCTTTCGGCACCAGGGCGGCCACGGAGTCAATAACGATGATGTCGATGGCACCCGACGAAATCAGGTGGTCGGCTATTTCCAGGGCCTGCTCGCCATTGTCGGGCTGGGCAATGAGCAGGTTGGTGGTGTCGATGCCGAGCTTCTCGGCATAGGATTTGTCGAAAGCGTGCTCGGCGTCGATGAAAGCAGCAATGCCGCCTTTCTTCTGGGCCTCGGCAATGCAGTGCATCGTGAGCGTGGTTTTACCGCTCGATTCCGGGCCGTAGATTTCGACCACCCGGCCGCGGGGCAGGCCGCCAATGCCCAGGGCAATATCCAGGCCCAGCGAACCGGTGCTGATGGCCGGAATGTCGACCACTTTGTTGTCGCTCAGCTTCATGACGGTGCCTTTGCCATAAGCCTTGTCGAGCTTATCCATCGTGAGCTGAAGGGCTTTCAGCTTTTCGGCCTGTGGGTTTGCGGGAGTTTTCTCGGCTTTGTCTGTGGTAGCAGCCATTAGAAGAGGGTTGAGGATAAATGCTTAGGTTTGGTGAATGTAGGCGTTTTTGGCCGCCTAACCTACCATTAACTGGCCTTTTACGCAGGGCGAAGAAGGCTGTTTCTGGTCGGCAATGGGTAACATACCCCGGCTATATTTTGTGCCCACAATGCTAAAAAAATTTGCTGAATTTCGGAGTATAGAGTAATGCTAAAATTTTTGTCAAAGCAGGGCCGGTGCTACTGGCTGATTCTGGTGCTGTTAGCAGTCAGCGGCGGCCAGCAGCAGGCCTGGGCCCAACTCGACAACTCCGCTTTTGGCCGCCCCCTGCCGGTGGGGCCGCAGTACGAGCGGCAGCTGCGCCTCGACGTACAAGCTTTCCTCTTCAACAAGGACAACGAGTATTTCAACAAGATCGACGAGGGCCGTACGTACTTCGGTGCCCACCTGCTGCCCCGGCTCGTGTATTTCCCGACGGCTAACCTGCGGGTGGAGGCGGGCGTGTTTCTGTGGAAAGACTACGGCACCCCGCGCCTGCGCCAAGTGCGGCCTCTACTGACGGTGAAGTACCAGAACGGACCCCACAGCCTGCTGTTCGGCAACATCGAGGGCAACCTGCAGCACGGCTACATCGAGCCCCTATTCGACTTTGAGCGGGTGATGACCAACCGGCTGGAGGAGGGCCTGCAGTACAAAATGCGCAAGCCCCGCCTGAACCTGGACGCCTGGATCGACTGGCAACGGCAGCAGTACCGGTTCAGCAATTTTCAGGAAGAGGTGGCGGGGGGCTTGTCGGCCGAAGCGGCCGTGCTCGGCGACTCTACCGGCTGGTCGTTGCGCATCCCGGTGCAGTTTACGGCCACCCACCGCGGCGGGCAGATTGACACCATCGACAAGCCCTTGCAGACGCTCTTCAACGTGGCGAGCGGGGTGCGGGTGCGCCGGCCCCTAGCCACGGAGTTTTTCCACGCGGTGCACTTCGATGGCTACGTCACGTACTTCGACGACTACTCCTTCACCGACGTGCTGGCATTCCGCCGGGGCAGCGGGCTCTACCTGAACGCCGGCGTCGATACCAAGCTGTCGAACGTGCAGGTGGCCTACTGGCGGGGCAACGGCTACATCTCCCCGCTGGGCGGCCGGCTCTACCGCTCCATTTCCAGCACCGTCAGCGACCCGAACTACACCGAAAAGAACCGGCAGCTGCTCATCGTGCGGTTTTTGAAAGATTACCACCTGCCGGGTGGGCTGATCATCACCACCCGGCTCGAGCCGCTCTACGACCTCAACCACGGCCTGTTCGACTTCTCGATGGCGCTCTACTTCAACTTCAACCAGAGCTTCCTGCTGAAAACAATTCGCGGGGGGGACGTGGAATAGGGCCGAGGTTGGCCTATGCTTAGGCTGCCGGATACAGGGCGTAGTGCAGAATTTCGGGCGCCGCGGCGCTGCGCAAGGGCCAGAGGCGGGGCCGGACGGGCAGGCGGCGGAAGCCCACGTGCTCGGCCACGGCGCAGCTGCGGGGGTTGTCGGCGCGGCAGCGGAGGTCGAGGCGGGCGGCGCGCAGGGCGGAGTGAAAGCCGAAGTGCACGGCGGCGGCCAGGGCTTCCTTGGCGTAGCCCTGACCCTGGGCTTCGGGAGCCAGGTAATACCCGATTTCGGCCGTGACGGCGGCGCTCCAGGTGGGCTTCAGGCTGATGTCGCCGAGGTAGGCCTGGGTGAGGTGGTGCCAGATGCCAAAGACGTAGAGGCGGCCCGTGCGCCAGTCCTGCCGGAAGGTGGCCAGCACCCGGCGCGCATCGGCCAGGGTTTGCACCGACGAAACCCGGGTGGGAAAGGCCGGCCTCAGGTAAGCCCGGTTGGCGTCGATTACGGCGAAAAAGTCGGCTTCGTCGGTGGGCTCGTAGGGGCGCAGTAGCAGGCGGGCCGTTGAAATTGGCGCCAGGGAGAGAACGACGGGCAGAGTAGCATTCATGGGCAGCAGCAAAGAAGCCAGGCCCGCCTGTGTACGGGCGAAGCTGGCAGCTGGGTGGGCGCCGGACGCCCAACAAAAAAGCGCCCCCGGGTTGGGAGGCGCTTTTGGGCCGGCTGGGGGCCGGAAGTTATTTGTTGATGACTAGGCTCGTGAAATGAGGGTGCTGGTACTGCATGGGGCTACCCAGGGCCTGCTGGGTGCGCATCACGTTTACCTGCCGCGCCGTTTCGTTGAAAAACTCCAGGCGGCGAATCAGCATTTCCTTGGTCAGCACGCGGCCTTCCGGGGTGCGCATCGTGGCGCGCTTGTCGTCGAGGATGCGGCGCATGATGGCTTCCGTTTCCGACTCGTGCTGCAAATACTGCTGCTTGAACTCGGCCAGCCGGTCGAGGCCCTCGGTAGTGAGGCGGTACTGCCCGCCGCCCTGGTTGAGCACTTCGCAGAGCACGTACACTTCCAGGGGCAGGGAGGTCAGCAGGGAAGTGGTCCGCAGATCCAGACCGACGCGCACCGCGTCGAGAATCATATCGACGTTGCGCTCAAATTGCTGATAATAAGACTGGGCTTCCATTGGTTAGGGCTTAGGGACGTAGGTTGTTGGGCTTCGGCTAACCGGAGCAGGGGCCGGGCCCTACCACCTACAGGAGTTCTTTGATGATTTGCTCGACGCTGATGCCTTCGGCTTCGGCTTTGAAGTTGCGTACCAGCCGGTGGCGCAGGATGGGCAAAGCTACGGCCTTCACGTCTTCGATGTCGGGGGAATACTTGCCGTTGAGCAGGGCGTTGCACTTGGCCCCCACAATGAGGTGCTGGGAAGCCCGCGGCCCGGCGCCCCACTCCAGCAACTGGGTGGCGCGGCCGGCGGCACGGTCGGTGTTCGGCCGGGTTTTGTGCACCAGCCCCACGGCGTATTCCACCACGTTGTCGGCCACGGGCACGCGGCGCACCAAGTGCTGGTAAGCCTGGATATCGTCGGCGTGCAGAATTTTGCCTACCGTCGGCTTGGTATCCGACGTCGTGTTTTTCACAATTTGCAGCTCGGCCTCGTAGCTGGGGTAGCCCAGTTCGATGTTGAACATAAACCGGTCGAGCTGGGCTTCGGGCAGCGGATAGGTGCCTTCCTGCTCAATCGGGTTCTGAGTAGCCAACACGAAAAACGGCCGCTCCAGCGGATAGCGCTGCCCGGCCACCGTCACGGAGTATTCCTGCATGCTTTCGAGCAGGGCCGCCTGGGTTTTGGGTGGGGTCCGGTTGATTTCGTCGGCCAGCACGATGTTGGCAAACACAGGGCCCTTCACGAATTGGAAGTCGCGCTGCTGGGTCAGGGTCTCGGAGCCCACGATGTCGGAGGGCATCAGGTCCGGGGTGAACTGGATGCGGTTGAACGACAGGTCGAGCGAGTCGGCAATGGTCTGGATGAGCAGGGTTTTGGCCAGGCCGGGCACGCCCACCAGCAGGCAGTGGCCCTGGGAAAACACGGCCGTCAGCACGAGGCGCACCACGTCGTCCTGCCCGATAATCACCTTGCCGATTTCCTTGCGCAGCGTTTGGTAGGAGGCAGCCAGCGCGTCGGCGGCTTCTTTATCGGAGGAGAATGTGCGCATCTAACGGTGAAATAGTGAAGTGGTGAAATTGGGAGTTGGATGGTCAGTTGTCGTAAATCTGCCGTGTCGGTTGCATACGCAGAACCGGCCAGCACAACTTCACCATTTCACAACGTCACCTTTAGTTAACCTGGTCCAGCAGCTTGCAGTCGGCGTACTTGGGGTCGACTTCGATATACACGCTGCCGCGGTTCTTGAGAAACCACTCGTCCAGCGCCTTGTTTTTCTTCTCGTTCAGGGCGGCCTGGGCTATTTTCTGGTAGTCGTCCTTGAGGTTGGCCTGGTGGGGCGGGGTGTTCGACTTCAGCCAGATGATGCGCATGGCGTCCTTGCCGTCGTCGGTGCGGTAGGGCAGGGGCGGGGTGATATGGCCCACCTTCATGGTATCGATGGTGAAGAAAATGGCCGGGTCAATCTTGTCCAGGGGCAGGTAGGTGCTGTTGTCCTGGCGGTTGGCAATCAGGCCGCCGTTGCCGCTGGTGAGCTTGTCGTCCGACTGTTCCTTGGCGGCCTTGGCGAAGCTGATGCTGTCGGCCAGAATGCGGGTGCGCAGCTTGGCCAGCTGGTTGGCCGCCTCGTTGACGTCGTTGTTGCCGGTTGCGGCCTTGAGCAGAATGTGGCGGGTGCTGTAGGAGTCGCCCTTGCGCTCAATAAGCTGAATCAGGTGAAAGCCGAACTGCGACTCTACCACCGGCGACATCTGGCCGGGCTCCAGCTTCAGGGCTGCGGCTTCGTACTGGGGCACGAGCTCCTTGCGCTTGAAGAAGCCCAGGTAGCCGCCTTCCGCGGCCGAGCCGGGGTCTTCGGAGTACTGCTTGGCCAGGGTGGCGAAATCTTCGCCGGCCTGAATGCGGGCCCGGATATCGTTGAGCTTGGTAATGGTTTCCTGCTTGGCCTTGGGGTTCACCTGCGCCAGCTTGATGATCTGGCCCACTTCCACTTCCGTGGAGTAATAGGGCAGGCTGTCCTTGGGCATGCGGCTGAAAAACTGGCGTACCTCCCGGGGCGTCACGGTGACTTTGCCGGCAATGGTTTCCTGCATTTTTTGCTGGACCAGCTGCTCTTTCACCTGGGGCCGCAGGTCGTCCTTGAGCTGCTTGATGGGCTTGTTATAGTACTCCTCCAGCTTTTTCTCCGAGCCAATCTGCTGCACGAAGTAAGCCATGCGGCGGTCCAGTTCGCTTTTCACCTGGGCATCCTCCACCACCACGGAGTCGGTTTCGGCTTTGGCCAGCATCAGCTTGTTGAGCACGATGCTCTGCAGGATGCGGCAGCGCAGGTCGGGGGGCAGGGGCTTGCCTTCGGCCTGGGCCAACTGCTGGGCATAAATGGCCTCCAGGTCAGAGCTAAGCACAATCTGGTTGTCCACCTTGACAATGATGGCGTCCACCACGGTGCGGCCCACCGGGCGGCCTACGCCAAGCTGGGCCTGGCTGGAACTAACGGTACCGGCCAGCAGCACCATGGCCAGCAGCGCTACGCGGGCCGACAAACGAACGAATTGAATCATGGAATCGAGAAGAGTAACGTCCGGAGTGCTGAGCAGCAGCCCGGACCGGTCGGCTTATGAAACGCGCAAAGCCGCCCGTAAATTTCAACATAAATCCTTTCTCCGGCAAAAACCACTAGTTATTGGCAAGCCCGGCCGACTTCAGCATAGAGCCGCTCCGGCCCGGGCGCGTTGCATGGCCGGGCGCCTAAAAGAAAAGCCCCGACCAATGCCGGGGCTTTTCACTGCTAGTGCGCGTGGGGCTACTTGGTAACCAGCTTGTCGACTTCGGCCTGATTCACCTTCACCGGGTACATGTCGCGGAGCTGGGTAATCCACTGCTTCTCCAGGTAGTTCTGGTAGTCGGACGTGGCCTGGCCGCGGGCTTCGGCCAGCGTTTTGGGGCCGGCGGGCAGCACCTTATCGATGGTAACGGCGTAGTAGCGGCCGTCTTTCTGCACGTTGTAGGAGCCGGGGCCGCGGCCCATCAGCTCGTCAACCACCTTGTTGTCGCCTTTCTGGAAGCTGCGCTGCATTACCTGCACGGCCAGCGGGTTCTGCTCGTTGAGCATTTCCTCCAGCGCGGCCGTGTTGGTGCCGGTCATGGCCAGTTGGGCCGAGCCATCGGCGGCGGTCAGGGTGTTGGCCGCGGCCCGCACGCGGCTCGCGGGGGCGCCCTTGCTTTTCAGGTAAGTCACCACATTGTTAGCGCGCTTCTTCGCCAGGGCGGCGCTTTCGCCTTTCTTGGCGCGGCCCGTCACCACCAGTTGCAGCGACGAATCCCCCTGCATCTGGCTGGCCAGCCGGTCGAGGCCGCTCCAGGCTCCCTTCAGAATGTCGGCCGTGCCGGGGCGGAAAGCCACGGTAGCGGGTACGCCGGCCTTCACGGGGTAGCGGCCGCCTTTGAGCTGCTGCTGGGCTTTGGCGAGCAGCTCGGGCGTGGCCGCGCTGATAACCGTGCCCTGCACCCGCGAATCCCACTGGTACTTGCCTTGGTTTTCGGTGAAGAACTTCTGCAGCCCCACCGTATCCTCAATGGCCTTCGACCACACTTTCTCGTCCATGAGCTGGAACAGCAGAATGCCGTCGCGGTACTCCTTGACGAGCATGCGGTAGTCCTCGTACTTATTTTCGAGGTTGGCCTTCTCGTAGTCGGTCAGCTGCTGGTCGGCGTACTGGTCATAGAGCTGTTGCATGGTGAAGCGGGGCTCCGCGCCGGGCCGGGCCCGCTGGTTCTGCTGGGCATAGGTCAGGAAGTCCTTTACCAGGTAGGGCTTGCCCTTGATGGTAAACAGAGGGGAATTGTCGCCAGCGGCTTTGGTGGCCTTGGCCGTGGCGGCCGGGGCCATGTACTTGAAGCGGCCGTGCACCAGGGCCGTGTCGGCCTTGGCCAGCACGTACTCTTTGCTGGCGGCGTTTTCGGTGAAGCTGTTTTCGGTGCGGATGCGCTTGAGGAAGGCGGCGCGGTTCAGCTCCGAGCGGGAGTCCTTGGACACCTTGCTTTTCAGGGCGGGCTCCATGTCCTCGAACTTGGGCACCGACTGCTTTTCAATCAGCTTGATGATGTGCCAGCCGTAGGGCGTCTGCACGGGCGCGGCCAGGTCGCCGGGGTTCTGGAGCTTGAAAGCGGCTTCCTCGAAGCTCGGAATCATGCGGCCCGTGCCGAAGGGTGGCAATTCCCCGCCGTTGGCGGCCGAACCGGCGTCTTCCGAGAACTGGGCCACCAGCTTCTCCCAGTTTTCCTTGCGCTTAAGGCGGGAGTAGAGCTCGTCAATCTTCTTCTTGGCCGTCAGCGAATCGGCCTTGGGCATGCCAGGCGTGGCCCGGATCATGAGGTGGGCCACCTTGATTTCGCCCTGGGCCTGGCGGATGTCGTTGACCTTGATCAGGTGGTAGCCAAAGCGCGTACGCACCGGCTGCGACACCTCACCGACCTTGGTTTTGTAGGCCGCCGACTCAAACGGGTACACCATCTGCATGGCCGTGAAGTAACCCAGCTTGCCGCCATTCTCGCGGGCTGAAGGGTCTTCCGAGGCCTCGCTGGCCACTTTGTTGAAGTCCTCACCGCTGGTCACGCGCTGGCGCAGGGCCATTACCTTCTGGTAGGCGGCCAGCGTGTCCTTGGGGTCGGCGTCGGGGGTGATGCGGATCAGGATATGGGAGGCGTTGACCTCCTTGCTCATCCGGTCGTAGGCCTCGCGCACCAGCTGGTCGGTGACGCTCTTCTCCGTCAGGTAGGGTTGGGCTAGCTGCTGCTTGTAGCCCTCCAGCTCCTGCTTGAAGGCGCGGGTGGTATCGAGGCCGCGCTTCTCGGCTTCGAGCACCTTGAGCTTGAAGTTGGTGTACAGGTCGAGGTACTCGCTGACGCTGGCTTTGGTACCGTACTCCGGGGCCGAGCTGTTGTTTTTGCGGTACACGTAGGCAAACTCCGAGGCTGGAACCTCCGTCGTGCCCAGCGTTTCCACCACGGGCTGTTTGGCAGCGGTAAGGGGTTTGGTCGTCTGGCACCCGGCCAGCAATGCAACGGCAATCGGGCCGGCGTACAGAATGCGTTTGTGCATACAGGGAATAAGAAACTACTAAAGCGAACTGTCGGGGCCGCAACTTAGGAATCGGGTACGGGCGCCTGACGCAATTTTACGGATTTTTTTCGGGCTGCCCCCTGCTTTATCCGGACCGCCTGGATACAAAAAAAGCACTCCGACTCCGAAGTGCTTTTCCCGGCAAAGGCCTAACGCCCTCAGCTGATCTTTTTGTATAAACGGCACACGTTGCGGCTGCCGGAAGTCGTGAATTCCACCCGGTCCATGATGCGGTTGACCAACGTCATGCCCACGCCGCCCTTTTTGCCGGTGCGAATGTGCTCCTGCAAATCCGGCTCCCGGTAGGAGGAAGGCGCGTACGACGACTTGCTGTCGTCCTCGATTTCGATGCCGAACACGTGGTCTTTCACGCTCAGGTGCAGATTCAAGTGCTGGGACTCGTCTTCGCCGTTGGCGTGAATGATCAGGTTGGCCACCACTTCGTCCACGGCCAGCACAATCTGGTTGAGGTGCAAATCGGACAGGCTGTACGCCGCCAGGTATGTGCTGACAAAGTCGCGCACCACCTTCAGATTACTGCGGTTACAACTGATGCGAATTGCGTTTTTCATCCCCTCCCGTTACCCTCCGGCGGTTTAAATAGCGGAAGCTTCCACGGCCGACGGCACGATGGTCATCAGCGCGTCCAGGCCCAGAATCTCGAACACGTTGTGGACTTTTTCCTGCATGTTGAAGAACACCAGCTTCACGCCCGCGTCCTGAAACTGCTGCAGGTGGGAGATGAACACGCCCAAGCCTGCCGACGAGATATAGTTCAGCTTCTGGCAGTCAATCAGCACTTTCTGGTACTTGAGCACATCCGGCTTGGTGAGCTCCGTATCGAGCAACACGGAGGAGCTAGCGTCCAGCTCGCCGTCGAGGGCGAGGGTAAGGGTATTATCGGTAGACTGTTGAGTTATTTTCATGCCTCCTCTGTACGTTAACTTAGGCTGTCGGGTTGGGCCGCCTTGAATTTGATGACCAGCAGGGTCTGGTCGTCGTGCATGGGCTGGCCGGCGCTGAACTCGTCGAGGTCGTGGAGAATCTGCTGCTTAATCTCGTCGGCTTCGAGGTAGTAGTTGCGCTCGAGCATCTGCTTGAGCCGTTCCTCGCCGTATTCCTCCTGATTTGCGCCCCGCGCCTCCACGATGCCATCGGTGTAGATGACCATCACGTCGCCGGGGTTGTAATCGTAGAACTGGTTCTTAATGTGCTTCTCGTAGGAGTCGTTGCGGATAATGCCCAGCCCCAGGCCCGCAGTATGGAAGTACGACACCTCTTCCTTGATGGAGTGGTAATAAAGCGTGTGGCAGTGCCCGGCGCGGGCAAAGACGAAGCCGCCATGCTCGTAGTCGATGATGTAGAGCGAAGCGGTGATGAACGACGACTTTTCCAGGCAGTGGGTCAACGCCCGGTTGGCCATCGACATAAACTTGCTGGGCACCGGAAACTTCTCCCGGTCGTCCTTGGCCAGCGGGTTTTCCTGCATCAGGGCGTGGAAAATCCCCTTCATCTGGGCCATGTGGAAGGCCGCCGTGATGCCCTTGCCCGACACGTCGCCGATGAGGATGGCCAGGCGCTTGCCGGGCAGGTGCAGGAAGTCGTAGAAGTCGCCGCCGACTTCCTTGGCCGCCCGGGCGTGGGACCCGATTTCAAACCAGTTGTCGATGGGTAGGTTCTTGGGAATCAGGCTATCCTGGACCGAGGAGGCGATTTTGAGCTCTTCCTGCACCCGTTCGTTCTGGAGCGAGTTGGCCATCAGGTGCAGATTCTCGATGCTGAGCACGGTCTGGGTCGTGAAGGTCTGCAGGATGCCCAGGTTTTCGCGGTCGAAGCCCTGGCGCTGCTCCTTGAGCATGTAGAGGGAGCCGTATTGCCGCTTGGCGGAGCGCATGGGCATCACAATCAGGGAGCCCAGCTTCAGGTCCAGGCCGCGGAAGCCCCCGCTGTTGGGCAAATCGTTGTTGAGGTACTCGATGTGGCCCAGGTTGTAGTCGGCCAGCAGGGTGCGGATGGCCGTGATGGTTTCCTCGTCGATGTTGTAGCGCTTGCCGTGCAGGGTGCCGCGCAACTCGTTTTCCACGTCGAGCCAGGCGGCATCGGCCTCCACGGTCTGCACGGCCGCGTCGAAGAGCATGTCGTAGACTTCCTGCTCGTTCTGGCCCTTCTGAATTAGCTGGGTCAGGCGCTGCAAACTCAGGATTTCCTCCCGCTTCTGCTCGAAAATACCGGCCGTGGGCAGGTTGAAGAGCGTGACCAGCAGCCCCATCAGGGCGTAGAAGGCCGCAAAAAACACCGTCAGCAGCAGAAACGCGTGCTGGGGCGTGGGGGCCACGAGCTTAGGATCCTGGGCGATGCGCAGGAAATAGGCCACGAAGATGGTCATGCACAGCAGCAGGGCCAACTGCATAAGCACGGCTTCCCACTTCTGGCGGCGGTTGAGGTAGGCAATCCACTTCTGGTGGCTGCTCAGATAAATCCCGAACATGGCCAGCCCGCCGATAATAATGTAAGACAGCGTCAGGGGCGGCGTCCAGTTCAGCAGCCGCAGCAGCAGGGTCGCGCCCAGCAGCACCTCAAACCAGGCCCAGTTGCTGGCAATGGTGGGCGAGGCCCGAAACAGCACCAAGGAGCGCCAGGCATATTTGGTGTTGGCCAAAAACACGACGAACAGCGCCAGATTGACGGTATAGACAACGGCAAACAGAGTGCGGTCGGGAGTGGGGGTACTGAACTGCACGAAGCGCTCCACTAGGTGCAGAGCCACGCAGCCAATGGCCAGCAGCCCCGGCCCCAGCACCAGCCGGCGCAGCAGGCCCACGAAGTCGGTGCCGCGCAGCAGGTCGGGCTGGGCCCGCTGGTAGAGAAACACGCCGGCAACGAACATGGCCTGGGCTGTGAGCGTCACCCACTCGGGGGGCGTGCCGAAGTGGGCCGCAGCGGCGGCGTTGGCATGCAGCAGCGTACTGCTCAGCAATACCACCCAGCTCAGCACGGTGAGGGGCAGGACGGCGGATTGCAGTTTCTGGAGAAAGGGCATGAACAGAATGTGGTACCGCTGCCGGGGCAGCAAGAGGAAAACCGCGGATTGAATCGGTCTGCTAAGATAGGGGCTGATTGCTAAAGAAAAGCGCTAACCAGCTGAATAACCCCGGCGGAATCAGTAGAGTATTCAAAATGAAGCCCATACCGAGGGTGCTAAATTTGGCGTCCCGACCCGCCGATTCTGGCAACCTCAACCGTAGGCGCTGAGGTGAAAAGGGCGCAAAAAAGCGCCGGCGCCGCGGGGCGTCGGCGCTTCACTAGCTGGGCAGCGCGGAAGCTACCGGCTGCTGTAGTTCGGCGACTCGCTCGTGATTTGCACGTCGTGGGGGTGACTCTCGCGCAGGCCGGCGTTGGTGATCCGCACCATGCGGGCCTGCTGCAATACCTCAATGGTGGCGGCTCCGCAGTAGCCCATGCCGGCGCGCAACCCGCCGGCCAGCTGGTAGAGCACTTCGCCGGCGCCGCCCTTGAACGGCACCCGGCCCACGATACCCTCGGGCACGAGCTTCTTCACGTCGTCTTCGGCATCCTGGAAGTAGCGGTCCTTGGAGCCTTCCTCCATGGCTTCCACCGAGCCCATGCCGCGGTACGACTTGAACTTGCGGCCCTCGTAGATAATAATGTCGCCGGGGGCTTCCTCGGTGCCGGCCAGCAAGGAGCCAATCATAATGCTGGAGGCGCCGGCGGCCAGGGCCTTTACCGCGTCGCCGCTGAACTTGACGCCGCCGTCGGCAATGAGGGGTACGCCGGTACCTTCCAGGCCGCGGGCCGCCTCCAGCACGGCCGAGAGCTGGGGTACCCCGATGCCGGCAATGATGCGGGTGGTGCAGATGGAACCGGGGCCCACGCCCACCTTCACGGCATCAGCGCCGGCGTCGGCTAGGGCGCGGGCACCTTCGGCGGTAGCCACGTTGCCGGCAATGACTTCGAGCTTTGGAAACTGCTGCTTGATGGTGCGCACCGCGTCGAGCACGCCCTTGGAGTGGCCGTGGGCCGTATCCACGCTCACCACGTCCACGCCGGCCTCCACGAGGGCGGCCACCCGGTCGAGCAAATCGGCCGTGACGCCCACGGCGGCCCCGACGCGCAGGCGGCCAAACTCATCTTTCGAGGCGTTGGGCGTGCGGCGGCGCTTGCGGATGTCTTTGTAGGTAATCAGGCCGGTGAGGCGGCCGTCCTGGTCCACCACGGGCAGCTTCTCGACTTTGTACTCCTGCAGAATATCCTCGGCCTTGGCCAGGTCGGTGCCGGTGGCGGTGGTCACGAGCCGGTCCTTGGTCATCACCTCCGACACGGGGCGGGCCATGTCCTTTTCGAAGCGCAGGTCCCGGTTGGTCAGGATGCCTTTGAGGGTGCGCTGGGCGTCAATAATCGGGATGCCGCCGATTTTGTGCTTGCGCATCAATTGCTTGGCGTCGCCGAGGGTGGCGTGCTCCTCCAGCGTGAATGGGTCGAGGATCATGCCGCTTTCCGAGCGCTTCACCCGGCGCACCTGCTCGGCCTGGGCTTTGATGCTCATGTTTTTGTGGATGATACCCAAGCCGCCTTCCTGGGCCATGGTAATGGCCAGCTCGGCTTCGGTCACGGTATCCATGGCGGCCGAGACGAAGGGCAGGTTCAGCCGGATGTTGCGGGTGAGCTGGGCGCTGGTATCGGCGTCGCGGGGCAGGACCTCGGAGTAGGCCGGCAGCAGCAGCACGTCGTCGTAGGTGAGGGCCTCGAAGGCAATTTTGGGGCGGGCGTCGGCAGCCATGGCAACAAGATGATTAGGTTTCACTTATTGCCGGGCAAAGCTACGACGAAAACCCGGCTCCGCGGCCCACGCCATGTTATCATTTGGCGTAACGTCCACTCAGGGGCCGGAAACCGCAACAGTTGCCCCGATACTCCACCGCTTTCCGACCCGCGAAACGGGCGGGCCCTTGGGCAAAAGGGCCGCCGCCAAAACCGGCGGGCCGGATTTGGGGTTAAAGCAGCCAGTCGTCCGCTCCGGACGGCCCCGCCCTAATCCTTACTTCATGACCACGACTTCCAAAAACTGGTTTATTACCGGCGTCAGCACCGGCTTTGGCGCCGCCCTGGCCGATTTGCTGCTTCAGAAAGGCGACAAAGTCGCCGCCACTTTCCGCAAGCCCGAGCAGGCCGAGGAATTCACGAAAAAAGCCGGCGCCAACGGCCGCGGCCTCATCTGCGAGGTCACCGACGAGGCCCAGGTTAAGCAAGCCATTGCCGACGCCATCCAGGCCCTGGGCCACCTCGACGTGGTGGTCAACAACGCCGGCTACGGCTCGTTGGGCAGTATCGAGGAAATCGACGCCGACGAGGTGCGCCGGCAGTTTGAGGTCAATGTGTTCGGGCCCCTGCACGTGCTGCGGGCCGTGCTGCCCCACCTGCGGGAGCGGCGCAGCGGCCACGTGCTCAACATTACCAGCATTGGCGGGCTCAAAACGTTCCCCGGCGTGGGCGTCTACAACGCGTCCAAATTTGCCCTTGAAGCCATTGGGGAGAGCCTAGCCCAGCAGGTGGCTCCGCTCGGCATCAAAGTCACCAACATCGAGCCCAGCGGCTTCCGCACCGAGTGGGCCGGCAACTCAGCCACCTACGTCGACACCAAAATTGAGGACTACCGCAGCACGGTGGGCGAAAACCTGAAGGGCATTCAGGGCTACAGCGGCCGCCAGCCCGGCGACCCGGACCGCGCCGCCCAGATCATGTACGACGTGGTGCGCCAGGAAAACCCGCCCCTGCACCTGCCCCTGGGTAAGGCGGCCGTGAAAGGTGCCCGCGACAAGTTCACCAGCCTGGTCAAAGAACTGGAGGCCGTAGCCGCCACCGGCGACTCCGCCGACTTCCCCGAGGGCCAGTAATCAGCGAAACGGCTTGTGTAAAACAGAAAAGCGCCCCCGACCGGGAGGCGCTTTTCTGTTTTAAGAGCTGGGGATCAGAACCGGGCGCCGATGCCGAGCTGCACTTCCCGCACCCTGAACTCGAAGTTGCCCGTTACCTGCTGGGCGTTGTAGGTGCTGGCGAAGGTGGAGGCCTCCGGAATCAGCACGTTGTAGGCCGTTGTGGCGGCCGTGAGCGAGAACAACAGCCGGTCGTTGGTGAAGTACAGGCCGGGCTGCACGAAGGTGTAGCCGTAGCCATTTTTGCTCAGGTTAATCATCTGCCCCAGGGCCACGCCGGGCAGCAGATGGCCCTTCTCGCCCAGGTTGAACTGGTAGTGCAGGCCGAAGTCAACGCGGGCCCGGGTGAGCAAGCGGCTCACGTGAGTCCGGGTGTACGAGGTGAAGCCGCCGCCGGCGAATTCCTCCCGGATGCCGGTTTTGAAGTTCAGGTGCTGCATATCCAGGCCCACGGTGCTCGACAGAACCAGCCGCCGGCTCAGGGCATGGAAGCCTTTCACATCAGCGAAGCTGGACACGGTGTTGCGCATCTGAGGCTTCACGTCCCGCTCGTAGTCGTAGCTAGGCTTGGGGTAGGCGGCGCTGGCGCCCCCTTCGTTGATTTTGATGGAGGTGAGCTTGGGGCCAGCCTCGAAATAAAACTGCCACTTGGGAGCCGCTTCCGCGGGAGTAGTGCTCTGGGCCCTGGCCGACAGCGAAGTCAGGCCGCCGCAAGCCAGCAGCCCAGTCAGCCATAATTTGTGATTCATAAAAGATGGAAAAGGGAAAAGAAAAAAGTAGAATAGAAACTAGCATAACGGTCCGGCAAACGAAGCCCGGCGGGCCGTTGTGGCGGGCAAATATAGGGCGGAAGAGGCCACGGCTACGGCTGATAAGTCTTTTTGAGTTGATGAAAAGTGCGGACCCAAAACGTGTGGGCCTGAAACACAAGAACCCCGCCGGAGGAAATCCGGTCGGGGCCCTGGGAAGCAATCCTGTACAGGAAAGCCCGCGTTAAGGAGCCGAAACCCCAGCCACAGGCCGTAGATCCGGGTTGAAGGCCACGCTCAGCTGGGCAATGTGGCGCTGCCCGGCGGGGCCGCCCGCGGGCACCCACAGGTTCAGGTAGCCCGCTTCCAGCGCCGTGGCCTTGGTGAGTTGGTAGCCCAGGGCCACCGAGGCCCGGTTCTGGTCGAAGACGCCGCCGATAACGTGGCGGCCAAAGTTGAGCAGCACCTCGTCGGCGAGGGAGAGGTAGGGCGTGCCGGGTTCCACCTTGGGGCCGTGCAGGGGCAACGTCAGGTGAAGTTGGTAGCGGAAGCGGTTCAGATGTACGGCGCGGGTTTCGCCAGGGCGCACCAGGCGGCGCTGCTCCAGCCGGTAGCGGTGGTCGACGCGCACCAGCCCTTCGAGGTCCTTGAGCAGCAGCTGCTCGTACAGCCGGTTTTCGGGCGCGTGAATGGCAGCCGGGGCATCGTCGGCACTGTAGAGGTCCACGTAGGAGTAGCCAGCCGTGAAAATGGCCTGGGGCGCGGCGTAGTAGCTTACGCCCACCCGCACCTGGTTTTGGCGGAGCGTGGTCAGGCTCCGGGCCCGCCGGATCTGGGCGTCGGCGTGCAGGCCCCATTTGCCTACCACCCGCGCCTCGGTGCTGTAGAGCAGCCACACGTTTTCCACCGGCAGGGTACCGCGCCGGTCGGCCGGCTGCTGGGCCGCGGCCAGCCGGGGCAGCAGCGTCCCCAGCAGGACGGATACGGGCAGAAGAAAGCGGGGAAAACCGGGCATACCCAATACTACACAATCGGGCTCGTGTTACCGAATTGTTACCTGGTTTATTTCGTCGTTTCTAGCTCCCTAAGGACGGCGAGGCTTGATGCCCCGGGTGGGCACGGCTTCGAGCGGGTTGTCGGGCCAGAAGTGCTTGGGGTAGCGCCCGCGCAGGTCCTTGCGCACATCGAAGTAGCCAGTGGTCCAGAAGCTGCGCAAATCCCGTGTTACCTGCACCGGCCGCCGGGCCGGACTCAGCAGATGCACCGTCAGCGGCACGCGGCCCCCGCCCACCCGGGGCGTGTCGAGCAGGCCAAACACCTCCTGCAGCCGCACGGCCAGCACCGGCGCGGCCGGCTCGCTGTAGTCGAGCGTGATGCGGGAGCCACTGGGCACTTCCAACTGGGCAGGGGCCAGCCGGTCGAGTTCCTGGCGCTGGTTCCAGCCCCCGGGTAGCCAGCTCAGCAGGGCCTCACTCAGATCGAGGCGGTTTACCTCGGCCAGGCTGCGCACCCCATCCAGGTAAGGACCCAGCCAGTCGGACAGCTGCTCAGTCAGGGCGGCGTCCGCCACATCGGGCCAGGCTGTGGGCTCCAGCTGGTGCAGAAACGCCAGCCGCTCCCGCAGCTGCTGAGCCTCGGCGCTCCAGGTGAGCCGACTAACTCCCGCTCCCCGCAGGCCTTCGAGCAGGGCCTCGGCCACGAGCTCCGGGGCGAGCTGGGTCAGGGTGGTTTCCGCCAGGGTCAGGGCATTGAGGCGGCGCAGGCGGCGGGCTACAATCCGCCCAGTGGCGGCATCCCAGCGCACTTCCTCCCGGGTTTCGAGCTGGTCGGCGAAGTACTTCTCCAGGTCGGCCTGGGCTACGGGAGCCGCCAGGGCGGCCCGCGGGTTGGCCGGCGGCCCATCGAGGTGAGCCACGGCGAAGAACGTATCGGTCTGGCTGAAATACTCGGCCGGCAGACCCGCCCGCTGCCCCGTCACGAGGCGCACCCGCTCGGGCGTTTCGCGCTGGGCCAGGCGGTCGGGGTAGGCCAGGGCGGCCAGCAGCCCGGCGGCATCTACTTCCACGGGGGTGTCGCGCACGCCGGTGCGGGTGCGCAGCACGGCGGCGGCTTCCCGCACCCGGCGCACGGCCCCCGCGTCGGGCACGAGACCGGGAAACGGGGCGCGGCCACTGGCCAGGGCTTCGAGCCGCAGCCGCAGGTCGGGAGGAGCCGGCGTGCCGTCGGCGGAGCGCAGAATGTCGCGCTCGGTGAGTAAAGCCGCCAGGGCGCAGGCCGTAGCCCCGTGGCCCGCTTCCTTGCCCCGAATAACCAAGTGGCCCAGTCGCGGCACCAAACCCAGCCCGGCCATGGCCCGGCCGTGGGGCGTGGGCTGCCCGGTAGATGTGAGGGCGCCGAGGCGGACGAGCAGGTCGCGGGCCTGGGCGAGGGCGGCGGCGGGGGGCGCGTCGAGCCAGCGCAGGGCGGCCGGGTCGTAGGTGCCCCAGAGAGCCAGCTCCAGGGCCAGCCCACTCAGGTCGGCCGTCAGAATCTCCGGGGGCAGGTGAGCCGGGCGCATACCGTGCTCAGCTTCGGTCCAGAGACGGTAGCAGGTGCCGGGCCCGAGTCGGCCGGCCCGGCCCCGACGCTGGTCGGCGGCAGCCTGGCTGACGGGCACGGTGCCCAGCGTGGTCAGGCCGGTGCGGGGCTCAAACTGCGGCACCCGGGCGTAGCCGCCGTCCACCACAATCGTGACGCCCTCGATTGTGAGGCTGGTTTCGGCAATGCTGGTGGCCAGCACCACCTTGCGGCGGCCGGCCGGGGCGGGGCGCAGGGCCGCGTCCTGCTGCTCGGCGGGCAGCTCCCCGTGCAGCACGTGCAAGTCTACCGTAGGGGGCAGGGCGCCGGCCAGCTTTTCGGCCGTGCGCCGCTGGTCGGCCCGCCCGGGCAGAAACACCAGCAGGTCGCCGGTAGGGTGGTGAGTCAGGCTTTCCCGGATGACGGCCGGGGTGAGCGTGGCCAGCCGGTCGTTGGGGCGGTTGCCGGCCGCGGCCACCCGGGCTGGGGAGAGGTAGTGGGTGGCCACGGCGTGCTGTAGGCCCGCGCTGCGCACCACGGGCGCGCCCAGCCAGGCCCCAAGCCGCTCGGCCTCCAGGGTGGCACTCATAATGAGCAGGCGCAGGTCGGGGCGAAGCACGGCCTGGGCGTCGAGGGCCAGGGCTAAGCCCAGGTCGGCCTGGAGGCTGCGCTCGTGAAATTCGTCGAAGAGCACGGCGGCCACCCCTTCCAGGGCCGGGTCGTCCTGGAGCATGCGGGTCAGAATCACCTCGGTAGCTACCTCAATGCGGGTGCGGGACGAAATCCGACTTTCCAGGCGCACCCGGTACCCGACGGTTTGCCCCACGGGCTCCCCGAGCAGGCTGGCCATGCGGGCCGCCGCCGCCCGGGCCGCCAGCCGCCGGGGCTCCAGCACGATGATACGGCCGGTGGGCGGCATCCAGTCGGCTTCCAGCAGCGCCAGGGGCACCAGCGTCGTTTTGCCGGCGCCCGGCGGGGCCTGGAGCACGGCGCAGGTCGTGGTGGCCAAGGTGCGCAGCAGCTCGGGCAGGGCGGCGCGGATGGGCAGATCGGGAAGGTGCATAACGCAGCGTCAGGAAACGGGCAAGGAAGCCTGGATAACGGCTTTTATTCAATTGCCAGCGCAGGCCCGGAGTCCAGGCAAGACGGGCAGTGCGATGAATCAGTACACCGCCACCGATGGGTCGACGCGCACCGACCAGGCGTGGATGCCCCCGCGCAGGTTGAGCAGATTGGTCAGACCGTGCCGGTGTTGCAAGTAGGCCAGGGCCTGGCCCGAGCGGACGCCGTGGTGACAGATCAGCACCACGGGCCGGTCGGTGGGTAGCTCGTCGGCGTGGCCGGGCAAGTCGCCCAGGGGCAGCAGGCGGCTGCCCTCAATGCGGCAGTAAGCGTATTCCTCGGGCTCCCGCACGTCGATAAGGGCTAGGTCCTCGCCCCGCTGGAGGCGGGCGTGCAGATCTTCGGGCGTGAGTTCGGGGAGCATGGCGACAGAAAAGGAAATTGCAGTGGAGCCCGTAAAATTAGCCACTGACTGGTTAGCTTTGGCCGGTCTGGTCCTTCCCCGCCGGAATATTACGGGCCGGTTGTCAACGTCTTTCGCTTTTGCTACACTCCCTCTACGAGTTCTGGACCTCCGCCGCGGGCGGCACCCCGCTGGAATGGGTGGCCGTCATCACCGGCTTTGCCTGCGTGTGGCTGGCGGCCCGCGAGTCGCTCTGGAACTTCCCGACGGCCATTGTGAGCTGCGGGCTGTACATTTTCGTGTACTATGGGCAGCAGCTGTACGCCGACTGCCTGCTGCAGGGCTTTTTCATTGCCATGGGCCTGTACGGGTGGTACGAGTGGCAATACGGCGGGGCGCGGCACTCGGCGCTGGTGGTGAGCCGCACCCGGCCCTGGGAGTGGCTGGTGGTGGTAGTGGGCGTGGTGCTGTTCACGAGCGGCTTCGGCTATTACCTGAAGCACTACACCAACGACTCACTGCCGTACTGGGACAGCTTCACCACCGCCGGCAGCCTGGCCGCCCAGTACCTGCTCACCCGCAAGCGCCTCGAAAACTGGCTGCTCTGGGTGCTGGTCGACCTTGTTTACGTGCCGATTCTCTGGCACAAGCACCTGTATCCGAGCAGCGGCCTCTACGCCGTCTACCTCGTGCTGGCCGTGTACGGCTACGTCGAGTGGCGCCGGGCCGCCCGCGCCGCCATTGCCACCACTAGCCCTGCCGCCTGATGCTGCGCGTCGCCCTCACCGGCCCCGAATCGACGGGCAAGACCACCCTGAGCCGCCTGCTGGCCGAGCACTACGGCACCAGCTGGGCGCCCGAGTACGCCCGCGAGTATTTGGAAGCCCGGGGCCCGCGCTATACCCTGCCCGACCTGGAAGCCATTGCTCTGGGGCAGCTGGCCGCCGAGGAAGCCGCCGCCGCCCGCGCCCACCGGGTGGTGTTCTGCGACACAGACTTGCTGGTAATTAAAATCTGGTCGGAGCACGCCTTCGGGCACTGTCCGGAGTGGATTCTGGAGCGCATTGAGCGCCAGCACTACGACTTGGTCTTGCTGCTCAACGTGGATCTGGCCTGGGAGCCCGACCCGCTGCGGGAGCATCCCACCCACCGCCAGCACTTCTACAACCTCTACCACTCCGAACTGAGCGGCCGGGTGTCCAACTTCGCCGAAATCAGCGGCCCGCCGGCCCAGCGCTTCGAGCAGGCTTGCTACCTGGTGGATGAGCTGCTGGCCGCCTCGGCCCCGCCGCGGTAAATTCCGTAGCAGGGGCAGCTTTTCTATTCTGCTACCATGACCTACTACCTCGAAAACGACCAGTGCCGCGTGGCCGTGCACAGCTACGGCGCCGAGCTGAACAGCTTTATCCGCAAGGACCTGCCCGGGCTGGGCGAGCTGGAGTACCTCTGGCAGGCCGACCCCGCCGTGTGGGCCCGGCACGCGCCGGTGCTGTTTCCCATCGTGGGCCGACTGGCCGATGACACCTACCAGCACCAAGGGCGGGCCTACCAGCTGCCCCAGCACGGCATTGCCCGGGACCAGGAGTTTGCGCTACGCAGCCAAGATGCCCGGGAACTGGTGTTTGAGTTGTACGCCAACGCCGAAACCCGGGCCTGGTACCCGTTCGAGTTTGAGCTGACCATCACTTACCGCCTGCGCGGGACCGAGCTGACCGTGCAGTGGGACGTGCGCAACCCGGCTCCCGACCAGGAGCTGCTGTTCAGCATTGGGGCCCACCCGGCCTTTCGCTGCCCCCTGCTGCCCGACGAGCAGTTTGAGGACTATTCCTTTCATTTCGCCCACCCCGTAACTGTGGCCCGCTACGGCCTGCAGGGCGGGCTGCTGACCGGCGCCACCGAGCCCCTGCTGGAGGCCCAGACTGAGCTGCCGCTGACCTACGAGCTCTTTGCCCAGGATGCACTGGTGTTGAAACACTTCGATTTCACCCACCTCACCCTGCGCAGTGCCCGCTCGGGCCGGGCCGTGCGCATGCGTTTCGACGGCTTTCCCTACCTGGGCCTCTGGACCAAGGGACCCGGCGCGCCCTTCGTTTGCATCGAGCCCTGGCAGGGTATTGCGGGCTCCTTGAATGGCCCGGCCGAGCTGGCCGACAAGGAAGGCATCCTGACCCTGGCGCCCGGCGGGCACTACGCGGCCCACTACAGCATCGAGGTGCAGTAAGCATGGCCGGACCCGATGCCGAACTGACTATCCGCGCTATTGAGGCGGCCGATACCTACCCGCTCCGCCACGCCGTGCTCTGGCCCGACCAGCCCCTGGCTTACGTGCGCGTGCCCGACGACGAGGCGGGGGTGCACCTGGGCGCCTTCCACGACGCGGAACTGGTGGCCGTGATTTCGCTTTTCGTGACGGGCCCCGAGGCGCGCTTCCGCAAGTTTGCCACCCGCCCCGACTGGCAGCGGCGCGGCGTGGGCTCCCGACTGCTGGCGGCCACTTTCGCCGCGGCCCGGCAGCTAGGTGCCCAGCGCATCTGGTGCGATGCCCGCCAGGATGCGGCGGCTTTCTACACCCGGTTTGGCCTGCGGCCGGAGGGGCCGGTTTTCTACAAAGGCCCGGTGGCGTATCAGCGCATGCGTTGCGGGCTGTAGGTAGTGGTGTTGGTAGAGCAAACGGCCCTGCGGCTCTGTTCTGGCCCGCCACCCCGAACTGTGGGCGGACTGGAACAGGGCCGCAGGGCCGGTTTTTAATGTCGAAAGCAGACTTGCCTAGAGCAGCATGGGCTCGTGGGGGCGGATGGGGGTACGGGGCCGGTTGTAGTCGGGCTCCCAGTCATTGATGGGCCGGGTGATGCCCGGGGGCAGGTCCAGGTCCGGCAGGCCGTCATCGAGCGGCTCACCCCCGTCGTCGTCGCTGTCGGGGAAGGGAGGACGCTGGTAGCGGCGCCGGGGCATGACCATGAAGTAGGCCAGAATGGCGAAGACCACGAGGGCGTAAACGAGGCTGATCATGGCGAAGGCAGGAAAAACGGCGAAAACGAAGCGAGTCGACGGACGTTGGCTGAGCAGCCGAGCCCAGGCAGTAGGTGTTCGGGGCCAGGCCCCGGATTGGGAGGCGCTAACGGGTTACCTAAGATACGTGATTATCAGCCTAAAGTAAACCCCGATTGCCGCCTTGATTTGCAACTACGCCGACGGTGGTCTAGTTTTGGGCCATAGTTTAGGGGTGCCCCACCATCGGCGACGAAATCGGGGGGCTGAGATCATACCCATTGAACCTGCCCGGGTAATGCCGGCGAAGGGAACAAACGATCCGCGAGCGACAAGCCGACGGTACCGACCCCTGGTACCCGGTCCGTTCAACTTTTTCTTTTTTTACCCCCTTGAAAAATTTTCTGGTTTTCGGAGCGGCGCTGCTGGCGCTGCCCGGCACGTCGGCGTGGGCGCAAGGTCCCATGTCCGGCCAAGTGAAGGATGCGCGCTCAGGCATCGCCCTGCCCGGCGCCACCGTACTGCTCGACGGCGCCGTAGTGGGCGCCACGGATGCGGCCGGCGCCTTTGCCGTGCCGGTAGTGCCGGCCGGTGCCCACACGCTGCGCATCACGTTTGTAGGCTACGAGCCCGCTGACCTGCCCGTGGTAGGGCAGACTCAGGAGCAGCGCCTAAGCTCCGCACTCCAGCCCGGCGGCGTGCTCACCGGCGAAGCCCTCGTGACGGCCTCCCGAGCCAACGACCGCACGGCCACGGCCTACACCAACCTGGGCAAGCAGGACCTGGCCAAGCGCAACTTCGGTCAGGACTTGCCCTACCTGCTCGACCAGACGCCCTCGGTGGTGGTCAACTCGGATGCCGGCGCGGGCGTGGGCTACACCGACATCCGCATCCGGGGCACGAGCAACACGGGCATTAACATGACCATCAACGGGGTGCCGCTGAACGACGCGGAGTCGCACGGCTCGTTTCTGATCAACCTGCCCGATTTGGCCTCGTCCATCAACAGCCTGCAGATTCAGCGCGGGGTGGGCACGAGCCAGAACGGCGGGGCGGCCTTCGGGGCCAGCATCAACATCAGCACCCTGGAAAACCGCCGCGAGGCCTACGGGGAAACCCAGAACTCGTTTGGCTCCTTCAACACCTGGAAAAACAACGTCTCGTTTGGCACCGGCCTGCTCGGCGGCCGCTTCACGCTCGACGGCCGCCTCTCGCGCATCAGCTCCGACGGCTACATGAACCGGGCGGCCTCCGACCTGAAGTCGTACTACTTCGCCGCGGGCTACCAGCAGAAGAACACCCTGATCAAGTTTATCACCTTCTCGGGCCGGGAAAAAACCTACCAGGCCTGGAACGGCGTGCCCGAGCCCGCCCTGACCGGCGACCGGGCCGACTTGCAGAAGTACGTCGACAACTACGAGCTGACCGAGGCCGACGCGGCCCGGGTGCTGGCCGAGGGCCGGCGCTTCAGCTCCTACACTTATGACAACCAGACCGACAACTACCAGCAGAACCACTACCAGCTGCACCTGAACCAGGGCCTGGGCCAAAACTGGAACCTGGGCGCCGCCCTGCACCTGACCCGGGGCTTCGGCTACTACGAAAGCTACCGCACGGGCCGCACCCTGGCCAACTTCGGCCTCGACAACGTGGTTATCGGCGGCACGACCATCAAGAAAACCAACCTCATTGACCGCAAGTGGCTGGATAACTACTTCTACGGCGGCACGTTTGCGCTCAACTACCAGCCCCGGGACAACGACAAGCTCCAGGCGACCTTCGGCGGGGCCTGGAACCGCTTCCTGAACGACCACTACGGCGAGGTTATCTGGGCCCAGTACGCTTCCAACGGCAACATCCGCCAGCGCTACTACTTCAACGACGCCGTCAAGACCGATTACAACGCCTACGCCCGCGCCACGCTGCAGGTGCTGCCCGCCCTGGGCGTGTACGCCGACGTGCAGGCCCGCCACATCCGTTACAACATCGACGGCATGGAGCCCCGGCCGGGGGCGGCCAATGCCGTGAAGGGCCTGGTCGACGTGTCGACGCACGTGGGCTACACGTTCTTCAACCCCAAAGCCGGGGCCACGCTGACATTGCCCCGGGGCCAGCAGCTCTACGCCAGCTTCGCCGTGGGCCAGCGGGAGCCGGTGCGCGCCGATTTCGTGGATCGGCCCACGGGCAGTGAGCAGCCCAAGGCCGAGCGCCTGAACGACTTCGAGGCCGGCTACCGCCTGGCCCGCCCCGACGCCGGCCTGCTCGGTCCTAACACCGCCCTGCGCTTCGAGGCCAACTACTTCTACATGGGTTACCGCAACCAGCTCGTGGCCACCGGGCAGCTCAACGACGTGGGCACGGCCCTGCGCACCAACGTGGCCCGCAGCTACCGCACCGGGCTGGAGCTGACCGGCTCCGTGTCGGCCAACGACAAAATCAGCCTGAGCAGCACGCTCACGCTGAGCCGCAACCGCATCCTGAACTACCGCGACGTGACTTACGACGCCGACTCGCTCTACAACCCGATTCGGGTGGACGGCCCGGCCCGCAGCACGACGGTATCGTATTCGCCGTCGGTTATTTCGGCCCACACCCTGGAGGGGCAGCCGCTGAAGGGCCTGCGCGTGGCTTTGCTCTACAAGACCGTCAGCCGCCAGTACCTCGACAACTCCACGAGCGAAACCCGCCGCCTCAAGCCCTACCAAGTGCTCGATTTCCGGCTCCGTTACGCCATCCGGCCGGTGTTCGTGAAGGAAATCGAGCTGGGTTTGCTGGTTAATAACGTGCTCAACCGCCAGTACGTGGCCAACGGCTACACCTACGGCTACCTGGGCGCCAGCGGCCGGCAGGAAACCTTTAACTGGTACTTCCCCCAGGCCACCCGCAACTACCTGCTGTCGGTGGGCGTGAAGTTTTAATTGCTCCTGCATAGCGCTGACTGTACGAAAAAGGCCCTTCGCACGAAGGGCCTTTTTCGGTGGCTAATGCTTGCTGACGGCCCTCAGCCGGCGTCAAATAATCAGACGCACGCCACCGAGTTCCGAGACCTGGTAGGGAAACCGGTCGCCGGGGGTACCGATAAACATGAAGTTTTTGGGGATGCACCACTCCTCCGAGAGCTTGTTGATGAGCTGGGGGCCGAAGTGCCCGGGCATGGCCACAAATTCCACCTCAATCTGCTCGTAGGCCCGGTCCAGCACCCGAATGTCGGTGAGCAGGTCCGGCGACACTTGGTCGCCCTCGTTGAGCAGGGTCACGATTTTAAGGCGGTTGGTAAACTCGTTTTCCACCACGTAGGCCATGACCTTGTTGAGGTTGGCCACGTTGTCGCCCTTGGTGAAAAACACGAATTCCTGCTGGTGCAGCTCCCGCAGCTTACGCTTGACCAGCAGGCGGCCGAAGCGCGAAAACCGGGAGTGCTCGGCCACCGAGTCGATACCGGCCAGGGTCAGGTTGAGAATCGAGGTGCGGTTGAGCATCACGTAGACCACCAGCATGGCCGGCAGGAAGTACTGCAAAAACACAATCAGGTAGTCGGGGTGAATCTTGACGTTGCCGTACAAAGCCAGCAGAATGCTCAGCAGGGCCACCGTGACGGTGAGGATGCCCGCGTACACCGGCCGCGGCAGCAAAGGGCGCTTGCTCTTGAGCAGGAAGTTGCCGAGGGCAAAAAACGCCATTACTGACAGAAACGAAATGGTATACACCCCCGACAGCGGCCCGAGCTGCCCGTTGGTAATCAGCAGCACCGACACGCAGAGCAGAAAGAAGGTGAGCAAAATGATGTAGTTGCTCTTGGCCTGGTTTTCCTTGAGAAAGAACTGGGGCAGAATGCGGTCCAGGGTCATGCGCTTCATCAGCCCGCTCACGCCCACAAACGAGGTCAGCACGGCTCCGCTGAGCACGGCCACGGCATCCACCGAAATGAGCATGCCCAGCCAGCGGCCCCCGGTGGTGGTGCCCAGGTAGGAAAGCAGGGTTTCGGTGTGGGGGCCGACCTGGGCCAGGGGCAGCGCGGCCACGGCCAGAAACGCAATGACGGGGTTGAAGAAGCTCACCACCACCCACATGTTGCGCAGGGTTTTGCCGAATACGCCCGGGGCCTGCTCCTCCACGAAGTTGGCCGAGCTTTCGAAGCCCGAAATACCCAACATGGCCGCGCTGAAGCCCAAAAACAGGGCCGTCAGCAAGCTGCCCTGGGGCATCGGGGCCCGGAAGTTGAGCGTGAGCGTGTCGAGGCCGTGGGTGGCCAGAAACCAGACCGTGGCGCCCACCAGCAGCGTGAGCGAGGCCAGGTGCACCAGGAAAATGCCCACCGCCACCTTCGCCGACTCCGAGATGCCCAGGATGGTCAGGGCCAGAAACAGGCCCAGCAGGCCCAGCGTGGCCCACATGATGGGCAGCCCTTCCCAGAGCGTGTGCAGGTAGTGCATGGCCTCGGATGCTGAAATAACCGCCGTGGCCATGTACGACAATATCGTCAGGCAGGCCGCCAGGGCGGCGTTGCGCTTGCTGGTCGTGTTCAGCAGCACGTTGTAGGCCCCGCCGTTGAGGGGCAGGGCGCCCACCACCTCGCCGTAGATTTTGCGGAACAGAAACAGCACCGCGCCGACCAGCAGCAGGGCTACCCAGGCGTACTGCCCGGCGTAGGCAATGGCCAGGGCCGATACGTACAGGCACGACGAGGAAATGTCGTTGCCGCAGATGGCGGTGGCCTCCAGCTCGTTTAGTTTCTTTTCGTGACTCATGGGTGGGAAGCAGGGGCGGATGATGCTGCCATTACGGAAAGAGTCGACTTTTTGAATGTCGGTTCACCTAAAATAGTGGTTCGCGGCTAAATATTAGGTGTTTAAAATATAATTACCCGGTTGCGGTGCCGTTCCGCTTGCCGGCCCGAACCATCGGGGCGGGAGGCCTGTTCCGCATGCGGAAACTCCTATCTTTGAGCCTGATTCCCCACCCAATTCACTCCGTTATGTCATCCCAAGCTGACGTTCTCTCGCCCAAAGCCAAAGCGGCCAGCCACCACGGCTCCCTCAATGCGGCCGGCTTCACCGACTACTTCGACCTCGACGGCCTGCTCACCGAGGAGCACAAGCTCATCCGCCAGAGCATCCGCGACTTCGTCAAGAAGGAAATCAATCCATACATCGAGAAGTGGGCCCAGGACGCGCACTTCCCTTCCGAAATCGTGCGCAAGTTTGGCGACGTGGGCGCCTTTGGTCCCACCATCCCGACCGAGTACGGCGGCGGCGGCCTCGACTACATCAGCTACGGCCTGATTATGCAGGAAATTGAGCGCGGCGACTCCGGCATGCGCTCCACGGCCTCGGTGCAGGGCTCCTTGGTGATGTACCCGATTTACGCCTACGGCTCCGAGGAGCAGCGCAAGAAGTACCTGCCCAAGCTGGCCTCCGGCGAGTGGCTGGGCTGCTTCGGCCTGACCGAGCCCGACCACGGCTCGAACCCTGGCGGCATGACGACGACCATCAAGGACATGGGCGACTACTACCTGCTCAACGGCGCCAAGCTCTGGATCAGCAACTCCCCCGAGTGCCAGCTGGCCGTGGTGTGGGCCAAGGACGAGAATGGCCGCATCAAGGGCCTGAGTGTGGAGCGCGGCATGGAAGGCTTCACGACCCCCGAAATTCACAACAAGTGGAGCCTGCGCGCCTCCTGCACCGGCGAGCTGGTGTTCCAGGACGTGAAAGTGCCCAAAGAAAACCTGCTGCCTAACATTGACGGCCTAAAGGGCCCGCTGGGCTGCCTCGACTCGGCTCGCTTCGGCATTGCCTGGGGCGCCATCGGCGCGGCCATCGACTGCTACGAGTCGGCGCTGAAATACAGCCTGGAGCGGGAGCAGTTCGGCAAGCCGATTGGCGGCTTCCAGCTGCAGCAGAAAAAGCTGGCCGAGATGCTCACCGAAATCACCAAGGCCCAGCTCATGGCCTGGCGCCTGGGCGTGCTCAAAAACGAGGGTAAAGCCACCAGCGCCCAGATTTCGATGGCCAAGCGCAACTCGGTGAACATGGCCCTGGAAGTGGCCCGCGAGGCCCGGCAGATCCACGGCGGCATGGGCATCACGGGCGAATACCCGATTATGCGTCACATGATGAACCTCGAGTCGGTCATCACCTACGAGGGCACCCACGACATTCACCTGCTCATCACCGGCGCCGACATCACCGGGATTCAAGCTTTCAAATAACGGGTTGTCATCCTGTCATCCTGTATAAAGCGCTGCTGGCTACTGAGCTGGCAGCGCTTTTTGCGTAATATTCCGCTAGGGCCGGTTCTTTTGAACTGCTGCGGAAGTCTCTTTCCCTTTTAGGTGCTAACGCATGGGCCTGGACTCGGTCGAATTGGTGGTGGCTGTTGAACGGCGGTTTAACTTCGATATTCCCGACCGGGAAGCCGAGCAGCTGGCTACCGTTGAGGCGGTGGTAGCCTATGTGTGTCGGCGGCAGCAGATTCCGGCAGACTCAGCCCCGCCGGCCATTTTTGGACAACTGTTGGAACGGGTAATGGGCTGCGTGCAGCAAGTGACCGGGGCCGCCTCATTGGTTGCGTCTACCCGTCTTGATGCCCTGTGGCTACCAGAGAACCTCGACGCGGGCATGCTCCAGCTGCGAAACTGCCTCGGTATGCCGCTGCCTGACTTGCTGACCCCGCGCAAGGGCATTGGCCTCTGGTTATATGGGCCGCGTCAGTTGCGGAAATCGGACTATGAGGCGAAAACGCTGGCCGACGTAGTTGACTGGCTGCTGGCTCTGCATCACCCCCAGCTGCTGTTCGAAGCAGCTACTCGGTATGAGGTGGAGCGGATTGTGGTCGGTATTACCAGTTTCATAAGTGGAGTAGGGGTGGAGGAAATTAAGCTCACGGACAGCTTCACGCGTGACTTGGGCATCGATTAGCTTCGTTTTACCCACAACTTCTAAGGCAAGACCAAGCGCTTTTACGTTTCTTGCAGGCCATGAAACTTCTTTTTTCTACTCGTTTTCTAGCCGTGGTGCTGACAGCTACCCTCGCCGGCTGCCAGGCCAAGCCCGAGAAAAAAGCCTTCGACACCTTCAACGAAGGCGTGGCGCTGTCCCTGCGCGCCGCCGGCCTCACTGATACCGCCCAGGCCCGGCCTCTGGAGCGGCAGGCCATCGGCAAATACCAGGAAACGCTGGGGCTGGATTCCACCCACCGGCTCGTGCGCTCCGCTTTGGGCCACAGCTACTACCTGCTCGACAAGTACCCGCAGGCTATTACCTGGTTTGAAGCCAGCAACAAGGTGGACACCGCCTCGGCCCCGAGCTACCGGGAACTGGGGCTGAGCCGCATCAGCCAGGGCGACATTCAGCAGGGCTGGGCTGACCTGCAAAAAGCGTTTCGGTTGGCCCCTGGCTCGGATATCAAGGCCGTCACGGCCGACGACCTCTACAACCTGGGCCGCCGGGCCTTTGCCTACGGCGAAGCTTACGCGGCCGGCGGGGAGGCCGGCAAGGGTACCGCTTACCAGAAATACGCCGTAAGCGTGCTGCAAATGGCCTACAGCACCGACCCCACCCGCAAGGACGTGGCCCAGACCCTGGCCGACCTGGCCGCGCGGACCACTGCCCTCTCCGCGAGCAAAAAGCCGTAACTCACAGCCCAGCTACCGGCAGCAATATTTGTTGCCTTGAATAGGGTCAGGCCAAGTCCTGAAACGAGTATTGCGCGTCGCTCCAGAAGGCGTCCAGGGCTATCAGGCGGGGCTTGAAAAACGAAATCAGCGCCGGCCAATCGTCCCGGTTGAACATGTTGACGGGGGTAAGCTCCTGAAAAATGCGGCTCAGGGGCTGGCCGTGGATGTCATGGGCGTCGGCTTCCCAGCGCCAGGGCTGGCCGGTGGTTTCGTGGAGCAGGGTTTTCAGCGCTTCAAACTGCTCGAAAAATACGGCCCGCACGTCCGCGTCGGGGTGGGTCAGCTCAATGCTGATGGTGGCGTGGCGGGTGTCGGCGTGCAGGCGGAATTGCACGTGCTTGACGCCGGTTTTGTAGTTGATCCAGTTCGTGGGCAGACCCTCGGCCGAGGGCACGGGGGCCATATACTGACCAAACGTAGTCCAGAAGGCCTGACGCAGCTGGGCGGTTTCGGCTTTGCTATACATGCGGAAAGAAGAGGGGTAAAGACCCGAAAAATACGATGCCGGCCGGTTTTTCGCCTAAACGCGGCAGCGAGCAGCGGTGCCGGCCAGGGCAACTGGCGCGGTAACTTGCCGACAGTCCTGTACATTGGCAGCATGAAACCTGCTTCTGCTTCGTCTGCCCCCGACCTGGTGCTTCTGGAATGCCTCGTGGCCGGCACCACCCACCGCGAAAACCTCAAACAGCACGAGCCCGGCCTTTACCTCGGTCAGCCCCTGCGCTTGGAGCGCGAGGCCGACAGCAAGTACGACGACTGGGCCGTGAAGGTGCTGACCACCGAGGCCGAAGGCAGCATCTGGCTGGGCTACCTGCCCGAGGTGCGCAACGAAACCAGTGCCCGCCTGCTCGACGCCGGCTACCCGCTCACGGCCCGCATCACCCACAAAGCCTGGGAAGACGATTGGCTCCAGCTCGAAATCGAAGTGCTGCTGCCGGCCAGCAAGTAGCCCAAAAAACCGCTCCGGCCGGCCAAGGGCTACAGCGCGTCGGCCAGGGCCAGGACTCGGGTGCGGGCCGCGGCAATTTCGGGGGCGTCGGGGAAGGTCTGCTGCACCCACTGCGTGAAGCTGCTGACCATTTCGCCCACGGCCTGCCGGCTGCTGGCCGGGGCCGCCGGGCTAGTAGCCGCATCTTCCGCCGTGGGTTGGGGCAGGGCTTGTTCCAGACCCAGCGTGCCAAGCACGTCGCTCACGAATACCATCCCGCACACCTGCATGGCCGCGTAAAGCTGCACCAACTCGGGCATGGTCAGCGGCAGGGCCTCGGCGGGCTGGAGCTGGCCCAGCCGTGCAATCATGGGTTCGAGGGCCACCGGCTGCAAAGGCTCCAGCGCGGCCACAGCCCGCATGAAGGGCTGCTCCCCAGCTTCGGGCAGCGAATGCACGAGCAACAGTGCCAGCCGCATCATCTGCAACTGCGGGTCAGTGAAGCGGATGGTAGCCACAGGCGGCGCAGGCGGCGGATTGTTGGCCACGTAGCGCGCAAACGCCGCTTCAACCTGCAGCCGGTGCAGGCCAATGGATGGTTCAGCGGGCAGTTGCTGCTCCAAGGCCCCCAGAAACGTGCCGCTGAGTTCCAGGCAGTAGTGCTTCAGCGTGACCAGCTGCGCTTCGTCAATGAACATCTGCTGGCGCACGTAGGCCAGCACCGGCGCGGCCAGGGAGGTATCGAGCACCAGGCCGCCCACCAGCAGCAGGTCGTAGAGCCGGCGCGGATTTTCGGCCAGGGCCGCCACTAGCTGGTCGTGGCTGCCGATGGTATTGAGCTGGGCCACTTGGGCGGCGTCGAGGCCGGTAAGGCCCATAACCTGCTGGGGCAGCTCCTGCTGGGGATGGGCCAGCAATTCGGCGCAGGCCATGCCGTGCAGGGAAAGCGCGTGGGCCAGCTGGTCGTAGAAGGTGGTGGGCAGCGTGTGCAGCCAGGCCACGAAAGAAGCGGAAGCGGGCATAAAATAGAAACGGTTGGGGCCGCAAAATACGCAGCTCCCGGGTAGCAGCCCGGCACCGCGGCGCCGGAAGTAGATGAGTTTTGCTAATGCGGTTAGATAAATGCCCTCGTTAGGCCGGCAGCTGCGTTTTTTTTGCTAAAAATGGGAGGAATCAGGGCCGCGTTGTGTTACCTTTCAGCTACCAATCTCACGCTCGTTACCATGCGCGAAAATTATCTGACCGGGGACAGCGGCCACATGGACGCCTCCGAAAAAGACCTTGACAAAGCCCTGCGGCCCTTGTCCTTCTCCGATTTTGCGGGGCAGGACAAGGTCGTGGAAAACCTGCGGGTGTTCGTGGCCGCCGCCCGGCAGCGCGGCGAGGCCCTCGACCACGTGCTGCTGCACGGCCCGCCCGGCCTGGGCAAAACGACTCTCTCGCACATCATTGCCAACGAGCTCGAATCGGGCATCAAGATGACGAGCGGCCCGGTGCTCGACAAGCCCTCGGACCTGGCCGGCCTGCTGACCAACCTGGAGCCGAACGACGTGCTGTTCATCGACGAAATTCACCGCCTCAACCCCGTGGTGGAAGAGTACCTGTACTCGGCGATGGAAGACTACCGCATCGACATCATGCTCGATTCGGGTCCGAATGCGCGGTCGGTGCAGATTTCGCTGAGCCCGTTCACCCTCATCGGGGCTACCACCCGCTCGGGCATGCTGACCTCGCCGTTGCGGGCCCGCTTCGGCATCTCGGCCCGTTTGGAATATTACGACTCAAAGCTGCTCACCAGCATCGTGAAGCGGTCGGCCGAAATTCTGGGCACCCCGATTCACGAGGATGCGGCCTTCGAAATTGCCCGCCGCTCCCGCGGGACGCCCCGCATTGCCAACAACCTGCTGCGCCGCACCCGCGACTTCGCCCAGATCAAGGGCGACGGCACCATCACCGTGGACATTGCCCAGTTTGCCCTGCGCGCCCTCGACGTGGACTCCCAGGGGCTCGACGACATGGACAAGCGCATCCTGAACACCATTATCGACAAGTTCAAGGGCGGTCCGGTCGGTATCAGCACCATTGCCACCGCCTGCGGGGAGGAAGCCGAAACCATCGAGGAAGTGTACGAGCCCTTCCTGATCCAGGAGGGCTATTTGAAGCGCACCTCCCGGGGCCGCGAGGCTACCGAAGCAGCCTACAAGCACTTGGGCAAGCTCATGCCCCAGCACCTGCGCGGCAACACCACTGACCTGTTCGGAGCCGAGGGCTAGGCCGATTTTTGGTTATTCGTTCGTGGTTTTTGGATCTTTGTTACGAAAAGTGCGCTTGAGCAATTCAAGCGCACTTTTCGTTTGTATAGACTGTAGCGTAAAGAAGAAATTGGTTTGGCAAGGCCAAAAACCAGCAACAACCAACCAAAAACCAGCATGCTGCCCACCGCCGCTTATACCGCTTTCATCAAACGCCGGGCCCTGGAGCTGGGCTTTATGTATTGCGGTATCTCCAAGGCGGAGTTTCTGGAAGAGGAGGCACCCCGGCTCGAAAACTGGCTTAACCGCAATATGCACGGGCAGATGGGCTACATGGCCAACCACTTCGACAAGCGCCTCGACCCGCGTCTGCTCGTGGACGGGGCCAAGTCGGTGATTTCGCTGCTGCTCAACTATTACCCGGCCGAGGAAGACCAGCAGCCCGCCGACGGCACACTCAAGATCAGCAAATACGCCTACGGGCGCGACTACCACTTCGTCATCAAGGACAAGCTCAAGACCCTGCTCCAGGATATTCAGCAGGAAATCGGGGAAGTAGGAGGGCGGTGCTTCGTTGATTCGGCCCCGGTACTCGACAAGGCCTGGGCCAAAAAGAGCGGCCTGGGCTGGGTGGGCAAAAACAGCAACCTGATTACGCCCGGCACCGGCAGCTTCTACTTCATTGCCGAGCTTATCGTGGACCTGGAGCTCGACTACGACGGGCCTATCAAGGACTACTGCGGCACCTGCACGAAGTGCCTCGACGCCTGCCCAACCGGCGCCATTACCGAGCCCTACGTCGTCGACGGCAGCAAGTGCATCAGTTACTTCACCATTGAGCTCAAGGACCAGATTCCGACCGAAATGGCGGGCAAGTTCGGCAACTGGGTGTTTGGCTGCGACATCTGCCAGGACGTGTGCCCCTGGAACCGCTTTAGCAAGCCCCACAGCGAACCTCAGTTCAAACCCAATCCACAGTTGCCGCACCTGAGCACCACCGATTGGCAGGAAATAACCCACGAGCTATTCTCGGAGCTGTTCCGGCAGTCGGCAATGAAACGGACGGGCTACGCGGGGCTGACCCGCAATATCAGGTTTGTGACGGGAGAGGAGTAGCGGCGGCTTGGAAGGAGCCAGAAACGGGACTAGGCCGCTTGGGCAAAAACGCGGTTCAGAATGCGCTGGTAGACTTTGGCGAACTGTTGATAGCACCAGGTTTTCAACTCTTGCAATTCGACGGGCACCAGCATGCGGAATGCTTTGCGGAGCTCTTTTTCGAAGAGGATTTTGTCGAAGCTGACTTTGAGCAGGATGGTTTTAACGTATTCCAGCATCGGTCAAAAGAAGGTTAAAAGGCGGGTGGGTTGGTATTCTAGATCAGTAGACGCAGGGCGTATACGAATGCTTTAAAAAAAGCGTCCGGTGGCCCCAAGTGTTTTCAGTGCTTTGTCGAAAGTTACAATAATAAACTCCCAAAGTGCAAGCTGAACGGTGCTTCCGTTGCCCGAATGGCAACAAAAAAGGAACGGCGCAGGCCGTTCCTTAGATGCACAAAAGTGATTAAGCTTGTATTAAAACGTAAACAGCCCCGCCAGCTGGGTGGCCACCCCCGTGGTTATGGGCTCGTCGAAGGCCTCGCCCAGACTCACCTTGGGCTTGGGGCCCACGGCGAAGGGTGTGGTGTCGGTCGGGAACTGGGTGATGGGCAGCCCGGGCAGAGTTTGCTTTTCGGCATCCTCGCCCGCGTACACGGCGGCCGTGCTGGTGTTGGTGATGGTTTCGTCGTCCTTGCTGATCCAGTCCCGGACGTTGGCGCCCAGGGCTCGGCGCATGCCGCGGATGTGGGCCGCGTGCCGGGCTTCCACGGCGTGAATCTGCAGGGCGGCCTGCAGCACGTCGTTGTCAGATATCAGAAACTCCAGCTGCCCTTTGTAGGCCCGCACGCCGGTGTCTTCGAGCAGCTGGGCTACTTTCAGGAACGTGGCGAAGTTCGTAAACACGTCGGCGTACAAGGCGGGCTTCGTACCGTTTTTGCTGCCCGTGAAGTCGAAGTTGGGCTTGGCGGGCACGGCGGCGTTGGAGCTTTGCAGCTGCCGCTGAAAGAAGGCCACGTGGGCCTGCTCGTGGGCCTGTATCTGCTGGAACACGGCCTGGGTGCCGGGGGCAAAGGTCAGCGTTCCGTTGCGGCCGGCTTCGAGGGCCTTGGTATAAAACTCATTCTCGAGGTGCTCCAGCGTCAGGGCCAGGGTAAAGGTGTCGAGGATGGTCTGGGTGTTGCGGCCGTAGGCCTTCTGCAGCACGGCGCCCACCCCCAGGGGCAGGGCGGTGGCGGCCGTTTTGCGACTCAGCTGGCCCAGGCTGCTCAGCATGCCCCGGCGGGCACTCAGCCGCTGGTAAGCCTCGGGGTCAACTTCGGCCAGATTGGCGAGGAGCTTGAAAATATTCATGAGAAGGGGGAGCCGTCCGCCGTCAGCCTAAGCCTTGGGCAACTGGGAAGTATCAACGATGAATTTGAGGAAAGGCGCGGCCGCCGACATCACCTGGGCCGGAGTCAGGGCCACGTTCAGGGCCGCGAAGTCGCCGGTGGTGATGATGGTGTCGGCATCGGCCGTGGCCAGGGAATTGGCCTGCACGGCGTCGCGCACGTAGGCCGCGTGCCGGGCCTCCACGGAGGCTATTTTGGCCACCAGCCCGAGGTAAACGCTGCTGGTGATAAGCTTGCCCACGCCGGCGTAGGCCGCCACGCCCAGGTCTTCGAGCTTTTTGGCCGCGGCAAACACACCCGCCCGGGTGGTCAGGGTGAGGGTGCTGAAGTCGAAGTCGAACGACTCAATGGCGTTGGTGCCCAGCGCCTGCTTGAAAAACTCGCGGTGAATAACTTCATGGTCCCGCAAATCGGTCAGGGCATCTTTCTCGCCGGGCAGCAGGTCGGCGGGCAGCGCGTCGAGGACTTTCTGGTAGAAGGCGGCTTCGAGCTGCTCCAGCAAATAGGCGTAGTTGAGCAGGCCATTGTCGCCACCCCCCAGAATCAACAGGTTGGGGTTGGTACTGGGCTTCGGGGAATCGTCGCCCGGGTTGCAGCCCGCCAGCACCAGCGTGGAAGCGGCGGCGGCAGCTCCGGCAACGCGGAAAAAGGAGCGGCGCCGCATGGAGCGGGCCAAAAAGGAATCAGGAGCAACAGACTCGGACATCAGCAGAAAAACACCAACGGGTAAAACTCCGCCGTCCCGCCGGGACGACCTAGACAAAGGTACTCCGATAAACCGGGATGCACCAATTACAGGAGCCCGCCGGCGCCGGGAAGGTGGCAGGCGGGCAAATAAAAAAGGACGACCCGGGGGCCGTCCTTTTTTCGAAAAAGCCAAAGCGGGTGGCTTAAAAAACGCCGCTCACAATGAAGTTGACGGCAATGTTGGCTACCGTGGTCGTGTCCAGGGGCTCATCGAAGGCCTCCGAGAACGAAGCGGCGGGCAGGTTGAAGGAAGCAAAAGTGGTGTTCAACGGTACGCCAGCCTGGGTCTTGTTGTCTTCGGCTGGGAAGAACTTAGAGGCATTAGCCAGCGTGGAGCCGGTAGGAGGCGTAGCGGGCGAGCCGGCACCATACACAGCCGCAGCGGCTGCTGGTACTGTTTCGCCGTCCGTAATCCAGCTCTTGGGAGCGGTGGCGCTGGCAATGGTAGCAGGGCCACCCCGGCGCATCGTGCGCAGGTGGGAGGCGTGGCGGGCTTCCACCGAGTGAATGTTCAGCGCAGCCGTCAGCACGGCTTTGTTGGTTATCAGGGCCGGGGCACCGCCTTTGTAAGCCCGAACGCCGGTGTCTTCAAAGGCCTGGGCCAGGGTCAGGAACGTGGCGTAGTTCGTGAATACGTCGCCAAAGATGGCGGCCCGCTTACCACCCTGGGCGCCAGTGTAGTCGAAATCCGTATCCTTTAGGGCCGTAATGGCCTGGCTGCCGAGCGTTTGGCGCAGCACGGCTACGTGGTTGGTTTCGTCGCGGGCAATCAGCGTGATGGCGTCACGGCCGGGACCGGTCGGAATCAGCGTGCCGGAAGCCAGGCCCTTGTTGTAGAAGAACGACTCCAGGTACTCCAGCTTCAGGGCGAAGTTGAGCACGTTGGCCACGTCGGGCGTGAGCGAACCGGTCTGGCCGTACGCCTTGCTGAAAATAGAGGCTACCAGGCCGGGAATGGCGGCGGAAGCCAAGGCTTTGCCGGCCACGCCGAAATGCTTGAACACGCGGCGGCGGGGGTCGAGGCGGTCGTAGATTTCTGGGTCTACTTTCTCGATGTCAGAAATTATTTTTAACAGATCCATGGGAAAGGCTGATTGGGAGTGAGGAGAATACGCCGGACGGCAGATTACTTGATGTTGCCCACGTTGATCTTGAAGCCATCCTTCAAGTACATGTTGGCGGCGTTGGCCACGTCAACCGGAGACTTGGAAAGCTCCAGGCCCGTTGTGGGGCTAACCACGTCGTTTACGAAGCTGCCGTTGCTGATCAGGTCCCGAATCAGGGCCGCGTGGCGGGCTTCTACCGAAACGATTTTGCCGGCCAGCGTCAGGTAATCGGCGCTGGAAATGTATTGTCCGGCCCCGTTGTAGGCGGCTACTCCCAAATCTTCAAACGTCTTGGCGGCGCCCAACACGGCGGTACGGTCGCCGAAGTTGATCGAAGAGAAATCCACCTCCAGGGGCTTGATGGCGCTGGTCGACAAGGCTGCCTTGAAGAATTCGCGGTGAATAATTTCGTGGGCGGCAATATCGTCGAGGATGGCTTTTTCGGCGGCTACGGCGTTTTTGTAGTAGTCACCGGCCTTTACCATGGTATAGAAGGCGGCTTCGAGCTGCTCGAGGGCGTAGGCGTAGTTGAGCACCCCCGTGTCGCCGCTGCCCACGTCAACCATTCCGGGCATGCTGGTATCGTCGTCGTCGTCGTTGCAGCTGGAGAGCAGCAGGGCCGTAGCACCGGCCGTGGCACCAGCGTACATGAAGAAGGAGCGCCGTTTGATGGGCACGTAAAGCGGCTTAGCGAATTCCGCTTCGTCCCCGCCGGAGTTGAGGAGTTTGGACATGGGAAGGAAAGGTTAGGGGTGAAAAGAAAGGGCAAAGCGCTTCCGGCACACCCTGAAAAGGGCGTTTGAAGGAGGAGAATACCGGGAAGCGGTTGGGTATTTGAAAGGCACTTACGGCGTCGTAGGAAAATCGGATTGACTGGTTGCGCTTTTTTTAGTATGCAGGTTGGTCTATATAGAACCGGTTGGTGCGCATAAATCCGGCTCATACTGGCTCCGCAGGCTTTTTGCGTAGCTTTGAGCTCATCGATAAAATGTCTGGCATGGGCTTTCTGCTGCGTTTCGGGTGCTGCTTGCTGGGCCTGCTGCTGCTGGCGGGCGCGGCGTTGCGCGCCCAGCCCGCCGGCCAAGCCGAGGCCGACATCGTGCTGGGCAGCCCCACGGTAGCCATCAGCGAGTACTACACCATCAGCTTCCGGCTGCGCGGGGCCCCGCTGGAAAAGTATTCGGCCTTTCCTGACCTGGAAGGCTTCAAAAAAAGCGGCAAGTCGAGCACGACCACCACGCGCATCACCGGCGGGCAAACGTCCACGGAGCTGACCATCACCCAACGCTACGCGGCCTACGCCGAGGGCGAATACGCCGTGAAGCCGTTCACCATGACCATCAACGGGCTGAGTGTGCGCTCGGCGGGCGGCACCGTGAAAGTAGGTCCCCAGCCCGCCACCCCGGCCACGCCGGCGCCCACCGGGCCGTTGCAGGGCGTGGGGCTGCTCGATCAACTTTTCGGCAAGCCCAAGCCCCAGGAATACGTGGAGCTCCAGGATAAGGCTTTTCTGGCCCTGGTGCCCGATAAAACCAGCATTTTCGTGGGCGAAGGCGTGCACGTGGGGCTGTACTTCTACCTCACGCCCGCCGACCAAGGCCTGCTCAACTTCTACGACCTGACCCGGCAGCTGCCCGAAATCATCAAGAACCTGCGCCAGCCTACGGTGTGGGAGGAGGCGTTCAACGAGCAGGAGATTCTGCCCGAAACCGTGCTGGCCGGCGGCAAGCCCTACCTGCGCTACCGGCTTTACGAGGCCGAGCTGTACCCGCTCAATGCCCAGCCGCTCACATTTCCGGCCGTGGCCCTGCAGATGATTAAATACCGAGTGGCCAAAAAGCCTGCCGAGGGCCTCGACAACCGCCTGGAGGGCTACAAGACCTACCTCACCCAGCCGCGCACCATTGCCGTGAAGCCCCTGCCGCCCCACCCCCTGCGCGACCAGGTACCGGTGGGCGAGTACCGCCTGCGCGAAACCATTGACCGCACCGCTTTCCGCACCGGGGAGGCGTTCCGCTACGGCTTCGTGGTGGAAGGAGAAGGCAACCTGGCCTCGCTGGTGGGGCCGGCGGTGGCCTCGTCGCCGACGCTGGAAGTGTACGGACCCGAGGTGGAGCAGAACCTGACCCGGCAGGGCGGGCGCGTGGGCGGTAGCAAGCAGTTTAGCTACCGGCTCGTGGCCCGACAGCCCAGCGTGCTCCCGCTCGATACGCTGTTTTCTTTGGTCGTCTTCAACCCCGCCCTGGCCCGCTACGACACGCTGCGCGCCGAACTGCACCCGCGCATCGGGGGGCCGGCCCAGCGCGCGTCCACCTTCGATTCTCTGCCCGGCGACGCCTTTTATCAGGATGTGCTGAACTCGGCCGACAACACCCTGCACCCCCTGAACGAGTATAAGGACGTGCGCCGCTACGCCAACATGGTGCTGGCCGCGCTGCTGGCATTGGCCGCTTTCGGGTGGTGGCGGGCCCGGCGACAGAGCCCGAAGTAGGGCCGGGGCTGCTACCTTTGCCCGCACTTTACCTTTTCGCGCCTACCTTCTTCACTGCCGCCGCATGAGCAATTCCTTCGGTTCCGTTTTCCGCATTACCACCTTCGGCGAGTCGCACGGCGTCGGCATCGGGGTGATTATTGACGGCTGCCCGGCGGGCGTGGCCCTGGAAACAACCGAAATTCAGCAGGCCCTCGACCGGCGCCGCCCGGGCCAGTCGGACCTGACCACCCCGCGCAAGGAGGCCGACCAGGTGGAAGTGCTGTCGGGCCTGTTCGGGGGCTTTACCACCGGCACGCCCATCGGCCTGCTGATTCGCAACCAGGACCAAGCCAGCCACGACTACTCACACATTGAGCACGCCTACCGGCCCTCGCACGCCGACTACACCTACGACCAGAAGTACGGCCGCCGCGACTACCGCGGTGGGGGCCGCAGCTCGGCCCGGGAAACGGCAGCCCGGGTGGCCGCGGGGGCCGTGGCAGCGGCTTTTCTGCGCACGGTGGGCATCAGCACGCTCAGCTACGTGTCGCAGGTAGGAGCCGTGGCCGTGCCCGTGGGCTACGAGCAGCTCGACCTGAGTTTGATTGACACCAACCCCGTGCGCTGCCCCCACCCCGAAACCGCGGAGCGCATGGCCGCGCTTATCCGGCAGACCCGGGACCGGCACGACACGGTGGGGGGCATCGTGACGGGCGTGGCCCTGGGCGTGCCCGCCGGCCTCGGTGAGCCGGTGTTCGACAAGCTCCACGCCGAGCTAGGCAAGGCCATGCTGAGCATCAATGCCGTGAAAGGCTTCGAGTACGGCTCGGGCTTTGCCGGCACGCTGCTGTTCGGCTCCGAGCACAACGACGCCTTTTACACCGATGAAGCCGGCACCGTGCGCACCCGCACCAACCACTCGGGCGGCATTCAGGGCGGTATTTCCAACGGGCAGGACATTTATTTCCGCGTTGCCTTCAAGCCCGTGGCTACCATTCTGCAGCCCCAGGCCACCATCAACGACCAGGGCGAGGAAATCACGCTGGCCGGCAAGGGCCGCCACGACCCCTGCGTGCTGCCCCGGGCCGTACCCATTGTGGATGCCATGACCAGCCTGGTGCTGGCCGATATGGTGCTGCGGGCTCGGGCCAACCGGGCGTAGCAGCCGGCCTGCGCGGGGCTCATGGTGGCCGCTTGCTGTTTCGTTGCGTACCTTTGCAACATCTAGCGCGCGGCACGGTTTTACCGCCGAACGTGTTACCTTTTGGTCGGCGCCCCGCGTCGTTTCTCCTTCGTCTCCAAGTCTTTCAAACATGGCTGATACCCTCACTGCCCCCGTTGGTCCGGTTTCCATTTACGCGGAAGCCAGCCCCAACCCCGAATCCATGAAGTTCGTGCTCAACGCCACGCTGCTCAGCGACGGCGTCAGCGTGGATTACCCGAACCTCGAAGCCGCCGTCAACTCGCCGCTGGCCCAGGAACTGTTCAACTTCGACTACGTAGGCCGCGTCTTCATTGCCGCCAACTTCGTGACCATTACCAAGAATTCTGACCTCACCTGGACCCACCTCATTCCCGAGCTGCGGACTTTTTTGAAGTCGTACATCGAGGCTAACGGCCCGATTTTCACCGTGGACCCGGCCGCCGAGCAGAAAGCGGCCCAGCAGGCCGCCGCTACCGGCGTGGCCGGCGACGCTTCGGAAGTCGACCAGCAGATCAGCCAGAAGGTTATTGACCTGCTCGACAACTACGTGCGCCCCGCCGTAGAACAGGACGGCGGCAACATCACCTTCCGCTCCTACAAGGCCGGCGTGGTGACGGTGAACCTGCAGGGCTCGTGCTCGGGTTGCCCTTCGGCCACCGTCACGCTCAAGTCGGGCATCGAAAACCTGCTCAAGCGCATGGTGCCGGAAGTAACCGAAGTGGTAGCCGAAGGCATCACGGTGTAAGGCTCTTTCGCTCTAAAAAGCAAAAGCCCGGTTCGCAGGAACCGGGCTTTTTTTATGCCTGCTGAAGTCCACGGCTGCTTTAACGCCGGTCTTTCACGGTGAAGGCCCGGCTCACGTTGAAGCCGAAATAGATGTCGCCATCGAAGAAGTTGCCGCGGGTCTGGGGAATGAAGAACTTCTCAATCATGCCCTGGGCGTTGGTGAAGTGCAGCTGAAATACGTGGCCGCCGGTTTCGATGTCCACGCCCACCCCGAGGGCGTTGCGGAAAGAGTCGGCGGTGGCGCCGGGCAGCACGTAGTAATAGTCCCCGGTTAGGGCCAGGCGCTTGGTGAGCTTCTGCCGAAAGGCCCCGCCGATGGCGTACACGTCGTTCTGGTCCTGGCGCGAGTCCACGAAGTTGCGGTGAATAAAGGTCGGCATCAGCTGCACCGACAGGCCCGAGCTGATTTTGCGGGCAATCAGCGCCTGGTAGGTGTAGGTCAGGCGGCTGCCCATGCTGCGCTCGGGCGTGCCAAACTTGAGCGTGGTCAGGGCCGAGCTGGCCAGCAGCGTCACCGACACGGGCATGGCCCGGGCACCCTCGCTCTGGCGCAGCGCCCGGTACTTAACGAAGCCATCAAACGTCTTTTCCTGGTTGCCGCGCCCCGCGCCCAGCGTCAGCCGGTCGGTGAGGCCGTACTCGAAGCTCAAACGCAGCACGGCTTGGTCGAGCCCAAAAAAGTTGTAGGCCCCGCTGTTGAGCGTGCCGAACCGGTGCTGAATCAAAAACAGCAGCGTGCCCTTGCCCGGCGTTTCCACCGATTGGGAGTTGATGATGTGGGTGCCCTTGAACGTGGCCATGGTGATGTCGCGGGTCGGAGCCAGGCTGTCGGGACGCTGGGTTTCGAGTTCCTTGAGCAGGTCGTCCTGGGCCTGGGCGCGGGCACTGAGGCCGAGCACAGCGGCCAACAAGAGCATGGCGGTACGGCGGAGTAGCGGTGTTTTCATGGGTTATTTGGTTGGTTGAGCCGGCGCAACCGGGTCGGCAGTCAGCGCCACGGTTACTTCCACGGTTTTGGCAATGTTGGCCCGGACTATGGCCGGAATTTCAATGTTGTAGTCGGCCGGGGCCACAATGAACTTCGCCTTGACCAGCAGCTGCCCGTTGCGCAGCTCCAGCGTGCCGGGCACTTTGATGCGGCGCTTCACGCCATGGATTGTCAGGTCGCCTTCCACCTGCACCGTTTGGGGCCCGGTCGGCAGCGGGGGTTGGTAGTTGAGCACGGCGCCCGCAAACGTGGCCCGCGGAAACTTGTCGGACTCCACGTAGTTCTCGTTGAAGTGCTCCTGCATGAGGGTGCGCTTGAACTGAAAAGCCTTCATGGGCACTGTAAAAGCCACCTGGCCGGTAGTCAGGTCCACCATGGCCGCCACCTGGGAGTTGCGGGCGTCAATGTCTTCGATGGGGGTGGCGGAGAAAAACAGCACCAGGCCGGCCCGGGTCGAATACTTGCCCTGGGCCTGCGCCGAAAGCAGGCAGGCCAGGCTAAAGGCGAAAGTCAGCAGGTAGTTCATGGCGGTTAGCACCTGAAGGGCCGTCAGTTATTCGGGGCGCCGGCGGCCACCCATTGCCGGATGCGGTTCACGTCGCACTCCGGCAGCTTGGGCGCATTTTGCGGCATGGGCTTGAAGCCGGCGGCGTGGCTCGTGACGCCCACCAGCAGGCCGTTGTCGGCGTAGCGCTTGGCCTGGGCGTAGCCTTCCAGGTTGACGTTGCCGTTGAGCAGACTCGCGTTGTGGCAGCTGCGGCAGTTGCGGTCCAGCAGCGGGGAGATGCTGCCGGTGTAGGTGATGGCCGTCAGGTCGCAGGGCACGGGCTGGCGGGCCAGCAGGTCCTCGGCATTGTCGTAGGTGCAGCTGCCCAGGCTCAGGGCTGGGAACAGCAGAAATAAATGGGCGCGACGAAGCATACCAACTGAAAAGTAAGTGGGGAGGGAAAGGACTAGAAAGCAGGCAGGGCGCTAGGGCCGGGGCAGCATTGCGGCGGCTGGGGCGGGCCGCAGGGCGTATTTGAGGGAGAAAAACACGCCGGCCGTGCTGAGCTTGACTTTGCCAAAGCCCACGCCGCCGAGTGGAATTTTCACGAACGGCTCGCCCTGCACGGCCCAGCGGCCGCCCAGGATCCGCTCGTAGCCAGCCGAGAGGTTAAGCACGCTCAGCCAATGGTTGGAGCCCTTGATCAGGCTCCAGGCCCGGGTCACGGGCTGCGACTTGTAGGAGTAGTAGTACGTGTAGTCCTCGCGCCGCATCAGCAGCGACGACAACCCCGCGGAGGCAAACCAAGCCGCCTGCGGGCGCTGCACCACGTCGTAGCGCAGGTTCAGGGGCAGGTCGGTAATGCGGCACACGGCGTCGACTACGTCAATGGTGTAGGAATAGGTGTAAGGCGAATGGTAGTCGGAGCCGCGGGCTTCGTAGCGCTTCACCGAGCGCAACGCCCCGGCGCTGAGGCGCCATTTGGGAGCCAAGCGGTATTCGAGCAGCACGCCCAGGTTGCTGCCCGGGATGGTGTAGCTGGCCCAGCGCACGGTGCTCAGCTCCGGGGCGTACACGAAAGCCAGGCTGAGGCGGGCAACCGGCAGGGGCGCAGCCGGCCGGGGTTTTTCCGGCTCGGCCGTGGAGTCCGCGGCGGCTGCAACGGCGGGCGGGGTACGCAGCGGAGCAGCGGTAGAGTCGGCGGTACTCATCGGCGCAACAGCCACCGCTGCGGTCTGCTCCTGATTTTCGGTTGGGTTTTGGGCCGCTGGCGAAGAAAGGGCAGATGGTTTTTCCAGCGTTTCTGCCGTCGTCGTAACCTGCTTTCCGGGTTGGCCTGTCGGTTCAGTTGCTTTAGCGGTCAGGCTGGTCGTAGTTTTCTGCGCAGTGGGCGTCAACGCGTGGGCAGAAGCTTCGGCTGAAAGTGCCGGCTGGGTATTCTCTCGGATTGCTGCGGCGGCAGAACCGGAAGGCAGCGTAGTACTAGCAGTGATTCCAGCGGCTTCCGTAAGCGGTGCGCGGTTTTCGGTGCTGCCCGGCAGCAGTTGCGGCGTGCGCGCCACGCGGCTCCAGGCCACAACGGCGCCCCGGGGCGTTTCAATCCGCTTGCGGCGGCGCTCCGGCTGGGGTAGGGGAGCTGCCGAAATGCGGGTTGACAGAACCTTCGCTAAGCGGCCCGTAGGCTCTGGGGCAGTGGTACGAGCAACTGACTGAATGCGCGCCGGCTGGGGCAAAGTCGGGGTGTTGGGCGGGGTAGCCACGTTGGCCAGGGCTGTTGGGCCAGCTTGGGCGTGTTGCCGGGGCCGGGCGGCGTCTTTGGCCGGGGCAGCTGCCGTTGGTGCAGCGGCTACAGCGGGAAGCTGGGCCGCGCCAAGCAGAGCTGGGGCGGCGTCACTGAACGGCGCCTTGTGGGTAAAGCCCAGCCAACCGAGCAGGGCCAAAAGGAGAATAATGGTTTCGAGAGCGAAAATCCGGAGCACTTTGCCGCGCACCTGCTGCCGCATGGCTGCGGCATCGAGCTTGCGCTCCATGTCCAGCCACGCGCTGAGGTTGTTTTCGTCGGGATAGTGCTCGGCGCTCCGCTGAAACAGCGCGTCGAGTTCCTCATCCGACATATCCGGCGTATGCATGATGACTGATTTTTTTAAGAAGTTCCTTCAGGTGCGCGCGCGCCTTGGAAAGGTTGGATTTGGAGGCTCCCACCGAGATGCCCAGCTGCTGGCTGATTTCCTCGTGGGTGAAGCCGTCGATTACGTACAGGTTGAAAGCGGTGCGGTAGGCCGGGGAAAGCTGCTGAATCAGGGCCAGCAGCTCTTCGTAGGCCAAGGAGTCGAGGGCCGTGCTGCCGCCGTCGAGCTGGGCGTAGGCCGCGTCGCTGAGTTCTTCCTGGTACTGGTGCTTGTGCTGGCTGCGGTACTGGTCGATGGCGGTGTGAATCATGATGCGCTTCAGCCAGCCGCGGAAGGAGCTGCTGACTTCGTGCCGGGCCGGGTCAAACCGCCCGATGTCCCGGAACACCTTCATAAAGCCGTCGTTGGCAGCTTCCATGGCCTCGTCGCGGGTGCGGGTGTAGCGCAGGCAGATGCTCATGGCAAAGCTGTAGTATAACCCGTAGAGCCGGCGCTGACTTTCACGCTCCGCCCGCCGGCAACCGGCCAGCAGCGCTGTCAGCATTTCGGGGTCGTGGTCGGGTCGGGTCACGGCGGCGGGGTTTACAAAGGACTACTCGGCAAGGGCAAGTAAAAAGGTTGCCTTGCTGGGTAGAAAAGTTAGCAAAACCGCCTTGCATCGGCCAGCTGAGCAATAAAAAAGCCCGGCTCTTGCGAACCGGGCTTTTTCAAAGCGGACTAAACGAGACCTTAGTGAACCGTCGTCGACAGCGTTGGCGCGTCGGCAGCGGCAATTTCGGTGCTCATCGTAGTGCCCCGCTCCCGGGCCTCTTTGCGGCCGTAGGTGTCGAGGATGATTGGCGTAGCAATGAACAGCGACGAGTAGGTGCCGAAGATAATACCCACAATCATGGCGAAGGAGAACGAGCGGAGCGTTTCACCCCCGAAGATGTAGAGTACTACCACCACCAAGAACACGGTCGTGAACGTAATCATGGTGCGGGAGAACGTGCTGTTCAGGGCCGGGTTTACCACCTGCGCAAACGTCAGGTGCGGGTTTTCGCGCAGGTATTCCCGGATTCGGTCGTAGATAACCACGGTGTCGTTCATCGAGAAACCGATGATGGTCAGCACGGCGGCCACGAATACCTGGTCCATCTCGTAGTTGAGGCCGAAGAGGCGGGCAATCGGGAAGGCGGCAATAACGAGCAGGGCATCGTGGAACAGGGCCACTACGGCGGCCATCGAGTACTGCCACTTCTCGAAGCGGAACAGTACGTAGACGAAGATACCCAGCAGGGTCAGGCCCAGGCTCAGCACCGACGTACGCTTAATGTCGTCAGCCACCGTGGCACCCACTTTCGAGGTGCTCTGGATTTTGGGGTTGTCGGCGCCGTACTTCTTCAGGCCGTTGAGCAACGCGTTCTGCACTTTGGCGTCGCCGGCCGTGCTTTCGTCGTCGGCCAGGTAGCTGGTGGTGATGCGCAGGCGGTTTTCAGCGCCGAAGGTTTTCACCTCCGTGCCGGCACCCTGGAAGTCAGCGGCCAGCGACTCGCGCACGTCGGAAGCCACTTCGGGCTTGCTAAAGTCAACCACGTAGCTGCGGCCGCCACGGAAGTCCACACCCAAGTTCGGACCACCCTGCACGGCCATCAGCACGAAGCCCAGCACGATAAAGGCGGCAGAAGCCACGTAGGCCAGCTTGCGCTTACCCACGATGTCGAAGTTCACGTTCTTGAACAGGTTGCGCGACACGGGCGTGCTAAACGAGATGGTCGTCGTTTCCTTGCCCTTGGTGAGCCACTCGATGATGATGCGCGACACGTACACGGCCGACAGGAACGAGGTCAGCACACCGATACCCAGCGTGATGGCGAAGTTCTGCACCGGACCCGTGCCGAAGAAGCCCAGAATCACGGCAATGAGCATCGTGGTTACGTTGGAGTCAAAAATGGCCGAGAAAGCGCGGGCGTAGCCTTTGTTGATGGCATCCTTCACGCTCAGACCGTGGTTGAGCTCTTCGCGGATTCGCTCGAAGATCAGTACGTTGGCATCTACCGCCATACCGAAAGTGAGCACCAGACCGGCAATGCCGGGCAGGGTGAGGGCCGTGCCGAACTGAGCCAAGACGCCCAGGATCAGGAAGCCGTTGAAGAGCAGGGCCAGGTCAGCTACCAAACCGGCTTTGCCGTAGTAGATGGCCATGAAAATCATGATGATAACCAGACCCGCCAGCGACGAGTACAGACCCTGGTTGATGGCTTCCTGACCGAGCGAAGGGCCAACGACGGCTTCTTCCACGATGCGGGTAGGAGCGGGGAGTTTACCGGCCTTGAGCACGTTGGCCAAGTCCTGAGCTTCTTCGATGGAGAAGTTGCCCGAGATGCTGGAGTTGCCGCCGGCAATTTCAGCCTGCACCACCGGCGCCGAGTACACGTAGTCGTCGAGCACAATGGCTACCTGACGGCCGATGTTGGCGGCGGTCAGTTTCTGCCACTTGCTGCCTCCCGAAGGGTTCATCTGCATCGACACCTCAGGACGGCCGCCCTGGTCGTAGTCCTGGCGGGCATCGGCTACCACTTCGCCGCCCAGGGGGGCCGTGGCCTCGCGGGCCTTGCGGATGGCGTAGAGCTGCAGGTATTCCTGGCCTTCAATCAGCTCGGGCTTCACGCCCCACAGGAAGGTCAGGTTCGGAGGCAGTACGGCGCGTACTTCGGGGCTCTTCATCAGGCTGTTCACGCGGGCCGTGTCGCGCACGTTCGAGCCCAGCGCGCCGGGCATCGTGAAGAGCTTGGCCAGCACGCTGCTTTGCTTGGCGGGGTTAGCCGAGTCCGCTTTGGCGGTAGCCTTGGTGTCTTTCTTGGCGAGCTGGCTGGCCAAGGAAGTTGAGTCGCCGGCCGTAGCGGCGGCGGTAGCGGTGGAGTCGGTGGTAGCCGCGGCGGGCGTGGCGGCGGCAGTGCCATTGAGCTTTTCAGCCGCTTCTTTGGCGTTCAGCACTTCGTTGAGCTGGTTGAAGTAGGGACCGAACTCGTCGGTGCGCCATACTTCCCAGAACTCGAGCTTGGCCTGGCCCTGGAGGAGCTTGCGGATCCGCTCGGGGTTGTCGACGCCGGGCAGCTCAATCTGGATGCGGCCGGTGCCCTTCACGCGCTGGATGTTGGGCTGGTTGACGCCGAACTTGTCGACGCGGGTGCGCAGGATGTTGAAGGAGCGGTCAATGGCTTCCTCTTCTTCCTTGTCGATGGCGGCAATGACCTTCTCGTTGGTCGAGTTGATGTCGATGCCGCGGCTCTTGTTGGTGGTGTTAGCGAAGATGCGGGCCAGCTTGTCGTTGGGCGCAATGTCGCGGTAGGCCTGGTAGAACAGGGCCGTGAACGGGGTCGAGGCGTTGGTCTTCTGGGCTTCCTGCGCCTGGGCCAGGGCCTTGTTGAAGTTCACGTCCTTGGAGTTGCCCGACATGGCGCGCACGATTTCCACCGGCGAAACTTCCAGCGTCACGTGCATGCCGCCCTTCAGGTCGAGGCCGAGGCCCAGCTCACTCTGCCGAACGTCCTTATAAGTGTAGTCCACACCCAGCACGTTGATAACCGGGGCGCGCCACACCGAATCCAGGTAGTGCTGACGCTTGAGCTGGTCGGTCTGGCCGTTGCGGGTGGCGTAGTCCACCGCCTGTTGCTGTACCCGCCGCGACACCATAGTGAACGACAGGAAGTAAATGCACAACACCGACACAATGAGGGTGAGGGCGATAATAAGTCCTTTATTACGCATTGAAAAAAAGAAAAGTGTACTCGGGAAAATTGCAAATCACCAAGGCCGCCCGGCCGCCACGGGTGCGCGGCATCCTGCGGCGCACGGCGGACTGAGGGGCGACACCGCCAAGAAACGCTTTAGGGAGCCTGCGGCGAGAGGGCCGCGAGCAGCAAGCGGGCACGGAATAAGTCGGGAACCGCGCTGGGCCGGGGGCGCAGCACGGAGGGTTGCAATTTCTGGCCGAGCCAGGTCGGCAGCTCAAGGGCGGGCAGCCACGCCTCCAGAGCCGGCGCCAGCCACGCGCCGAGCGAAGCCGTGGCCTCGAACATCACTTTCTGCTTCACCACGGCCGCTTTTGGACCGCTGCCCACGTGCGTAGTCTTCCCGACCGGCAGGCGGTAGGTCGCTACGGCCTGGTGATTCAACGACAGCACAAACAGCAGCGTGGCTGTCAGGAGCGTGAACCGCAGGCGGGGCAAGAAAGAGGTGATAAAAGCTAACATCGGGCGGGCAATGGCTACAAATATAGCCAAATGCCGCCGCCGCCGCAACGAAACCCGTCGTTCCGGCCCCCGCCGATGTAAAAATTCGCCGCCGCCCTAGTCTATACTGCTCATGCAGAGCCGTTGCCCCAGATTTAAATGCGGGTTAATATGATGAAAATGAAGGCGTTGTTTAAGAAAAAGCCGACTTGGCCCAGCAGCAGACAAGGGCGCTGCTACGTGCCGCGCTGGACTCGTGGCGGCTATAAATTGGGTTTTGACGGGTCAAATAGAAGATTTTCGGGCCACAAAATTCAGCCGTGAAGCCCCAGTCTACGTAGATACTCTGCTGTTCACCCCAAGACGTACCACCGATGAGTCCGACCCCAGGTGCACCCGAATCTGAACCGGAAATTCCCGACGATTCCCCGGAAGTGTTGGCTGCCGCGGCCGATGAGCCCACCACCGAGGAAATCTGTCTTACCGAAATAGATAATAGTATTACTGATATTATTGCTATTACCGAGGTAGTGCAGGACGCCACCCCGCCACTCCGGCCGGAAGGCCGCCGCGGCCGGCCGCCCCGCCAGACTAAAGCGCCCATCACGTGGTCGGTGCGCGGCGTGACGCGCGACACGCGCACTTTGTTGGAGCAGGCCGCGGGTAGGGTGGGCAAAACGCTGGGGCAGTACCTCAACGAGGATGTGCGCGTCTGCGTCGAGCAGCAGCTGCACCTGCTGCCGCCGCCGGCTTCGATGGTGGCCCTGCAGAAGCAGGTGCACTATCTGCGGCAGCTAGTCGAGAACCTGGCGACGATGGTGCGGCACTCGCCACCCCGGCCCGCTGCCGACCCCAGCGCGGGGCAGTAGCGCAACTCAGGAATTGGCCGCGCCCTGTTCCAGCCGAGTAATGTGAATTTGCTGTTCGCGCACCTGCTCTTCCAGTTGCAGGGTGCGGAAAATCACCTTGGCCTCCAGATCCTGGTAGGCGCGCTCCAGTTCGTCTTCCCGGCGGCGCAGGGCCTCCTCGGTCTGTTTCTGGTCGTGGATGTCGGTGCAGGTGCCAAACCACTTCTGCACTTTGCCCGCGGCGTCACGCAGGGGCAGCGCCCGGCCAATAAACCAGCGATAAGCACCGTCGTGCCGGCGGAAGCGGTATTCCACCTCGTACTTGTTACCAGTACGTAGGGCCGTGGTCCAGCGCTCCAGGCACAGGGCCAGATCCTCGGGGTGAATGATTCGTTCCCAGCCCCAAGACAGCGCCTGCTCCAGGCTCTGACCCGTGTACTGCATCCAGCGCTGGTTGAAATACGTTACGGCCCCGTCGGCCTGAGCGGTCCAGAGTACTTCCGGAATCGATTCGGCCAGAAACTCAAACTCGGTGGCGTGCTGCTGCGCCTGGGTACGGGTATCGGAAATGTCGCGGGTGATACCCTGGAAGCGCAGGGCTTTGGTGCGTTTCTCGTCGAAAGAGGCTGTGCCCGTGGACCGTACCCAGCGCTGCTCGCCGCCGGGCAGCACCACGCGGTGCTCAATGGCAAAGCGGCCGTTGCCGGCCGGGTCGAGGGAGCTTGCCACGGCTTGCTCCAGCTGCCGCTGGTCATCGGGGTGAGTGGCCGCCACTACATTCTCAAAAGAAACCGTGGCGTCGAGCGGGAGCCCGAACAGGCTTTTGCAGCGGGTGGAGCAGGTAAAGCTGCGGCTTGGTAATTCCATTTCCCAAACACCTACGCCGGCCGCATCCAGGGCCGCTTCAATACGTTCGGGAGTTAAAAAAGTGGGGTCCAGCGGGACAGACATGCGAAAGGAAACGGCAAAAAGGCAGAAAACGAGGAAAGCGGATCAGGGGTGGGTAAGTTCCAGCTCCAGGCCCGACCGAAAATATAGCTTAAGTAGGCGCCGCCGGCCGTCGGAGGAGCGGCGAAACCGGGTAATCAGAGCCTGGGTGTTGCTGTGAGGCAGCTCCAGGGCCAGGTAAGGCTGACCCAAAAGGGAGCTGCGCTCAATGGTCCAGGAGCCGGTCAATGATGGAATTGTTTTACCTTGTAAGTGCAGCGCGTGGCTGCCCAACTCCAGATGAGTGGCATCGGACCAGTCGGCTTCGGGATCCTTGCCGGCCCGCTGATCCACGACCCGCCACGTAGCCTGCAGGTATTCGGCGGGCAGTTGCTGGAGGTTTACGTCGTAGAGCAGTTCAGAATCAGACATAGCAGCAGTAAAGCCGGACGGAAGGGGGCAGGAAGTAATATTGACCCAAAAGCCCCGAAGTGCGAGCAGAAGGCCTTTATTTGCGCAAGTATTATGAGTCATCCACCCCTCGACGAGCTGGCCAAAAGTCTGACCGAAGGTGCCGCTGATCCGGAAGGAGAAGTGCTGGGCACCCCGGCCGACTTGCTGCTGCCCGAACCAATAGAGTCGGAAATTTGTCTTACAAAAATAGAAAAAAGTATTACAAATAATTCCGAGTCGGTCGAAGAACTCACGGTGCCGCTGAAAGTGCGGGGCAAGCCCGGCCGTCCGGCCCGGCAAACGGCGGCGCCCGTCACTTGGTCGGTGCGCGGCGTGAGCCGGGAAACGCGCGCCGTGCTGGAGCAGGCCGCCAGCCGCGCGGGCAAAACGCTTGGGCAGTTTCTCAACGACGACGTGCGCCAGCTGCTCGAAGCCCAGGAGCCGGCTCCTGAGCCCCAGCTCGCCGATTTGCAAAGTCAGATTGAGTACCTGCAACAGCTGGTCGAAAACCTGGCGGCCATGCTGGGCACTCCCAACTCCGCGCCCAAGCCCCCGACTTCGTAGCTTTTTTAAGTTACCAAGATTCCACCAAAAAGCCCCGCAGGCGTCGTTAGCTGCCGCGGGGCTTTTGCATGGGAAAGTGCCGCTGTTCGGGTTGGCAGGTCTAGCAGCGAGAATCAGGTAAAAAAAATGCCTTGGAAAAATCCCAAGGCAATAGAATGTCAAACGTGAAATAGCTTACCGCTTACCTTCCGCTACTTTCCCCCGCAGGTAGCCGACGAGCACTTCCAGGCCCTTGTCGAAATGGCGGTTGTTGGGAATCACGATGTCGGCGTCCTGCTTGAAGGGCTGAATGTACTTCTCGTAGGTAGGGGCCACGTGGTTGGTGTAGCGGTAGAGCACGTCCTCCAGGTCGTAGCCCCGCTCGTCCCGGTCGCGCACAATGCGGCGCTGCAGCTTCACGTGCTCCTGGGCGTCGATGTAGACTTTCAGATCGAGCAGCTTGGCTACTTCCTCGAAGTAAAACACGAAGATGCCTTCCACTACCACAATCGGGGCCGGCCGAAACACGAGGTCCTTGGGCACCACGTTCGGGTTGTTGAACGTGTACTCGGGCCGGCGCACCTCTTCACCCCGGCTGATTTGCAGCACGTCGGCCGCGTACGCCACCGAGTCAATCGACGACGGCAAATCGAAGTTCGTGACGCCGTTCACGTCGATGTATTGGCTTTCGCGCGGGTGGTAATAGTTGTCCTGCGAAATCAGACAGATGTCTTCTTCGGGGAACGAACCCAGCAGGCGGCGCAAAAAAGTGGTTTTGCCCGAAGCGCTGCCGCCCGTAATACCGACGATGAAAGGTTGTTGCATGGGGTGGGAAAGACGGCCCGTACCGGCAGGGCCAACCCTGCAAAAGTAAGCAAATGCCCGCTGCAGAGTATGCCCCGGCGCGTTATTGCCGCAAGATTCCCGACAAAAGGGCGCTTACTTCTCCATTTTCTGCAAAAATGCCACCAGCTGCTCCACGGCCCGGGCCCGGTGGCTCAGCGTGTTTTTCTGGCTTAGTGGCATCTGCGCGAAGGTTTCAACTTGGCCGGCGGGCTGAAATACGGGGTCGTAGCCGAAGCCCTCGGCGCCGCGGAGCTCTTCCGTAATAGTGCCTTCCACCACGCCGTGAAACTCGTGCCACTCACCGGTGGGCAGCACCAGCGCCACCACGGTCCGGAACTGGGCGCTCCGGTCGGCGGCCCCGCGCAGCTCGTGCAGCACCTTGTCGATGTTATCGGCGGCGGCGCGCTGGGGGCCGGCGTAGCGGGCCGAGTACACGCCCGGCGCCCCCGCGAGGGCCGTTACTTCGAGGCCGGTATCGTCGGCAAAGCAGGCGGTGTGGTAGTGCTCCCACACGTACTCGGCCTTCTGGCGGGCGTTGCCGGCCAGCGTATCCCGGGTTTCGGGCAATTCCTCGTGGCAGCCAATGTCGCGCAGGCTAACCAGCTCGATGGAAGCCGGCAGCAGGGCCCGGACTTCGGTCAGCTTGTGCTCATTGTTGGTAGCAAAACAGAGGCGCATAAAGAGGAGGCGTGAAGTTGGGGAAAGGGAGCTTGGGCGGAAGCCAAGCGCAAAAAAAAGCCGGACGAATCCGGCGCGAAGGTAGTCAACAAGAGACTTTGGGAAGATTCCTCACACTGTACCGGCTTTGCCTTCCTAGCTTCATCCTTTACCGGAACATTGACTTGATGCTGCCCCAGGAGCGCTGCACGGCGCTGGGCGCGGCATTAAGCACGGTGGTGTAGTTCTGGTCGCCGGAGGTGGTGCGCACGGTGAGGCGGTAGGTAAACGGACTGCCGGTGCTGCCGGCCGTGCCGCGGTACACGTTGGTATCCAGGTACAGGTAGCGGCGCTGGGCTGTGGGCGGCACGGTGATCAGGCGGGTGAAGGACGGCTCGTTATTAGCCTTGCGCCAGACCTCGTAGTTCTCGACGCCGGCCTCGTTGGTGGCTTCCCACTCCAGACGCACGTTGGTGCCATCGAAGCTGGCCTGGAACATGGTGATGGTGGCCCCCAGCGCCCATGAGGCGGCCAGCAGCAGCACCAAAACAATGGTAAGCGCAGACTTGCGGGGCATCAGCATGCGGAATGGGAACTAAAAGCGGATATCTAAATAATCACAGCAGAGCACCAAAAATAAACAATTTTGGATAGCACAACCTAAATACTGGCAGAAATCTGGAAAAGACGGCGCCGGGTTTTTGAAATCCGCAGCTAACGTGTACTTTTGCAGTCCCTTCCGCAAAATCGGCAGGGCCCGCAGGTTTTAACTCTCCGATCATGAAAAAAGACATCCATCCCGAGTACCGCGAAGTTGTGTTTCAGGACTCGTCCAGCGACTTCAAATTCATCACCCGCTCGACGATGACTTCCAGCGAAACCATCACGATGGAGGACGGCAAGACGTACCCCGTTATCAAGGTGGAAGTTAGCAGCAAGTCGCACCCCTTCTACACCGGCAAAAACGTCCTGCTCGACACGGCCGGCCGCGTGGAGAAGTTCCGCACCCGCTACCAGAAGAAATAGTTGGCAGGCCTGCTGGCCACCAGCTGCTGAGTTATCCAAAAGCTCCTTTCCCCGCGGAAAGGAGCTTTTGCTTTGTAGGCCGGCTTCGCCGCGGGCCACACTTTTTATTCGGCTGCCAAAGTCCGGCACGGTAACTTCGCGGCGGCAAGCCCGCGGGCTTGCCGGCCTTCCGTGTCAAGCTCAGGGCCCATGCCCCGGCCACTACTTCTTCCTATGACCGTTCTGCTCTTCGACGACCCCGCCATTCGGCCTAATCTGCTGCCCTTCACCTACACGCGCCCCGTGGCGGCGCTGCGCTGCGGCATTCTCACCATTGCCGAGAAATGGCAGCACCGCCTCGGCGCGGAGGTGCATTACCTCACCCAGCCCTACCTGCAGGCCAAATACCCCGCCGGTCCGGTGCAGGGGCCGGCCCTGGTGATTAACGGCGCCGTATGTCCCGACGACGTGCTGGCCCAACAGGTACGCGCCTTACGGCCCGGCCAGGCCCTGCTCGACGGGGAGCTGCTGGTAGCGGCCCATCTGGCTGATGCCTCCAAGGTAGCCGAGCTGATTCAGGACGGCCTCTCCGACAGCCGGTCGGTGGTGGAGCCCGTGACAGTTATCAGTGAGCTATGGCACCTGTTTTTGCGCAACGGCATCGAAATCCGTCGTGACTTCGACCTGCTGACCCGGGGCCGGGAGTCGGCGCCCATCGACGACGTGCACACCATCGTCTACGGGCGGGAAAACATCTTCCTGGAGCCGGGCGTCAAGATTCGGGCGGCTATTCTCAACGCCGAGGACGGCCCGATTTACCTGGGCAAAAACTCCCAGGTGCACGAGGGCGCCATCATCAAGGGGCCGCTGGCACTCTGCGAAGGCTCCCACATCAACGCCGGAGCCAAGATGCGCGGCGACAACACCGTGGGGCCGCACAGCAAAGTAGGCGGCGAAGTGGGCAACAGCATCCTGCTGGGCTACTCTAACAAGGGCCACGACGGCTACCTGGGCAACTCCGTCATTGGGGAGTGGTGCAACCTGGGCGCCGACACCAACACCTCGAACCTGAAAAACAACTACGCCCCCGTCAAAATCTGGAGCCACGCCAAAGGCCGCTTCGTGAACACCGGCCAGCAGTTCTGCGGCCTGATGATGGGCGACCATAGCAAGTGCGGCATCAACACGATGTTTAACACCGGCACGGTGGTGGGCGTGGGGGCCAACATCTTCGGGGCCGGCTTCCCGCGCACCTTTATTCCTTCGTTTAGCTGGGGTGGGTCCGCGGGCTTCGAGACCTTCAAGCTGCCCAAGGTGGCCGAAGTAGCGGAGCGCGTCATGGCCCGCCGCCACCTCGACTACGACGCCACCGAGCAGGCCATCATGCAGCACGTCTTCGACGCCACGGCGCCGGACCGGATCTGGGAGAAGGCGGTCGGCAAGGACGCCCCAACCTCGGCCGCAGAGTAACCTTTTCGCCGCTGAAGTAGCCTTAGCTTTTATGCGCTTTTCTGAAATTCCCGGTCAGCAGGCCCTCAAGCAGCTGTTGCGCCAGTCGGTGGAGCAGCAGCACGTGGCCCATGCCCAGCTGTTTCGCGGGGCCGAGGGCTCGGCGGCACTGCCGCTGGCGCTGGCCTATGCCACGTTTTTGAACTGCGAAAACCGCCCGACCGGGGCTGAAGACTCCTGCGGGCAGTGCCCGAGCTGCCAGAAAATCGACAAGCTCGTGCATCCCGACCTAAACTTTATCCTGCCCGTCACGACCACCAAGGCCGTGACCAAGGACGCGGTGAGTAGCAAGTTTATGGCCGAGTGGCGCAGCTTCGTGCTCGAAAATCCCTACCAGGGTCTCAACGACTGGATGCAGCACATTGGGGCCGAAAACAAGCAGGGCAGCATCTCCAAGGAAGAAAGCCTGCAGCTGCTCAAACTGGTGTCGCTGAAGGCGTTTGAGGCCCGCTTCAAGATTGTGGTCGTCTGGCTGCCCGAGCTCATGCACCCGGCCGCCGCCAACGCCGTGCTCAAGCTGCTGGAAGAGCCGCCGCCCGCTACCATTTTCCTGCTCGTCAGCTTTGCCCCCGAGCAGCTGCTGCCCACCATCATCAGCCGGGTGCAGCCAGTGGTGGTGCGCCCGTTTTCCGAAAACGACATTACCGACTATCTGCGCGACGAGCAGCAGGTGCCCGAGGTGAAGGCCCGACAGCTGGCCCAGCTGGCCGAGGGAAACCTGGGCTTTGCCCTGGCCGCGCGCACAGCCACTTCCGCCGACCATAACTACTTCGAGCTGTTCACCCACTGGATGCGGCACTGCTACGGCTACAAGGTGGATAAGCTGCTCAGCCAAAGCGACGAGTTTCAGAAGTTGGGCCGGGAAAATCAGAAGGAGTTTCTGCAGTTTGCGCTGGGACTACTGCGCAAGGTGCTGCTCTTCGGCATCGACGCCCAGCTGGTGCCGCACTTACCAGCGGCCGAGCAGCAGTTTATCGGCGGTTTCAGCCGCTTCGTGCACCAGCGCAATGCCGACCTGCTGGCCACCGAAATCAACGACGCTCATTATCATATTGAGCGCAATGCCAACCCGCGCATGGTGTTCGTGGACACGTCCCTGCGCATCGCCGAGCTGCTGAAAATAGCGGCGTAGACACCAGAAACGTAGAAAATACAATTTGCTAAACAGCTATAGTAAGCGCTAAAAGTGCTATAGTCCGCCCTGCCGCCGCGCGCTTCGTACCTTTGGGAGCCGCAAAAAAGAGATTTTGCGGCAGACTCCAAACTGGCCGTTTGCCAGCCCGTTGGCGGCGCCGCTTTCTTCCCACCCTTAGTAGTCCCTTCTCGCTTGAAAACTATCCGTATCGGTACCCGTGGCAGTAAGCTGGCGCTGTGGCAGGCCAACCACGTGGCGGCTTGTCTGGAGCAGGCCAAGCTGCCCACCGAAATCGTCATTATTACCACCACCGGCGACTTGGTTCTGGACCGGTCCCTGGATAAAATCGGGGCCAAGGGCGTCTTCACCGAGGAGCTCGAGCAAAGCCTGCGCTCGGGCCACATCGACATTGCCGTGCACAGCGCCAAAGACGTGCAAAGCAGCATCCCGGAGGATCTGGAGCTGCTGGCCTTTATGAAGCGCGAGCGGGTCAACGACGTCATCGTCAGCTACCACGCCGACCTCGACCTGCACCGGCCTGACCTAGTGCTGGGCACGAGCAGCACCCGCCGCAAGGCCATGCTGCAGCGCTACTATCCTAATGCCACCACGGCCGAGGCCCGCGGCAACCTGCAAACCCGCCTGCGCAAGCTCGAGGAAGGGCAATACCACGGCCTGGTGCTGGCTTACGCCGGCGTGCACCGCATGAACTACGATGCGCTGATCCGCTACATTCTGCCCGAAACCCAGTTTGTGCCCGCCACCGGGCAGGGCAGCGTGGCCATCGAGTGCGCCCGCAGCCTCGACCCCGGCCTGAAGCTGGATCTGCGCCGGATTCTGGACCACGGCCCCACCCACCTGTGTTTGCTGGCCGAGCGGGCCTTTCTGCGGACCATGGAAGGCGGGTGCAGCATTCCGTCCTTTGCCCTGGCCAAGCTGCACACCGACGGCGTGCTCCAGCTGCACGGCGGCCTGATCAGCCTCGACGGCAAGCAGTACATCGAGGAGAAAGTTATGGCCTCCGACTCCCGGCAGGCCGAAGCCATGGGCGTGAAGGTGGCCGAGAGCGTGCTCAGCCGCGGCGGCCAGCAGATCCTGGACGACATCCGCAACCACCGCGCCGCCGAATAAACTGGTTACGCCTAATAAAAATGTCCGCTTCCAATCCGGAAGCGGGCTTTTTTTGCTTTAACAAAGGGGGGTTAGGCGCGGGCTGGGCTCGAAAATTTGTCGCGCAGCCAGTAGAGCGCCAGCGCCAGCACGGCCCCGCTGGTGTCGGCGAGCATATCTTTCTGGGCGTCCCAGATGTCGCCCTGGCTGCCCAGGAAGGCGGCGCCGGCGGCCGGGTCGCTCATGTCGGCGTAGATCCACTCAATCAGCTCGTAGGTCATGGCAATGGTGCCGATGACGCAGAGGGGAAACAGGTAGGAAATGGCGCGGTTGCGGATGGTGCCGTACCGGTCAGTCATTTCGATGATGGCAAAGGCGTAGAAACCGACCGTGACGTGGGCTACCCGGTCGAACATGTTGCGCTTGAAGCCAAACAGGTTGTCGAACCAGGCGAAAGGCACCTTTTCGAAGGTGTAGTGCCCGCCGATGGTGTGCAGAAAAATCAGCACGCTCATCAGGGCGTAGGCCAGGTTGGAAAACCGTACCCCGCGCAGATAAAGCACCACCAACGCCACCACAATCAAAAAGATGGGCGTGTTTTCGGCCACCCAGGTGCCTCGCTCAGCCGGGCTGATGCCGAGCACAACGAATTCGAGCAGGTAGGCGGCCAGCAGAAACTTCGGAAACCAGGACGAAGCCGGGACGGCAGGGGAGGGAGCAGGCATGCAAGCAGAACAAGAAAGGAAAAACCGTTGGCGCCGCTTACGGGATTTTCGCAAGTTGAGTGGCGTTTGCCCCGAAATAGTTGGGCCCACCCGGCCTGGGCCCGTCCGCGCCGCCGCGCCAAAGGGCCGGCCGGTTTTCTGGTCCGACCAAAGAAACCGTAATTTCGCCCGGCTTCAGTCCTCACCTTACCATTGTTTATGAAAACTGCTTTCCGCGTTTCGACGCTATTCTGGGTGTTTTTGCTGCTCGCAACGGTGCACGTGACGGCAGCCGCGAAACCCAGAAAGAGTAAAAAAGACGAGGTGGTTACCATCAGCACCTCTCTGGGCGACATCAAGCTCATCCTCTTCGACCAGACGCCCCTGCACAAGGCCAACTTCCTAAAGCTGTCGAAAAGCGGCTTCTACACGGGCACCACGTTCCACCGCATCATCCAGAACTTCATGGTGCAGGGCGGCGACGCTAATTCCAAGGACGCGGACCCCACCAACGACGGTGCGGGTCAGCCCAATGAAACGACCATTGCGGCCGAAATTCGGCCCGAGCTGCTGCACAAGTTTGGCGCCGTGGCCGCGGCCCGGCAGGGCGACTTTGTGAATCCGACCCGGGCCAGCAGCAGCTCCCAGTTCTACATCGTGCAGAACCACAACGGCACGCCCCACCTCAACGGCGCCTACACCGTCTTCGGCCAGGTTATCAGCGGCCTGGACGTGGTGGATAAAATTGCGGCCCAGCCCAAAAACGGCAATGACCGGCCCCTGACCGACATCAAGATGACGGTGAGCGTGGAAAAGCTCAAGAAAAAGAAAATCACCGAGCTCTACGGCTACAAGTACGAGTAGGGCATGACCAGGCGCATTCTGCTAACGGGCTCCAACGGCCTGCTGGGTCAAAAACTCGTCGCCCTGCTGCACGCCCACCCGGACGTGGAGCTCGTGGCTACTTCCCGCGGCCCCAACAAGCTGGCGGCGCTTTACCCGCAGGTGCCCTTCACGACGCTCGACGTCACCGACCGGGCGCAGGTGGAGCAGGTACTGGGGGCCGCGCGTCCCACCCACCTGATTCATACCGCGGCCATGACCAACGTGGACGAGTGTGAGCTGAATCAGGCCGCGTGCTGGGCCCAGAACGTGACGGCCGTCGAAAACCTGGTGGCCGTGTGCGCCGAGCTGAATATTCACCTTATTCACGTCAGCACCGACTTCGTCTTCAGCGGCGAAGCAGGTCCGCTGGCGGAAGACGCCGTGCCGGCTCCGGTGAATTTCTACGGGCAGAGCAAGCTGGCCGCGGAGCAGGTGGTGCAAGCTGGTGCCGCCAAATGGGCCATTGTGCGCACGGTGCTGGTGTATGGCACTGCGCACGAGTACGGGCGCACCAACATCGTGCTCTGGGTGCGCGACTCGCTGCGGGCCGGCAAGTCCATTCAGGTAGTCGACGACCAGTTTCGCACGCCCACCCTGGCCGAAGACCTTGCCCAAGGCTGCTGGCTCGTGGCCGCACACGAGGCTTCTGGCATCTACCACATCAGCAGCAGTGAGCTACTCACGCCCTACCAGATGGCCCGGCAGGTAGCCGAGTATTTCAACTTGGACCAAGGCCTTATCCAGAGAGTCGACGCTAGCACGTTTACCCAGCCCGCCCGGCGCCCCGCCCGCACTGGCTTTATCATCACCAAGGCCCAGCAACAGCTCGGCTACCGGCCGCACTCGTTTAGGCAGGGCATTGCCCTGTTGGCGCAGCAGGCCGAAGGCGGGGCAAAAAATGTATAGACGCAAAAAAACCGCCAGCAGAACCAGCGGTTTTTCACACACCTATTGCAACAACCTTTAATGTTTTGGGGCTACGAGCAACTGCAGCCGCAAAACCAATTCTCTTTATTTAAATGGTATTCTCGGGCGGAACCACTCCTACGAGTAACCCGCCCACTAATACGGCAGTCCCACTTTGCAGAGCCGCTTGCCCCGCCGCGTAGGATACCCACTCTCCGTCAATCATCTGAAAGCCCATGGTGCCGAGCGCCACTGCGTGGCGGGTAGCTACTTCTAGCAGAAAGCACTGCAGAAGGAAGCCAGGTCGCCGGGTGATTGAAAAAGAGTTCATGCCATTCAGCTGCCAAAGCAGCTTTTCAAGACGTGCTGTCCATGTGGGTAGCCGTTTCTTATGACAATATTAAGCGGTGCAGCAGCCGGTGTAAAGGACGGTTTTGCGCAAATTGTGACATGCTGATTTGATAGAAAATCCATCAAATATTTAACATGTTGCTAGCCGGCTCGATTCCTATATTCGCCTGATATGTAGTTATGGCTAAATAGAGAAGGTTTTTGGCGGCCTCTCTTACCTAGCTGCAATTGATAGAGTAGCCAATTTCAGGACAATTATAGTTTGTTTGTGACGGAAGTTATTGCGGATTTCTGCTTACAGTATTCGATAATTGTCGCAGGGCAAGGGTCGTCAGAAGAATGGCCAACGCGGGACTCAGAATAAGCCACCAGGCGGTGGGGGCCAAGCGGGCCGAAGCGAGAAGGCGCCCCCAACTGGCCGTTTCGGGTGGTAAGCCCACTCCCAGAAAAGAAAGCGTGGTTTCCAATCCAATCAGGGTGGCGACGCTGATGGGGAAAGTGGCGCTGATGGTGTGCCAGCAATTGGGTAGAATGTGACGGTAAAGCAGCCGCCCGTCCGGCAGCCCTAGGCTGCGCCCGGCCTCAATGTAAGGCAAGGCCCGAATGCGCAGCACCTCCGCCCGAACCAGCCGAGCCGGGCCGGGCCAGTACGTCGCCACTAGTACGGCCAGCAGCCCGGCCGGCGAAGGTTGTAGTAGGGCTGCCAGCGTTAGGGCCAGAATTAGCAATGGGACGGAGGCCACCAAAGCGCCTAGCCCCAGCACTGCCCGGTCCACGGGCAGCGCCACAACTTGCCGATACCCGGCCCGGTGCAGCCTCGCCGCTCCCAAGCTCAGCCCCGCCGCTATGATGCCCAACAGCAGAATGGACGTGCCGGAGGATAGCTGAAATACGAAGCTAAAAGCTACTACTCCCAAAGCTGCCAGGCCGTACACCGCCGGA
>NZ_SEWE01000001.1 GCF_004167665.1 Hymenobacter persicinus | reverse complement strand
TGCTCTGCACCTTGCGCAGGTCGGCCTGCACCTGGCGCTGCAGCTGCAGGGTCTCGTCGGTAATGTCCTTGACCTGCCCGGTGATGTCCTTGGTGACGCCAGCAATCTGCTTGGCGTCCTTGATAACCTGGTAATTTTTGACTGTTTCGGTCCACTGAGCGAGGCGCTTGGCGAAGTCGCCGATGTGCACGCCCATGTGCAGCGGGTCGTTCACCACGGCTTGCGCCGCGGCGTCAGCACGCGGAATCAGAACCAGCGCCAGGGCCACGAAGGCCGGCAAAAGCATCTTTTTCATCGTCGTATCCGGTTAGGTGAAAAGAAAAGGTTAACGGTTCGCGGCTTCCGGGCCCAGCTGGCCGGCGGCCGCGGTGGTAATCAGGATGGGGTAGCCATCGGGCAGCAGCACGTCGCGCAGCTTGGTGCGGGTCTTGGGCCGCGACAGCACCGAGGCGGCCACCCGGCCGCCCACGCCCACCACGGACTTGGCCGCCGAAGCCGAGCGGTCGATGGCCGTGCTGATTTCCTGGGTGGTCTGCTGCTGCAGCTCGTTGCCGGCCATGCCGGCTTCCCGGGCCACGCGCTTCACCGGGTCAATCATGATGCCCGGCATGTAGTTGAAGTCGTAGATGTCGGCCTGCACCCGCGTCGGACCCAGGCGGTTAACTTCGAGCGTCACGTTGTTGGTGCCCACGGTGGCCACGCCGGCAAAGACCATGTTCTTGGGAAAGGTGACCCCGGACACCACGGCATCCTCCAGCAGGCGCAGGATGACCACCGAGCCGGTGCGCACCTTCTGCTCACCGTTGATAACGCACTTGAAAAACACGTCCGGGGCCAGCTGCTGCTCGCGCTGGCTGCCCTGGGCCATCATGCGGGTGGCGTTACCCACCTTCACCGTGTTGAACCCATCCATGCCGGGAGCATTCACCCGGTTGGCCAGTAGCTGCGCGGTCTGGTTGGGGTCGCGGTAGCGCTTGCCGGTCATGCGCTCGTAGGCCGCACGGGTTTCCGGCGGCGAGGAGCCCAGCATGGCCAGCACGTCCGGGTCGGTTTCAAACGGGGTACCGTCCACGTCCCGCGCAGGCACCAAGCCGCGCCCGCTTCGACCGGTGCCCGCCCGGCGGCTACCTCCCCCGCCCGCCGTGAGGCGCCGGCGCGGTACCACCAGGGTTTGCGCCCGGTAGGAGCCCGTGGCAGGGTCCTGAATGGTGGTTTCAATCGTATCCACGTCGGCCGCAGCCAGGCGGGCGGCTTCGGCACGGCGGGCAGCAGCTTGACCAGCAGCCTGGGCCCGGCGCCGCTTGCGTAGCGCTAGGCCGGTGGTATCAACGGCGAATACGTCCACGACATCCTGGTCCGTGGCCCGGGCCGGGGCGCTTTGAGCGTCCTGTTCGGCGCGGCGCTGGGCTTCTATCTGGGCCGAAGGCGAAGCAGCCGGTGCCGGCGGGGCCGTTTCCACAGAAGGGATTTCGGGCTCGATGTTGGCCGAGGCCGCCGCGACGGGCTCGCGCTCCTGCTGGGCGGCTTCTTTAGCCGATTTAAGCCACAAAAACAGGCCGCCGATAATGAGCACCAGCAGCAGACCAGCAAAGGCCATCCAGTTGGAGCGCAGGACTTCCGTAGGGGTACGCTTGACGGGCGCGGTAGCCGGAGCGGACTGCTCATTTTCGGGGCGGGCAACCGGGGCTACGGGTTGGGTAGGGGGAATGATGGGTTCCATAGAAACAGGCGAGCAGCGTTAAATGGTGGACGCACGGTTAATCACGCGGGAGGGCACGGGCAGCACCAGCACGCGGGCGCCGTTGAGTTCGCGCAGGGTCACTTCCAGGTAGCCGCGCTCGGTGGCCGCGTACAGCGGGATGGCGTAGGTCAGGTAGCCCGTGGTGCGGCCGGTAATGACTTGGTTGGCCCCCCCGCCGGAAGGGGCCAGCGGGCGCCGGGCCTCGTTTTTTTTGCGGGCCAGAAACTTCTTCTGCGCGTTTTCCACCAGCTGGAAGTCGGTGAAGTCCACGTTGTAGTCGATGTTGGTCTTGTTGATGACCTTGAAGCGCAGGTAGGTGAAATCCTTGTCGTTGCGCACGTTGGCCAGCGAGAGCACCAAATCGTTGTCGACCACGGCCACGGCCTGGTGCTCCTCGCGGGCTTTGCGCAGCGTCTGGAGCTTGCCCTCGACGACGGCTTTCTTTTCCCGCTCCTTGTCCAGGGCCAGTTCGTTTTCCGGCGCGGCGCCCGTGGAGGGGGCGCTTTTGCCGTTGATGCTCAGCGCGCCGTCTTTTTGAAAATCGTAGAGCTGCAGCACCGGGCGGTTCACGTACACGAGCCGGCCCATCCAGTACTTCGAGCCGTAGCGAATCAGCATGGGCGTAGGCGGCGCGTGCTTACGCTTGGCCCGCACAAACACGGCGTTGGCCTCAATCTTGACCAGGTAGTTACCTGCCATGCCCACGTCGACCAGCGACACCGGCCCGCCGAAAACCAGGTAGGTAGTGGAGGAGTCGGACACGGCCACGTCCAGCAGGTTATCGGCTGCCACCACAGCAGCGGCCGGGGAGGTAGAGCTTTGCGCGGCTGCCGGCGCAGGCTGAAAAAACAGGGAAAGCAGGCCCAAAAGGGCTGTAAGCGTGTAAAGGCGCATCGGTGAAAGGGATAAAAGGTTAGTTAGCCGGAGTGGTGGGTGCCGGGATTGGGGCGGGGGCAGCCGGCGCCGTGGGCGCGCCGGCCGGGGCTAGGCCGCGCTCAGCTTCCTGCAGGCGGCGCTGGCGGTCAGCTTCCTGAGCCTGCAGCAGCTCCTGCTCTTCCCGCGTCAGCTGCGGCGCGTAGGGGATGTAGTCGAAGTTGGTGATGAGCAGCCCGTAGGGGTTGGCGTCCGAGCGGTTGGTTTCCACCAGGTTGAACTTGGCGGCCAGCGGCAGGGGCTCCTTCTGCTGGCCCCCGATGAAAATGCGCTGCTTGATGTAGACCGAGCCCGACCAGGGGCGCTTGCTCATGTCCACGAGCACACTGTCCACGGTTACCACGTTGCGGGCAGCGTAGCGCTCGTAGTTCTGCAGCACCTGCCCGCGGGTGAAGCCCTCGTAAATGCGCCGGCCGCCGCGCCCCTCAATCAGGGGCAGGGCGGCGTCCAGGTTGGCCTTGTAGGTGTATTGGTCGTGGCCGAACATGGTTTGCATGAACTGGCGCACCAGGTTGCGGGCCTCGTAGGGCGTGTGGGCGTCGTTGCCGGCCGAGAGGGCCGCCACCGAGCCGGTTTGCGAGACGACGTACACGCGTCGGCCGCTGTTTTCGTAGGCCCGGTACACGAGAAAGCCCGAGGCCAGGGCCACGAGCAGCAGGGCCAGCACGCTGCCCAGCGCCAGGTTGCGCATGGTGGAGAAAGAGGTACTTAAGTCTTTGGCGGAATCCATTGATTGAAAGTCTGGTTGAGGTAAATGGTGCGTTTTCTCCCAACCGCCCCTACTGGCTGATGGGCAGCAATACCTTTTTGAAGGAGTCATCGAACCCGCCGGCCCGGCCGCGGTAGGGGTAGACCACCAGGGCGGGCTGCTTCTGCTCGTTCTGGCCCAGAAAGGCGTAGAGCGTGCCGCGCACGGTCAGCGGCTTGCGGGGTGCGATGGGCGTGACCGAGTACCGCTCCCGGCCGGGCACATTCAGGTTGAGGCCCCCGACCCGGAAGGAGGACAGGGTGTCCCGGCCGTTGGGCGAGTAGAGCGGCATAGTGGCCGGCACCTTCTGGCGACCGAAGCCCTGGGGTATCCACTGCAGCACGGCCTCGTAGGAAATGCGGTAGCCCGGCGCCTCTTTTCTGGTGTCGGCTCGGTCCGGGTCCGATTGCCACATAGCCGGCAGCCGCAACTGCATGGGCTCGGCTTTGAGGGCCTTGGCGGAAACGACCTGCAGGTAGCCCTCGCGGGGCGTCTGCTCGGCTACGCCAGGCTTGAGGTCCACTGACGTAAGGGGCAGTGAAGCAGGAAGGTTTGTTGCCGGCTTTGTGGCGGCGGCCGTTTCTTGAATAGTTGCTGTTTCCGGCGGCGTGGGGTTGGATTGACAAGCTGCAGTCAGACCCAGCGTAAAGCCCGTGGCGACTAATAAGGGAAGGTTCTTCATGAATAGGGAGTCAGAGGAATGGGTTATTTGGTCCAGATGCCCGAGGCCCGCTGGCGGTAGGAAGGGTTCAGGGCTTCCGACATGGTGATGGTGGGCAGGCCCGAGGAAGCCGAGGACGAAGCGGATTCACTGGCTTCACTGCTGCCGGCGCTACCTCCTCCCCCAACCGATGAGCTGTGACCACCTCCCCCGCCGCGGCTGCCACCATTGCCCATCGCCCGGCCTACGGCACTCGACAGGCCCCCGCCGCCGGGCGAGGCCACGCCGGCGACAGCGGTAGCGGCGCCCACGGCCGACCCGACCATGGAGCCCACGAAGCCCTGCACGGCGGAGGAGCCGATGAACATCGACGTGAGGTAGGGTACCATCACGTAGAGCAGTACGAAGGCCACGGACATGACCATGAATTTCTCGTCGTCCACCGACTGCTGCGGGCCGTTGGTCAGGCCGCTGAACAGGCCGTTGGGCGCCTGGGCCGTCTCGGCATAGAAGCCGTAGATGGTGTCGAGTAGCACGAACGTGAGCCCCCAGAGCTGCACGGCCAGGAAGTTCTGCAGCCACTTCATGGCCAGCTGCCCGAAGGCCGGAATCACCGACAGCGTCATGGCAATCGGCCCGCACACGTACAGAAAGCCCAGAATGAACTGCTGGATGAACTGCATGATGTGGCGGATAATGAGCACGGCAGTGGCCGTAAACAGCCGCGTCAGAATGCCCGAGAGCGTGAACGAGCTCAGGGTCTGGGAAATGCTGGTCATCAGCGAGCTGGCGCCCGCCACGATGTCGCCAATGCCCATGGAGTCGTTGCGGGCCGCGGCCGCTACCGACGCCGGCGTGGTCAGGTCGCGAATGGCTTCAGCCGCTGACTTGTCGGTGGAGAACATGGCCGTGAAAGCGGCCAGCCCCGCTCCCAGCGTGTCCATCAGCGTCTGGTAGAAGAAGAGCAGGAAGAATATCCAGGTGGCCTTAATGATGGGCCCCCAGTCCATGGCCAGGCCGCTGCCGGAGATAAAGCCGCGCCCGATGGTGTAGAGCAGCGCAATGCCCATCAGCGAGGGCGTGATGAAGCGGCAGGCGGTGAGCACTACCTGCAGGGTCTGGTCGCAGGCCCGCAGAAAGCCCGGGTCGATGCCGTAGGCAACCATGGCCAGCATACTCATTGCGCCAAAGACCCTTTGCGGGCCTGCTTATCTTCCACAAACTGGTCGACGGCGTAGTCCAGGCGCTGCACGCGCACCGGCTCGTACTCCATCTGCCCCTCCGCGTTCAGCAGTACATGGCCGTTTTTATCCGTCCGGGGCCGCTGCTGGGTCTGCTGGTAGAACTTCACCAGCTTGTTGAGGTGGTTGCGCTCCACGGGCTTGGAGGTCAGGATGGCATCGAGCTGGGGGGAGGCCTCCAGGGCGAAGACCTTGCCCTTGGCGCCTTGCTTGATGAAGAACTCCCGCAGCGCCTCGGTCGAGCGCACCGACTTAATCAAATCCATCTCGTGGCCGGTCAGGCCCAGCGGAGCCTGCAGCTGCGCCAGCGAGTCGGGGTTGACGTGGCGCAGGATAATCTTGGTGGCCGAGTTGTTGATGATGGCCGGCCCGATTTTGCTGCCGGTAATCTCGGTGATGCCCTGGGTGATGATGGTCACCGAGCCGTTGGTTTTGCGGATGGTGCGGTACATCGACTCGATGAATTCCGACAGCACGCCCGAGAGCATGGTCCAGGCCTCGTCCAGGGCGATGTACTTGATGTCGTCGGGGAATTTGCGGAACAGGTCCAGGCTCAACTCAGTGATGAGCATGGCCACCACGGGGTAGAGGTCGGGGTCGGCCTGCACCTTGGCCAGGTCAAAGCAGATGAGCCGGTACTCGCTCAAATCCACGTCGCGCTTGGCGTTGAGCACCCGCTCGTAGCGGCCGCCGGTGATGTACTGGCCCAGCACCAGGAAAAACTGGTGCATGTCGATGTACTTCAGGTTTTTCTGGTACTGACGGCGGGCCCCGTCCAGCGGGTCGGGCTCCACGCCGTCGCCGGGCTGGGCCACGGGCTTCTGCATTTCCTGGTCGTACTGCTCAACGAAGCGGTAGAAGCTTTCCATGCCGGGAAATTCCTCGTCTTTCTGGTTCAGGCGCGGGCTCTCGTTCAGGCAGGCGTAGTACTCAATCAGAAAGCGCGAGAGGATGGTACGCTCGGACTTGTCGAGCGCCGTGTCCTTGCCGCCCTTCCAGAGCGCGGCGAGCAAAGCCAGGTGAAAGTTGGTTTTTTCGTCGTTGTAGAGCCACTTGCCCGCCGCGTCGCGCGGCACCACGAAGGGGTTGAACTCAATGGGCCGCTGCGGGTCGTACTCGAAGTAGGTATTGTCGAAATCCTCGCCGTTAAGCGACTGCAGCACGTTGCGGTAGGTGCCGCCCACGTCCATGATAATCTGGCGGGCGCCCTTCTCGAAGCGCTGCACAATCAAGTTGCCGAAGGTGTAGCTCTTCCCCGAGCCCGAAGGGCCGATGACAATGGCATTCTGGTTGTCCAGAGCTGTGTTGAACAGGTTTACCTGCACTAGGTTGCGGAACCGGTCGGTCAGGTACTCCCCCACCGGGTCGGTTTTGTAGGTGGCCGTCCAGTGGGTATAGCAGGCGCCGCGGTCGGCGGTGCTCGTCAGCCAGCGGTCCGGCACCTGCCAGGCGTTGCCGGGCAGCAGGCCGAAGAATACGGGCAGGGCCAGGTAGCTTTCCACCACGCTTTCCGTGCCGAACATGTAGCGAAAGGCGGCCGTGGCCCGCTCCACGTTCTCGCGCCGGCTGGTATCGTTCGTGTCCCAGAGCACGCACGAGAGGTGCAGGCCCACAATCTGCTTGTTCTCGGCTCGCACCTCGGCGGTGAACTCCTCGACTTCAGCCGCCCGCAGGTGGTTGTCCTGCGTGGCCAGAAACGAGAGCGAGGCGTTGAGCTTGCGGTCGGTATCCAGCGAGCTGAGCTCGGCGCGGGTATCCTGAATCAGCAGCGCCTGGGTGAGCACGTGCGGGCACTGCAGGATGTGAGTAAGCGGGTAGAGCATCGGGGCGGTTACCCCGTAGCTGTTGCGCACGGCCGGGTAGGCGTCGGAGCCCTGACCCACCATCGACAGGACATTTACCTTGTGCTCGCCCACGCTGAAGGTGCCCAGGTCGTTGCCGATTTCGCGCTCCTGCCGGGTGGGCTGGCCGTCGAAGTTGAGGTTGAAGTACTGCAGGTAGAGCTGGTGAATCTCTTCGCTTTGCAGCCGCTCGAAGGTCACGCCGCCCAGGTTCTTGAGGCCCTGAATGAATTCGACGGCGCCGCTCTCGGCCACTTCGAGCGTGTGCACCAGCTGGGCAAAGGGGTTCTTAAGCACGGCCTCGCCGGCGCGGGCCACCAGCGCATTCACGGCGTTGGTCTTGGGCGACTTGACGGCCACCGGCGCAAACGAGAGGAACAGGTAGGACTTCTGGAACAGCACGAGCCGCTCGAAGAAGTGCTTGTTCATCTTGTTCTCGAAGTAGGTCTGCTGGGTTTTGTCCTCGCGGTAGGGCCGGTCGTAGTAGACATCGGTTTTCTGCACGATGGTGCCCACCGGCAGGGGGCGCAGCACGCCCACCAGTGCGGTCTGGAAGGCGTCGTAGTCGTCCGAGGTCCAGCTTTCCATCTCGGCGGGCTCCACGCGGAAGCCCACCGCGACGCGGCCGTCCTTGAAGACCACCTTGTCGCCCTCGAAGCTGTGCACGGGCATCACGGCCTTAAACGCGGCCGTTTTGGGCTTTTTGGTCATGGGTGGAAGGAGTGGGAAGGGGCCCCACCGCCAGGCGGCGGGGCTGGATGAAGGTGAAGGAGAGCCAGCCCATCAGAAAGCCGGGCGCCTGCCGCTTGCTCAGGTAGCGCAGGCCCAGAATCAGGCCCAGCTCGACGAGGATAACGAGCAGGTACACCAGGCGCGGAATCCTGACGGCCATGCCCAGGAAGCCCAGCAGCAGCACCGAGCCGATGAACAGGCCGACCATGATGCCCAGGTCCTGGATGTTCATGCCCAGCACCTGCGCGGGCCGCTCGATGGATTTGTAGGAGCGCATGGCGAGCTTAGCGTACGCCTCCGTCGCCCCCGCCCACGGCGCTGACCAAATCGTCCTTGAAGAGCTGGAAGCCGAACCAGAGAATCACGCCGCCTACCAGCCAGCCCAGGGAGCCCAGCGCATCCGGGGCGCCCTGCACGAACTTCATCACCACGCGAATCAGGCCCACGATGAGCACGATAGCGAAAATGACCTGCACGATGCCCACCACGGTTTCCTGCACGCCTTCGAGCGCGGCCGCGGCACCCCCGCCGCCCAACTGGGCGCGGGCCGGGCTGGTAGCCAGGGCCAGGGTAGTCAGCAGGGCCGCGACGCGCTGCTCGGCTTTAGAGGGCTGGTAGGTGTGGCCGGCAGCCGCCAGCGAGTGCAGGGTTTCAGTGGCCGTTGCGGCGTGGGTACGGGCCCGGGAAAAGAAGTGAGTTAGCATAGAAAGGGGTAATAGGTGGAAACAGGGTGCTTATCTCCCCGAAAAGCAGGTGTGGCAGTTAAGAGGGCTTGGCGGTGGGGATGGGGCTGCCGGCGCCGGGAAACAGGCTGCTGAGTGCGGCACGCTGGGCGGCGGCATCCGCGCTCATGCGGGCGCGGCGCTGCTGGCGCAGGGCGATTTCGGCGGCGCGGTTGGCCTGGTCGTTGGCCGTCGGGGCCGGCGCGGTGAGGGGATTGTGGAAGAGGGCCTCGGCCGGTTCCTCGTCCGCTTCCGCTGTTGGCTCTGGAGTTGGCGCGAGGGGCGTGGCAGCACCTTCCTGCGCATCGAGCAGGGATGCCAACGCGCCGGCTGCGTGGCGAATGGAGGACGGGCGGGGGGCATCTTCTGCGGGCACATCCTGCGTGGCTTCTTCCGGCTCTTCCAAAAGCGGTTCCGAACTGTCGACCACAACTGCTGCTGCCGCTTCTTCGGCAGATTGCACAGATTCTGGAACGGCCAGGTCTTCTTTGGGAAGCAGACGGGCCAGGGCTTCTCCGACGTCGGTGGTAGCAGCTTTCTCGGCGGCTTGGGCGGCCGCGGCAGTTTCGTAGTGGAAGGTGCGCAGCGAATGGTGGTTCCGGGTCGCCAGCGCGGCCACTGGCGCAACGGGCTTGCCGGGGCCCTTGAAGCGCCACCACAGCAGCGCCGCCAGGGCGCCCAGGGCCAGTATCACCGCCAATAAGAGTATTCCGGAACGCATACCGGCCCCTTACGGCAGGAAGCGCGATAGTGTTAGTAAAAAGTTAGTGAAAACTTAAAAAATACTTGGCCGTATGTAGCGCCTACCAGCGAAGCAGCAGCCTGCCGGTTTCGGCGACGAGGCCGGTGGGAGGTAGAAGATTTGAGTTTTTCCCCGATAGCGTTGCGGCTTCTAAGCCCGATATGCGTCCTTTGGGGTATCGCTCCGATACTTCACCCCCACTGCCCCAGCAGTGTGCCCTTCTTCGCATGGTACCATCCGACCACGTTTCCGCCCCGTTGGGGTTTCCTGACCTTAGCCTGTCCGCGCCCTACACCGAGTGCCTGCGCTACGTTCAGTTTCGTCTTAAGGCCCTTCCCCAGGGCGAGTTAACCGCTTTTTGTGCCCAGCATGGCCTGACTTATACCAACGTCGTCAACCTGAAGAACGGCAAGCTCAAGCGCGACGAGCCGCGCCTCGTGCAACGGGTGCTGCGCGCGCTGGGCGTGCCCACGGAAATCGTGCGCATCGACATCGGCAGCGGCGCCAACCAGTACGTGTTCGGCAGTAGCGAGCTACTAGCCCAATTCCGCGAGCAGCTGGCCTTCTTCGACGCGGCCGCGCAGCGGGCCGCTAGTTCGCCGTCCACCCCCTAACCCCGGATAGCTTTCCTGCTTGGGGCCCGGCCGCCGGGTGCTGGCAAGGAGATGGAGCTGTCCGGCTCCACTTCCCCAGCCCACCCCATGAACGCACCCCGGGAAAACGACCCCACCGAACTCGACCGCTTCAAGCGCGACATCGACCTGGTTGACTACGCCCAGCGCCAAGGCTACACCATCAAGAAGGAAAGCCGCCGCGGCGACTGGCACCACCTGGTCAAGGACGACGAGCACGTCATCGTCACCCGCAAGGGCGACCACCAGGTGTACCTGAACACCGGCGACGACCGCGACGCGGGCTCCATCATCGACTTTGCCAAGACCCGGGGCGGCGACGGCCACGGCCTCAACCTGGGCCAGGTGCGCCAGCAGCTGCGCGAGTACCTCGACGGCGCACCGGCTCCGGCCCGCCAGTATCCTACTCAGTACGCCACCCCGCCCGACTCCGCGCGGCTGAATGGCCTGCCCGTGGGCGACCCGGAGCAGGCCCGGCAGGCCGAGGAAGAGCGACGCACGCGGCTGATTTCCGAGGTGCTGGGCGTCAAGAAAGAACTCACCGACCGCAGCTACCTGCACGGGCGCGGCATTACCGATGCCACGCTCGACAGCCCCGCCTTCCAGGGACGCATCTTCACGGCGCAGCAGAACGAGCACAAGAACACGGCCTTCCCGCTCTACAACGAGCACGGGCTGGCCAGCGTGGAGCAGAAGAACGAGCACTACAAAAGCCTGCTGCCGCTGCCCAAAAACGGCATCTGGGTGTCGCACCCCACCGCCGGTAAGGACACGCCGGTGGAGCGCGTGGTGGTGAGCGAATCAGCCATCGACTCGCTGTCCCACTTCCAGCTCAGGCACGGGCAGGACCCCAAGAACACGCTCTACATTGCCACCAGCGGCACGCCCACCGAGGCCCAGGTAGCCCTGATTCAGCGGGTCATTGACAAGCAGCAGCCTCAGGAGGTCGTATTGGCCAATGACCGCGACGCCGGCGGCCGGCAGTTCAACATCAATTACCTCAACGAACTGCAGCCGGCCCGCCCCTTGGTGCCCGTGGCCGAGCAGGAAGCCTACCGCGAGGCCTCCCGGCCGGTCGAGTGGCACGCCACCAGCGACAAGTACCACACCAGCCTGAAGGTGACGTTTCACCACGACTCGGCCGAGCAGGGTGCCGGCCAGGTGCAGCAGCTCAGCGAGCGGGTGGAAAAAATCAACCAGACGCAGCAGGACGGCCCTTCGCTGGCCGTGGAAGTGCAGCGCAGCACCGAGCAGGCCACCATCGTGCGCCTGACCGTGGCCCGCGCCGACACGGCCCAGCTGGAGGTGGTGGCCCAGGAGCTCTACCGGCAGCGCGAGCAGCTGCGGCCCGCGGCCGAGCGCCAACAGGAGGCCTTTCTGCGGGTGGACTACCCGCTGGCCAAGGACTTCAACAAGGAGCTGGAGTACACGGCGCAAGGGCTGAGCGCGGAGCAGATTCGCGCGGCGGCCCAGCGCGAGGAGCAGCAGCAGGAATCGGAGCGCCAGCAGCGGCTGGCCGAAGCCCAGCGCCAGGAGCGGGAGCAGCGGGAGGCTGAGCGCCAGGCCCGTCGCGAGCAGGAGAGCAGCCCGGAAGCGCAGCAGGGGCGGGAACAGGACGACACACACTTTCAGACTGTCCTGGGGGCCACTGCGGCAGAAGCTGAGCAGCGCCCTGCCCGCTCCTACCGCAGCGAGCAGGAAGCGGCGGAGCACACCGCGCAGTTTGTGCACGCCAAAGACGCTGGCTTGGTGCTGCTGAAGGAGTATATCCACGACAACCCCCCGCCGGCGGGCCGCAAAGTCGACGAAGCCGAGCGGGAGGACTTACGCGAGAGGGCCCGCTACGCGGAGGCTGCCGCGGGCGTCCGCTTGCCCACGGCTTCGCCTACTGAGGCCAAAACAGCGACTTGGACAGTGGATGAGTTGGAACCCAATACGACCGGCCGGGCGGAGGCCTGGAAAGCCATTCTGGATAATTCCGGCTATTCCATGCAAACCAGCCAGGTGCGCAGCACCGTGGATGAGCAAGGCATCCGCCGGGCGGAATTCGACATGACCTACCGCAACGACCAGCCCGACATTGCCATCATCCACGCCATCGTAACCAACACCACTGCCCGCGCCGCGGCCGGAAAGGCGCAGTATGCGGGCGTTAGCGTCGTGGAGCCCGAGGCGGACCGCGCGGCCCGGCAACTGGCGGCTGAAGCCGCGGCCATCCAGCCCCACAACCGGGACCGTAGCTTGGACGTGGCCGTTAAGCCCGGTGTCGAGGCCACCACGGGTGACATGCCCGCGGCGGGGCCCAGTGCCCCGGGCAGCGAGAAGCTGGTAATCATCCGGGTGGACGAGCCGGCCAGCTCCCCCGGTGAGCGGGGCCAGGCCGAGGCCGTGCAGGCAGCCCTCACCGCCAGCGGCGCGAAAGCCGGCGAAGTGCAAAGCACCGTGGATGCGGAAGGCATTCGGCACTCGGAAATGAAGGTGTCGTACCGCATCGACCAGCCCGAAATAGCCCAGGTGAGTCAGGCACTCGATGCCGCGGGCCGGCAGGTAGGCAACCACGTAGTCGAGCACGGCAGCGACCGGGCTGAGCGGCAGGCGGCAGCCCGGCACAGCCAGGTGAGCCAAGAGGTTGCTCCGCAGCTGGAGCGATGACGCAAAGCCCGGCGGTAGGGCTGGAAATCTTACAAGCAAATTGGTCGGAAGGTATACAAACCAGTGGCAGTAGTGCGGCGTTTATCAGGCAGTCAGTTTCTTGCCCTGTTTTAGGTCGTTCCCATGAACCGTTTATTGCGTTTGCCCTTCTTCGCCCTGCTGGTTTTCAGTGTTCTGTTCACGGCCTGTAAAAAGGACCACGACATGGACGACATGAAGCACGAGAGTGTCTACATGAAAATCATGATGGACATGATGACGCAGATGGACGCGCAGGCCAAAACCCAGGACCCCGACCACGACTACGCCGCCCAGATGGTGCTGCACCACGAGGCGGCCATCAAAATGGCCGAAGAAGAGCTGCGCACGGGCACCAACCAGGAAATGAAAACCACGGCCCAGGACATTATCACCAAGCAGCGCGGCGAAATCACGCAGTTTAACGCGTTTCTGGGTGGGCACCAGCCCGCGCAGCCGCTGGTGCCGCAGTTCAACCAGCTGCAGAAAACCAACATGGACCGGATGATGGCCGCCAGCGACGCGCGCACCATGACGGCGCGGCCGGATTACGACTTTGCCCAGCTCATGGTGGACCACCACCAGGCTGCCATCGACAACTCGGAGGCCCTGCTGCAGCACGGGCGCCAGAACACAACCCGGTCCCTGGCCCAGGCCATCATTGCCGACCAGCGCCAGGAAATTGCGGCGCTGCAGAATTGGCTGGCCCGCAACCGCTAACCTATCCAGGCAACGAAAAAGGCAGCTCCCAGGGGCTGCCTTTTTGATTTCACTGCGCACCACCGGGGAGGCTGTCAGGGCTACGCGTCCTTTTTGGCCCTTGTACTGAGCCCACATGCTGCCGTTACCCGTTTTCGTCTTCATCCGGTATATCGCAGCCGGCCTGGTCCTGGCACTGGCTGGCTGCCGTTCGTCGGCGGTCGTCCCGAGGTTTGCGCCCGCTGCGGGGGGCTACCACCCCCGGCCGGTGCAGCGCTTCGATACGGCGACGGCCGGTGCCGCCCACCAGTTCCCTACTGCCCTGCAGAGACGGGTGAAGGCAGACGTGCCGCTCCAAGCCCCGGATACACTAGAATACCCGACCCAGGAGAAAAGGGAGCGGGCAAGCCAGCTGAATGGCAGCTCGCCAAAAGCAACGATTGGGGACACCGCGAGCAGTTCCACGCGGCCGATGGCCCCTGGCGCGAAACAACCGCCAGCCCCAACTAAATTTTTAAGCGCCCAAAGCCTGGTGCATTATGGCCTGCACTTTCTTTTTCCGGTGGTGTTGGCGCTGGTGTTCTTTCCAGCAGTGTGGCAAACCGCTTACCTGATAATGCTCGCCACGATGCTCATGGACTTGGACCACCTGCTGGCCAAGCCCATCTTTGACCCGATGCGCTGCAGCGTGGGGTATCACCCGCTGCATTCTTTCTATGTTATCCCGGTGTACGTGCTGCTGCTTCTGTTGCCGGCCACGCAAATCGTTGCTGTGGGCGTGCTGTTCCACCTGGTCACGGACACGGTGGATTGCTTCTGGAACTTCAGCCACTGCCACGAGTGCTACGTCAACTCCCGACTCTATGCCTTGCGCAACGGGGTGCGAAAGTTACTGGGTCGTAAGGTGGACGACTAAGCAGGGCAACAACACCGCTTGCAGCGGGTCCAGCCGCAGCAGTATTTCACAGCGCCGCAAAAAACCGGCGGCGCGCTCAAGTCGGATTCAAGGCCGCATTCAGCAACGCCGACCAGCGGGGTTCGGTACCGCAGCGGGCCGCGTACTGAAGCAGCAGCAGCTGGTTAAAGCCAGGACGGGTAAGCAGCGCGGCCAGGGCCGCCGCAAGCGCCGCATCCGAAGTAGCCGCCGCCAGCTCGGGTAGCCGGGCGGCATCCACGAGCATTTTTTCCGGGCGGGCCGTGGGGATGCCCCGCACCTGCCGCACGGGAGAAAACCGCTGCCAGGGCCGTACCACCACCGGGTCCGGCTGGAAAGAAGAGGCCAGCAGGCGCTCAGCCCAGATGAGCTCCGCCCAGCGCACTTCTACCACCAGTACAGTGGGCAGGTCGGGCAGAAACGGCTGCAGCCAGCGGGTAGACCACAGGCAACCCGGCGGCAACGCCAGCCCGGTCTGCAGCTGCTGCCACAGCGCCCGCCATTCGGGGGGCAGCACCGGCTTACGGGCATCGGCGGCCGGGGCGCTTTTAAACGAGAGCCGGCCGGGTGCCACCTGGTGCAGCAGCTGGCTGCACACTAAACGTTGCCGGACGGCCGGCCACCCGGCGGCCGTTACCTCCGGGACGGCCGTGGCAAAAAAGGCCAGCAGTTCGGCTTCGGTTATCAGGTCACGGCCGCGGAAGTAGCCGCGCAATTGGGGCCACGCCCGCAGCACCCGGTCTATCAGGGCGGCTACTGCATCCATGCGCGTAAGAGCTTGCACCTGCGCAAAGATACCGGCTACCACTTCACGGCCGCCGTCAGAAAGAAGCTGCGCCCGTCGGAGGGCAGGATGCCCGGCCCAGGGTAGCCGGTGGCGCGGCGGGTGAAGTACACGGCGCCCGCCAGGTTGTTGACGCTGCCTTCGAGCTTCAGCCAGCGCCGCTCCCAGGACACGGAAGCGTCGAGCACCGAGTACGCCGGGATGCGGCCCACCACGGCCGAGATGCCGCCCTGCTCGGCGTTGGTGGCATCCGAGTACTGCTTGGAGAGGTGGGTAAACTGAATTGAGCCTTTGAACGGGCCGTAGCCTGTGCGAGCCCCCGCTTTCAGGTTCACATCCGGCACGAACTCGACCTGGTTACCTTTTACTCCCACGATTTCGCTTTGCGTGTAGCGGCCCCGAATCAGGGCCAGGTTGCCGAAGGTGGCCACCGACCAGCGGCCGGGCTCCACCGTGGGGCGCAGGGCGCGCAGCAGGTCTACTTCGGCGTAGGACTCCACGCCCAGAATCAGGGCGCGGCCCACGTTGCTACGGCGGCGCAGCACCCGGTCAGCGGCGTCGTAGGTCTGCACTTCGCCGATGCGGTTGCCGTACTGCAGGGCAAACAAACTCACGTCGTAGGTCAACCACTGGCCCTGCTCCCCGCGCAGGCCCAGGTCGGCCGAAAAGCCGCGCTCGTCCTGCAGGTTGGGGTCGATGACGGCCGAAGGGTTGGCGATACGCATGTCCGAGAAGGTGATGGAGCGGTAGTTCTGCGAGATGTTGCCGTAGAACTCGCGCGTCTCCACCGGCTTGTAGCTGATGCCGATGCCGCCCAGCACGAAGCCGCGCGGGCTCAGGCGCTGCTCGTTAGTTTGGGTAATGGCGTCGATGTTGCCGGCGTTGTCGCGAATCACGGTGCCGTAGGAGCCCCGCGAGGTGGTGCGGATGTACTCGTAGCGCACCCCCGGCGTGACGGATACCTGGTCGTTGAGGTAGAAGATGTTCTCGGCGAAAGCGGCCACGTTCTGGTTGGGAAACTCAAAGTCCGAAAAGCCGTTGGCAAACGTCACGCCTTCCGGGCCCACGAAGCGAAAGTCGGCGCCGCGGCCCGCGGGACCGAAGCCCTGCACGCTGTGGTTATAGCCGTGGTAGTAGCGGGCGCCGAGCAGCAGCACGCCGCTTTTGCTGCCGCTGCCCAGGGCGTAGCGGTTCAGGTAGCGGGCTTCCACGCCGTAGTTCTGAAACTCGCCGGTGATGAGGTCGCGCAGGTAGGTGTCGTTGTCGGGCAGGGCCACTTGGTTGGGCCGAAAGCCCAGGGACTTGCGCGTGGCCCGCAGGCCGAAGCCCAGCACGTTGAGGTTGGATTGGGGCGTCAGCTTCCAGTCGGCCGAGAGGTTGAACAGATTCCAGTCCACGGCAAACCAGTTCCGCTCCCGGTTCGACTGGCGGGCATCGGCCGCGTACTGCGCGTCGCTCAGGCCGCCCGGCTGCTGAGCCAGGTAGTCCATGTGGGTGACCTGAGCACCAACTTTGAAGTTCTCCGTGAACTGGTAGCGCACGTCGGCGTAGGCCGTTTTGGCGTCGAAGTGGGAATTCGGGCGCCAGCCGTCGCCGCGCTTGTACTGGGCAAAGGCGTAGTAGCTGAGCTTCTTCACCGTGCCGCTCACGCTGTTGAACGAATTGAAAAACCCGTAGGAGCCGACCGTCTGCCGCGACACCACCGACACCGTTTGGTCGGGCTCGGGGGCGCGCAGCTCGAAGTTGAGCAGGCCGCCGAACTGGGTGCCGTACTGCAGCGAGGCCGCCCCGCGCACCAACTGGATGCGCTTAATGGCCTCCACGGGCGGCGTGTAGTAGCTCTCGGGGTAGCCCAGCGCGTCGGCCGAGATGTCGTAGTTGTTTTGCCGCACGTTGAAGTTGCTGGTGCGGTTGGGGTCGAGGCCCCGGCCCCCGATGCTCAGCTGCAGGCCGCCCTGGTCGCTTTCCCAGATGTTGAGCCCCGCCACCCGGGCATACACCTGCCGGGCGTTGTTGGTGGCCAGGTTGGCCACCAGGTTGTCGGGCACGATGACATCGGACTTCTTGGCCGCGAAGATGGCCGTGCCCTCCACCTCGCGCAGGCGCTGCGGCCCGAAGCGGCCCTGCGGCGCCGCCACCACTACTTCCTTGAGCTGCCGCTCCCGGCGGGCCAGCGTAAAGTCTACGATGCTGCCGTCCGCCGGCAGGTCAATTTCGGTCTTGAGCGGCTCGTGGCTGATGGAGGAAAGCTGCAGCTGCTGGCGCCCGGCCGGCAGGCGGGCGATGGTAAACAGGCCGGCCGAGTCGGTGCGGGCAATCTGGCGAGAGCCGCGCACGTACACCTCGCAGCCCGCCACAGGCAGGTTGGTGCCGGCCTCGCGCACCCGCCCCTGCAGGCCGGCCTGCTGAGCGACGGCCGTAAACGAAGTCAGCACGCTCACCACCAGGGCCACGCTATAAACCGGTAATCTCATCGTCGAAAGGTAAAATCCAGGGTTTGGGCCGCCAGTCGTCGGTGACGCGGGCCAAGTCCACGGTGGGGTCAATAAAGCTTTTGCCCAGGCGCCCGTTCAGGCTCACGTAGGCATCGGCGTACACTTTGGGGTTGCGCACGCCGCGACGGGCGTAGTAGTCGCGCAGGTAGTGGGCAAACTGCACCAGCATGTCGGGCTGGGTGCTCATCATCTTTTCCTGCAACACGCTCAGGTGCTCGTAATTATTCACGAGTCGCGCCCGGCCGGTCGCGCCGTCCACTACCTTGAACTGCACCTGCCCCATCTTCTCCATGAGCATCACCCGCCACGAAAAGCGGTAGCCCTCTTCGGTCCAGAACAGCTCGCGCGGGTAGAGCAGGTAGCGAAAGGGCAGCAGCAGCTGCACCACGAAAATGGCGCCCAGACCGATGAGCAGCAGCTGGCGCGTGGCCCGCCCATACACCAGTGGCCTGGGCGCCTGGTGCGAGGCTGGGGACAAGCGAAGCAGCCGGCGCAGGCGCTGCAACACCCGCTCGTGCCATTCGGCGGGAAAGAAAATCAGGGCCGCAACCATCATCACGTAGGGAAACATGCCGATGGGAAACAGCACGGCCGTCAGCACGTGAAACACCACCACCGTCAGGTAGGCCCAGGGCCGGGTGCGGCGGTTCAGCAGGAAGAAGGGCACGGTCAGGTCATAGAAGGCCCCAAACCAGCTGAAAGCATAGGCCACCCACACCTGGCCCAGCAGCGGGCCGATGAAGGACAAATCATTTTTGGCCGGCAACCAGATGCGCAGCGGCATGGCGTGCACCAGCCAGTCGGAGTTGAGCTTGGCCAGGCCGGCGTAGCAGTACACAATGCCCATGAGCAGGCGCAGCGCGTCCACCGTCCAGCGCGGCACCTCGCTGCGCCAGCGGGCGGGGTGCCGCCAGGTATCCAGGGCGAAATAGCGGCCGGCCGGCAGCACCACGAGCAGCAGCCCCACCAAACTCACAAAGTAGTAGTGGTTCAGGTAGGTGCTTTTGTCCATGAGCTCGATGTAGGTGAAGCTCAGAAACAAGCCGGCCGCGGCCGAGCGGTACCAGTAGCCCAGGGCCACCAGCAGCGCGCACAGCCCGCAGAAAAGGAACAGTGCGTAGGTGTAGGGCCCCAGCGGCCGCACCCACTCGAAGCCGTAGTAGGAAAAGAAGAACTTGGGCTTCAGGTACAGCTCCGCAATCCAGCCTTTGGCCCAGAAGCGCACCACGCTGGCCAGCACTAAAAGGCCAATGGCCACGCGGAACGTGGCCAGTGGAGCGGCCGCCGTGTAGCCCTGCAGATAGCGCCGAAGCCCCTGCCCCATTAGTCGCCGTCGTTGTCGACGTACGTCACCGTGATGCCCAGCGCCGAGGTCATATCCACCTTAATCAGGCGAACCGCTTTTTGCATCTCGTTGTAGGAAGCCACCGCGTCGGCGTTGCGGGCCGTCATGGTGGCGTACAGGTCCGGGCCCAGGGAACTGAGCTGCTGGGCAGAAACGCCGAACTGCGCGTTGATGATGCCGGTCAGGGGCTGGTTCGTGCGGCTGTCCTTGGCGCCGAGCGCATCGAGGTAGCTCTTGAGCGAGGGCCGGCCCGGGCGGCCGTTGAAAAACTGCTGCACCGTGGCGTGGGCCGTGGTGGCCAATTGCAGCGGCAGGGCGCCCTTCAGGTAATAGGCTTCAATCTTTTCCGGGCGGGGCGTGCCGGTCATGGTGCCGGCCGGAATGCCCACCTTGCCCGCGCGCAGGTAGCGCTCAAAATAAAGCGAGTACGCGTTGATGACCCGCGAGAGCGAGGAGCTGGCGTCGGTGCCGGTGTTGCCCACGAACGTGTCCCGGTAGGAGCCGTTCCACTGGCTGTACACGGTACCGAACGTCTGGTCCATCTTGGCCACCACGTCGGTCAGGTAGCGGCGGTGGTTGGCCGAGGAAGCATACTGCTGCGCGATGGCCGCGTCGCCCGCAGCCACGCCGTTGAGCAGGTAGTCCAGGGCCGGGAAGCCCTGCTGCGGAATGGCCGTGGCCAGCTCGAAGTCGTAGGTGCCGGCGGTGATGTTGCGGTTAATGCCGGCCGCGTCGGCCGGGTAAATGTTGAAGTGGTTGCGCAGGCTCACCTGCTCGGCCGGGCCGAACTCAAACAACTCGACTTTCTGCCACTCCACGTAGGCCGCCTGCCAGGCCTGGCGCGCGTCCACGAGCGTGGCCGGCGTCGGCGCCGCGGTGAAGGCCGTGGTCTTGGCTTTCAGCACCGCGAGTTTGTCGTTGAAGCGCTGGTAGCCCGGCTTTACCAGGCTATCGGCCCATTGCGTGAGCAGGGCCTTGCGGTCCACCGCGGCGTCCGGGCCGGGCGTGTCGCCGTTCCCATCCTTGCCGCAGCTGATGATGCCCAGGGCGGCCAGCAGCAGGGCAAACGCAAACAAAACAGACTTTTTCATCGGGGGCGTTTTTTCGTGGCGAAGGCCAACGGGCGAACCAGCCGCAACTGCTCCACCCGTTGGCCTTGGGTCCGCTTGCGGAAAGCGGGCCGAAAATTACTGAATGTTAAACTTGGCCTTGATGGCGTTGATGGCCACGTCGGCCTGGGCGTTGGTCAGGCTCCAGGTGCCGTTAGTGCCCGCGGTCAGGCCGCTGAGCAGGTTGTCGGAGAACGCCGCGTCAGCGCCGTACTTGGTGCAGAACCGCAGCGAGTAGACAAAGCCCAGGCCTTCGCCCAGCGCGTGGGCCTTCACGTCCAGGGTCGAAGCTGCCTTCCAGTTGGTCAGGTACGACACGGCAGCCAGGGCAATGGTTTTCTCCAGTTCGGTGCGGATGATGTCGGCCTGGGCCTTCACCCCGGCAGCGTCGTTGTTGACGATGGCCGCGCGCCCCTTCAGGAAGGCCATGTACACGCCGGGCGAGGCCGTGGGGTTTTTCTCGTTGAGGTAGCTGGCCAGGAACCGCTCACGGGGCGTCAGGTTGATGTCCGTGGTCATGATGGCGTTGCTGGTCAGGTAGCCATACGCCAGGTCCCAGTTGTGCTCCAACTCGGAGTAGGCTTTGCCGTCCACCACTTTGCTGTTGTTGGCCTTCAGGGCGTTGTCGGTCAGCAGCACGTTGTCAACCTGGTCTAGCAGCAGGGCGCCAATCAGCGCTTTCTGAATCACCTGGTTGACCTCAATGCCGTTGCCATCCACCAGGTAGCGGCCCAGGCGGCCGGCGCTGCCGGGCGTGGCCACGTTGTTGACCGACTGGCTGGCCGTGGCCAGTTGGGTGAGCTTGGCATCCACGTAAGTGCGCACCGTCTCGGCGTTCGTAGCCGGGAACGAAGCGGCCGTGCTGGTGCGCAGCGTCAGGCCCGAGGCATTCAGGCCGGTGCCGGTAAAGTAGCCGCCGGTGTTGGCGTAGTAGCCGCGCAGCTTGGCCACGTCCAGGGTCGACGGGGTGGCCGGAGCGGCCACGGCCACCAGGGCCATGTACGAGTTCAGCTCCGAGAACATGTCCAGGCGCTGGTTCGAGCTCGTCAACTCCACCGTGGATTGCCCGCTGGCGTCTTTGAACGATTCCGTGTACTTGGAGGAAGCCGTCAGCGTGCTGGCGTCCATTTTGGCGCGCAGGGCCGGCGCCGACTCGGTGTCATTCTTGTCGCAGGAAGTAAAGCCAAATGCCAAAGCAAGAAGGGCAACGGGAACGTACTTAAACGTCATGGGAGCAGGGTTAACGGGGAATGTTGAACGATGCCCCAAAGGTAGAGAGCTTATTTGTAATTGTTCCAAATAAGGGCTAATTTTTTTTATAAGTTGTCTAAATAAGTATTCAGCATATATGTGATTATTTACCGAAACGGCCCGCTGAAAAGGGTTGGGCAGCTGCCGGCAAGGCTTTATCTTTACCCTGCGCAAGTCCCTTTTCTACTAGTTAGTCCGCATTTATGGCCCAACGCTACGCTCTGTATTTCCTGTTTATGCTGGCTTCCTTGCCCGCGCTGGCGCAGCGGCCCAAGCCGGCGGCGGCTACCCTGCCCCCGGTCGATACGGTTTACTTTGACCGCGACTGGGAGCGGACCGAAACGCTGGAGGAAGTAGCTTACGCCCGCATTGCCCGGCACGACGCGGCCGGCAAAACCATCGGGACCGTACGCGACTACTTCTACCCGTCGTGGAAAAAGCAGTGGGAGGGCAAAATGGCCGCGGAAAATCCCGACAAGCCCACGGGCCTGTGCTGCGGCTGGCACGAGAACGGGCAGGTGAGCTTTCGCGGCACCTACGTTAACGGCGTGCAGCAAGCCGATTTTCGCAGCTGGCACGACGACGGGCGCGAAATCAAGTGTGCGTCCCAACTGCAGGACGCGCTGCCGCTCAGCAACGCCACCATTCACTGCAGCAACTGCATGCACACCAGCAGGAAGGTCTTTACCGTGGACTTGCCCGTGGGCACGGTGGGCATCGTCTACAAACTCGACGTGCGCGACGAAGGCCAGCCCCCTATTTCATGGTCGACGGCGCTGGCCGTGGCGGCCGTGGCGGCCGTGGCGGGCAGCGGCGGGGCGGCTGCCCCCGCCCTGCTCAGCACCGCGGCCACGGCCCTCACCAAGCAGGGCAACAATGCCCCGCCCACGGTGAGCACCAAGTGCCACTGGTACATCACCCCCGATGAAAGCGCGGCTCAGCAGTTTCTGGCCACCAAGGGCACCATCACCCGGGACAAGATGTGCTTCCGGGCGGCGGAGAACACGCCCCAGGAAACCCGGCCCCTGGCCCTGCCGGCGGGTACGCGGCGCCTCTACGTGTGCGTGAACAACGACAACTACACCACCGACGCGACGGCGACGCTCAGTGTAACGGCCCTGGTGCAAACCTGCCAGTAAGCGCGTGCCAGGCGTTACCGGTGCGGTTGCGCCTCCCGCAAGCCAGACGCGGACGCCGGCTGCTTCGTCAGTTGGCCGTGCGGGCCGGGCCGGTCCACGCACAGGCTGGTAAGGAAATCGGCCCTGCCGGTGCCCGGTTGAAGCCGGTCCAGGCGGTGAACCAGCTGCTGCCAGGCAGCTTCCGTTTCGGCCGCCGAAGGCTCGGCCATTTGCTGTGCCAGGCGGCGGCACAGGTGCTCGAATTGCTTAATGCGCATGCAGTAACATAAAGCTTAAGGGGAAATGCATGGGTGGCGGACCAGCCACGCGTTACTGGTGAAATCGCATTCTGACCGGCAAAAGGTTGCCTGCCAGGAAACTATGCAAGGAACGCTGGGGATGGTGTAAGCCTTGGCAACGGGCAGGCCCAGCACCTCGGCGCTGCGCTTGCCTGCGCTAGTAGTGGAAGGTGAGTCCGGCACCCCAGCCGTACTGGTTGTCGTAGTTGGTACTCAGTGAGGCGTATTTGCTGACCATGTAGCGGAAGCCGAGGGTAAACTCCTTGTCCGTATTGGCGCTGATGTCCATGAACACGTTGTTGCTCAGGGGCAGGTCGCGGCGTTCCAGGCGCAGGCGCACCTGGCCGGTCAGGTCCGTGCGCAGTTCGGCCCGTACCAGCATCGGCAGCAGGTAGTACACGCCGACTTCGGCCTGCCGGCGGAAGTTGCGGTTGTTCTCGGCCGTACGACGGTTGCCGCCTTCAGCATCTGCTTCCGAGCGCAGGGTTTTATTGTCCCGGAAGTCGTACCCGACGAAGCCGGCCCACAATTGCCGCTTGTCGAGGTAGCGCAGCAGGTGGGTTTCGGTTTCGTAGTTGCCCTGGTAGTTCACGCGGCCCTCAAATTCGAGCGCGTTGCGGTTGTTGGAGAGGTTGCCTTCCAGGTAAGCGGCTTGCGAATGCACCGAGAGGTCAAACCAGGGGTACACCGCGTTGTCTTCGCGCTTGAGCATGCGGTAGTTGCCTTGGGCATACTCGTTCTGGGGGCTGGCGTCGTAGCTGATGATGCGCGCCATGCCGGCCATCATGTGGTAGAGGATGTGGCAGTGGAAAAACCAGTCCTGCGTCTCGTTGGCCTCAAACTCGATGGTCACGGTGCCCATGGCCGGGATATCGAAGGTGTGCTTCATGGGCGAGTAGGCGCCCTGGGCGTTGACCAGGCGGAAGAAGTGCCCGTGCAGGTGCAGCGGGTGGCGCATCATGGTCAGGTTGGTGAAGGTCATGCGCACGTTCTCGCCCCGGCGGATGGGGATGTTGTCGGCCTCCGAGAGGGTCTTGTTGTCGAACGACCAGAGGTAGCGCAGCATGTTGCCGGTGAGCGTGAGCTTGATGTCGCGCCACTGCCGGGTAGAATCCAGCGTCGTCGGGTTCAGGGCCCGCAGCTGGTTGTAGTTAAAATCGCCGCCCGAGCCACCCATGCTCATGCCGGCCATACTGCCGCCGCCGCTCATGTCCATGCCGGCCATGCTGCCCTTATCCTGCATCGTGCCCATGCTCTTGCCGCTCTTTTCCTGCATGTTCATCGGCCGGTCCGGCGGCGAGGGCGCCGTGGCGGCGGGCATGGTGCCGTTTTTCATGTCCATCCCTTGCCTGGAGGGCTCTGCGGGCGGGGTGGGCTGCTGCCCGCCGGGCATGCTCATGCCTTTCATCTCCCCACCGCCCCCTTTCATGTTCATGCCCTTCATGCTGGCGCCCTGGGGGGCCATCTGGCCGTTGCCGCCCATGTCCATGCCGGTCATGTTGCCCATGCTGCCCATTTCCCGCATCATCTGGAAGTAGTTGATGCGCGGCAAGTCGGGCGCTTTCATCGGCTCCCCGGCCCCGAAGTAGCTGGAGGAGTAGCCGGTGATGTCGTTGGCCGTGGCCCGCAGCTCCGCGGCGCCCGCGGGCGGGATGGTCACCAGCAGGTCGTAGGTTTCGGCCGTGGCAATTTCGAGCTTGGTGACGGGGAAGGGCTCGACGTTGATGCCATCGGCGGCGATGACCTGCATGGGCCCGCCGGCGTACTGCAGGTAGAAGTACGAGGAGGCGCTGCCGTTGATGATGCGCAGGCGCACGACTTCCCCGGGCTTGGCGTCGGGGTAGTAGCTTTTCTCGCGGCCGTTGGTGAGAAACTTGTTGTAGTAGATGTCCGTCAGGTCCATGGCCGGCATGCGGCCCCACTCCTGCTTGACTTTATCTTTGAAGTAGCCGGCCGCAATAGCCTCGCCGTAGCTCTGGGTGGCGCCTTTTTGCACGGCAAACCACTCGCCGGCCCGCTTGAGGTAGCGCAGCACTTCCTTGGGCGGGTGGTCGGTCCAGTCCGAGAGCAGCAGCACGTATTCCTTGAGCTCGTACTTGACTTCGCGGGGTTGAATGACGATGGAGCCATACAAGCCGTTCTGCTCCTGCAGCATGGTGTGGGAGTGGTACCAGTAGGTGCCGCTCTGGATGAGCGGAAACGTGAAGGTGTGCGTGCCGCCCGGCTCGATGGGGGCCGGGTTGAGGTAAGGCACGCCGTCGTACTGGTTGGGCAGCAGGATGCCGTGCCAGTGAATGCTGGTTTCCACGCCCATCTGGTTGTGCACCCGGATAATGGCCGTGTCGCCCTCGGTGAAGCGCAGCGTGGGCGCCGGAATCTGCCCGTTGATGGCGATGGCCAGGCGGGTTTTGCCGCTGTAGTTTACCTCGCGCTCGTCTACGTACAGGTCGTACTCGACCCGGTGGCCGACGTGGGCGGAGCGGGGCATTACCACGTGGCCCCGCAGGTCCTGGTCCGGGGGCGGTGTGGCCAGACCATTGGCGGCCTTGCCTTTGGGCATGGCCTGGTGCTGCGGCATCTGCGCGGCGAGTTGCAGCGAACTGAGCAGCAGGCACAGGAAAACAAATCCTTTCATTGCGAGGCTATTGTTTATCATTCTTGGCTTTGTTCCGGGCGGGGTTGTTGTCCTCAAAGCGAAACTTGTCCATGGGGTTGGTGGGCATGCTCATGCCCGGCATCGTACCCATTGCGGGCATCGCCTGCCCTTTTTCCATGCCGGGCATGTCTTTCATGTTGCCCATCGGCGGCATGGCTTTATTCGGCTGCTTGGGAGGGGAAGCCTTCATGCCCGGCATATCCGCCATGGTGCCCATACCTTCCATTCCAGCTTGGGTGGCGGTCGCCTTTTTCGCGCCTGCTTTCGGCTGGCTCATGCCCGGCATGTTCGCCATTCCGGGCATATCCTTCATAGGCTTTTGCTTGGCTGGGCGGCTCATGTCCATGCCCGCGGGCATGGGCTCGGCGCTTTTTGCAGCGGGCCGTTTCATGCCCGGCATGTCCGGCATGACGCTTTTAGGGGAGGCGGGCCGGCCCTGACGAGCCGCCTGCCCGCCGGGCATGTCCATGTTGCCCATCGTGCCCGGTGCAGCGGAGCTGCCTTTTTTGGCGGATGATGGCCCGCCCATATCCATGCCGGACATGTCGGTTGAACCCGGGGTTGCCGGGACGGCGGTCGGGTTGGGTGAAGCGGGAGCCTGGTCCCCGTTGTGGTCATCGGCCCTTTCTGCTTCGTCGTGGCTATCGGCCCCCATATCCATGCCGGGCATGGCTTCCCCGCCCCCATGGCCATGGCTTTTATCAAGCAGGCGGCCTTGGGGCCCTACGCCCTCGACGTAGACGAGCTGCGCCCCGCGGTGCCCGGCTACCGATAACACCCCGGCCGTGGCCACGGCTGACACCAGCACCAGAATTTCGTAGGCTCGCTGCTCAATCTTGAAAAACTTGCCAATACCAGCTAGCAGCAGCGTAATGCCGGAAAGCCACAGCGTGTAGCTGGCGAACTTTTCGTGGGCCTCAAAGACGGCAGCGGTCCGGGGCGACAGGCCCATGGGCATGGCGTGGAACACGGTACTCGCGGCTAATGCCCCGAGAAAGCCGCCGGCCATTACCCCTATGGTAATCCACTTCACCGGGGGCCAGTCCTTGTACACGTTCAGCGCCTGCAGGCCGGCGCTGAGCATCAGCAAGACAATGGGCAAATGCACCACCAGCGGGTGCAGGTTGGGAAAATCTGAAAACATAGGCGCAGGCAAAGTTTCAAAAGCGGGAATCCGCCAAAAGCGCCGGGCCCCTGCAGGGCCCCGGCGCCACAACGGTTTCCGGGGTGAAGTGCTGCCCCTGCTCCCTGGCCACTACCAAGCCAAGGAGGGCTAATAGTGCTGCCTGACTTTCGAAATAGCAATATGCAGGGGGAGGCCGGCCTATTCCCTTACGCAGGCCGGCCCGGGTAATGTTTGCTGCAATTGAGCGCCCGGCCTACATAATTTCCATGCTTCTGGCTCCGCAGACCTGTGAAAAGCAAAAACGCCCGGCAGAGCCGGGCGTTTTACCAGAAGGCAGCGCAGGCGCTCAGGCTTCCTGAATCGTAAAGCCGGCCTCCTCCACGGCCTGCACCACCTGCTCGGCGGTGAGCTTGTCGGAGTTGACAGTCAGTATCTTGTCGGGGTTGGCCGTGTCCACTTGCCAGTTGCCGGCGCCGGCTTGCTGGTTCAGGGTCGGCGTTACGGCTTTAATGCAGCCGCCGCAGTTGATATTGGTCTTGAACTGAAGGGTTTTCATGGGAAGAGAAGTAAGGCCCGGCGGGCGGGCTGGTTTCAACTGGACAACAGCCAAAAGTACCGGCGAGTGCGCCGTTCGGGGTATAGGATTGTGCTGGCAGCTTACATGATTTGTAGCGCGGCGCCCCTAATGGTGCCCTAGCCCACCGCCGAGCAGGTGCACGACGAGAAACAAGACAACCAGGCCGAGCAGCGCCAGCAGGATATACTGGCCCCAGGAAGTGGGTGTGGCCGCCACCGGGCTGGGTTGTTGGCGCTGCTGCAGCCAGTTGCCGATGCGCCCCCAGGGCTTGTACACCGAGATGGTTGTAGCCGCGAGTAACACCACCAAGGCCGCCACGGCATCGGCTAGCAGCCGTAACCGCATGCCGCGCAGCTCCGTCGAGGAGAGGTCGGCCTTGGCGGCCACCTGCGCCAGGTAGCTGATGGGCTGCATGTGCACGAGCAGTAGCACCGTCGCGGCTACGGTCAGCAGCAGTTTCACGGCCACCCAATAGTGCTTAAACAGGCCCCAGGGGGTTCCCACAGCCTGCACCACACCCGTGAGCAGCGCCGCAAAGCTGGAAGGCACGATAACATACCAGCCGCTCAGCCCCATGGCCAGGTACGCGGCCCGCACCAGCGGCGCATCGTGGCTGGTCAGCCCCATGACGGCCAGTGCTAGAAATACGGCGACGGCCCCCAGCCAGCCCACGGAAAACGTGATGTGGGCCGTGAGCATCAGCTTGCGAACAGAAGGGGCAAAGGCCATGACGGAGTAGGTTATTTAATGTTAAAACGTGGTTCAAAGCTAGCGGCAAGCTACTGTGTAAGGGTACACGATTCTGTCGGCCGCTTACATAATATGGCGCGAGGTAAACTGATGGTAGGCCCAAAAAAAACACATTTTGCACCAGCGGCCTTGGTGTGCTTTCGCTTTGTATATTTCGCAGTTCTAGCGTCAACAAACAGTTCGCCTTATGCACTTCCCCCACCGCGACTTGGAGTCTATCTGTTATGAACCTTCGCACATAGCAGCGGTGAAGGAAGCCTTGAACCAAGGCTTGGAGACCTTCTTTTTACGATACGTTAGTGATACCGTCACTGGGGAAGATGAAAGCGCTGGATTTGACGGTTTCAGGGCACATGAATACTTCAAAGTGCGCGGCAACCACCGTCCAGGCAAAAAAGGAGCAGATGCCAGTACGGTGCTCACAACGCGGGCAAACGTAGCAATCGAAAGCTTTGAGGACGACCGCGCCGATTACGTGCAACTGCTCAGCGAAGAGATGTTAGAATTAAGTGGAGAGGACGTGCCCTCGTTCAAAGCCACTGCCCTGCGCAACCAGTGCCCCATTATTCGCAAAACACTCCAAAACAAGAAAGCCAAGAAGCTTGACCGTTACCGGCAAGACTTCAGCTTTGCCAGTGCTTCGGATTTGTACACGGTGGTGAGCAACGTCGCCTTGTTTGGGCGTGAATACGCCGCGGATTACAAGCGGAGCAAGTTTATCAACACAACGACGTTGGACGCGTTGAATTTCGATGAGCTGGACACGGAAGACTATACCGTCTTCGGGGTTATCGGCGGAGGCATCAAAAGCCATTTCCTCTATAAGCTTTATCCCCACATTTTTCCCTATCGCAGTCAAGATGCCATTTGGGCCCTCTGGTTTCTGTCCGATAAAGCCACGTTCGGTTGCCGCCAGGATTCAGAATTCTTGATGATTAGCGAAAAAGACGGTACTACGCAGCAGAATTTCTATTATCCATACGCAGTGTTCTCGCTTTATGCCCTCGACCTCTCGCGCCAGTTGCAAGCGAAGTGGGAGCAAACAGGCGCCGCATTCCCCGAAGCGTACCGATTTGTGTTGCTGCATGACTTTTTAAGCTTCGTCGCCCGGTGCCACGATGCAGACATTAACGTGTTAAAGCAGGCCGAAGCGTTTGCCTACGGCGATGCTTACTAACGCCCAGGAATTGCTGCGGAAGTACTTCCCGCTTCTCAGTGGCAAGACCCTTAAGCCATTCCAAGAACGAGTCATTACCCATGTGGTCGAGGACGGCTCGACGGTGGCCGTAATGCCGACAGGCGGGGGCAAATCGTGGATATACTGGGTGGCTGGCAAAGCCCGCGGCGGCACAACGGTGGTGATTGCCCCCTTGGTGGCTCTCATGGACGAGCAGGCCGCCAAACTTAGTGAGCAAGGCTGTCAGGTGCTCACCATTCACGCCAGTGTGCCGGCTGCGGAACAAGTAAGCCGCCTTACTGCCTTTGGTACTGGACAAGAAACCCCTGATTTTCTCTTTCTGAGCCCGGAGCGTGTTGCCGTGGATGGGTACTTGGCGCACTGCCTGCGGGCACGCCGCGATGCCGTACGACTAGTGGTTGTGGACGAAGCTCATTGTATCAGCCAGTGGGGGTTTGACTTCCGTCCGTTCTACCAACGGATTCCGCAATTTTTGGACGACGTATTTGGGGCCAGTCATTGGCCGCCCGTGTTGGGGCTGACAGCCACCATCAATCCGCGGGAGTTGGGCGATATTCTTACCGATTTTCGCATTGATGCGAAGCACGTCCTGCGCGACCGTTCCCTGCTTCGCCACGACCTGCGCCTACACGTTGAGCGTTTCACTTCGGAAGAAGCCAAAGAGAATCGGCTTTGGGAACTGCTCGCTGCTCAGCCACCCCAGACCAAAACGCTCGTGTACCTCTACCGCAAGTACAAAAAGCGGGGCGTGGAAGATTTGGCCGCCCGTGCCCAGGAAAAGGGCCTGCGGGCGGCTCATTTTCACGGGGATATGACGGCGGCCGAGCGCCAAACCGCGCTTCATGACTTACGCACCGGCGCCACGACGGTTGTTTTTGCCACGAATGCTTTCGGGATGGGCATTGATATTCCCGACATCCGCACCGTGGTGCATTTCATGATGCCGGAGTCGGTGGAGCAGTACTATCAGGAAGTTGGCCGGGGCGGCCGTGACCACCAAGGAGCCGACTGCTGGTTGCTGTACTCCAAGAAAAACGTGCAGGTACGACGCGATACGTTTATCGACAAATCTTTCCCCGCAGCCAAAGAGTTAGCGCACCTCTACCACAAACTAGCAAGCGGCAAAACAACGCTGCAAACGTGGGTGCCTTTTGCTGATGAGGAAGTCTTGGAAGCGCTACCCTTCTTTCTAGAAGCAGGGCTCGTTTCGCTTGAAGCAAAGGGCTTCAACCGTCTTGATGCGGTTCAGGTGGCATCAGGTAGCGAAGTATACCGCTTGCAGAAACTTACTCCCTTGGGTACAGCAGTTGTCACCCTCAACCGCAGTCCACAACTCACCCCTACCCAGTTTTTTGCCTTGTTTTACGAGGCCCTCCGCACTGGCGCCGGCCGTTTAGCCAAAGGACGTACCTTGGATAAATGCTTGCTAATACGGGCTGCCGCTGAAACACTCAGTACAGCCGCCGCCGCCCAAATTGAAGTGGCTATAGCCGAGAAACGGGCTTACAAGCACAGCCTACTCGACCAGTTGCTCCACGTATTGGACTCAAGTGCTAATTCCAACGGGCTACACGCGGCCGTGGGCGACTACTTAAAAGTAAGTCCCGCTGGGGCCAGCCCTGTGCTACGTACCCTGCGAGGCGAATGGGTACGCTCCAAATCGGAGGTTATTATTGCCAATCTGCTGCACAAAAATGGCGCCGACTATGCCTACGAGCGACCCATCTACCGCAACGGCAAATACTTGCTGCTGCCCGACTTCACGGTGACGACACCAACAGGCACGTACTTCTGGGAGCATCTGGGCTTGCTTGACGACCCAGAGTATGCCCGGCGTTGGGATGTCAAAAGAGACCTATATGAGCAGTGCTACCCGGGCCGGTGGGTAACAACAGAAGAAAATGCTTCGCTGAGCCAACAGGCGCAACACCTCTTCGACCAAATTTCCCGCACTTAATACCCCAATGCGGTAATGCACAAAAAAAGGCCAGTCTACCTCACGCAGACTGGCCTTTTCCTTTGTTGAATTCTTTAGGCAGCCGTGCTCATGCCCTGGCGGCAGGCCTGCTCGCAACGGCGGCAGGCTTCGGCGCACTCGCGGCAGTGCTCCATGTGGGCGGCGTGCTTTTCGCACTCGTCGCCGCAGGCCTTGCAGATTTCGGCGCATTCGCGCAACAGGTGCTGGGCGTGCTCCGAGCCGCGGGCCAGCAGGCGGGCGGTCAGGGCGCAGATGTCGGCGCAGTCGCGGTCAAGGCTAATACAGCGGGCCATCATTTGCACATCCTGCTCCTGCAGGCAGGCGGTAGCGCAGTGCTCGCACGAGGCGATGCAGGCATTGAGGGCGTCGAGCAGGGGTTGGTTTTGGTTATGCATGGAACGGGAGGGTTTAGTAAAGAACGATTTCCAGTATGTACTTGCCGTGCAGCTGGTAGTTGTGCACGATTGGGGTAGATTGCTTGCATAATTTGCTTCGTAGCGCAAATTCCTTCCTCAATTGAAAAGCACGGAGAAAATCTTGCGTACCAGCGCTGCTTCTCTCCGTGCTTTTTAATGGAGTTAAGGCTACTTTTTGGCGCAGCAGGCAGCCACTCCCGCCAACGTGCAAGCCGCCGTGCCCTTAGCCGGGCAATTCTTCACCAGCGGGCATTCCGGCGTGCCTTTCAGCGGGCAGTCCGCCGTTTTGTCGGGGCTGGTAAAGCCCAGCAAGGCCCCGCCGGTCAGCAGGACCGCAGAGGTAAGCATCAATGCTTTCTGTTTCATACAACAAATGGCTTGAATGAGCTGGCCGGTTACGGCAGCCGGGCGGATAAGTAAACGCAGGCCGTACCCTGCACTGGTTGAGGAGCTAAGCTGCCTGACCGATGCCAGCGGCTTCGAGGGCTTCTGTGGTGATGCCGCCGCTTTGGCAGCAGGCCAGCAAAGTGCCATTCACGGCCACAGCGGGCAGGGCCTGCACGCCCAGCAGGCGGGCCCGGCGCAGGGCCGGATTGCCGGCTTCGGTCTCGGTCAGGTTGTGGGTGATGATGTCGCAGCTGCTGCAGGCGGTGCTTTTGACCAGTTCTACGATGGGGCTGCACAACGGGCAGCCAGCGGTAAAGACTTCGATGATGCGTTTCATAGGGGTGAGTGAAGGAGATTATCAATTGAACGAGTCAAAGGTGCTGCCCACCCCCAGGTGACAGTCAAGCTTTTGAGGTACATCTTTCACCGCTACTGTGGCGTTGTGCTGCTCCAGGCGCCCGCCAATCTCGCGTAGCTCCCGCATCTTTTGCGTCAACTCGCCCTCGCTCAGGTTCGGAAACTCGCGGCGCAGTTGCTCAATGCGCCCCGCGTCCTGGCAGTCGCCGGGGCAGGCATCCACCACGTCCACGATTTGCAAGGCCAGCCCTTTGCGAAAAACTTCGTCCAGCAGCAGGTGCTCCGCGCTGCTCAGCCCATTGGTGACGGCCTTGAACTGCACCAAAATTTTTTCGGGCTCAGTGGTTTCGGCGTCCAGCATCCTAACGATGCCGTGCAACTGACCGGCCAGCATGTTCAAGCGGCTTTTTAGGTCGCGGGTGAGGTCTTTAGGAAGCATGGAGCTAGTCTTTTCAGCAACTACGGCCGCGGTGGGGGTGCTCGTCAAGCGCTACCGGTCTTTCTTTCCTGTGGTTCCAGTTCCGGCAGTGCGCGGGCAAGTACCCCAGGCCGTGGATTACATTTTCATGTTGGGGTCCATCGCCGGCGCCTTTTCCGCCGGGGCCGGCTTTTTCATGTCCATGCCCGGCATGTTGGAGTCCATGCCCGCCATGGGGTCGGTACCCTGGTACAAAGCATATTCACTTTCCAGCAGGTAAGCTCCGCTAACCACCACCTGCGCGCCAGCAGGTAGGCCCCCGGTAATGGCCACGGTCTCATCCGTTTCGGCCCCTGTAGTGACGTTGAGGCGCCGGAAACGGCCGGCCGCATCCACCTGCTGCCAGACGTAGCTGCCGCGGCTGTCGCGCAACACCGCATCCTGAGGCAGACTCAGCGTTTGGGCGCTGGTGCCCTGATTGGTCAGGCGCACGTTGGCCTGCATGCCGGGCTGCAGCCGCCCGTCGGGGTTGGCCAGCTCCACGCGCAGCAGCGTCACCTTACTGTTGGCTTGCAACTCAGGGCTCAGAAACACCACTTGGCCGGAGTAGCTGTCCGGCAGGCCGGCGACCTGCACCTGCACCGACTGCCCCATCGCAATGCCGGCTACTTCCTCGGGGTAGAGTTGGGCTTCCACCCACACCGAGGACAGGTTGGTGAGCGACACGAGCAAGGAGCCCTCGCCCACGTACTGCCCTTCCGTGACGCCCACGGCTTGCACCAGGCCCGACTGCGGGCTGTAAAAGGTTAGGGAAGAAGTTGGCCGGCCCGTGGCGGCCAGGGTACGGAGCTGTCCCTCGGTCAGCCCCAGCAGCCGCAGCCGCTGGCGGGCGCTGGTCACCAGGCGGCCGTACTGGTTAACACTCTTCCCCACTGCCCGTTGCTGGGCCAGGGCCAAGAGGTATTCCTGTTGCAGGGCCTGCAGCTGCTCGCTGTAGATGGAAACCAGCGGGGCCCCCGCCCGAATGGCCTCTCCCGTCTGGCGCACGAACAGCCGCTCGACGCGCCCGGCCACCCGGCTGCTGACCGTGCGGGTTTGGTTGGCGTTGGCGGTGATGGTGCCTGTGAGCACGGTGCTGCCGGCGGCGCTGCCCGAGGGGCCGAAAGTGGCCACGCGAATGCCTGCCAGCTGCCGCTGTTGGGCGCTCAGCATCACTTCCGGCGCCGAGGTTGTCGTGCCGGAAGTGGCCTTTGCCGCTGGAGCCGCTTTGGGCGCTTTCACTAAGTCCATGCCGCAAATGGGGCATTTGCCGGGCTCTTTCCGGCTGATTTGGGGATGCATCGGACAGGTGTAGTGCGTGAGCGCCGGCGCGATGGCCACAGTGGGTTTAGCCGCCGCCTGCTTGGTGGCTTTCACCAGGTCCATGGAGCAGATGGGGCACTTACCGGGCTTATCCCGCACGATTTGCGGGTGCATGGGGCAGGTAAAGTACGTGGAGGTGCCGTCGTGAGCCTCACTCTGCTGCTCGGGGGCAGCTTGCTGGCATGCGCTAACCACGAAGGCCAGCAGGCCCGCCAGCAGCAGAAAAGCCGGCAGACGATGCACGACAAAGCGCAGGGTCAGTCTAAGGAAGCTATTCATCACGGTAGTCGGTTTGGGGCTGGTTAGTCGTGGGGGCAGTTTGCACGAAGCCTTCGCTGTCCACTAGGAATTGGGCGTTGGTGGCCACCGCATCCTGGGTGGTAAGGCCCTGCAGGATTTGCACCCGCTCGGCGCTGCGGCGGCCGGTCTGCACCGGCACGGCCTGGAAGGCCCCGCCGCGGCGCACAAAGGCCACCTGGCGGTTGCCCCCGAGGTCCACCACCGCCGCCCGGGGCAGCCACAGCCCGCCGACGGCTGGCACGCTGACCGTGCCCGTAAGCAGGGCGCCACTGCGCAGGCGCTCGTCGGCGTTGCTGAGGTGAACCCGCACGGCGCCGGTGCGGGCCCCTTCGCGGAAGAAGGGCTCTATCAAATCAATGCGTGCCGTGCGGGCCCGCGCCGGGTTGTTTTCGGGCAGTACCCGGATGGGTTGGCCCACCTGCAGCGCGGCCAGCTCGTCGGGCCGGGGCTCGAACACGCCCCACACCTGCCGGGTGTTGACCATCCGAAACAAGGTCTGGCCAGCCGTGATGTAGGCGCCTTCGGTAAGCGTCAGACCGGCTTCGGCCGGCAAGGACGCAGCGACCGGGGCACTGCCCAGGGAAGGAGCACCGCCCGCCATGGGGGCTGCCCCACCACTGTTCATGCCGCCCGCTTCCGGGGCCGGCGGAGGTGGCAGGGCCCCACCGGGCTGGGCCGGCTGCTCGACTACGTAGCCCGAGTAGGGGCTGTAGATGGCTACGCTGTAGCTGGGCTTGCGGGTGGCGATGGTTTGGTTGATTTGCGCGTCGGTCAACCCCAGCAGGCGCAGCTTCTGGCGGGCACCCCGCAGCAGGGTCTGGTTCTCGGCGTCGTTGGTGAGGATGAAAATCAGCTCCTGCTGAGCCGTTACCAGCTGGGGGCTGTACACTTCGAGCAGCTTCTGGCCCTTGCTGACGGGCTGGTAGTTGTAGCGCACGAGCAGCTTTTCCACCCGCCCGCCGAAACGGGCGGCAATGACCTCCGTGCGGCGCGTGTCGTACTCCACCCGGCCGGTTAGGGTCAGCGTAAGGTCCGGGGCGCTGGCCGACGGGTACACCGTGGCCTGGGTGGAAACCACCGTGGCATCGGGCGAATTGAGCAGGTTCTGCAGGGTACCACTGGCCGGGGCCAGAGCACCGCTGGCCTTGGGCTTTTTCACCAGGTCCATGCCGCAGATGGGGCACTGGCCGGGCTTATCCCGAATGATTTGCGGGTGCATGGGGCAGGTATACACATCCCCGGCACCTTCGTGGTGGTGCGCGTCGGCGGCCGGTGCCTCCGCAGTGCCGACCGCTCCCGGGGGCTTTTTATCCGACTGGCAGCCGCCCAGCAGCAGCGCCAGCGGCAGGGCCAGCAGCACGAGCCGGGCCCGCCTAGGGCTATTGTTCCAGCTCTTTTTCATATGCGATTTGCTGAGTGAGTTGTTGTTGCAGGTTGTCCAGGTATTCCAGCCGGGTTCTTTTCAGGGTCGTCCAGGCTTCGAGCACCTGAAACAGCTGGCCGGTATTCTGCTCGTAGGCCAGCATGGTGGCCTGGTAGCTTTTGCGCAGGGCGGGCAGGATGCGCCGCTCAAAGGCGCGGGTCTGGTCGCGGCGTAGTGCCAGGTCGGTTTGCAGGCTGGCCAGCCTGCCGGCGGCTTCGTTGAGCACGTCTTCGCGCTGCTTGCGCAGGGCCTGGGCCTCTAAACCCAGGGCGGCGGTGTTGGCCTTGTACTCCCGCGCTGCCCAGGGCACCAGCGGCAAGCTCACGGAGCCCATCAGCGTGAATTGATTGGCCCCCGTGCCCAGGAAAGGCATGTGGTCGAACTGCACCCCGAAGTCGGGCAGGCGGCGGCTGGCTTCCAGGTTCTGGCTCAGGCGCACGGTGGTCAGGGCCCGGTCCAGGCTGCGCACGTCGCTGCGGCGGCTGGCCAGCGCGGCCGTATCGACCGGCGTAGGGGCGAGCGTTTGGGTGGTCAGTACAGCCGTGTCCACGGCAAAGGCTTCGCCGCGCGGCCGGTTCATGAGCGTATTCAGGGCAATCAGGTTTTGCGCGGCCAGGGCCGACGCCTGCCGGTGGTCGTTGAGGTGCATTTCCAGCCGGGCTTTGGCGTCGTAGATGCTGGGCAGCGTGGCCTGGTTGTAGGGGTAGCGCGCTTCGGCCAGCTTGATGAGAAAGCGCAGCAATTCCTCGTTCTCGTCCAGCACGGCCAGCTTTTGAGTGAGCACGGCCTGCTCCACGTATAGCGTCTTGGCCTGCGCGCGCAGCTGCACTACTCGGTACTGCCGGTCGGCGAGCACCGAGGCCGACTGGCTGCTCAGGTACTCACGCCGGGCGCGCTGTTTGGCCGGGTTGGGAATCATCTGCTCCACCGATACGATGGCCTGACCCTGCAGCTGGTTGCTGCCGGCCCCGCCATTCATACCGCTCAGCTCGCGGGCCTTGCGTTGGTTGTAGGGCGTCATCCACAGCCCGGCGCTGACTTTGGGGGCTTCCCAACTGTTGTAGCCGGCCACGGCCGCTTCCTTGGCCTGGGCCTGGTAAGCGTACTGCTGCACGGCGGGGTTGCGGCGCTCTACCCGCTGCAGCACCGAATCCAGGGGCAGCACCGGGCCGCGCAGGCTCGCCGGATGCATGTCCTTGCCCATGGTTTGGCCACTTGCCAGTGACTGGCCGACGATTACCAGCAAGAAGGCCAGCAGGGAGAATTTAATCCAGTTCTTCATGGGACGAGAGGGTCGGGTCACCTGCCCGACACGGGGGCTAGTGCGTGACAGCGAGAACATCGATTTTTCCGAATTTGCGCAGCTCGTACTCCTTGGTATACAGGAAAATGAGCGGCGTGACGAGCAGAATGTGGGTAGCCGAGGTGAACACCCCGCCAATCATGGGCAGCACAATGGGCAGCATCACGTCCGAGCCCGTGCCGGTGGCCCAGAGCACCGGCACCAAGCCGAAGAGCGACACCGACACGGTCATCAGCTTGGGCCGCAGGCGCTTGGCCGCGCCGTGAAACACAGCCTCCTGCAAATCCTCGCGGGTGATAGTTTCGGCCGAGTTTCCCTTCTCGGCCACCAGCTTCTGCATGGCGTCGTTGAGGTAGATGACCATGATGACGCCCGTTTCAACGGCCAGCCCGAACAGGGCAATGAAGCCCACGGCCACGGCCACCGACAGGTTGACGCCGTAGAAATACACCATGTAGGCCCCGCCAATCAGGGCGAAGGGACTGGTGATAAGGCTCATAAACGCCTCCCGCACGGAGCGAAAGGCGAAGTACAGGGCCCCGAAAATCACCACCAGCACCAGCGGCAGAATCAGCTTGAGCGTGCGCTGGGAGCTAATCAGGTTCTCGTACTGCCCGCTCCACTCCAGGTAGTAGCCCTGCGGCAAGGTGCTTTCCAGACGCTGCAGCTTTTGCATGGCGTCGTTCACGGTGCTGCCCAGGTCGCGTCCCCGCACGTTGAAGAGCACCGCGCCCCGCAGCTGGGCGTTTTCCGAGTTTATCATCGGCGGCCCTTCGGTGTAGCGGATGGTGGTCACGGCCGAGAGCGGCACCGGCCCGTAGCTGGCGCTCTGGATGGGGATGCGCTTGAGGTCGTCCAGGCTGTTGCGGTAGTCCTGGGCCAGGCGCACGTTGATGGCAAAGCGGCGGCGCCCCTCCACGGTGCTGGCAATGGGCGCCCCGCCGATGGCGGATTCCACCACCTCGTTGACCTGGTCCACGGTCAGGCCGTAGCGGGCCAGCTCGGGGCGGTTCATGGCTATTTCCAGGTACTTGCCGCCCGTCACGGGCTCCACGTACAGGTCTTCCACGCCGGGCACCCCTTTCAGGGCAGCGTTGACCTGACCCGCCACGTCGTTAATGGTATTCAGGTTCTGGCCGTACACCTTCACGCCCACGTCGGTGCGGATGCCGGTGCTGAGCATGTTGATGCGGTTGATGATGGGCTGGGTCCAGCCGTTCACGACGCCTGGAATCTGCAGCTTGCCGTTCATCTCCTCAATCAGCTTGGCCTTGGTCAGGCCGTCGCGCCACTGGTCGCGAGGCTTGAGCAGGATGATGGTTTCAATCATGTTGATGGGCGAGTTGTCGGTGGCCGAGCTGGCTCTTCCCGCTTTGCCGAGCACGCTCAGCACCTCGGGTACCTGCTTGATAATCTTGTCCTGCACTTGCAGGATGCGCTTCATTTCCGTGTTCGACACGTCGGGCTGGGCCACGGGCATAAACAGGATGGAGCCCTCGTTGAGCGGCGGCATGAACTCGGTGCCGAGGCTCATGACCAGCGGGATGCTGACGAGCAGCAGGCCAATGTTGATGGCCAGGGTGGTTTTGCGCCAGCGCATCACCCAGTGCAGCATCGGGGAATAGATGCGTTCCAGGAAGCGGTTCAAAGGGTTCTGCTCCTCGGTTTTGAATTTGCCTTTTAGGAAAAAGGAGATGAGCACCGGGGCCAGCGTCACAGCCAGGATGGCGTCGATGATGAGGATGAAGCTCTTGGTCCAGGCCAAGGGGTGGAAGAGCTTGCCCTCCTGCCCGGTGAGCAGAAACACCGGGAAAAAGGAGGTGACGATGATGATGGTCGAGAAGAAGATTCCCCGCGACACCTGCTTGCTGGAAGACTCGATAATTTCGAGGCGTTTGGTATTGTCCATGTTAGGCGGGGGTTGAAGGCGAAGAGGCGTTGGCTGACGGTGGCGAAGTGGCCGGGCCGGGGTCCGGCGGGCCGCCCGTATTCTCCTGGGCCTGGTACTCGGCCAGGTTGCGGTAGGCGTTTTCGGTCATCACGATGCCGTTGTCGACGATGACGCCGATGGCCAGGGCAATGCCGGTGAGCGACATGATGTTGGAAGAGATGTCGAAGGCGTTGAGCAGAATGAAGCTCGTGGCAATCGTAATCGGAATCTGAATCAGGATGCTCAGGGCGCTGCGCCAGTGGAAGAGAAACAAGAGTACGACCAGCGACACGACCACCATTTCCTCGATGAGCGTGTGCTTGATGGAATCCACCGAGTCCTGAATCAGTCCGCTGCGGTCGTAGACCAGCCGAAACGAGACGCCCGGGGGCAGACCGGCGCGGATTTGCTCCATTTTGGCTTTCACCCGCGCAATCATGGCGTCGGCGTTTTCGCCGTAGCGCATCACCACGATGCCGCCCACGGCTTCGCCTTCGCCGTTCAGGTCCATGATGCCCAGGCGGCTCTCGCCCGTCATCTGCACGGTGGCCACATCGCGGATGCGCACCGGGGTCGTGCCCTGGGTGATGACCGGCACGTTTTCCAGCGTGGCCATATCCTGGATGTATCCCGACGTTTTGATGATGTAGCCGGTGCCCGACTGCTCGAACTTGCGCCCACCGGCCTCGTTGTTGTTGCTGCGCACGGCCGCCAGCACCTGGGGCAGGGTGATGCCGTAGTAGGTCAGGCGGGTGGGGTCCACCGTCACCTGGTACTGCTTTTGAAAGCCGCCGAAGCTGGCCACCTCGCTCACGCCCGGCACGTTTTGCAGGCCGAACTTCACGTACCAGTCCTGCAGGGCACGCTGCTCGCCCAAGTCCAGGCCGGGCGCCTTGAGCGTGTACCAGAGCACGTGGCCCACGCCGGTGCCGTCGGGCCCGAGGGTGGGCGTGACGCCGGCCGGCAGCAGGCGCTGGGCGTAGTTGAGACGTTCTAGCACCCGCTCGCGGGCCCAGTAGATGTCGGCCTCGTCCTCGAAGATTATAAACACGAAGCTCATGCCGAACATAGACGTGCCGCGCACGGACTTGACCTTGGGCAGGCCCTGCAGGTTGGTCACCAGCGGGTAGGTCACCTGGTCCTCCAGAATTTGAGGACTGCGGCCCATCCACTCGGTGAAGACGATGACCTGGTTTTCGGACAGGTCGGGGATGGCGTCGATTTTGCTTGCGCGCACCGCGTACGCGCCCCAGGCAAACAGGCCGGCCGCGAGCAGCAGCACGAGGTACCGGTTCCGCAGGGAAAGGGAAATGAGTCGCTCAATCATGGTCTGATTAGCCGCAAAAGAATAGGTGAGCCTTGCCGCGCCGGAAACCCCGGGTGGGGACGTCGGCGGGCCGGATAGCCTGGATACGGGGCCCGTTGCTCCGCAACGGGCAAGCCGAAAAGCCCCGCAGCCAACTGGCCGGGGGAAGCGATAATCAACCCAAACGCTAAATCAAAAAGGCATGCCCACGCACGTAGGCGGGGCACTCGGGCGGCGGGGCCGCGTGCGCGACGAGTTTGCTCGCCGGCTCATTGGCAGGATACGCCAGCAGGGCCAACTGCCACACCAGCTGCAATATGGTCGGCGCCGGGGCCACGTCGGGTGCCTGCAGCAGGAAGTGCGTCGCCGTTAGTTTCACGTCCTTGGCAGCGCTGACGACTTTTTGGTCGTGGCAGCAGCCGCACGCGGGCTTGCCGGTATCCTGGCAGCAGCAGTGCTTGTCTGCATCGGGCGTAACCGTTACCGCCGTCAAAGCCTGCCCACAGAAGTGCATGCTGTAGACCAGCCCGGGGCTGGACAACAAGTAGCTAACGAGCAGAAACAGGCTGATAACGCGTTTCACGGGTAACGAGCGGAAGACAGAGGCTTGGGAAGTACGCGCCGGGCTGGCCAGGAGTTGTGCGGTCAGGCCGCCGGCCGGTGAAGTCAGGGAAGTCGCTTTTCGAGGAGTTGGGCGCTGGCCGTGCACTGGCGTCGGTACTCGCTGGGCGAAACCCCCGTGGCCCGCTGGAACTGCCGGGACAGGTGGCCCAGGTTGCTGTAGCCCAGTGTATTGGCAATGCGGCCCACGGGCAAGGTGCCGTCGCGCAGCAGGCACCGGGCCGCTTCCACCCGCTGGCGCACCACGTACTGCTCCAGGCTCAAGCCTTCGGTGGCCGAAAACACGTCGCTCAGGTAAGCAAAGCGCCGCTGCAAACGCCCGCTCAGCAGCCGCGAGAAGTGCCCGCTGCGCAGCGCCGCCGGCTCGTTGCGAAGCAGTCCGGCAATCACTTCTTTGATTTGCTCCACCACGCGCTGCTGTGGGGAAAGCTGGTCGAGCAGGGCAAAGCCTTCTGCCTCCAGGCACTGCTGCAGGCCCGGCCAGTCGATAGCGTCAGCGGCCCCCAACAGCTCTACTTCCCCCAGCTCTACGCGCAGGGGGACCAGGCCCAGCTCCACGAGGAGCTCGCGCATCACCAGGATGCACTTCGAGCAGACCATGTGCCGGATGTAAAGAACTGTGGAGGGCATGGGCTCAGGGGAATTACAGCGCCGGTGATAAGTCGTTCTGGTCCGCTGGCGGCGTGAGCGGCTGGGCGTCCAACTCCTGCGGGTGGTCATCGAGGCCCACTTCCTGGTGGGAAGCGAAGTATTGGGCCAGGGCCTTCTCCCCGACCAGCCAGAAGACCACGGGTGTGACGATGATGTCGAGGAAGGTGGAGCTGAGCAGCCCACCCAGAATCACGGTGGCCACGGGGTAGAGGATTTCCTTGCCCGGCGCATCCTTGGCCAGCGTGAGCGGCACCAAGGCCAGGGCGGCGACCAGGGCCGTCATGAGCACGGGCACCAGGCGCTCCAGCGAGCCGCGGATAATCATCTGTTTGCCGAACTGCTCCCCTTCGTGCTCCACCAGGTGGATGTAGTGCGAAATCATCATGATGCCGTTGCGCGAGGCAATGCCGGTCAGGGTGATGAAGCCCACCAGCGAGGCAATGCTGAACGTGCCGCCGGTAAGCAGCACCGCCACCACCGAGCCAATCAGCGCCAGCGGGATGTTGAGCATGATTTGCCCCACCATGTAGCTGGACTTGAAGTGCGAGAACAGCACCAGGAAGATGCCGGCCAGCGAAAAGAGACTCAGCCAGAGAATCTTCTGCGAGGCCGACTGCTGGCTTTCGAACTGTCCGCCGTAGGTCAGGTAGTAGCCCGGCGGCAGTTTGACTTGCTGGTTGACTTTGGCTTGAATCTCTTTGACCGTGGAGCCCAGGTCGCGCTCGGCTACGTTCAGCGAAATGGTGATGCGGCGCTGGGTGTTTTCGTGGTTGACGGTGTTGGGGCCGGGCTCGTAGACGATTTCCGCCACCTGGCTCACGGGTATCATGGCCCCGGAAGGCGTTTCGATGCGCGTCTGGCCGATGGCGGCGATGTCGTTGCGCTGGGCCTCGGGCAGCTTCACCACCAGGTCGAAGCGCTTCTGCCCGTCGAGCATCTGCGAAACCACCGCGCCCTGAAACAGGGTTTCCAGGTCGCGCACCACCTCGCCCCGCTCCATGCCGTAGGCGCGCAGGGCCTCGTCGCGGGGCCGGATGAGCAGCTGGGGAATCTGCACCTGCTTTTCCACCTGCAGGTCCACCACGCCCGCTACGGAGCCGGCCACCGCGCGGACTTCGCTGGCGTAGCGGCGCAGCTCCAGCAAATCGTTGCCGAACACCTTGATGGCCACCTGCGCCCGCACCCCCGAGAGCAGGTGGTCGAGGCGGTGGGAAATGGGCTGGCCGATGTTCACATTTACGCCCGTTATCAGGCTCAACTTCTGGCGCATGTCGGCCAGAATCTCGTCGCGGCTGCGCATCTTCTTGCCCTCCTTTTCCAGCTCCGCTTCGGTTTTGAAGGCCACCTCGATTTCCGAGTTGTTGACCGACTCAGCGTGCTCGTCCAGCTCGGCCCGGCCCGTGCGGCGGGCCGTGTAGGCTACTTCCGGAATCTTGAGCATCTGCTGCTCGCCCAGCGTGCCGAGCTTGTTGGACTCGGCCAGCGAGGTGCCAGCCGGGGCCGAGAAGTTGACCGTGAGCGAGCCTTCGTTGAAGGGCGGCAGAAACTCGGTGCCAAAGAAGGGCACCATGGCCGCGGCCATCACAAAAAGCAAGGCGGTGGTGGTCAGCACCAGCTTGGGGTGCGTCAGCCCCCAATTCAGCAGGCGGGTGTCCTTTTTCTTGAGCCAGCGCACCAGGCCCCCGTCGGTTTCGGGGTGGTCCATCTGCTTCATCTTCGGCAGCAGGTAGTAGCAGAGCACCGGCGTGACCGTCAGTGATACAAAGAGCGAGGCCACGATGCTGGTGATGTAGGCGATGCCCAGCGGCGCGAAAATGCGGCCTTCCATGCCCTCCAGCGCAAACAGCGGCAGGAACACGAGCACCACGATGATGGTGGCGTACACGATGGAGTTGCGCACTTCCGACGAAGCGGCGTAGATGACCTTCAGCACCGGCTGCGGATTGGGGCGCTGCCGGTTTTCGCGCAGGCGCCGGTACACGTTTTCCACGTCCACGATGGCGTCGTCCACCAACTCCCCGATGGCAATGGCCAGGCCGCCCAGGGTCATGGTGTTGATGCTGATGCCCGCGAAGCGAAACACCAGCGCCGTGACCAGCAAGGATAACGGGATGGCCACCAGGGAGATAAACGTGGTGCGCACGTTCAGCAGAAAGGCAAACAGCACGATAACAACCAGGATGGCGCCGTCGCGCAGGGCTTCTTCCACGTTGGTGATGGACGAGTCGATAAATTCCGACTGCTTGAACAGGCGCGTGTTGACCTTGACATCCTTGGGGAGGGAGGGTTTCAGCTCCACCAGGGCCTTTTCCACGGCTTCGGTCAGGCCCACCGTCGCGGCGCCCGGCTGCTTCTCAATGCTCAGAATCACGGCCGGCTGGCCGTTCACGCTGCCGTCGCCGCGCTTGAAGCGGGCCCCAAACTCCACCTTGGCCACGTCCGCTACCCGGATGGGCGACTGCGCGCGGTAGCCCACGATGATGTTTTCAATATCCTGCACCGAGCGCAGCCGGCCCAGGTTGCGAATGAGCACCTCGGAGCCGTTGCGGTCAAAGAAGTTGCCGGTGGTGTTCAGGTTCGACTTGCGCAGCGCCTCCTCTACTTGGTTTACGGTCAGGCCCGTCGCGTTGAGCCGGGGCATGTCCAGCAGCACCTGGTACTGCAAATTGTCCCCCCCGATGGGAATGACCTGGGCCACGCCGGGGATGGAGAGCAAGCGCTGGCGCACAGTGTAGTTGGCCAGCGTGCGCAGGTCGGCCGCGTTGGTTTGCTGCCCGCCCGACAGCCCCACCAGCATTATCTGGCCCATGACCGAGGAGATGGGCCCCAGCACGGGCGTGATGCCCTGGGGCAGCTGCTCGCCGGTGGTTTGCAGCTTCTCGCTCACAATCTGACGGGCCGTGAAGATGTCGGTGCCGTAGTCGAACTCGACGAACACCATGCCCAGGCCAATGGCCGAGTTGGAGCGCACGGCCGACACGCCGGTGGCCCCGTTCAGGGCCGTTTCCACGGGCAAGGTCACCAGGGCCTCCACTTCTTCCGGAGCCATGCCCGGGGCTTCCAGGAACACGGTTACCCGGGGGCGGTCCAGGTCGGGCAGCACGTCGACCGGCAGCTGCCGGGCCGTGTAGGAGCCGGCAATGATGAGGCCTACGGCAAAGGCCAGCATCAGCAGGCGGTTCTGCAGCGCAAAGCGAATTATCTTGTCAAGCATGAGTTAGTGAGGAAGTGCAGGTAAGAGAAGGCGCAGCCCCGGGCCGGGCCGCAGGCTGTCCACGTGCGCCACGAAGGGCTGCGTGCCGGGGCGCACGTGCAGGTGCAGCCGCTTCGCGGCCCGGCGTGAGGCGGGCGGCAGCACGAAGCCCAGCAGGTCGAGGGGCCCGCGCCCAAAGCGGCCATGGACACCCAGCTCGGGCGCGGCCTCGTCGGCCGGGCCGGCGGTGGGATAAGCGGCCACGTGCCACCAGACCGCCAGCGGCTCGCCCTGCAGCCGAAAGGGTTGGGCCAGCCGCGCCGGGAAGCCTGCCCGTGCGGCCGCGGCATGAATGAATTCGGCCAACTGCGCCGGCGCGGTAGCCGTGGCAGGCACCGCGCCGGCGTCCCGCCACTGTGCCACCCGGCGCTGCAGCAGCCAGGCGGCCTGGCCCCGAAAGCCGGCCGTGGTTTCGGTGGCCCCGTTGGGCCGGAGCCGGGTGGTGTGCGCCTGCCCGGCCACGACCAGTATCTCGCCACCTCCGGCGGCCACCCCTACCGCGTAGAGCACGGGCCGGGCCGTGAGCGTGTCCAGCGCCACGGCCGCCGGGTTTTTACCTGGCTGCGGCGGATGCAGGCGCCTGGTTGCCCGCTGGTGCTGGGCGGCCAGAAGCAGCGGCAGACCCAGCAGCAACAGGCCCCGGCCCATTGCGCCGCGTTGCAGCGCGGGGAAGAATCCAGGAAGGCGACGAAAAAGGGGCGCGGGCATGAGCGGGCGAGCAGGGCGCTACTTGCGCGCCGAGTTGTGGTTGACCACGAACTGCCACTGGCCCGCCGCGTTTTTGCGCAGCACGCTGGTGGCCACCCCGCGCCGCTTGACGGGGGCCGGCACCGCGGTATCCTTGGGGCCTTTCCTCAGCCCGATGGTGTAGGTGTAGCTTTCCGTGGCGAAAGCATAGGGGCCGTCCACCGTCACGTCGGCCTGGTAGTCGCTGTAGGTGAACGAGCTGAATTCCTTAAGCTCGGGGCCCAGGTGGTGGTCCCGGTAGTGGGCATAGGTTCCTTCCCGACTGCCCGATTCCAGCACCACGGAGTTGGCCACGAACAAGCGGGTAGTCCCGGTGGTGTCGAGCTGTTGTACGGCCTGCTGGTACTGCTTCAGCACGGCCCGCACGGCGGCTTCGTCGGCCGAAACGGCCGGCGTGGTTGCGGCAGCGGGCGCGGTGGTTTGGGCACGGGCCGGGGCCGACCAAGCGGCCCCGGCGAGCAGGGCAAGGAGAAAACGGCGCATAGCAGGTAGGGAAAAGGAATTACTGATTGAGGTAAATGGACTTGAGCTGGTAGGTGCCGGTGGTGACCACCCGGTCGTTTTCGTTGACCTGGCCCTGCAGCAGCACGGTTTGCTCGCCGCTGGCGGCGCCGGGCTGCACGTAGCGAATCTTGAAGCGCTCGGGCTCGGTGTGCACGAACACCACCGGCTTGCCATTCAGGTCGGTAATGGCCGAGGTGGGCACGGTCAGCTGCGGCTTGCCGCCCCCGGTCTGGCCCACGACCTGCACGTTCACGGCCTGGCCGGCGCGGTAGGCGCTGCCCTCTTGGGCATCCAGCTCCAGCACCAGCTGGCGGGCCTGGTTGACGGGGTTGACCACGTTGCTGAACACCACCAGGCGAGCCGGCACGCCGGGCTGGCCCTGCAGGCCTTCCACCCGGAACACGGCCCCGGGGGTGACTTTGGCCAAATCCTGGGCAAACACCTGGGCTTCCACGCGCAGCTTGCCGGGGTTGATGACCCGCAGCAGCTCGTCGCCCTGGTTGACTTGTTGACCCACGGCCAGATTAAACACGTCCACCGTGCCGCTCACCGGCGAGGTGATGGGTACGCGCCGCTGCTGGGCCTGCCCGTTGTAGATGGCCGCGTTCTGCCGGGCCTGACGCAGGCGCAGTTCGGCGGCCACCACGTCCTTGCGGGCGGCGATGTCGGCGATGCTCTGCAGGCGGGCGTAGTCCTGCTGGGCCGCGCGCAGCTCGGCCTGGGCGTTGGCCCGCTCGGTGCTGAGCCCGATTTGCTGGGTGGCATCCAGGGTTTGCTCAATGACGGCCAGGGTCTGCCCGGCCCGCACGGGTTGCCCCACGGTAGCCGATAAACTGACGATGCGGCCTCCCTGTGGCACCACCACCCGGCCTTCGCCGCCGGCGGCGGCGGACACCGTTCCGTAAAGGGTGGCGCGGCTATAGGTCGTGGAGAAGGCGGCCAGGGTGGTCTGCACCTGAAACAGGAACTGGCTTTCTTTGGGCAGCAGCACCTCGTCGGTCAGGGCCACGCCGGTGCTGGCTTTCGCTGCGGCGCCGTGGTCTTCGCCGCCGTGGGCCTGCACCCGGCCCGGGGGCGGCAGCAGCACGGTCAAGACCACGGCGGCCGCGGCCGTGGCCGCCAGGAATTTATGCTTGGTTTTCATATCCGTTGAGCGTTAAACAATGGGGGTGCGCCGGCTGGCGGTCAGCGCCGGCTCCGACGTCTGCAGCACGGAGGGCTCCGGGCGCCGGCGGCGCATGAGCAGGGCCGTCAGGCCGATGCCGAGCACGAAGGCGCCCACCAGCGCCAGAATGGTTTTCCAAGACGAAAAGAGCGAGGTCGCTACGGCCGGCGCCGCGGCGACGGGTAGCTTCTCTCCTACTTTGATGCCTTCGAGCAAGAGCAAATCGGCCTTGTCGCCGGCCACGATGTTGGCCGCGAAGCTGTAGGTTTTGTTGGCCGGAAACTGGCCTTCCACCAGGTACACGCCGGGCTCTTTTTCCGTCACGGCCCACTTCAGCTTCGCATCCTCGGGGTTGGTGAGCGTGAGCCTGGCGCCCTTGATGGGGGCGTTGGTGACGTAATCCGAGAGGAACAGGCGCAAATCAGCGGGTTTGCCCCCTTCCAGCGGCTCGTAGCGCAGCAGCACCTCGAACTGTTCCGAGAGGGCCGCCACCGAGAAGGAGGTCGCGCCGGCCGGCGTCGAGGCCTTGGCTCCGTCGCCGTGGTCTTCGCCCCCGTGGGCGTAGGCCGCGCTGCTGAGCACGAGCAGGCCCAGCAACAAAATGAGGAGTTGTTTCATGCTATTCACCCCGCAGGTAGTTAAGTTCGATGAGGGCCTGACGGTAGTCGCGGATGGTGGTCAGGTAAGTATTCTGAATGGTAAAGGCCTGGTTGAGGCTCTGAATCAGCACGAGGTAGCTGATTTCGCCGGCCCGGAACAGGCGCTGCGACTGGCTGATGATGGCCCGCGACTGCGGCACGCCGGTCTGCTCGTAGTAGCCCAGCGACGCCGAGAACTTGCGCGTGTCGGCCAGCGCCTGCTGGTAGAGGGTGCTGAGCTCCAGGCGCTGGGTTTGCAGTTGGTAGCCGGCCGCCTGCGAGCGGGCCGTGGCCGCCTGCAGCTGCGAGCGGTAGGTCCAAAACCAGATGGGTACCGACACGCCGAACTGGAAGCGGTACTTGAGGGCGGAATTTTCAAAGGCCTGATTCTGGTAGCCCACCGTCAGCGCGGGCGTGCGCCGGGCCCGCACCAGGCTGATGCCCGATTGGCTCAGGGCCACGTTTTGCTGGGCGGCCGCCAGCGTGGGGCTGCGCACCAAAGCCGCGCTGTCTTCGGCGGGCAGGCTGCTAAGCAGCGCCCCGCCGGTCTGCACCAGCTCGGGCCCGCTGCGGCGCAGGTCGGTGCTGGTGGTCAGCGCGGCCGTGGGCTGCCCCAGCAGCAAGCCCAGGTGGCGCTGGGCGGCGCGCTGGTCGGCGGTGGCCTGCTGCAGCTGCACGCTCACCTGCCGGGCTTCGGCGTCGGTGCTGATGCGCTGCAGGGAGGTGACTTCACCGGCCGCGAACAGGCGCTCGGTGGCCACGCGCAGGGCCTGAAACAGGCTGTCCTGGTAGGTAAGCTGCCGCACCTGCGCCTCGGCAAACTGCAGGCTCAGGTAGGCCAGGCGGGTATCGCGCAGCACGCCGGCCCGGCTCACCTCGCGGTTGCGCTCGGCCAGGGTGATGCCCGCCTCTGCCACCTGGCGCTGGCGCCGGTACACGTTGGGCAGGTCGATGGTTTGCACCACGCCCGGGGCCCACATCTCGCCCGTGGGCGCCGAGAACAGAAAGTCTGGGTTGGCGGGCGCGAAGGAGCCCCGCCTGAGGGCGCGCTGCTCCTCGATTTCGCGGTCCGACTGCCGCAGCCGCGGGTGGCGGCGCAGCGTCAGGGCTTCGGCGCTGTCGAGGCTAATGGCGGTTTGGGCCCGCGCCGCTTCCGGGAGTAGCCCGAGCAGCAGCGCCAGCACCAGCAGCCCGTGCGCCGCACATTTCATGGTTGGGTACTTCATGGTATCAGGTTAGAGCTCGTCAAGGGGCCGCCTGCCGTTGCAGCAGCAAGCGGCCCGGGACGCAGAAGAGGGTCCGGACGCACGGCGTCCGAAAAACAGGCTCTGCCTACGCCTTTTTCACGAGGGCCATGCCGCACTTCGGGCAACTGCCCGGCTTGGTGCTGGCCGAGCCTTCGCACTTCATGGGGCATTCGTAAGCGGCGCCCACGGCCTTGCTGGCCGGTGCGGCCGCGTCGAGCTTGTCGAAGCGGGTGTTGATGGCTTTGCCGTCGGCCTTCAGGCTGACGATGGCCGTGCGCACTTTCGCCCCGGCGGGCAGCTTGGCCACCAGGTGGTCGTCGCCCCCGGCCACCAGCGTCACGGTCGTGGTTTTGTTGTCGGCGGTTTGCACCATCACCGTGCCTGAGAGCGACTTGTTGGGCACCGGCGCCATCTTCGCGGCCAGCAGGTAGATGTGCAGTTCACCAGCGTGCTGCACCAGTTCCATGTGGTAGGGGCTGGCCGAGCGCACGACGCCGCCGTGCGGGGCCACGTGGGCGTGGGTTTCGCCGGGGGCCATGTGGGCCTCCACCTTGCCATCGGCGTGGGCGTGCTGGGCCTGCGAGGCCAGGGGGGCGAGGGCGAGAAGAGCGGCCGCCGCCAGGGAAATTCCAAAAAGCTTCATGGGAAAAAGGGGGTTTAAGGGTACTGTGAGGGGGAGAGGGATGGGGCCGGCAACGGTCCCGGTGGGGCGCCGCTGCCGGCGGCCCGGATTACATCTTGTCGGCGTTCTTGTCGTGCCAGGCTTTGAATTCGGCGATTTCCTTCTGCTGGGCGTCAATCATTTTCTGAGCCATCTCCTTGAGCTTGGTGTCCTTGCCGTGGGCCAGCTCGGCTTTGGCCATGTCCACGGCGCTCTGGTGGTGCACCGTCATCAGCATGTTGAAGTTCATGTCCGGGTCAGCTACCATGTTGGGCATGTTTTTCATCATGCCGTCCATCGAGGCCTTCATTTTGCTGGTGAAGGGGTCGGCCGGGTCCTGGGGCTTGTAGTTGCTCGGGGCGGCGTCCAGGCGCTCGGCAATGGGCTCCATCTCCCCGATTTCCTTCTGCTGGTCGGCCTTGATTTTCTCGGCCAGCTGCTTCATGGTGGCGTCCTTGCCGTCGCGCAGCTCGATGTCGGCCATGGCCACCGCGCCCTTGTGGTGCTCCAGCATCATGTGGGCGAAGTCGTGGTCGGTGTTGCCCTTCATTTTCAGGGCGCTCATCTTGCCCATCATGTCGTTCATGGACGCCATCAGGGGCGAGTCGCCGGCCGCGCTGCCCTCGGCCATTTTAGAATGGTCCATGCCGGCCATGTCGCCTGAAGCAGTGGCGTCGGGGGCGGTCGTTTCGGTGGTCGTAGTCGTGGTATCAGCGGTTTTGTCGCTGCTGCACGAGGCCACCAGCAGGGAGCCCGAGCAGAGGGCGGCGAGGAAAAGAGTGGACTTTTTCATGGGTTTTGGAATGGTTGAGGGTTGGGAAAAGGAACTTATGCGGTGCCTTGGCCTTAGCTGGAGGCTGGGCCCTTCACGTTGATGGTGAAGTCGCCGGTGTGAATCTTGCCGCCGTGGTTGAACTGCAGGAAGACCCGGTAGAGGCCGGGGGCTTCGAAGTTGGTGTTGAAGCCGATGGCGGGCCCTTTGTCGGCCTGGTCGTTGGGGTGCACGTGCAGGTAGCGCTCGGTGTCCTCGCTGATGACCACCACGTGGCCCAGCGCCCCGAGGTAGTTGTCCAGGTCGGTGACGGGCTGGCCGTTCTTGCGGATGGTGATTTTCATGCCCAGCAGCTGACCGGTGGTGAGCGGCTTGTCAAAGCTGAGGGTTGCCTGGTAGCCGTCCTGCGCCCACTGCATGTCGTCGTGTTTGAACTTTACCGGGGCGTACTTCGGGCCCTGCACCGTGATGGGCTGGCGGCCCAGCTGGTGGCCGGCCCCGGTGGGCGTGTAGTCCTGAAACAGCACGTAGTCGCCCCCCTTGGGGAAGGTATAGTTGACTTGGTAGTTGCCCTGGGCCGTGTACTCGGGGTGCTCGTGGTAGAACTGGCCCAGGTCCTTGCTGACAATGATGAGGTGGATTTTCTTCTCGTGCACCAGGGCCAGGGGCACAGGGGCGGCCTCGTTGCCCACTTCCTGCGGCGTGAAGACCAGCTGCGAAGGCTGGCCGGCCGTCAGCTGCATGGGCGTGGGCTCAAACTTCATGGCGTAAGTCTTGCCATTGGCCACCTTATCGTTGTGTTCGAGTTTCATGCCGCACTTGGGGCAGGTCTCCCCTTCCCTGGTGCTGGTCACCTCGGGGTGCATGGGGCAGGCGTAGGTATGGCCGCTGGCGTGGTCGGCCGTGCCCTCGGTCGGGGTGGTAACGGTGTTGGTCGCGCTGCTCGAAGCGGAATCGGACGAGCAGCTGGCTGCAGTCAGCAGACTGGCCACGGCCAGCACGGAAATGGGTAAGCGAAACATAACAGGGGGTAAGGGTGAGAAATGGAGGGACTGGCATCGGCCATCCCGGCGGTTAGCTCAGGCCTGCCACTGCTGCCAGAGCACAAAGCCCAGGGCAGCGGCCAGCACGGCGTAGAGCAACCCCGTGAGCAGCCGGCGGAGCGGGCCGCGCGGGGGCGGGCCACTGGCCGGTTCGCAGCAATCTTTCATTGCGGAGCAGGGGTAACCCGGAAGATGAGGGGAGGGAGAAATGCCGGCTTAGGCGGCGCGACGGGCAAACGAAAAGGCCCGCCCCGGACACAGCAGAGCTGTGCCGGCGCGAGCCTTAGCGCGTCGGGGCAATCAGACAGTCAGCGACTGGATGAAAATGCGGATGTCGGGTATTTTGGGTTTGAGCTGCCGGCGAGCCACCAGCAGCACGGGCCGCGTGCGGTCCCACTGCTGAAAGCGGACCACCACGGCCAGCGGAGCCGGGGGCAGGGCCACCGGCATGAACGCCATCTTCTCAATGCCCGCTTTCGGCGGGTGCGTCAGCGAGGCCCACACGGCCGCGGCGTCGTCCTGGCAGCAGGCGCCCTTAGGGCCGTGCTGGTGCGAGCCGCCCGAGGCGGGTGCTTTGTGCTCGTCGTGGTGGTGCGCGGTGGCCGCATCGTGGCCGGCCCCGTGAGAGTGGGGAGCCTTATGCTCGTGCGCGGCCGGTTGCGGGTGCTCGTGCGCCGGCGTGCCGGCCGGGTGCCGGTGTTCCGCGGCGTGCGCCGCAGCCGCGGGCCTGGCCAGCGCGCAGAAGACCTGCCCAAAGAACACGTTAAGGAAGACCACCAGCAAGGAGGTCGCCATCGCGCGTCGGGAATGGGTCTGGAGTCGGAACATTGGTACGAAGCAACGGCAAAATTATGGGAAAGGTTTAAATAGTATTCTGCCATTAGTACACCCATTGCGTCACCATTGCCAAACGCGTTTACGCCCCTATGGCCCCTGCATTGGTCGTTTTGAGCCTTGAAGGGCTATCCAGCGCCTCCTTTATGTTTTAGGACGGCTGGTGGACTGACAAGCGGGCCTGGAAATCTTATAAGTGCAGCGACTGAATTGTATACATCCCGGCGCGCCCGCTGGCGGGGCGTGCAAATGTTGTAAGCGCAAAGCGCAATTCTGCACATCTATTCGGTGCCGGAGCCAGTTTACTTCCTGTTTATAGGACGAGCGAAAATGCCGCTCCTCACCAACGCTACTACCCGTGGATACCATACCTCACCACCACCCGGCCCCGACGCCGCCCTCCCTTCCAGCGGCGGCCACCAGCGCAACGGAAACGGCCACCCTCAACATCGAGGGCATGACCTGTGCTTCCTGCTCCAACTTTGTCGAGAAGGCCCTGAGCCGCACGCCCGGCGTGCAACGCGCCACCGTGAACCTGGCCAGCGAGAAAGCCACCATCGAGTACCTGCCGGGCCAGATTGACCGCGCCGGCCTGAAGGCCGCCGTGGAGCAGGCCGGCTATGGCGTGCACGAGCCGGCCGCGCCGGCCTCCCCCAACGTGCTGGCCTCCGACCAGGAACTGGACCAGCGCAAGGCCGCGGCCTACCAGAAGCTCAAGCGCCGCTTCCAGGTGGCCGTGGGGCTGGCCGTGGTGATTATGCCGCTGAGCATGCTCATGCTCTGGCCGCGGATGATGAACCTGATTCCGACGCCGGTGCTCAACTACGTGCTGCTGGCCCTGACGCTGCCGGTGCTGCTCTACAGCGGCCGCGAGTTCTACGTCTCGGCCTGGAACGGCCTGCGGCACCGCACCGCCAGCATGGACACGCTCATTGCGGTGGGCACCGGGGCGGCCTTCCTCTATAGCCTGGCCGCCACGCTCATTCCCCACTGGTTTATGCAGCGCGGCCTCATGCCCGAGGTGTACTACGACACCACCGCCACCATCATTGCGCTGATTCTGCTGGGCAAGGTGCTGGAGAGCCGGGCCAAATCCAAGACCTCGGCCGCCATCAAGGCCCTGATGGGGCTGCAGGCCAAAACGGCCCGCGTCGTGCGGGGCGGCCAGGAAGTGGACGTGCCCATCGAGCAGGTCGTGCCCGGCGACGAAGTGGTGGTGCGCCCCGGCGAGAAAGTGGCCACCGACGGCGTGCTGCTCAGCGGCCACTCGGCCGTCGACGAGAGCATGCTCACCGGCGAGAGCCTGCCGGTGGAAAAGCAGGAAGGCGACAACGTGTTCGGCGCTACCCTCAACAAGACGGGCTCCTTCCGCTTCCGCGTGACGAAAGTAGGCGCCGAAACCATGCTGGCCCAGATTGTGAAGCTGGTGGAGGAAGCCCAGGGCAGCCGTGCCCCCATCCAGCAGCTGGCCGACAAGGTCAGCGCCGTGTTCGTGCCGGTGGTGGTCATGGTGGCCATCGTCACCTTCGTGCTCTGGTTTGACTTCGCTCCCGAGGCCACGCGCCTGCCGCTGGCCCTGGTCAACTTCGTGGCCGTGCTCATCATTGCCTGCCCCTGCGCGCTGGGCCTGGCCACGCCCACGGCCATCATGGTGGGCACCGGCAAGGGGGCCGAGCACGGGGTGCTGATTCGCAACGCCGAGGCACTGGAGAAGGCCGAAAAAGTCACCACCGTGCTGCTCGACAAAACCGGCACCATTACCCGCGGCGAGCCCAGCGTGACGGACTTTGTGCCCGTCAACGGCGACGACGCTGTCCGCCTGCTGCCCCTGCTGGCGGCCGTGGAGCGCCAGAGTGAGCACCCGCTAGCCGAGGCCGTGGTGCGCTACGCCGACGCGCAGGGCACCCCGGTGCTGACGGCCACGGCTTTTCAGGCCTTTGAAGGCCGGGGGGCCGGCGCTACGGTAAACGGGCAAGCCCTTCTGCTGGGCAACCGCCGCCTGCTCGACGAGCACCGCGTGCCGGTAACGGCCGCTGCCGAGCAGGCTGCCGCGCAGCTGCTGGGCCAGGCCAAGACGGTGCTTTACGCCGCCTTGGGCGGGCAGATGGTGGCCCTGTTTGGCGTGGCCGATACCGTGCGCGAGTCTAGCCGGGCCGCCATCCAGGCCCTGCAGGCCGAGGGCATTGAAGTGGTAATGATGACCGGCGATAACCCGCAAACCGCCGCCAAGGTGGCCGAGCAGGTGGGCATCAAGCGCTACTTTGCCGAGGTGCTGCCCGCCGACAAGGCCGGCAAAGTCAAGGAGCTGCAGGCCGAAGGCCGCACGGTGGCCATGGTGGGCGACGGCATCAACGACGCGCCGGCGCTGGCCCAGGCCGACATCGGCCTGGCCATGGGCGGCGGCACCGACGTGGCCATGGAAGCGGCGGGCATCACGCTCATGCGCTCGGATTTGCAGGGCGTAGTGACGGCCATGGACCTCTCGCGCCAGACCATGCGCACCATCAGGCAGAACCTGTTTTTCGCCTTCATCTACAACACGCTGGGCATTCCCATTGCCGCCGGGCTGCTTTACCCGTTTACCGGCTGGCTGCTCTCGCCCATGCTGGCCGCCGCGGCCATGGCCCTGAGCTCGGTGTCGGTGCTGACCAACTCGCTGCGCCTGCGCGGCTACCAGCGGGCGGCGTAAGGCGGCTCCCGCCTGGCTTTCCTTTCTTCTTTTGTACTCCCTTTGTATGGATACTACGCAAATAATCGTAACCGTGGTGGGCGTGGGCCTGCTGGGCTTGGTGGGCTGGTTTTTCTTTCTGGCCCCGCACCGGGTGGCCACGGCCGTCTCGTCGTCGGCCGGCATCCAGCAGGTCGACATCGTGGTGAAGGGCGGCTACTCGCCCGACGTCATCGAGGTGGAGCGCGGCAAGCCCGTGCAGCTCAACTTCTACCGCGACGAGGAAAACAGCTGCTCGGAAGAGCTGCTGCTGCCCGACTTCAACATCCGGCGCGACCTGGCCCCGTTTAAAACCACGGCCATTGAGTTTTTGCCCCAGCAAGCCGGTACCTTTGCCTTTACCTGCGGCATGCACATGCTGCGGGGCAGCCTGGTCGTAAAATGAAAACCATGACGCAGTCCGCTTCCTCCAGCTTGCCGGCCCCCGCGGGCGGGGCGGTGCGCCTCTCTATCCGCAACATGGTGTGCCCCCGCTGCCTGCGCGTGGTGCAGCGCGAGCTGGAGAAGGCCGGGTTGGTGGTGGACGGCGTGGCGCTGGGCGCGGCCAACGTGCGGATGGCCGACGGCGGGGCCGTCCGCGAAGACGTGGTGCGCAGCGCCCTGCAGGCCTACGGCTTTGCCCTGGTCGAGGACCCGCGCGACCAGCTGGTGGAGCAGGTGAAGGCCGTCGTGGTGGAGCTGATTCACTACACGCCCACCGAGCTGCAGCCCTTTCACACCTACTCCCACTTCATCAGCGAGCGGGTCGGGCGGGCCTACGCGTACTTGTCGCACCAGTTCTCGGTGCGGGAGGGCCTGACGCTGGAAAAGTACATCATCCGCCAGAAGGTGGAGCGGGCCAAGGAGCTGCTCAGCTACCAGGACGCCAAGGTGGCCGAGGTGGCCGCGCGCCTGGGCTACAGCAGCGCGGCGCACCTGACCAATCAGTTCCGCCAGGTCACGGGCATGTCGCCCTCCGCGTTTCAGGCCCTGGGCCCCGGCAGCGCGGGCCGGCTGGGGCTGGAAACCCTCTCCTAACGGCGCCGGGCTGGAAACTTTACAAGGTTTTCGGCCGAATCGTGGGCAAACCGGGGGCCTGGCGGCCTCGTTTAGTCAGGGTGACAGTTGCTGTTGCTTTCTCCTAAACGAAACCCCGCCGTATGCTACGTTCCCTCCGCCTCCCCCTGCTTGCTTGCCTGTTTGCCGTTGGTGCCCTTGCTTCGTGTAGCAAGGACGAAGCCGACGGCCTGAAGGTGCAGGCCCACAACGACAATGCCTTCATGACCATCATGCACGACATGAGCAAAGAAATGGACATGATGACGGCCACGATGGACCCCGACGTGGACTACGCCAAGATGATGGTCATGCACCACACGGGCGCCATCAAGATGGCCCAGAAAGAGCTCAGCGCCGGCGACAACGCGGCGATGAAAGCCATTGCCCAGCGCATGATAACCGCGCAGCAGGCCGAAATCACGCAATTCAATGCCTTTCTGACCAGCCACCCGGCTCACGCCCCGATGGTGATGGAATTCATGGACCGCGCCATGATGGCCATGGAAACCATGGACAAAAACAACGACCTGCGCGTGCTCACCGGCGACGCCGACCAGGACTTTGCCCAACTCATGATTGACCACCACACCAGCGCCATCGAGATGAGCGAGGACGAACTGGAGCTGGGCCGCGAAGCCACGCCCAAGAGCATGGCCCGGCAGATAATCACGGACCAGCAAATGGAAGTCAAAGAGCTGCAGAATTGGCTGTTGGCCAACAAATCCTACTAACCAGGGGTACACATCTGCCCCGGCAAGGCGGCTCCGGTGGGGCCGCTTTTTTGCTTACCCCTCCTTGTTGTCTGCGGCCGATGGTGCACGCGTTTCTCCACGTGCTGGTGCCCGGTGTCGTGGCCCTGCTGTTTTACCGGCCGCACTGGCGCCGAACCTGGCTCATCTTAGCGGCGGCGCTGCTGCTGGATGTGGACCACGTCTTGGCCACGCCCATGTTCGACGCCGGCCGGTGCAGCATCAACTACCATCCGCTGCACACTTACTGGGCCATGGGCGGCTACGCCCTGCTGCTGGTGCCGCCCCGGAGCCGGGTGTGGGCCCTGGGCTTTCTGCTGCACATGGCCCTCGACTATGCCGAGTGCTGGCAACTAGGCATCACGTTTCCCCGCTGAGTCGCCTGACGCTTCTTACCGGTTGACCTCACCCTCTCCTCGTCCTATGAACCATCCGATGCCCGCGCCGCTGTTCCCTGAGTACCTGTTATGGGGTTGGTTCGCCCTGACGGCCCTGTCCGTGGCCTACGTGGCCTGGGACTTGTTCACCCGTACCCCGGAAATGAAGGTGATGAAGTGGGGCTGGGTGCTGGTGACACTCTACACCGGGCCTGTGGGCCTGCTCATTTACTGGTTTTCCTGCCGCGAGCCCTCGCCCGGCACCCACGAGCAGTTTGTGGCCCCCCTGTGGAAGCAGGCCGTGGGCTCCACCATTCACTGCGCGGCCGGCGACGCCACCGGCATCATCGTGGCGGCCGCCCTGACCGGCTACTTCGGCCTGCGCATGGGCGTGGACATCTGGCTGGAGTACGCGGCGGGCTTTGCCTTTGGCCTGTTTATTTTTCAGGCCCTGTTTATGAAGGACATGATGAAGATGAGCTACGGACAGGCCGTGCGCCACTCGTTTCTGCCGGAGTGGATGTCGATGAACGCCATGATGGCCGGCATGCTGCCCACCATGGTTATCCTGATGAGCCGTGACATGCGGGCCATGGAAGCGACGTCGCCCTGGTTCTGGGCGGCTATGTCGGCCGCTACGCTGGTGGGCGTGGTTGTTTCTTACCCGGTCAACTACTGGCTGGTGAAAAACCAGCTCAAGCACGGCATGGGCACCGAGCGGGCGCTGGGCAAAGGGGGAGCGCCGCAGGCGGAAGCCAGCGCTACCCCGCCTATGGGCCATAGCATGCCCAGCATGACGGGGATGCAGCACGAAATGCCCGCCGCCGCAGGACACGCCGGGCACCGCATGACGGCGCTGCCCGAGCAAATGCCGGACATGGCCACGGGCAGCAGCGCCCCGGTATCGGGGCTGCGCAAGGCTGCCGTCACACTGCTCACGCTGGCCATGCTGGCCGGGGGCTACTGGCTGGCGGCGCGCTACGGCGACTTGTCCATGCGCCCCGGCGAGCCCATGCTGGACATGCCCGGCATGGCAATGCCCGCCGGCCATCCGATGTAGGCAAGTCCATCATGGGCGCTAACCAAAGCCAGGCTTATAGTGTTTCAGGCGCCAATTCTGTGCATCTTAGCCGCTCTAATTACCTTGCGCTTTTTTATGTCCGCCGCTCTGCCGCCGCTTATCCAGCAATACAAAGCCGATTCCGAGTCCGTCTACAACACCTGGTTCATCAACAACGAGGAGCGCCTGAAGGCCTTCCGCTCCATCCGGCGCGGGGTGCAACAGGTAGTCAAGGACATCAAATCGGGCAGCTTCGGCAACGATTTTAAGGGCACCTCGCTCGAATTCGTGCTCAGCGTCATCAGCGAGCAAAAGCAGGTGTTTCAGGGCGCGGCCCACCCCTTCTACTGGAAGCCCAAGCTGCGTATCCCCGACATCTACGAGCACGAGGACAACAAGCGGGCCTTCGGGCAGTTTCTGGAAAGCTGCCTGGCCGCCACCACCGAGCAGCAGCTGCTCAAGGAAATCGAGCTACTTGACCGCCGCAAAATCAAGGGGCTGGGCCCGGCCGTGGCCAGCATCCTGTATTTCCTGCACCCGACCTTGATGCCGCCCTGCAACACGGCCATCGTCAACGGCTTCAACGCCCTGTTTGGCCAGAAAATCAAGCTGGGCTCCTGGCCCGAGTACCTGCGCATGCGCGAGCAGCTGCGTGATTTGAACCTGACGCACCGCCAGCACCTGAGTCTGGACTACGGTGCGCTGGCCGGCCTGCTCTTCGACGTGGGCGTGAAAAAGATGATTGCCGGCGACCAGCAGTTCACCACGGAAGAAGAGCGCGACAAGTACCAGCAGCAGGCCCGCAAGCGCCACCAGGAGGTACAAACCGAGGCCCAGGAGCAGAACCAGCACACCCAGATGCAGCACCACCTGCTGCGCATCGGCAAGGCGCTGGGCTGCGACGTGACCACGGCCATCAACGACCGCAACCGGCTCTGCGGGGGCCAGAAGCTTTCGTTTCACTGCCTCGACCAGCACCCCGAGCTGCCCGTGCCGGCCGACGTGGCCAGCACCATCCGTCTGATTGACATCGTGTGGTTTGCGCCCGGCACCAACCGGGTGGTGGCCGCTTTCGAAGTGGAAAAGAGCACCAGCATCTACTCGGGCATTCTGCGCCTGACGGACTTGGCCTTCTCCATGCCCGAGCATGAGACGGCTTTATACCTGGTCGTGCCCGATGCCCGCGAGAAAGAAGTGCAGGCGCAGCTCTCGCGCCCCGCCATCCGCGCCGCTGGCGCGACCATCCACTACATTCTGTTTTCCGAGTTAAGCCAGCACTGCGAGGCGCTGTGCAAGTTTGGCGACTCGCCGGCTGCCATGCGCAAGATTGCGAAGGGCGTTTAGGAGGCCGGCCCGGCTACTTAGCAGCCATTTCGCCAGGCCACTAGAGCAACGTGCTAGTTGGCCCTTGCGCAGAGCATGGTGGTTCTAGCCCTTCCGGAAGCTTCCGGAAGCTTCCGGAAGTACTCGCTGGCAGCGAATCAGGCGCCCGCCCGGATGCGCAGTAATGGGCTTGGCAAGGGCGTACGTGGGGCTTGGCGGCCGGGGACGGCCGTGAAAAATAGCGTACTTTCTCCGCAGTGCCGTACTTGGAGCAATTCTGCCCGCCAGGTTGTTAATCGAGTCCCGGGAAATTCATTCCATGCAAGACCTTCAGAGTTACCTCCGCTACCTTGATACCGCCAGCGAAGATGTTCGGGACACCCACGCGCTAACGGCGCGGCTGGGCGAGTTGGCCGTCCAGCTGGCGGAAGCGGGGGATGCCGACGGGGCCCGGTGGGCCCGGGTTGAACAGGAAGTACTGGCGGCCAGCAAGCAGCTGGATAGGGGCGTCGGCTACCAAATCAGCGGTACGCGCAAGGATGAGCAGGGAGTTGAGCACGAAGTGGGCTGGCCCGATACGTCCGGGTACGCCGAGCCCGAATACGCGTACGTGCGCCGGCGCTACCAGGAAACTCCAAATCTGTACTTGAAGAGCGAATACGGCTTGTTTCTGTACTTGCGCAAACACCTGCGCACCAACGAGCAGGTGCGGGAGCTGGCGGCCACCCTGTTTCAGTTGGGCGTGGGCTACGTCGAGAAGCACCGCGTCGGCGGAGAACGAACCCACTACGCCCTGCACGCTCTGGAGGCGCTGCGCAAGGCGTTTCAGCTGGCCAACACGCGAAAAAACGACGCTTCCGTGGCGCAGCTGCTGGGCGAAATCGTCCAATACCTGGTAGCGCTGCACACCACCTGGCCCCTGGACAACCGGGCTACGCTGCGGGTACTGAGCGCCATTACGGAGCTGTTCACGGAGTACTACCGCGCCCTGACCGCGCCCGAGCAGGCCGATGCCCTGCTGGAGCAGGACTGGCGTGGGGTGCAGCAACTGGCGCAAACCTACCGGCACGGGGCCATTGAGCTGGCCGCGGAAGCATCCGAACTGGCCGGCAAAGCCGGACGCGAACGGGCGCGGTGGTCGTTTTTTCAGGCCCAGCAGCTCGAAGCCCTGGCCCAGGAGGCCGAGGTGCAGCACAACATGACCGCCGTGGCCTTCACCGAACGCGCCCTGCGCATTTACCGGCAGCTGAAGGACGAGGAGAACAGCCGGCGCTTGGAGCTGGAATACCAGCGCTTGCGCACGCGCTTCGCCCTGACCCAGACCCGCACCCAGATGCCGGACGAAGCGACGCGGGCGCTGATGGAGTACATCGCGGAAGTCGTGCGGTCAAAAGACGCCCAGGGCATCATCGCCGAGCTGTGCCTGACTCCCATGTTTCACAGCCTGGACCGGGTCAGCGAGGCGGCCCAGGCCCAGCGGGACTCGTTCATGGACATGCTGCCCAAGAGCCTGGAGGACAAGCACGGCAACACGGTCCAAACCTTTTACACCGAAGAAGAAAAGGAGCAGTTCCAGTTTTTGAACACCTACAGCCTGCTGGCGCAACTCTCCACCCAGACGCTGGTCAAGCTGATGCTGGAAGCCTTCAAGGCCCGCAAGCTGACGGCCGACGCCGTGCAGGAGTTCCTGCAGCGCAGCTGGCTGGGCCAGCCCCGGCTGGTGGAGTCCAGCGGCCAGCAAACCCAGACCCAGCCGCTGCGCCTGGTCATGTCCGGGGTGCGCCTGCTGTTCCACGAGCTGGAAGCCTGGCGGCAGGACCCAGACTACGAACCCGACTTTATCGCCAGCACGGATTCGCTTACCTTGAAAGTGGAGTACCTGCTGCGCTACATCTGCGTGCAGCTGCGCCTGCCCACCTTCAAGATGCGCGAGAACACGGACGTGACCATGGAGAAACTGCTGGATGAACTGCTGGCGGACCTGAAAGGGAAACTCGAAGAGGACGACCGGTTCTTCATCAAGTTTTTCCTCAGTGAGAAGGCCGGCTATAACTTGCGCAACCGCGTGGCCCACGGCCTGATGGACGACGACGAGTACGGCGTCGAAAACGTCTTTCTCGTACTGACCATGATTTTAAAATTAGCCTCGTACGAATTTCGTGCGGTATAACTTCCTCCCCTGGAACCCCAGGAATTAACCATGCGCAAGGCCATTGTCCGCAGCGGCTCGCCGTCGGTGAAGGGCATCGACATGTGGGCCATGGACGCGGACGAGTTCGTGCGCAACGAGCGCACCAACCGCAAGAGCGCCCGGGGGGTGAGCAACAAGTTTGCCCTGTTCATCACCCTGGAAACCTTGGCCACCAAAACCAGGCGGAACCCGGCCACGGGCCTGGGGATGTTGATTCCCAAACTGGCGGCTCAACTGGACTCGTTCCGGGCCCTGGCGGCGGATTGGGACACCTACGGCGCGCTGCCCATCGAGCCCGGCGCGCTCGAACGCGCCCGGCAGTTGTTGGAGGCGCTTTCCCTGCAGCTGGTGTACGCGCCGGCTGTGAGCGTGCACGTGTTTCCCATGCGCGACGGCGGCGTGCAGGTCGAACTGGACCGGGACGCGGCGTCCATGGAAATCGAGGTGCACCCCGACGGGACCGAGGACTACCTGCTCTTCACCCCGGACGGCACCGTCCTGGGCTCCTACCCGTCGCTGTTTGCGGCCCTGCGGCATTTCATCACGCCCCCGGCCAGCCGTACATGAGCGTGCACCAGATAACCCCCGAGGACGAGTTGCTTCGCCGCATCATCCTGCAGCCCCAGTTCTTTAAAATCACCCCGGACGGCGTGCGCCGACCCACCAGCGCGGCCTTCAAAATGCGCAGCGGCGAAGATGGCCTCTCGGTTGATATTCTGGGACTGACTTCGTTGGAGCAGGCCATTGCCAACCCGGCCACGCACACCGGCGCGCTGCTGCTGGCCAAAGTTCCACTGGACCAGAACTGCCCCTGCGTCCACGACCCGGTGGCCGGCAATCCGGCCCACGCGCTTATCAAAAACGTGACGCCGGCTTTGGCGAAGCTGTTTGCCGTCAATGCCCGCCTGCTGTAACCGGCCCGGTGTGATACCGCCGACCTCGTTGTGAGCTATTTCCGGCTTTCGACTTTAACAGGCGTGTGTTGCTAAGTTAGGCCTTGAGCCAATTCTGGCGATGGCTGTATTTATGTTGTGCAAACGCAACAAACGTGGTATATTTGGCCATCTTTGTTGCGTCTATACAACATGAATTGGTACTCCCTTTCCGACTTGGCCATCCTGCGCGAACTGGGCAGCAGCCTGCGCCAGATTCGGCTTAACCGCAACCAGTCCCAGCAAGCAGTAGCGGAGGCAGCCGGCATCGACCGGGCCACCTTGAGCCAGATTGAGCATGGCCGGCCCACCTCGCTGCTCACCTTCGTGCAGCTGCTGCGCACGCTGGAGCAGCTCGATTTGCTGGATACCCTGGTAACCAAAGCCGAAATCAGTCCCCTGGCCCTGGCCCGCCTCGCCAAAAAGCAGCGCCGCAACGCGTCGCCGGCTTCATCCACTCCGCCCCCACCCCCGCCTGCTGAATGGTAGACCTCGCTTTTGTTCGCTTGTGGGGGCAGGAAGTCGGCGTCGTACGGTGGGATGCGGCCCGGTCGCTGGCCACCTTTGCCTACGACCCGGGCTTTGTCAAATCCGGCCTGAACGTGGCCCCGCTGCAGATGCCGCTACCCACCCGCGCAGGCCAGGTGTACGCGTTTCCCCGCCTGAACCCCGACACCTACCACGGCCTGCCCGGGCTGCTGGCCGATGCGCTGCCGGACCGGTTTGGAAACCAACTCATCGACGCCTGGCTGGCCACGCAGGGCCGCGCCCCCGCGGACTTCTCGCCGGTGGAACGCTTGTGCTACATTGCCAACCGCGGCATGGGGGCGCTGGAGTTCGAGCCCCAGGTGGGCAACGTGGCCGGGGTGGGTGCCGAATCACTGGAAGTAGCCGCCCTGGTGGAGCTGGCGCAGCAGGTAGTGGGCCAGCGCGAGGCCTTCCACGTCAACCTGCGCGACGAGGCGGCCGAGGGGCTGGCGGCCCTGCTGGCCGTGGGTACCTCGGCGGGCGGGGCCCGGCCCAAGGCCATTATTGCCTTCAACGAGGAAAGCGGCGAAGTGCGCTCGGGCCAGGTGAAGGCCCCGCCCGGCTTCGGCTACTGGCTGCTCAAACTCGACGGGGTACGCGACCTGGCCCTGACCGACCCCCAGGACTTTGGCCGGCTGGAGTACGCCTACTACCTCATGGCCACGGCCAGCGGCCTGCAGATGAGCGAGTGCCGCCTCTACACAGAAGGGCCGCGGGCCCACTTCATGACGCGGCGCTTTGACCGGACGCCTGAGGGAGAGAAAATCCACGCGCAGACCCTGTGCGCGCTGGCGCACTACGACTACAACCAGCCCGCCGCCTATTCCTACGAGCAGGCATTTCAAGTGATGCGCGACCTGCGGCTGCCTTACACGGCGGCCGAGCAGTTCTTCCGGCGGATGGTGTTCAACGTGGTGGCCCGCAACCAAGACGACCACACCAAGAACATCTCGTTTTTGATGAATCAAGCGGGCCAGTGGCAGCTGGCGCCGGCCTACGACGTGGCCTACGCCTACCAGCCCGGCAACCGCTGGACCAATCAGCACCAGATGTCCCTGAACGGCAAGCGCGACGGCTTTACCCGCGCCGACCTGCGGGCGGTGGCCCGGGAAATGAACATCCGCGGGGCGGACGAACTCATCGACGAGGTGCTGACGCACGTGGCGCGGTGGCCGGAGTTTGCCGCTACGGCCGGCATGAGCGAGGACCGCACCGCCGCCATTGGCCTCGTGCACCGGCAACTCACGTAACTCAGGGGGCCAGCTTTAACGTCACCGCCCGGAAGTCGGCTGGGTCGACCGTGGCCAGCGGTAAGGCAACCGCCATCCCCGCTCCGTAAATAAGGTCACTAGCCCAGGCAGTTAGGTCGGCCGCGTAAATCCAGCGCTGGCCGGTCTCATCCTGGTACGACGTTTTGCCGACCAGATACGCCTCCAGGTTGGCAAGCAACGCCGCCGGTACATTCGCCAGGGCCTGGTCGGGCAAGGAAGGCTGAAGCAGGGCCGTTAGGTAGTCCCGCAGCCACGATGGTCAGGCGGTTACGCTGGTGATGAATCCGCAGCTGCGCAGCTATTTGCGGAACGTGGCCCGGCTGGACGAACTGATGCTGCCTGCCTAGAGAATGCGCATAGGGCAGCACGGGCCTTCTGCTACCGCAGGAACCTTCTCAGGCCACGGTGGTGCTCACCACGTGGCTTCGGGCTTCGGGCTCGCCCTGCTGGGTTTCGTGCTGCACGTAGTATTCCAGCAGAGTGCCCGGCACAAAAGCGTCGGTATCGAGGTAAGGCGAGCGGGCGTTGACGGCCACCCGCTGCCAGGAGGAGGCTTCGCCGACGCGCCGGAACACGTGGGCAACTTCCAGCAGGTCTTTGGAAAACGCGAGGTGGCGGCCCGCGGGCTCCAGAGTCAGGTCTATTTTAGCGGTATGCATATTGCGAAACGAAGGAGTAGGTGGCCCAGCAGGAGGAATACGAGAAGTCCAGCCAAGCGCCTGGGCCACGAGGCCGGTTTCGGTTGTTTTGTACGCCATCCGGCCAGTAACGAAAGCTTGGTCTGGCAGTACAGGGCCGGGCAGCAGCGGAAAAAAATATGGTTGTAGATATGGGAAAAAGACCTTGTGCCTTAGCTGCGCTCTAAGCAACGGCTTGCCCGTCCCACCAAGCAGCGTATAGACCGAACTCGGCTTGGAACCGGCAACCCAACACCAGGGGCTGTGGCGTAAGTATAGTTACCGTTCCATAATCTCAGCCATGATGCGTTGTCTTCTCGGGTTAATAATGCTTCTGGGGTTGAATTCATTAGCTGCCTCAGCCCAGTCGCCTATGGACAGTACCCGCGTGAGTTCGGACCGGTTGCTCGGGTATTCTTTTGCCAACGATGCCTTCCTGCGGACCGATTACTATTACACGCAGGGCATGACGCTGCTGCTGGTAAGCCCGGGCCTGCGGCACTCTCCAGTGAATCGGATTTTGGGGCCGGTACTTGTGGGCAGCACCTTGCACCACGGGATACGGCTGCACTACGATGGATTTACCCCCTTGCGCATCCAAGACCCATTTATTCGCCTGGGAGACCGGCCTTATGCCTCCTATATCTACGCCGACTTGTTTCGGGTGGCCAGTCAGTCCGCCCGGCGCCGACGCATGACCACCGCCTTGAACGTGGGCATTCTGGGGCCGGTGGCCGGGGCCAAGGGATTTCAAACCAAGTTTCACGAGTTGCTGGGTGCCCCCACGCCCCGCGGCTGGGATTACCAGGTGCAAACCGACGTCGTGCTGGGTTATGAAGGCCGAATAGAACAGCAACTGCTCGCCCTCGGGCACGTGGCTGAACTCAACGGCGTGGCCAGTGCCTCGCTGGGAACGCTGCAAACCTACGCCGGCGCCGGTGCCACGCTGCGGCTGGGCCAGCGGACGGCCACCGTTGGCTCGCTGGGGGTGAACAGTAAAGCTGGTCGCGCGGGGCAGCCCAGGCTGCAGGCTTACGGCGAGGTGCAGGCCGAGGGCCGCCTGGTGGGCTACAATGCCACGCTGCAAGGCGGCTTGCTAAACCGCCGCAATCCCTACGTGCTGCCCGCCTCCGCCATCCGCCGAACTGTGGTCACCAGTACTGGGACTGTGGGGCTAGGCTACGCCGGCCTGCGGCTGGAAGCTTCACTGACGTGGATTTCGCCCGAGTTTACCGGGTCGCGCACCCACCGCTGGAACACACTCGGAATACTGGTGGCCTTCTGATTCCAAACTTGGGCAACCCCGGGCAGCACCGCACTGGCCTGCTGCTCGTTAAGATAGACAGAGGAGTAGCCCGCACCGGACTTGTGCATGAACAGGCCCGCCCCGCCCTTGAGCGTATCGATAATCGGCTCATACAAGTCCAGAGGAAGGGCCGGGCAGCCCTGGCTGCGGCCGAGGCGGCCATTTTGCTTGATAAAGGCCTCGCTAACGTAGTCGGCGCCGTGCACCACGATGGCACGGGCCGCGGCCTGGTCGTTAAAGCCCGGGTCCACGCCGTTCAGGCGCAGGGAACGGCCGTGCTTACCGACGTACTCCTGGCCGGTTACGTAGAAGCCCAGGCTGCTGGCATTGCTCCCGTTAAGGTTGGAAAACCGGGTAGCTTCGAGCTGGCCGGAGTTGTTGCCGTGCGCCACCAGCGAGCGGTACAGCACCTGATTGGCGACTAGGTCCAGCACCCAGAGGCGCTTCTCAGTGGAGGGCAAGTCAAAGTCAATGACGGCTAGGCGCTGCTGCCGGGTGGGTACCTTGCCCTGCTGACGCAGGTTCAGAAAGCCGGTCAACGCCTGCTCAAACACGGCGAAGCGCAGGCCCTGCTGCTCAGCCCCCAGGCTGGCGTAGCGCGCCCGCAACTGCGCGTCAAACCCGGCCACATGCCCGGAAGTCAGAATCGGGGTAGGTGCCGGCCGTGGCCGTGGTAGCGGATGCTCCGGGCGCGCTACGGACGTCAGGACGGGGCCAGCCAGCGGCATAGCCAGAAACAACGCCAGCAGGAAGGGCAGAGCCCAGCGGGCAGCGGGCCGGGGTCCGTCGCGCCGCCGCAGGCGATGAACAACGCTAAGCTTTTCCATAGCAGTCGGGTTAACCGGGAAGTATATCCCAGTGCCCTAATTCAAAAAGCGCACCACTGTGCGGCCGTGCCCGGCCCAGCTGCGGGTTTCCGGAAACGAGCAAGTACGTAGCTTGCGCACGCTGCCTCCCCACACCCTTACCCATGAGCAAATCCCCCATCGAGAAATCACCCGTTCAGCTTTTTGACTTGCTGGTAGAACTGCTGTTGGCCAAGGACATGCCGGAGGTGGTGGTGGCCAGTCGCCTTAAGCCTTTTGTGTACGCTACCCGCAAAGAGCCTGACCGGCTGGGGCGCAAGTTTCTCATTCTGAAGGGAGCCGGCTTTCAGTTGACCGCCACCTTCGAAAAGCCGTCCTTTAACCTCTACCAGGTTACGGCCCGGCTGACGCCGTCGGCCTATGCTCAGATAAAAGCGCACGCCCAAGCGCTGGCGTCGGTTACCCAGACCGAGATGGTATGGAGCAACAGCTGGTTCGGATTGTGGCCCGCCTTGAAGGTGAGCCGGGGTGATGCGCCCCGGCAAGCCGTGACGGCCCGCTTTATGGGGTTGCTGCCGGGCCAGAAGTTTATTGTTCTAACGCGCCGCTAGCCCCTACCCGGCTATTCAGCGTAGTACGAGTACAACAGTCAAGCTGGCTGCACCAGCCTGGTAGTAGGGCGGGACCTTGACCAACATTCCACGTGGGTCAGGTTTTATACATTACTGGTCAGCGTGTTGTTGATGGTATAGATAAGGGCAAACAGCAAAGCCTGATTGACGGTGCTGTGCTGACCTTTCGTCCCAACTAAACCAAGGCCCGGGGCCACTGGCACGTGGCGTAGCTCGTCGTCAATGGTAGGGCGAACTGGCACCACGTGCTCGCCCAACTCTTCGCGCACTTCTTTGTCCGAGTTGACCACCGCTACGCGGCGCGAAGTCAACACCCCGGCAGTGAACAGTCCCGCGCGAACCAGCACCCGCTGACCGGCTGGCTGCGCGGCCCAGTGAGCGGCGCGGTAGCGAGGGGCGGCGGGTCAGGACGAGTAACGTATCGGCCGGCAGGGCTTAGAGCGGCGCAGCACACGCACGTTGCGTTGCGGCCGCAAGGGGTGTTGCGAGCATCGGCATGCCCACTAAGCGCATCAGAGACAGTGAAGTAAAGGTGAGCGTACGGTCACAGCAATGGGTAATGAAAGATGCGTTGCCGAACCGATTCCGGACCATCTTACTGGCCGTACAGCTGGCTTAATAAAACCAAAACACCCACCACCAGGTAGATGCCCAGGCGTTGGAGTTTCAGAGCAGGCTTATGGTGTTCACACATGCGGCCTCAACACGAGACTACCTATTTGCGTTGCATGCTCCGCTGTGGAAAGTCGCTCGCTGGCCTATCTTAAATTTCTCTGCGTAATACCGCGCCGCGTATTGCTACGACCCGTTCTATTTTACTGTTGAGCTCCCATCTATTTCCAGGCATTTAGCGCCCGCAACTCGCGCTGCTGCGCCTCCGACCATTGCTTGGCCAGAGCTTTTTGCCTGGCTTCCCGGCCGTAGCGCAACTCGGTCCGGGCCAGGAGCAACCCACTTTGGTAATACAAGGCCGTCAGGGCTGCAAACTCCTGGTCTGGATTGCCCGCTTTCACCGGGGTAGCCAGTATGCGCCGGACCCGTTGCAAAGCCTGCTGCAAGGCCCGCACCTGGGCCGGAGAAGTCGCGCGGAAGTCGGCCCCCGGGCTGTGCTGATTTAAGTGCAGGGCTTCGAGCTGTTTTAAATTACGCTGGCTGCGGTGACGCAACGTATCAGCTGCCAGGCGCAGTGCCGCCTCTTTGCCGCGCCGCAGTTGCGCCTGCGCCAGGTCCAAGCCACTGTGGTGGTACACTTCTAGCAGATGGATGAAGACGTGGTCGGGGTTTTCAACCGAGTTGTTGTTGAGTACCTCGTCGCGCAGTGCCGCCACGATGCCACGCACCGTGGCTGGCTCTCCGGGTGGGTCGGCGTGGGTTACCGGCTCGCGGGCGTCCCCATGCGCCGGGGGCGGCAGAGGCGTGGGTTTTGTAGCCTGCGGGGCCGGTTTTGGGTCGCAGCCGCTCAACGCCAGCGCGGAAAGTAAGCAAACGAATGGAAGCGAAGCGGGGCAGAGACGCGCCATAAACAAAAAATCCTAGTGGTTGAGACGTCGATAGCAATGGCTAAAAACTAAAACCGCCCGCCTCTTTTCTGAGGCGGGCGGTTTCACGCTCGGCTATTGCTGGCCGCCCTGTTCATGGGCATGCAGCGGCTCGTTGTGGCCGTGCTCATGCGAGTGGTGCAAAGCGGCCTCTTCGGCATGCTTCTGCGCATGGGAGGCAAATCCGTAGGCGGTGTAGCCGTGGTGGGCGGCCTTCTCGTGGTCGCCTTTTTTGAGGTGCTCAGCCGCCGCCCGGTGATTTTGCAGGGCGTGCTCAAAGTAGTGCGCGGCTTTTTCGTGGGCCTCAATGATTTTCTGGTGCTCTTCGGGATGGTCAGCCATGAGGGTCAGGATTCAGTGGAGGAAAATGTAAATGCGCTTACGCAGTAGCGGAAGTAGCGTTGAGGAAGGCGGAGCCATGTACCCAAGGGGACGTCATGGCCCGGGGTTTAAAACGGTTTGATGTCATGCTTTAGGCCAACACCTTTACTTTATCCCCGCTGCCGGCTCCCCCAGCCTTAGTATAGCACACCGTTGTGGGGCTGCATGGGTGCGGGCAGGTTCGTTTCGCCCAGCATCTGGCGCAGGTCGATTTCGATGGTACGGCACAGCGCTGTCATGGGCACGTCGTTCATCTTGTTTTCAATCGGGTTTTCGCTGATATGGCCCACCAGCTCGATGGTAACGAACACCCAGGACACCAGCATGGAAAAGGGTACCGTTAGCCAGTAGTGGCCGTGGCCGAGCTTCTCGAACTCGCCCTGGACGCCCAGCGGCAGCAGGGCCACGAAAAGCCAGACGAAGACAATGCTGGAAAAGGCATACTGACGCGGAAAGGGCGTGTTCTTAATCCGCTCGCAGCCGCCCTGCAGGTTGGTCATCTCCCGCAGGTCTTCCACCAGTGTGCGGTGCTGCAGCGGGTCGAAAAGCCCTTCCGCGTCGCGCAGGGCCTGGGTTTGCAGCAGCAGCAGCTGGGCCGGTGGGTTGGCCGTCGCGCGCAGGTAGGCGGATTCGGCCGGGTCCAGGAAAGGGGCGACGTCCTCGTTCCAGCGCTGGGGCTGGCGGCGCAGGTGCAGACGCATGGCATTTACCCAGGCAATCTGTCGCTTCACCAGCCGGTGCTGGGCGCTAACCTGTTCAGGCGTCAAGGTGCTGCGCGCCGGCTGGGTGTTGGCCAGCACCAGCATGGCCCAGCTGCGGCTGCGGTTGACAATGCCGCCCCACAGCTGCCGGGCCTCGTTGAAACGGTTGTAGGAGCTGCTGTTTTTAAAGCCCACGTAGAACGACACGGCCACGCCCAGGATGCTTACCAGCTGCCAGGGCACGTCCAGCCAGGTCATCTTCAGGGGCCCGTGCAGAACGGCCAGGCTTAAATCATAGACAAAAAAAATCAGCAGGTCTTTCCAGGAGTAGTCCCAGATAACGCGCCAGTGGATGTGTTTTTGAACGTACATGCAAGATGAAAATGAGCGGATAAAGTAGCGGACGGTTAACCAAAGCGCCGGCGATAGGGCTGACTACAGGATGCCAGCCAGCAGGTTGATGGTCAACGCCACGATGCTGGTATTGAAGGCAAAGGCCAGCAGCCCGTGCAGCATCACCAGGCGCCGCATGCGGGTAGAGGAGACGTCCACATCGGCCGTCTGAGCGGTGGAACCCACGACAAAGGCGAAATAGGCGAAGTCCCAGTAGGAGGACGGGGGGGCGCCCGGAAAGTCCAGTCCGCCCAGGTTATCGGGCGGGTCGGTGGAGGTATCCTCGCTGAAGTACACGTGAGCATAGCGCAGGGCAAATACCGAATGCACCAGCAGCCAGGCCCCCACTACGGCTCCGGCCGAAAGCAGCACGTGGTAGGCGACCTCCCGCCGGCTCAGGTTGGGCAGGTTGCTCAGCAGCATCACCACGGCCAGCAGCGAGGCCGCGCTGCCGACCAGCACCGCCACGAAGGTCCACGTCCGCCCGGGGTCCTGGCGGTTGGCCATGCGGCGAATGTGGGCGGCATCGGCCCGGCGGGTACCGGCCCAGAGCAGGGCCAGGATGCACAGACAGAACAGGTTCCAGGTGGCCACCAGCCGGGTGGCCGGCAGCAGGGTGCCGGGCAGCAGCGCCCACCCCGTGCCCGCGCCCCCCGCGGCCAGCAGCAGGCGCTGGGGCGCCGTGAGGTTGAGTAAGTGGTGCTGCAGGTGACGGTGGGCAAAAAACCGGGCAAAAGGCATGACAAAAGAATCCGCCGGCCAACGTGCCGGTCAATGAAAGAAGTGAGTTAGTAGTTGATGTGCACGCCGTAGCTCTCGTCCACCAGCACGTCTTTCCACTGGGCAATCAGGCGCTGGTAGGCCCGGCCCACGGGCCGCTGCTTGCGGTCGAGGTCGTAGAGGCCTAGCGGGTTGACGCGCCCATTGTTTTCGCGCAGGGCCGTGTCCCAGTCCACCTGGTCGAGCAGCGAATACCACGTGAAACCCACCAGCGGAATGCCGTCCTGCTTGAGGCGGTAGGCATTGGCCCACTGCCGCCACAGCCAGTTCACGGCGTCGGGCTCCCACAGGTTGGTTTCGGTGTGCATCAGCGGCATGCGGTAGCGGTCGTAGTACTGCTTGGCGATGACGTAGTAGCCGAACACGTCGCCGGCGGGGTAGGTACTGCCGTCTTCGCGCACCATGCGCTCGTTGGTGCGGTAGTAGTCCGTGCCCATGATGCACTTGGCCTTGATGTGCTGGTCGTCAAACCAGTGGTACTCGGCGTCCGTCATGCCGTTTTTGAGCAGGAATTCGTACATGACCACGCTCACGGGGTAGCCGTAGGTTAAATCCAGGCTCAGGAAGCGCTTCTGATTGAGAAAGTTAGCCAGGGGGCGGGCAGCCGGCGTTTCGGGGTGGAAGTACTCGGCCGACTCGCTCTGGATGAAGGTGGCTCCCGGCTGCACGGCCAGGATGGCCTGCATGGCCAGCACACCCGCCCGGCACACGTGCTTGAGGGCCGTCACGAAAGCCTGGTCGCTGGCCAGGCACTCGTTCCACCAGCCGTACTGGGCCGAAAACATGGTGGTGACAAAGATTTCGTTGATGGGGGTGTAGAACTGCAGGTCCGGGAACCGGGCGGCAAACGCCCCGGCGTAGGCAGCGAAGTGCTCCGGGAACTCCGGGTTCTGGAAGTTGCCCAGCCAGTCGGGCAGGCCGAAGTGCAGCAAGTCCACCAGGGGCGTGATGCCCAGCTCGCGCAGGGCGCCGAAGGTCTCGTCGGTAAAGGCCCAGTCGTAGAGGCCCGGCCCGGTGTGCACCCGGTAGTAGGGCGGGCCGTAGCGCAGAAACTCAATGCCCATTTCCTTGACCAGGGCGAAGTCTTCGCGCCAGCGCTCGTAATGGCCGGTTTTCTCCAGCTCGTCCACCCGCTGCATCGTCCCGTCGGGCAGCCGGATGGTGGGGTAGCTGTTTTCGATGCCTGTGGCAAACATGAAGGCGCTCATGGGCTTGGGGGTCAGATTAAACGGAAATGGAAAAGTGCGTGCGGGGAGGCGGTTACAGGATGCTGAGCCGGCCACCGTCCACGACCAGGGTAGTACCGTTGATGTAATGGGCATCGGCCGAGGCCAGGTAGCAGATGGCGCCGGCAATGTCTGCGGGGTGGCCAACCTCGCCCTCAATCTTCTCCTTGCCGCTTTTCACGTTCGGGTTGTTCCACAGCATGGGCGTGTCCACGGCTCCGGGGGCCACGCAGTTGGTGCGCACGTGAGCGGCCGGATATTCCTGGCTCATGCCCCGGGTGAAGGCCTCCAGGGCGCCTTTGCTGGCCGCGTAGGGAATCACGTTGGCCGTGGTTTCCTGCGCGTGCACCGAACTGATGTTGACAATGGCCCCGCCCTGCATGTGGGGCAGGCACAGTTTGCTGAGCAGGAAAACGGCCCGCAAATTCACGGCCATAACCAGGTCCCACTCCGCTACCGCCAGTTCGGTGAGGGGCTTGAAGGTCATCATGGCCGCGTTGTTGACCAGCACATCCACCCGGCCGTAGGCGGCTACTACGGTACCCATGGCCGCTTCTATCTCGGCCACCAGGCCCAAATCAACCCGGATGGCCCGGGCCTGACCGCCGCCTTTTTCAATCAGGGCCACGGTCTGCTGGGCCGTGGTTTCGTCGCGGTCCAGGACCACGACGGTGCCGCCTTCAGTTGCCAGCTGCAGGCAGGCCGCCCGGCCGATGCCGGAGCCGCCGCCGGTGACGAGGCATATTTTGTCGGTAAAGCGCATGGGGTCAGTGCTTGGTGGGAGAAGCGTGAGCGGAAGTCCAGGCCTGCACCTGCCGCAGGTGCCGGAGCTGGTCGTGGTGAAAGCGGTGGGCCAGGGCAATCAGGGGCGGGTCGCTGCCGTGGGCGATGCCCTCCTGCACCAGCAGCAGGCCGGTGCGCAGGTGGGCGGAGAGGGCCGCGGCAAAGTCGGCGTCCGGGTTGCCCGTCGGCGGGCGGGAGTACCGGGCCGCCGAATCGCAGGCCGCCTGTACGTCGCGGGAAAATTCCTGGTAGAAGCGGGTGTTTTCTTCGGAGGCCTTGTCGTGGGTGCGGCTCGCGAGCCGGCCCAGCGCCAGACTTTCCTGCTGCCACTCCCGGCGCAGCGAATCGGCCAGCGCCCGCAAGTCCGCATCCCGTCCCGTGGCCTGTTCCACGGCAACCAGCTGCTGGGCCCCGCGGTGATGCTCCAGCAGCAGCGAGGCCACGTCGTGGTCGATGTTGCCTGAGCGGGCCACCGTGCGCAGGCGCTGCTGCGCCCGGGCGGCCACGGCTGGTGCGGAGCTGAGTTCGGGTTGGGCCGGGGCCGGATGGCGCTGGTGCGTGTCGGCCGTGTGCACCGGCGTTTCCGGCGTCGACTCCCGGCACGCGCCCAGCAGCAGCAACGTGAGCACACCCACAACGAAACGAGGTATCATGCAGCGAGCGAAGTAGCTTATCACCGCCTGGGCCCGAGCCAAGGAGTGACGGAAATGTGAAAAATGCGGGCCCCAGGGCTACAGGGTCGTGCGCACGATGTTGCTGTGCCCCTCAAAGGCATCCTGCTGATTGAAGTGCTGCACGTGGTACTCCAGCGTGGTGCCGGCCGGAAACGCTTCCGTGTCGATAAAAGGCGAACGGGCGTTGGTGGCCACTTGCTGCCAGGCGTCCCCGGCTGTCCCTACCCGGCGGTACACGTGCACCTTTTCCAGCACTTCTTTAGAAAAGGCAATATGCCGGCCCGCCGGCAACAGGGTGAGTTCGATAAGAAGCTTGTGCGAATCCATAGTAGGCAAGTAAAAAGGGCCGGCTACACGAGCATGCCCAGAAGTAGAAACAGGAGAAAACCCAGGAAGAAGGCCGAGGTCAGCCAGGGCGACTCCGGTTCCTCGTGGGCCTCGGTCAGCAGCTCTTCCGTCACCAAAACAGCAGCGCGGCCAGGCCAAAGGAGAGCACCAGTTCCATCACGTTGTCGGAGGCCCCCTTGAGCACGGTGATGCCCACGCCGGCCCCCACGACCAGCAGGGCCGAAAGTGCGGCCACGATGCCCACGGTGCGGGCTTTGCCCTGTCCATCCTGGCGCAGCTCCACGGCCGTGGCCAAGCCCAGCGACAATACTTCAATGGTGAGGGCAATGGCCAGCAGCATACCTTCTTCTGCCCCGGCGGCAAAGCCGATGCCCAGCAGCAGCCCGTCGATGAGAATGTCAATGCCGACCCCGGTGAGCAGGCCCATCGGCAGCGTGCCGGAACTGGCTACCTCGTCCGGCGCGGTTTGGGAAGCCCACAGCACCCCGGGCGGCAGGGCCGGCGTGGGCAGGGCTTTTTCCTTTTCGGCTGCCTTGCGGGTAAAGGAACGCAGGGCCAGCATCACCCCGACCCCAATGGCGAAGCCCAAGCCGACTTCCAGCGGCCGGTGCCGGGCCACGATGTCGGGTAGCAGCTCGACGGCCACCACGGAAAACACCACGCCGGCGGCAAAGTGCAGAATGGCACTGCGGATGGCCGCCCCGGGTGGGCGCAGAACGGCCACCACGGCGCCCACCACCATCACGGCGGCGGGCACCAGCGCGTAGAGCAGCACCTGGGTCCAGGAGGGGGTGACGGGCGGGGCAACGGAAAGCAGCAGTGTCATGGTGAGTCATTACATGTTCAGGGCCCCGATACCGGCCGCGTTGAGACAGGCTTCCTTGAAGGCTTCGGCGTAGGTGGGGTGGGCGTGCGACATCAGGCCCACGTCCTCGGCCGCGCCGCGGAAGTGCATGATGCCCACAGCTTCGGCGATGATGTCGGCCGTGCGCGCGCCAATCATGTGCACGCCCAGAATCTCGTCGGTCTGCGCGTCGGTGAGCACCTTCACCAACCCTTCGGTGTCGGCCCCGGCCAGCGCCCGGCCGGAGGCCGAGTAGGGGAAAGTCCCCACTTTGTAGGCTTTGCCCTGCTCTTTGAGCTGCTCTTCGGTGTAGCCCACGCTGGCCACTTCGGGCCAGGTGTAGACCACACCCGGAATGAGCAGGTAGTTCACCTCCGGGGCCTTGCCGGCAATGAGCTCGGCTACATACACGCCCTCGTCGGAGGCCTTGTGGGCCAGCATGGCCCCGCGCACCACGTCGCCAATGGCCCAGATGCCGGGCACGGACGTCTGCAGGTCCTCGTTGACTTTCACCCGGCCCTTCTCGTCCAGCTCCACGCCGGCCGCGGCCAGGTTTAGCCCCTCGGTGTAGGGCCGGCGGCCCACCGACACCAGGCAGTAGTCGCCTTCCAGCTTGAGCTCGGCGCTCGGGCCGCCCTGGGCCGTGAGCGTGACCGTGTCGCCGGTCCGCTCCACGGCCGTCACCCTATGCGAGAGGTAAAATTCCAGGCCCTGCTTTTTCAGGGAGCGCAGCAGCTCCTTGCCCATGGTGCGGTCCATGGTCGGGATGATGGCGTCGGTGTATTCGACCACTGAGACCTTGCTGCCCAGGCGGGCGTATACCGAGCCCAGTTCCAGACCGATAACCCCGCCCCCCACAATAATCAAATGCTTGGGCAGCTCGCGCAGGGCCAGGGCCTCGGTGCTGGTAATGATGCGCTCCTTGTCCAGGGTGATGAAGGGCAGGGTGCTGGGCTTGGAGCCGGTGGCGATGATGATGTTTTTTGCCGTAAGCTGCTGCGCTTCCCCAGCGCCCCCTCCCACGGGCGCGACCTGCACGGTGGTGGCATCCACGAACGAGGCCACCCCGTGGAGAATGTCCACCTTGTTTTTCTTCATCAGAAACACCACCCCGTCGCACACCTTCTTCACCACCTGGTCCTTGCGCGCCATCATGCGGGGCAGGTCGGCGCGCAGGTTGTCCGCGTCGATGCCGTGCTCGGCGAACTGGTGGGTGGCTTTCTGGTAGAGTTCGGTGGATTCGAGCACGGCCTTGCTGGGGATGCAGCCCACGTTCAGGCAGGTGCCGCCCAGGGTGGGATACTTTTCGATGATGGCCGTTTTCAGGCCCAACTGCCCGCAGCGCACGGCGGCGATGTAGCCGCCGGGGCCGGAGCCGATAATAATTACGTCGTAGGAGGTCATGGTTGTGGAGAAAAGGGGGAGAGTGGTTGTGCAGGCTTACGAAGGGACTATGCGCACGAGCAGCGTTGATGAAGGCGGTTGGACGGGTGCCAGAACAGTCTGCACCTGTTGGGCTATGGCGTGCTCTTGCGCAACCGTCAGGGGGCTGGATACGCGTACCCATACATGCAGAACGGAACCGGTTTCGGACGGCTCAAGATGGGCCTCGGCGAGGGTGATGCCCGGAATCGTCTGAGTACAGCACTGCAGCCAGGCTTTCCATTCTTGCCGGCGTACCGTTGGCCCGGCAACCGAGGCTGGCTGCAATAGGCGGTAGGCATTGCCCACGAGCAGCGCGCAAATGCCCAGGGCCGCCCAGTCATCGGCCCATTCGTAGCCAGGGCCGCCCAGAATGGACAGGCTGATGCCGACGAGCGCGAGGTTGGACGGCAACGCATTGCTGGGGTGATACCACGCCCGGAACTCACCCAAGTTAGGGGGGCCAAACAGCTGCCGGTACGCGCCTTTTCCAGCACGATGGCTACCCCGGCCACGCACGCTGATACAATGGTCGGCGGCGGGTGCGGAACGTTCATCACCCGAATGCAGTACCAGGCGGCACCGAATGCTGCGGTAACCAATGCCCCGGCGCCGACGGTTGTCCACACGCGTTGCCGGGCGGCCAGCCCCTGTGGAGAGTCAGCGACTGACCACCGGCCGGTGCGGCTCATCAGAAGAAGCCCTAGCTGGGCCGCGGATGCCAGGGCATCGGCCAGCAGTGCGTGCGAGGCTGCTTGCACCCCAACGGCCCACTTGCTAAAAACCAGCAACGCCAGAGCCGCAGCCGTTACCCACGCTGGCAGTGGAGTACGCTGGTTCGGCTGCAACTCAACGAAAGTGAAGGACATAGCGAGTGAAGGTGTTATCGCCACGCAATAGTGACCCGAGAGTCACTACAGATGGGTTTCGTGCTGGGCAAAGTCGCCGCGCTCCACCTGAATGGTGGCGTGCTGAATGGGATGCTTGGTGGTCACGTAGTCCTGGGCGCGGGTCAGCACGTCCTCGTGCCGGGCCTCGTCGGTCAGCACCACGTGCACACTCAGGGCATTCACGCCGGAGGTGAGCACCCAGGCGTGCAGGTCGTGCACGGCCGCCACGCCGGGCACCTGCAGCAGGCCCTGGCGCAACGTCTCCAGGTTCACGTCGGCGGGCGTGCCCTCCAGCAGCACGTTCACCGATTCCTTGAGCAGGGCCCAGGTGCGCGGCAGAATGAACAGCCCTATGCCGGCCGAGAGCAGCGGGTCGGCGTAGTACCACTTGGTGGTGAGCATGATGAGGCCGGCCACTATCACCCCCACGGACGTGAGCAGGTCGCTGAGCACCTCGAAGTAGGCCCCCTTCATGTTCAGGCTCTCACCCGCGCTTTTGCGCAGCAGATACACGCCGTAGAGGTTCACCAGCATGCCCACGCCGGCCACCCACCTCATGGTGCCGCTTTCTACTTGGGGCGGATTCAAAAACCGGAAATAGGCCTCGTAGAGGATGTAAATCGAAATCAGAATCAGCACTACCGCGTTGGTGAGGGCGGCCAGAATCTCGAAGCGGTAATAGCCGAACGTACGCTGCGCCGTGGCGGGCTTTTCGCCGAAGCGGATGGCCAGCAGGGCCAGCCCCACCCCGGCCACGTCGGTGAGCATGTGGCCAGCATCCGCCAGCAGGGCCAGGCTGCCCGTCCACCAGCCACCGACCACCTCGGCTACCAGGTAGGTCAGGGTCAGAAAAAAGACGATGGTCAGCGGGCGCTTGTTGCGCGCGGCGGCGCTGCCGCTCATGCCGTGGGTGCCACTCATGCGGCGGGGTCGTTGTGGTGATGCGGGCCCTGGCGCAATTGCTGCGGCATGCTTTCCACCACCGATGCCTGCCCGGGGCCTGCCCCTGTGCTCGGAGCCGGGGCTACCTCTTTCGTGGTGCCGGGGGTGGCGTAGTCCATGCGCTGAATGCGCACGGCGTTCAAAATGGCGAGCAGGGCCACCCCTACGTCGGCAAATACGGCTTCCCACATGGTGGCCAGGCCGCCGGCACCCAGCGCCAGCACGATGCCCTTCACGATAAAGGCCAGCCAGATGTTCTGCCACACCACGCGGTGGGTGGCGCGGGCAATGCGCCGGGCGGTGGCAATCTTGCTGGGGTGGTCGGTTTGAATGACCACGTCGGCCGTTTCGATGGTGGCATCCGAGCCCAGGCCGCCCATGGCAATGCCCACGTCGGCCAGGGCCACCACGGGCGCGTCGTTCACCCCGTCGCCCACGAAGGCGAGCTTGCGGCCGGCATCTTTGTACTGCTGCACGTAGCGCGCCTTGTCCTCGGGCAGCAGCCCGCCGTGGGCCTCGTCAATGCCCAGTTCCCGGGCTACGCGCTGCACGATGCTGTCCTTGTCGCCCGAGAGCATCACGATTTTAGTGATGCCGTCGGCCCGTAGCTCCTGCACCGTGCGGGCAGCATCCTCTTTGGGGGCGTCGGCCACGGTGAGGTAGCCGGCGTACTGGCCGTCCACGGCCGCCACCACAATGCTGTCCTGAATCTGGTCGACTTCGGCCGGGTACGCCACGTTAAATTTGGTCAGCAGCTTGGTGTTGCCAGCCAGCACGTCGTGCCCGTCCACGCGGCCGCGCAGGCCGTGGCCGCTGATTTCTTCTACGTTTTCCACGGTCACGCCCGTGGCGGCCGGGCCCACGTGCCCCACCACTGCTTTGGCAATGGGGTGGGTGGACTTGGTTTCCAAGGCTCCCACCAGGCGCAGCAACTGGGCTTGCTCCACTCCCACGGGCTGCACCTGCTGCACGGCAAACACGCCCTGCGTCAGCGTGCCCGTCTTGTCCATCACGACGGTGTCCAACTCGCGCATCACGTCCAGGAAGTTGGAGCCCTTGAAGAGAATGCCCGCTTTGGAAGCCGCCCCGATGCCGCCGAAGTAGCCGAGCGGAATGCTGATAACCAGCGCGCAGGGGCAGGAAATCACCAGGAACACCAAGGCCCGGTAGAGCCAGTCGCGGAACACGTAATCGTCCACGACGACAGCGGGCACGGCCACCAGCAGCACCGCCAGGAGCACCACAATGGGCGTGTAAATTTTGGCGAACTTGGTAATGAACTGCTGGGTTTTGGCCTTGCGGCCCACCGCGTCCTGCACCATGGCCAGAATCTTGGCCAGCTTGGTGTCCTTGTAATTGGCCGTCACGGCCACCTGAATCAGGCTTTCCAGGTTGACCATGCCGGCCAGCACCGGCTCGCCGGTCTGCTTGGTCTGGGGCACCGACTCGCCGGTGAGGGCCGCGGTGTTAAAGGATGCCGGTCCCTTCGCCAGCGTGCCGTCCAAGGCTACCTTCTCGCCCGGCTTCACCTCGATGGTGTCGCCCACCACCACTTCCTTGGGGTCAAGCACCACGCTCTGCCCGTTGCGGATAACCGTGACTTCGGTGGCCTGAATCTCCAGCAGGGCCTTGATGCTGCGCTTGGCCCGGTTCACGGCCGCGTCCTGGAACAACTCACCCACGGTGTAGAACAGCATCACGGCCACGCCCTCCGGGTATTCGCCGATGGCGAAAGCCCCGAGCGTGGCAATGCTCATGAGCAGAAACTCGTTGAACACGTTGCCCGAAGGGATGCTCTGCACGGCCGAGCGAATCACTTTCCAACCCACCAGCAGAAAGGCGATACCGTACCATACCAGACGCACGTAGCCGGTGAAAAACCCGACTTTGTAGTAGTCGAGGGCAATACCGGCCAGCAGCAGGGCGAAGCTCACGCCGGGCCACAGGTAGGGGTTGTCGCCGGCCGGGCCGTGGTCGTGGTCGTCGCCGCTGCCGTGGTCGTGCCCGGCGTGCTCGTCGGCGGCTGCACCCAGGTCCACGACCTTTTTGCCGGCGGGGTGGTGGTGGCCGCTATGGTCGTGCTCCGCATGGTCGTGGCCGGGCACGTCGTGGCCCTCGGGCGCAGTAGCTGCTTCAGGCGTGAGCTGGTCGCGGTTGAGCGCGCCCACGTTTTCGAGCTGCACCTGCTTGGCGGTGTTGAGCTCTTCGTCGGTGTTGGGGGAGGTTGGGTCAGGCATAAGACAAGGGAAGCATCAGGTTGAAAAATAAGGTGGGCGGGGCGGGGAACTTACCAGTCCACGAAGAAGCCGGCCACGCCCACTGCGACGAGCACGGCCCCGGTAAAGCGCCGCTCATGCCGGGCCAGGCCCGCGAGGTTCAGGCGGCGCAGGCCGGTGTAGGCCGCCGCTACCAGCGCGCTCATGGCCCCCACTGACACCACCAGGTAGGTGGCCATGAGCAGGGCCAGGGCCATGGGCCCCCGGGTGCCGGCGGCCAGAAAGAACGTTTGAATTTCCAGGCAGGGCGCCAGAAACATCGTCGCCGCCAGGCCCAGCACCACCCGGCCGCGGGGCCTGACGGCGGCCGGGTCCGGGTGGGTGTGACCCGGACCCGACAAGGCGTAGAGCATGCCGATGAGCACGAGCAGGGCCGGGGCCGCTACGCCAGCGAACTGCGAAAACTGCGCCGACAGGCGCCAGCCCAGCAACCCCAGCCCCAAACCCAGCAGCACCGTGCTCAGCACGTGGGCCAGGCCGGCAACCAGCGTCACGCCCACCGCCCGCCGCAGCGGCCAGCGCTCGGCCCGCGCCACGGCCAGCACCGGCGCCCAGTGGTTGGGAATCGCGGCGTGGAGCAGGCTAAGCAGCAGGCAACCGGTGAGCAGGTTTAGCATAAGCAGCGGTACGAAGCGGAACGTTAACTGGTCAGGGGTAGGGGGCTATTCTTCCTCCTCCGCATTCTTCAATTTGGCCAGCAGCGAGTAGGCCCCCTCCGTGACGATGCTCGCCGTCGTGGCACTCGTGCCGGCGGGCAATGTGACCTGCGTGTAGCCGTTTTCGCTGACGCCGGCTTCCACGGGCACCATGCGGTAGCGGGTTTCCTGCTTTTCACCCGCCTGGCGGCCATCGGCCACGAAAATGAAGCTCTTGCCCCCAAACTGCACCAGCGCCTTGTCGGGCAAGGCCGGCACGGTGGCCGAGTTGGTTTCGATGATGGCCCGCACGTAGGTGCCGGGCAGGCGGCTGGCGTCCTCGTGGCGCAGGTGGGCGTACACCCGCACGGTGCGGTCCTCGCCCACGGTGCGGCCAATCAGGTAGATTTTGGCCTGGTGGTCGGCGCCCACCGAGTCGTTGGCCAGCGAGTAGCGCACGGTCTGGCCGGTGCGCAACTGCGGTACGTCTTTCTCGAACACGTTGAGCACCACGTCCAGGTGGCCGGGGTCGATGATTTCAAACAGCACGTCGGTCGCCGTCACGCTCTGGCCCGCACTCACGTTGACGGCCTTCAGGAAGCCGCCGCGCGGGGCTTTCACCGGGGCGGAGGTCGTGAGCTTGCCGCCCACGGGTAGCCCGGCTAGGCGCAGGCGCGCAGCCTGGGCTGCTACCTGCGCCTGCAGGGCCTTGTATTCGGCCCGGGCCCGCTGATAGTTTTTCTGCGGGGCCACTTCCTGTTTGTACAGCTCTTCCTGGCGCTCGTACTCGGAGCGGGCATACTCCAGCTGACTGCTGGTTTCCAGGTAGTTCTGCTGCAACTCCAGAAACTCGGGGTTGCGGATGGTGGCCAGCACCTGCCCGGCCTGCACCCGGGAGCCCTGCAGCAGGGTGGTGCGCTCGACGATGCCGCCGAGCAGGGCGCTGACGGTCACCGCGTTTTCGGGCGGCGCGTCGAGCGTGCCGTTCACTTTCAGGCCCCCGCTGAGCACGCGGTCCTCCACCTTGCCCAGGCGGATGCCGGCCGAGCGCTGCTCCTCGGGCGAGAGGGTGGTTTGGGTGGGCTCTTTTTCCTCCGCGCCTTCGGCCGCGGGCTTGTCATTCGTTGTGGCTACGGCGGGCGTTTCGGTAGCCGCTTCGCTGGGGGTATTCTCTTTTTTATCGGTGCCGCAGCCGGCCAGGGTCAGGCCCAGCAGCGTCAGGAATGCAATTTTATTCATGGGGAAATTCACAAGTCAGGAGAAAAGAGACGTTACTGGGCCGTGCTGTTGAGCAGGTAGTCCAGCTCGATAACCGTTTGGTTGTGCTCCAACAGCACTTCCAGGTAAGCCGTACGCAGATTCAGGGCCCGCTCCAGGTTGAGCAGGTACTCGCTGTAGCCGGTTTCGCCGGCCTTGAAGGCCCGGGTGCTCAGTTGCACAATCACGTTGGCCTGGGGCAGGGCCGTTTGCTGGTAGAAGTTCAGGCGCTGCTGCTGCTCGGCGTGGCGGGCCACCAACTCGTCTTGCCGACCGGCCAGTTCGGCCAGCTGCCGCCGGTACGAGGCGGTGGCCACCTGCTCCTGGAGCTTAGCGGCCTGCACCCGGCTTTTCTGGGGGCCGCGCAGGATGGGAATGCCCACCGAGCCCTGGACTCCCTGGAACCGGTTGCTGCCGGAATAGTAACGCTCATCCCCTCCTACCCCACCGATGGTCTGCGGGCCGATGAGCGACTGATTGAAATAGCCCAGCGTGACGTTGGGCAGCCCTTGGGCCTGCTCGGCGCGCGTGGCCGCCTGGCGCTGGGCAATCAGCTGGCGCAAGACCTGGGCATCCGGGTTTTGGGCCAGGCGGGTCGTGTCGCCCGCCGCCGGCAGCACCACGGGTTCCAGGGGACGCAGCAGACTATCTGCCACGTCCACTACCTGCGCCTGTTGCAGCAGGGCCTGTAGCTGGCGCTGGGCCACCTGGTAGCCCGTGCGGGCCTGCCGAATCAGGGCGCGGGTTTCGCCCTGCTGCACCAGGGCCGTGGCCGGTTCGAGCCGGGCCACTTCGCCGGTTTTAAAGCGCAGGTTGGCGGCTCGCAAAAACTCAGAGTACAGGCTGTCCTGGCCGCGCAGCACCTTGAGGCGGTGGCGGGCGTAGACGGCCTGCTCGTAGCTCAGGCGCACCTGCCGCCGCAGGTCGGCCTGCACCTGAGCCAGCTGCAACTGCTGCCCCCCTACCTGCGCGTCCAGCAGCCGGGCCTGGCTGCGGTACACCCCCGGCAAGGAGAAGGTTTGGCTGACGTTGAACTGGTTGTCGTTGCGGTAGGTGTTGTACTGCCCGTAGGTAACGCCAAGGGTGGTGCGGCCCAGGTCGGTGGCCGTGCGGCGCAGGGCCTGCTGGGCTTCGAGCGAGCGTTGGGCTACCTGCACCGTGCCGTTGGCCTGCAGGGCCTGGGTGACGGCCTGCTGGGCCGTGAACGGGGTGCCGCCGACCGTCAGCTGCGGTTGCTGGGCTTGGCCCGTAAGCGGGAAAGCGAGCAACAGCAGGGCTATGGCCCCGGCTACCAGCGGGGTGGTTGGCGCAGCACCCGGCACCGTGGTCGGCGCCTCCTCGTGCAAGTCCTGCTCGTCATCGGCCGATTTCTTCACCCGGCTTTCCACCAAAGCATACAGAATCGGCAGCACCAGCAGCGTGAGTAGCGTGGCCGTCACCAGGCCGCCGATGACGACGGTGGCCAGGGGGCGCTGGACTTCGGCCCCGGCCGAAGTGGCCAGGGCCATGGGCAGAAAGCCCAGCGAGGCGACGGTGGCCGTCATCAGCACGGGTCGCAGGCGGGTGGCCGTGCCCTGCAGAATGCGCTCGGTCAAGTCGGTCACGCCCTCTTTCTTGAGCTGATTGAAGTAGCCGATGAGCACTACGCCGTTGAGTACGGCTACCCCAAACAGGGCAATAAAGCCTACCCCGGCCGAGATGCTGAACGGCATGCCGCGCAGCCAGAGCGAGAGCACCCCGCCGATGGCCGAGAGGGGAATCGCCGTGAAAATCATCGTGGCCTGCAGCAGGGAGCGGAAGGTGAAGAAGAGCAGCGCAAAAATTAGCAGCAGGGCCACCGGCACGGCGATGCTCAGGCGCTGGGAGGCTTCGCGCAGGTTCTCAAACTGCCCGCCGTAGGTGGTGTAGTAACCCGGGGCGAGCTTGAGCTGCTGGTCCACCTTGCCCTGCAACTCTTCCACCACGCTTTCCACGTCGCGGCCCCGCACGTTGAAGGCCACGGTGATGCGGCGCTTGGCGTCGTCGCGCTGAATCTGGTTGGGGCCTTCCACCAGGCTCACGTCCGCTACCTGCTCCAGGGGAATCTGCTCGCCGCGCGGCGTGGCCACAAACAGCTGGCGTACACTCTCAATGTCCTTGCGCAGGGCCGGGGGCAGGCGCAGCACGAGGTCAAAGCGGCGCTCCTGCTCAAATACCTGCCCGGCGCTCTGCCCGGCAAAGGCCGTCTGCACCGTGCGGTTCACGTCTTCCACGTTCAGGCCGAACTGGGCCAGCTTGTTGCGGTCAAGCTTGACGACGATTTGCGGCAGGCCGGTCACCTGTTCCACGTACACGTCCTCGGCCCCCTGCACCTGCCGCACGAGCGCGGCCGTGCGGGCGGCGTAGTCGGCCAGCTGGTCCAGGTCCTCGCCGTAGATTTTAAGCACCACGTCCTGCTTGGCGCCGGAAATAAGCTCATTAAAGCGCATCTGGATGGGCTGCTGAAAACCGAAGGTGACGCCCGGAATCACGCTCAGGGCGTGGGCCATCTTCTCGGCCAGCTCCGCTTGCGACGTGGCCGACGTCCACTCCTTGGGGTCTTTAAGCGTGACCATCACGTCGGCCGCTTCCACCGGCATGGGGTCGGTGGGAATTTCGGCGGCGCCAATCTTGGCCACCACTTCCTTGACTTCGGGGAATTGCTTTTTCAGAATGCCCCCGGCTTGGTTGGCTTTTTCAATGGTGTAGCTCAGCGACGAGCCCGTGAGCACCCGCATCTCGATGGCGAAGTCGCCCTCGGAGAGTTGGGGAATGAACTCGCCGCCCAGCGTGCGGAACAGCAGGATGGTGCCCACCAGCAGGGCCACGGCCGTACCCAGCACGATGGCCTTGCTACGCAGGGCCCAGCTAATCAGGGGGCGGTAGCGGGCTTCGAGCCAGCTCATCATCTTATCGGAGAAGGTGCGCTTGGGCGTCGTGTTGCGGCTCAAGCCCAGCGCGGCCATCATCGGCACGTAGGTGAGCGAGAGAATCAGGGCGCCCACGATGGCAAAGGCCACGGTCTGGGCCATGGGCTTAAACATCTTGCCTTCAATACCGGACAAGGCCAGCAAGGGCAGGTACACAATCAAGATGATGACCTCCGGGAAACCGGCCGAGTCGCGGATGCCGGCGGCGGCGTGGTACGTCTCATCGTCCATCTGCCGCTGGCTGAGCAGGCCGCTCTTGGCGTGGCCCGCGCCGGCGTGACCCGAATGCAGGCGATGGATGATGGCCTCCACGATAATGACGGCCCCGTCCACCACCAGGCCAAAGTCAATGGCCCCGAGCGAGAGCAGGTTGCCCGACACGCCGAAGAGCTGCATCATGGCAATGGCAAAGAGCATGGCCAGCGGAATCACGGAGGCCACCACCAGGCCCGCGCGCAGATTGCCCAGGAAGAGCACCAGCACGAAAATCACGATGAGGGCACCCTCAATCAGGTTTTTGGTGACGGTGTGAATCGCCCGCCCCACCAGGTCGGAGCGGTCCAGGTACACGTCCACGGTGACGCCTTCGGGCAGGGACTTGCGCACGGTTTCCATACGCTCCTTGACGGCCTTGATGACCTCGTTGGCGTTGGCCCCCTTGAGCATGAGCACGATGCCGCCGGTCACTTCGCCTTCGTTGTTGCGGGTCATGGCACCGTAGCGGACGGCCGAGCCCAGACGGATGTTGGCCACGTCACGCACCAGAATGGGCAGCCCGGAAGTCGTGCTTTTCACGACGATGTTGCCGATGTCCTGGGGGTTGGTGACCAGCCCCTCGGTGCGGATGGCGTACGCCGTCGGGTTCTTATCCAGGTAGGCCCCGCCGGTGTTCTGGTTGTTGCGCGAGACGGCCTGGTAGACTTCGTCCACGGTAATGTTGAGGGAGCGCAGCCGCTCCGGGTCCAGGGAAACTTCGTATTGCTTGAGCAAGCCGCCGAAGCTGGCCACGTCGGCCACGCCTTCGGTGCCCAGCAGCTGGCGCCGCACAATCCAGTCCTGAATCGTGCGTAGCTCGCGGGCGTCGTACTTCTTTTCGTAACCGGGCTTGGCCCGCACCAGGTACTGGTAGATTTCGCCCAGGCCGGTGGAAACGGGGGCCAGCTCGGGCCGGCCGACGCCGGCCGGAATCTGGCTTTCGGCTTCGCGCAAGCGCTCGGCCACCTGCTGGCGGGCCCAGTAAATGTCAATGCCATCCTCGAAGACGATGGTCACGACCGAAAGGCCGAAGCGGGAGAAGGAGCGCACGTTGTCCTCGCCCGGAATCGTGGCCACGCTTTGTTCAATGGGGAAAGACACCAGCCGCTCGATGTCGTTGGCGGCCAGCGAAGGGGCCACCGTGTAGACGACGACCTGGTTGTTGGTGATATCGGGCACCGCGTCGATGGGGAGGCGGTAGAGCGAGTAGCCGCCCCAGGCCATGAGCGCCAGGGTCAGCAGCCCGATGATGAGCTTGTTGTGAATGGAAAAATAAATCAGCCGGTTGAGCATGCTGGCGTGGGGGTAAGACTAGAAATCCTGAGAAGAAGGCGGCCGGAGCGCAAGAAGCTCAACGGCGGCGGGGCCGGCAGGGCACAACACGTGCGCATGCGCCAACGGGACCGGGCACAGTAGCGTGCCCGGTCCCGCGACGGAACCGGAAAAACAGGAAACTAGGCTTGGGGGGGCTGCCAGATGCTGCCCGCCCGCTCCCGGGGGGCGGGGGGCGCGAGCCGGGCAAACCGGCCCGGCGGGATAAAGAAGGGTGGTTTAGCCGTCAGGGCAACAACCGTAGCCGTGGGCAGCGAGGTGCCCGAGCAGCACTGGCACTGGCACAAAGGCGAGCACCAGTCCAGGCGGGAGTGGGCCTCGGATTCGTGTTCCGTGGCCGCGACGTACGTTTCCGTGCCGCTGACCCGCACCGGGGCCGTGTCTGCGCAGGGCAGACAAGCCAGCAAGGCCAGGTAAAACGCAAAGAACACGGAAAAGAAACGCATGTCGGAAAGACGGGACGGTGCAAACCTACGGAATGTGCGCCAATAAGGATACGTACCGGGCTAATCAGGCCGCCGGCAGGATAAGGTCTGCGAGTGAATCAGCCACTGCCCCTGCTGGCAGGTAAGTACGGAAATAACGGTGTAACAGCGCCGGCGCCGGCGACGCGCTGCCGCCGAAACGGGCTCAGACAGGCAATAAGTTTCCACGGCCAGCGCGCGGGCCGAGTCCGGCAGAACACTCACCTGGTAATCCTGCGGCAGCGGGGCCGGGCGGCACCAGCCGCGGCAGCCGGCCAGCCGCACAAAGCGGGCGCGTACGGGCCGCTCCGCCTGATTCACTATCCAGCCCGATGGCGTAAACGCCGCCACGGCTGCCGCCGAGTCACCCGCTTGCCGTGCGCGGCGATAGACCAGAAGCGTTTGCCGCACGGCAGCCTCGACCACAGGGGTGCGGCTTGGTTCGTCCGCGGGCAGAGCAGCTGGGAGCCGAGGTGCTGCCAGCATCGGCAGGGCTAGCGCGGCCAGCCGAAAATAAGCGGGAAGAAAAACGGAAAAGCGGCCTAGATGCATAGTGACCAGCACGAGCGGCGGGCTAATAAAGTTATATGGGTGGGCAATACCAGCTTGGAGGCCTGCGTCAAGACAGACCGCTGAACGCGGGGAGAACATCCAGAGGCCCGACGTTACCTGGAACAGCTTGCGGCCCCTTGCATAGTACTGCCTTGATACAGGGGCTGATTTACATCTCAGCGCCGAAAACTCAAGCCCAGGAAATAGCTGGTCTCCGTGGCCTGGGTAAGGGCCAGGTTCACCCCCAGGTCCAGTTGCACGTTGTCGGTCACCCGCCAGATGGGACCACCGTTGAGCGTGGCCGTCCAGGCCGGCGCCCGCGTGTCCCAGGCGGCGGCCACTTCGAGAAAGCCGCCGAGGGTGCGGTACAGGTCGTGGCCCACCGTCACGGTAGGGGCTAACTCCAGGTAATGTGCCTGCGCTTCCGGGTCGCGGTTCCAGGAAGCCTGCAGTTGAGAGCCAAACGACCAGTCGCGGGGCAGCTGCCACGCGAAAGGGGCTACGAGGCCGCCTTCCCAGGCCCGGTTGCCGCAGCTGCGTCCGGTGGGCAGTTTCACAAAAGGCATCAGCGCCAGGGCGGTGGCGCCCCCGTCGTTGCCCCAGAGGTTGCGCTTGAGGCGCAGGGTTACGTCACCGAAGCCGGCGCGGCGCACGGGCTGCTCGGCGTCTTCGGTCTGGATGGTGTAGGAGTCCACCACCACCTGCAGGTCCATCTGCCGGGTCAGGCCCAGCTTGATATTGGCGTGGTTGAAGGCCAGCTGCTGACTGGCCTCGCCGTAAAACCGTTGCTGGCCCAGGCGGACTACATCCGTTTCCACCTGAAAGTGGCCCGCGTCCACCGAGTAGGCGCTTTCGGTGGCATCGGGTCGGTCGGTGCTCATGGGCCGCAAGCGGGCGCGCGGTACCGGACGGAAAAGCGAGTAGCGTTGCCGGCTGAGCAGCAGCGAGTCACGGTCAGTAAGTTGGAGGGGTTGCTGGGCTAGTGCGGGCGTGCCATGTAGGTAGAGCACCCCACTCAGAAACGTAGGAAGTCGAAGCATGCAGGCGTATTTAAGGGTGTTTTTAAGCTAATCTAAATAAATTTTTAGACTATCCTAAATACTGCTACCGTGCACGAAAGGTTTACTCAGTTTCTCACTGGCCTCAGGTAAGGCCGCGTCAACTGGTACGTAACTGCCTCATCACTTCTGGGCACATTCCCGGCCCCTTTTACAATATCCTACTCTACCGCTAGGCTACCCAACAGCAGGCTGGGGGGCGGCTTGCACTTATAAAAAGTGGTTTTTAAAACCCGGCTCCGTAGGGGGGCAGTAGGAAAAGAAGGGTGAATAAAAATAGCAAAAAGATATAAAATAAAGAGCAAAAAGTAAACTACGGGGCGGGTATTTTCGTTTAATATGTATAACGAACGCTCACAAAAACAGCGCTTTAGTATGAAAAAGACCCGCAAGCCCGCCACCCGTAAAGCTGCCGCCGCTACTCCCCGCCCCGATGTGTACCAGATTGTGACCGACCGGATTGTGGCGGCGCTGGAAGGCGGCGTAATTCCGTGGCGCAAGCCGTGGAGCGCGGTATATGGGCTGCCCCGCAACTACGCGACCGGTGCGGCTTACTCGGGCATCAACGCCTTTCTGCTGCACTTTAGCGGGGCCCTGCCTTTCTTTCTGACCTTCAAGCAGGCGCTGGCCTTGGGCGGTAATGTGCGCAAGGGTGCCAAAGGGCATCCGGTGGTGTACTACAACGTGTCGGTGCGCGAGAACGAGCAGACCGGCAAAGAGGAAAAGCTGCCCTTCCTGAAGTACTACACGGTGTTTTCGGTGGAAGACATCGAGGGCATTGAGTTTGACCTGCCCGCCGTGGAGCGCCACAACCACACGCCCATTGAGGCGGCCGAAGCCATCGTGAGCAGCTGGGAAGGGCGCCCTGCCATTGAGCACCGGCACCAGCGTGCCTACTACGCCCCGGCGCTGGACCTGGTCAACATGCCCGCGCGGGATACCTTCACCACGGGCGAAGGCTACTACGCCACCCTGTTTCACGAGTTGACCCACAGCACCGGCCACGCTTCCCGGCTGGACCGCCCGGACCTGACGGCCGGCGAGGGCAAGCTTTCGGCCAGCTACGCCCGCGAGGAGCTGACGGCGGAGATGGGCGCGTCGTTTCTGTGCGCGGCCGCCGGCCTCAACACCGAGCAGACCGAAGCCAATGCCGTGGCCTATATCCAGACGTGGCTGGAGCGGCTCAAAAACGACAAAAAACTGGTGTTGCAGGCGGCCAGCAAGGCCCAGCGCGCCGCCAAGCTGATTCTGGGCGTGCCGGAGGAAGGGGAAGCCGTGCCCGCCCCTGCTCCTGCCCGCGTGCTGGAATTCGCCCACGAAGAAGACGAAATCAGCCGGCAATACCGGGAAGCGGAGCTCAGCTGGCTGGCCGCGGCCTGAGTACTGCCGCGGGCGGCCGCTACCGGCGGCCGCCCAGCCGGCTGGTCCCTGATGCTCCCATTACCTTCCCCACCGCCCCATGAATGCAAGCGAAGCCCCCGTTTTCGGGGACCCTGAATGGAACCGGTACCGTGCCCGGGTGGCCGAAGCGCTGACCGACGTAGAAGCCGACATGCAGCAGCGCGGCTACGGCCTCAACCTCGAAGGCCTGACGCTGGAAGTAGCCGAGCGCCTGCCGCTGGGCGTGGCCACGGTGGAGGATTTTCAGGTGCTGGAAGCCTTGGTAAAGGCCCTGCGTCCCATCGCCCGCGAGGCCGTCCGCGCCACGCGCGAGCAGCAGGGCGGGCAGTTTGTGCTGCTGCTGCTTTAATCCACTTACCCCATCAAGATGACGATTCCCCACAATTTGACCGTTGGCGACGCCGTGCTCTACCCCCGCGAGCAGGCGGTAGGCCTGGTTTACGAGGTTTATGAGCGCGGCCCAGGCCAGCGTGCTCAGTGACGGCCGCGACCTGAGCGGCTTCAGTGCCGAGGAGGCCGACCAGTTCCTGCAGCCCTTGGGCCCGACCGGCCTGACTTACGAATTCACCCACGTCGGGCAGCTGCGCGCCGACTACCACCGCGGCCGGTTTGCCCAGGCTTTTGCCACGGCCCGACTGCTGGCCGGCTTCCGGGACATTCGCTACCTGAATGCGCGCTGAGCAGCGCCGGCGCTTTGGCTTTCCTTCACCCCTACCCTACTCATATGACTCAGTCCCTGAAATCCGCTCCCTTAGCTAATCCCTTCCCGCCCCAGCAGGCCTACTTGGCCATTGAGCAGAAACCCGCTGACGCCGCCGAAAAGCGCCGCCTGGATTCCCTGCGCCGGCACGTGCAGGCCCACACCCACACCACCGATTTGCGCGGGCTGGCGGGGGCAGTGAAGAAATTGCTGGGCACCGGCTACGAGGTCGGTTGCGGCAGTGCCCACATCTGGATGCTGCGCGCGGGCGAAACCGCGCGCCTGGCCATCGTGGCCGACCGGCTGACGACTGCCTACCGGGACTGGTTTAAGCCCTCGCTGGGGCAGACGCCCGCAACCAGCTGGAACCCGCACCGGCGCCTGGCAATTCCAGGGGTACCACCGGCTGCCGGCCCGTCCTGAAGGCGGGCCCCTGCGAAGGCGGCTGATTTGGCTCGGGCAGCAGAAAACCGTTTCTTTTGGCTTATAAAACCTATTAATTCGGCCGGCCCGTGTACGTATTCAAATTAGGGGAGCCCTACCCGGTGCACAACCAGGCCAATGGGCAGGAAAAAGCCCGCGCGGATTTGACGCCCACGTTCTTCAACGTGGTCTACTACATCCTCAACCCCAAGCCAGCTGAGGTGCAGCACTGGCGCGGCTGCTTCGAGTACGGCATCTGTGAAGCCGCGCCGGGGGTGCCATTTATCATTACCCGGTTTCCGGCCGCAAACTGGGTGTTCGATGTGACCCTGAACTGGCACCACATGGCCGACCCGGCCGAGCGGGCGGCTTGGCCTGAGCACGACGAGCCCACTACCCTCACCTTTGTGCTGCTCGATGCGCGCACCAACCAACTGCTGGCTTTCCGGCAACTGCCCGCCGCGCCGCAGTTTGTGGAACTGGTGCGGCAGGCGGCCCGCCGGCAGCTTACGCGTTTTCCGGACCGCCACGCGGTCGAGGAGGCCATTGCCCAGGCCGAGCTCATGCCTCTGCCGCTGATGGCCCGGCAGGCAACCATGTTTGCCGTGAACTAAGTGCTGTTATTTCGGGCGCAACAGCTGAGCCATCCCGTTGCACCTGGGGGGCTTGAGAGTGCTGGGCAGTGGGGCAAAGAAGGTGTGATTAAAAGAGCAAAAAGATATTTAATTTAGCGCAAAAAGAGAACTTGAGGCTGCGTTAAGTCGTTTACTATACAGAAGCAATTAGCAACAAATCAGCTCTGTATCATGGAAAAAGCCCCTGTTCCAACGCGCCCGCAGTCCCTGCTCTTTAGCCTGCATAACACGGAACTGGTAAAGCCGGGAGGAGTTAATTTCCCCCTCCCTCCCCGCTTGTTTCTGCGCACCCGCGCCGGCCAGCCCACCCAGATTGTGGCCTTGTGTGGCACTACCGGCAACCTCTTCCCCACCACAACCTACGACCGCAGTCCGCTGCAGGTGGTGGGCGCGCTGGAATACCCCTCCCGGGAGGCGCTGGGGGAATACTTCCGGAGCCAGCACGCCGCGATGCTCCCCGCCGAGGGCGCGGCCATGCTGCTGGGCGTGGATGGCAGCGTGCGCGAGGTGCGCCCAGAGAAAGGCCGCAAAACCTTCCCGCTAGCCCAGCTGTGCGCGGCGCTGGAAGCAAACTACATCGACGTGCATTGCCCGCAGCACGGACCCTACGAGGGATATATCCTCGTGTTTGACGACGAGGGCAAAGACCGCCGGCCCATCAACCCGCTGGCCACGGCCGCCTGGTTTGAGACTTACCCGCTCGACCAGTACGCCCCCGTGGACGTAGTGGCCGGCCCGGTGCTGCTGATGAAGTCCAACCTGATGCGCTAACGCCGCCCGCACCCGGCCGCTCCGGCAGAATCCGGGGCGGCTGAGCGCGCGCCTGGCATCACTTTACCCAGTCCCTCATGCCTGCATCATCCCAGTTGCGCGGGACCCTGGAAGTCGAGGCACTGCGCGCCGAGTTGCGCTGCATCTTGCAGCACCCCGCCATTACCCTGGCCCGTCAGCAATCCGCCGAGGACTACATCAGCCGGTGCACGGCCGCAGAGCAACTGCGGCAGTGGCTGGCGCTGGCCGTTGCCGAGTGCGGACGCTGGGAAGAGCAGGCCCTGGCCACGGAAGCGGCCCAGTGCGGCGGCCGCCACCGGTTGCTGCTCTGGGGTGAGCCCTCGGGTCAATGGTAAGGGCCGGTAGCAAGGCAAGTGCGAATGCATCGCCGGCCCGATTTTGGCCTTGAATAAAAGTTTGGTGCAAATGTTACTTCGCCATTAGGACAGCCAAAAGTTCGTCACTAAGCTTAGTAGGAGAGCATGAACGACTAATGGTGAACCTTTTTATTTTAGCTTTTGCTTAATTAAGCGAATGCTACCTTTGCCAAAATCGTTTTCATGAAATCTACCGCGTGTATCCGGGTGTTTGCCGACACCAACCACATTCGGCAATGCCAAACGCGCCTGGCTCACGTCGAGCCGGCCCTTCAGTCGCTGGCTTCCGTCCTGGCCCTGGCCGGCAACGAGGTGCGCCTGAAAATTCTGTTCCTGCTGGCCGATGAGCAGCAGTTATGCGTGTGTGACATCGCCGACGTGCTGCAAATGACCGTTTCGGCCGTCTCGCAGCACCTGCGCAAGCTCAAAGACGGCGGCGTGCTGCACGCCCACAAGGTTGGCCAGACGGTGTTCTACGCCCTCAGCCAGCCCCATTTGCCCGTCCTGCAACCGCTGCTGGCCGGCTTGTCGGCCGCGCCTTCTCCCCAACCCGCCCAATGAACCAGTCCCCTTCTTCCGCCGACAAGCCCCTGGTGGGCGCGGGCCTGCTGGCCGCGCTGGCCGCCTCGCTGTGCTGCATCACCCCCTTGCTGGCCATCGTGGGCGGGCTGGGCGGCGTGGCCTCGTCCTTCTCCTGGCTCGAACCCTTTCGGCCCTACTTCATTGCGCTCACGGTGGGCGTGCTGGGCTTCGCCTGGTATCAGAAGCTCAAGCCCCGGCTGGCCGATGACTGCGGCTGCGCCGTGGACGCCAAACCTTCCGTGCTGCAATCCAAGGGCTTTTTAGGTGTCGTGACCGTGCTGGCGGCGTCGCTGCTGGCCTTTCCCTACTACGGGGCGCGTCTGTACCCGACGGCACCCGTACCGGCGTCCGCAGTGGCCACTACCGGGGCCGCTCCGGTCTGGCAAACGGTGAATTACCGCATCGGGGGCATGACCTGCGACGCCTGCGCGAAACACGTTGAGCACGCGGTGCAGCAGCTGCCGGGCGTGCAGGCCGTGACCGTCTCCTACGACCAGGGCACCGCGCAGGTACGCTTCGACGCGGCCAAAAGCCCCGCCGCGCAGGTCGCGCAAGCCATCAACGGCACCGGCTACCACATTCTACCCGCCAACGCGCCCCGCTAATGGAAACGACCGACTTTGACGTGCTCGTTATCGGAACGGGCGAAGGGGGCACCACGGCCGCGCAAAAGTGCGCCAAGGCCGGTAAACGCGTGGCCATCGTGGACGTGCTGCCCTTTGGGGGCACCTGCGCCCTGCGTGGCTGCGACCCCAAAAAGGTACTCATCGGCGCGGCCGAAACGGTGGCCCGCTCCCGGCACATGTTGGGCCACGGCCTGGACACGGCCGCGACGGTGGCCTGGGCTGACCTGATGCGCTTCAAAAACAGCTTCACCGGCAAGGTGCCGGCCGGCCGCGAAGCCAGCTTGCAAAAGGCCGGTATCGCCACGTACCACGGCCTGGCCCGCTTTACTGGCCCCCACGCGGTGCGGGTGGGCGACCAGGAGCTGCGGGCAAAGCAATTCATCATCGCGGCGGGGGCGCGGCCCCGGCCGCTCGGCATTCCGGGCGAAGAATTGCTAGTGGACAGCACGGCCTTTTTGGAGTTGGCGGAGTTGCCGGCCGACCTCACCCTGATTGGCGGCGGGTACATCGCCTTCGAGTTTGCCCACCTGGTGGCCCGCTGCGGGGTTGCTGCCCGCATCCTGCACCGGGGGGCGCGGCCCCTGGAGCACTTCGACGCGGACCTAGTGGCCCACCTGGTCACGGCTTCCCGCGAGGCCGGCATTGAAGTGGTGTTGGGCACGGCCGTGACCGGCATCGAGCAGGAGCCGGGCGGGCGCTTGCGGCTGCGGGCCGAATCGGGCGGGCACGCCGCGGACTACTCGGCGGCGATGGCCGTCCACGCGGCGGGCCGTGAACCCAACCTGGCCGCGCTGGACCTGGACCGGGCCGGCGTCGCGTATGGCCCGGCGGGGGTCACCGTCAACGAGTTTTTGCAAAGCACCTCCCACCCCGACGTGTACGCCGCGGGCGACGCGGCGGCCTCGGGCCTGCCCCTGACGCCGGTTGCCGCCAAAGCGGCATTCGTGGCGGCCAGCAACCTGCTCAAAGGCAACTACACGCCCGTTTCCTACGGCGCGGTGCCCACGACGGTCTTTAGTCACCCGCCACTCGCGGCCGTGGGCCTGACGGAAGCCGAAGCCACCCGGCAAGGGCTCAAATTCACCGCCAAGAGCGAACTCACCACCGATTGGTTTACCGCCCGCCGCCTGCGCGAACCCGTCTCGGCTTACAAGGTGCTGGTGGAAGAAGGCAGCGGCCAGGTGCTCGGCGCGCACCTGCTCGGCCCCAACGCCGACGAGGTAATCAACCTGTTCGCCGTGGCCATGCACGCCAAGCTGCCGGCCCGCGAACTGCAAAAGCTGGTCTTCGCCTACCCCACCAGTGCGTCCGATATTGTCTACATGCTCTAATTCCCCTGCTCATGCTCCCCACTGAAACCAAAGCCCCCCTCCTGACCTCCGTCCTGACCTGCCCGGTTTGCCAGCACGCGCAAGCCGAACAGATGCCCACCGACGCCTGCCAATGGTTCTACGAATGCACTAGCTGTCACACGGTCCTGAAGCCGCTGGCCGGCGACTGCTGCGTGTACTGCTCCTACGGCTCCGTGCCTTGCCCGCCGATTCAGGCGCAAGGCCCTGGTAGCTGCTGCGGTTAAGCGACCGGGTTAACGCTGAATCTGTTGCGTTGCCACAATACCCCCTTTTTGTTCACCTCCCAAATCCTTTTTTATGAAAAATACCCTGTTTGCCCTCGCCCTGTTCGCCGTTGTCGGCACCGCCGCTGCCCAAGATGGCAAGCCGAGCAAAAAAGACAAAAAGGTGGCCAGCAAGGCTGTCTGCGTCAAAGGAGATGCCTGCTGCGCCAAGAAAAGCACCACAACCGCCCAAGTAAAAGCTTTGCCTGCGGCCCCCGCACCGGCTAACTAACCGGATTCTCAAACACAAAAATCCCCTTGGCGATTCGCCAAGGGGATTTTTGTGTTTAGGGGCGCAGCAGTTAGTGGTTCAGAGTTGCAATAAACTTTCGGCTGACCTAATGGCGATGAAACATTTGTACCAAACTTTTACTCAAGGCCGATTTTCTAAAAACCGGTAAGCTGGTTTTTCAGGTTCGACGTAAAGCCTATACCTTACGCGCTTTATTCTGTGCCTTTTTTAGCTTTTTCTGATGTCCAAAGTTGCTGCCCCAACGGTCGCTTTTATTGAGCCACTGACCAGCCCGCCCCGGGTGCACCACCCCGGTACCTTAGCGGAGTTGCTGGAAGTGGCCGGCACCCGCAAGCGCATCGTGGAAGCGTGGGGAGTATCGGCCCGTACCTACGACACCCGCAAGCGCAGCCCCAGCACCTGCACGGTGGGTGAACTACAGCAACTGGCCCGGGTACTCAATGTGTCCGAAGAGGAGTTATTTGCCGTGGTACGGACCGAAGCAGCTGGTACCGACAACCAGCATGTGAAAGAATAGGGCTGATTATCGCAGGCCGCAGATTTTCAAAAACAGCCCGCCGGGATTCTTCGTCGCCTTTACCTTGTCGGTTTTGAGCTGATAAGTAAACTTGAAGAGTTGGTCCAGGTGTTTGGGGTCACCCAGGATGGTGGCCACCAGCTGGGGCTGGGTGATGCCCAGTGTTTCCAGGCTTTGCCGGGCCGCGTTGGCCCGGGCATCTTCTGAAGGCTGCTCGAAGGGAATCGGCAGCTGCTGGGGCTGCTGGCGGGCAATGGTGAAGCGCACCGCGTCGTAAGCCCGGCCCTTTTTGACCAGTTCGTAGTCAATCTTGAGGTCGGTGTGCTCGCTGACCTGGCGCACGGCAATGTCGAGCACCCGGGCCTTGAGCTGGCTGATGTTCTGAAACAGCTCCGGCTCCTTGCCCTTGGGGTCCTTCAGGTGCAGCATCTGCTTGAACTCGTCCAGCGGGTAGGTGCGTGTCGAAGTCTTGTCCTTCCACTGGCTTACCAGCTGGTAGATGCGCTTGGCGTACTTGCTGCTCAGCTTCAGGGCCGAGTGCAGCTGGTAGGAGGTGAAGTTTTCCTTGAGGTTGAACAGAAAGGGCCGGATGGGTGCCGCCAGCTGAATCTGCAGGCAGCCCTTGCCCTTGATGTACTCCACCCGCTGAAACATCCACAGCTGCTGATAGGTGCGTTCGTTCTCCACCTCAAACATGCGCGAGCCCATGTCGGCCGTGGCTTCGCGCAGCTGCTGGTAGTTCCACTGCCGCCCGGTCAGGGCCTCCACATCCTTCACGTAGATGGTATATTCCTGGTCCGGGGTATCATCCCGGCGCAGCCGGGAGAGTAAGTAGAAGAAGATGTCCAGTTGACACGCCGTGTAGTCGTAGCGGGCCTGGGTGATGGCGTTGTGCTGGCGGACGACGGGAACCGTGGCCGGGTCTATAAGTACAACGGCGGTATCTTCAGGCTTCATAAACTAGGACATAAGGCGGCGGGAATAGAGCAAATGTAAGCCGCCGGCAGATAAAAAACCACAGTGGTAGTTGGGCGTGGTTTTTCGCTTATAAAACGTGGTCTTTAGACTTATAAAACGTGAGAGTTCGCTTATAAAACGTGGTAATAAAAGGTATAAAAAGTGGTTTTTCGCTTATAAAAAGTGGTTTTATACTATTATATACTATTGATTATCAGGAACTTATGAACCCTACAAATAGACAAGTAAAAACAAATAAACTCACAAAGGTTGTTGATACGCATTCGGAATAGCTTTTAGGGGGGTGGTTCAAACCACGGGCCAGAACAAACAAGAAAACAACAAAAAAAGCAGGCGAGCCTAACAGCCACAGGGATTGCACTATTCTAAGTAACATCTTCATAATAGCCACTTAAAACCACGTTTTATAAGTAGCCTCAGTTGCAACTGAGCCGTGGGATTCTGAAAGCCTTGCACCACTTTTTATAAGCCATTTCACCTTCTTTCACGCACCCGGCAAGCACTGCTAACTTTTTACTAGCTTTTGACTAATAGCTAATTACCACTTTTTATAAGCGGCCCAGGCCTGTTGAGGAACAAACTAGCACGTTTTATAAGCGAAACCTCAGCTCCACAAGGACAGTAAACCCACGCTTTTGCCTTACCAGAGCGGCGTTTTGAGCCTTTCAGACATGTCTAGTTGGATTTTTAGCCTCCATCAAGCCCCCACCGCCCGGTTCGCTCCGGCGAGAAGCTTTGGAAGCGAAGCTTATAAAATGTGAGAGATGGAGCCCTCCCTACTGCTTTACTTAGACAGCGGCTAGGCCCTCCCCTTCTCCACCGCCCAATAAAGCCGGTACTACACGCTAGGCGTTACGAGAAAGCCCAAAGTTGTTATCTTTGGTTTATTCCTTTCAAAGAGAAAATTCTTCTATTGTAAGGTTTAAAGCAATCTGTAACCCTAAACCCCACTCGTCATCATGGCTATCAAACCTGGACCAAAACCAAATAAGCAAGATGGTACACCCGACGAACGAAGGAGGGTTACGAAGGAAAATGCACCAAAACATCCTGATTTAAAGCCTCACAAGCATAAGAAAGGCGATTAGCAACACTGCTCTGTAAGCTAGTTACAGTCGCATTGTTGGGATGCTGACGGCATTCTCCGCCGCATCGCAAGAACCCTCGCACCAACTCCTGAAGGTCAGGGGCCAGGTGCGAGGGTTCTTGGCTTTCGGTGTTTTCACCAAAGGACAGAGTTTATCGGGCAGCCCCTCCCCCACCCGGACGCATGGGCTGATTGTGGTAAGTGGATGCCTAAGTGCAGTAAGTCCCAGTAGGCGCTCAGCGCGATTCTAGCTGCTGCAGCCTAGCAAGGGCTACTTCGCCGGCGGCAGCTTGCCGGTTTTGCGCAGGTGCGCGTCGTAGTGCCGGTGAGCAGCTTCCAGGTAGTTCTTGATGGTCGTGGGCGTGTCCGGGCCCGGTGTGGCCAGCAGCAGACTCATCTTAATCTCCTGCACCACGGATTTAGCGATTTGGACCGTGTGCAGCGGTACTTCGGCCTCCGGCGCGGGTGCAGCTGCCGCGGCGGGCTTCCGGCCACGTGTAGAGGCTCGTACGGGTGCAGCAGCCGGAGCTGCTGGAGCGGCGGCAGGTGCTGGTGCTTCCGCTGGGGTGGGCGCGGGTGTCGGAGTCGGAGCCGCTACCGCGGCCGGTGCTGCGATGGGCTCTACCGGTGCGGGCGGCGCGGTGGCCGTGCGGGTGGCCTCCCCTCCCATTCCGGCCCGGGCCTGCTGGCGGGCTTCTTCGGGCACTTCAATGCGGCGGCGCGGGGTGATTTGTGGTTTCTCGAAGCCCATTATTTCGCGGAGGTTGAAGCGGTGGATACAGAAGCGGCTGCGATGGCGCGGCGGTCGGGCAGGCCCAGGCGCTCGATGAGCTCCTCGCACACGCGGCGGATTTCGTCGCTGGTGTCCTTGGTGCCGCCGGCGTAGCGGGCCCAGGCCGGGTTGAGCAGGCTGTAGAGCGTCGAGGCCCGGGTGTAGGCCTTGCGGTGGCCCAGGGAGGAGTTGAAGCGCGAGAGGCCCAGTCCGTCGATGTAGTCGTCCATCTCCTTCTCCTCCCGCTGCCCCGCCACGCGCTTTGTGGGCAGGCCGTAGTACTGAAAGTCAATCTGGGCGTCGTCGGCCGCTTTCTTGATGGCTTCCAGGATGGTCATGAACTCGGCCGTGGAGGCCCGGTCCAGGTAATCCGATACCAGGGGCACAATCACCGCGTCGCAGGCCGTCAGGGCGTTGAACACGTCGTCGCCGTCAGCACGGCCCGGCACGTCGATGATAATCAGGTCGTAGTTGTGCTCGGGGTTGTCGATGAAGTCGAAAATCTGGTTCAGCTGCCAGGGGTACACGTCGTAGGGGTACTGGGCGTCGGGGTTGGTTTCGCGCAGCTTGGCGAAGTTGGCCGCGTCCACCTGTTCGCGGGTCTTGACGATGCTCTGCTGGTAGTCGCAGTCCAGAACGGCGATGCGCAGGCCGTACTCGGTGGCCAGCGGGGCGGCCAGCACGAGGGCCAGGGTGGATTTACCGGAGCCCCCCTTCTGGGTAGCAAAACTGATAACCTTGGACATAGTTGGTGCGGGGTTGAGGGCGTGAGTAGCGGCCGGTCACAGGAACCAGCGGGACGTGAAACCAAAAGTAATAGAAAAGCAGAAAAACAGAACCCCACTTTTGCTGAAAAGCAGAAATGTTGTTACACAGAAACACAGAGGAGCAATTCTGTTAATACGCTTTTCAACATGAATGCAAAACAACAGAAAAACAGAAACGCATAATAACACTACAGCAGATTAACAGAAAGGTGGTTCTACAGAACTGTGTAGTTGCAGAGTAGGAAATTCACAAGCAGCACCAACGGGTGGTGTATTTCTAACAACAGAAATACAGGAAAGCAGAATGGCATAAAAGCAGAAAATACAAGGGGGCATGGGTGGCTGCCATTCTTGCGGAATTACAGAAATGCAGAACAACAGAAAAGCAGAAAGTTGCTGATGACGTGGCTTTACTGCTGGGAGGCTTAGTTTGCATTTGCAACAGAAATACAGAATTGCAGAACTACAGGCAGTGGATGCCGGATGGAAAACCGCACTGGTTGGCTCTGGAAAGCTATTTCGAAGGCTGAGAAGCCTTGCCTGACGCCAAACCAGTAGGCGAGGCCAGCTGCCGAAACCACAAGCAGCGGTCTAATCCGCCGGCCAGCAGGGACCGATATTAAAGGGCAGTAGGGGAAAAAAGCGCCAACTGCTAACACCGCGGTGTAAAGCTGCGTACTAGCTTATGACTAACTTTTTGCTAACCACAAAATAGTCTCAGCAAGAAGAACACCCCAATCCAACGGCTAATGCCTTAGTCTTGAGTGGTTTATAAATCAGCAAAGCTGATTTACGGGCCATGGCAAGGTAAGTAGTTGATTCAAAGCATGGAAAATGGCCCACAAGGCTGCTAAATGGAAGCAACACGATGAGCACGGAGCTACGCAAGCGGGTCACCCTGGACAACAACGCCCACCGGAAAGCCGAAGCGGCTGCGGCGGAGGTCGGCGCCAGCCTGGGCGTGTACGCCAGCGCGGCCGTGGAATACTTTGCCACCCGGGGGCTGGACCCACGTGAGACGGAGGCCCGCGAGGGCCAACTCATCATGCAGCAGATTAAGAAGCTCGGGAACCGGGTATTCGGGTTTATGCAGGAGCAGGAACGCACGCTGCTCACGCCCATGCTGGAGGAGATGCTTCGCACGCGCATCACGCTGGAGCGGGTGCTGCGGCTGAATGAAATCCTGGTGGGCAACCTCAACGCGCAGTTGGAAACGCTCAGCGAGGCGCAGCTGCAACGGCAGCAGCAGGCCCTGCTGCTGCTACGTCAACGTAACGAGGAAGCGGTAGAAAAGCAGGTAAAAGAAGCGTTGGAAGCAGCCCAAAAAGCGGGGCCAGGTAAGCGTAATAAGCCAGTTGAACCTACGGCAGAGTAAGGGCAATAGGGAGGAAAAAGCACCTGCAAAATACTCGGAAAATACCTGTCTTCGCTCGAATGTACGCCAAGCTAATCAATCCCAAAACGCACGGTAAAGCCGCCTATACCAACACCGGTAGCAGCGCGCAGACGCTCCAGTACCTGCAGCACGAAGCAGTAGGGGAGGGGCAAGCAGCCACGTTTTTTAGCGCCGACGCGGACCAGTTGAACGCCGCACAGGTGCAGCAGTCCGTCGACACCAACGTCAAAGGCCTGCGGTCTGGCGAGGCTAAATTCTACTCCCTGGTGCTGAGCCCAAGCGAGCAGGAGCTGGCTCACATCGGCAGCGACCCCGATAAGCTCAGGGCATACACCCGGCAGGTGATGCAGCAGTACGCGCAGAACTTTAATCTGCCCGGCGGCCGGCAGCTGAGCCAACAGGACATTGTGTGGGGCGCCGTGCTCCACCAGGACCGTACCCACCGGGGCACGGACCCCGAAGTCGTGGCCGGCAAAGCCAAGGTAGGGGAGAAGCGGGCGGGCCTGCAGGCCCACGTGCATGTCATCGTGAGCGCCCGCGACACGGAGCAGAAGATTACCCTCAACCCCGGCGGGCGCCGGCAGCGGTTTAATTTGATGCGCTGGCAGGCCGCGGCGGGCCGGCAGTTCGAGCGGCAGTTTGGCTATGTGGCGCAGGAGCATGAAAAGCTACGGCCCAAGGCCACGCGGCAGCGGGACACCACCCACGACTTGGGCCGGCTGGAGAAGATTGCCGGGCGCGTGGCGCGCATCAACCTGCTGGTGCCCCGCGAGCAGCACTTGGTGCCCGGGAAAGTGCAGGGCATTGCCGTGGCCCGGGAATTTGACAAGACCTTTTACCGGATGCTGGCCCGGGTTGAGGAGCGGGCCCGCGACGGCCGCCCCATTGACAACGCCCTGCAGCTGCTGAGCACGGGCCGGGAACAAGCCGCTGCCCCGCAGCGCCAAGCGGCGACGGCCTTGCACGCAGTGCAGCACCTGGTACGCCGCGCCCAAGCTGCCCAGGACGAGCGCACCGAGCACGTGGCCGAGAAGCCCGGGCGCCGCGGCGCAGAGCTCGACATCGAGATGTAAGTCCCGCCAGCAATCGAATCCTTTACCCATCCCCTATGACAATTTCACCACCTCGGCCGGCGGCCCAATCCCAAGCCATCGGTTTGCTTATCGGCCTGCTGCTTCTGGCCTTGCTGGCCGGCGAATGGTACGTGCTACAGCACCCGGCGGAACTAGCGACAGCCCGGGCGGCCCAGCACCGCGCCGTGCAAACCCCCAGCCTGACGCCCGCCCAGCGCCTGGCGGCTCGAATGGTGGTTATTAACCAGCAACGGGCTGAAGCCCGCCGGGCCCGACTGCAGCGCCAGGCAGCGCCCGTAGTGGGCCAGCCGGCCGCCGAGTTGGCCACGGCCACGGGCCAGGCCGGCGACCAAGTGGTGAGTAGGGGAGGGGCCGCCGCGTTGCGCGTGGCCACGGCCGGGCAGGGGTTCAAAGGCAAACTGCTGGTCAAGGCCGGCCGATTCTATGACGCGGCCGGTAGATACCTGCGCGGGCTGGTGCTGCTCGCGGCCGGGGTGCTGGTGTTCGTGCTGCCGGCACCCGAGCGCAAACCCGGCGGCCCGGCTCGCCGCAATCCGCTGCGGCCTCGGGCCGTGCGCTTCGTCGTGGCCAGCTGCGCGGGGCTGTTTCTGCTTAGCGCCTACGTGCTGCTCACCATGGCCAGCTACCAGCCAGGCTTCATCCGGGTGGGCTACCCCGTCGCGGTGACCGTGACGCTGGCCAGCGGTTTTGTGGTAGGGCTGCTGCGGGCCGCCACCAAAAGTCCGGAGTTTGGGCTGAGCGTGGAGCGGAAAAAGCTGGAGACGCCGGACGGGTTCAACCTGCCCACGGAAGGGGGCGGTTGGGTGAACGTACCCAATCCCTACCGCGGCGTGCTGGTACTCGGCGGCGCCGGGGCGGGCAAGACCTTCTCCATCGGCGAGCCACTCATCGAGCAGCTGGCGGCCAAAAACTTTGCCGGGCTCATCTACGACTTCAAGTTTCCGGTGCTGGCCGAAGTGGCGCAGAAGGCCTTGGAACTGGCCGGGCGCCGCCAGGCTCCGCCGCGGCTGCTACCGGATGGGGAGCCCGAGCCGGCGGTGGTGCTGCACGTCATCAACTTCCGTGACCTGACCCGGAGCGAGCGGGTGAACCCGTTGCGGGCCGAGGACATGCCGGTGGTGGCCTTTGCCGAGGAATACTCGCGGGCCATCATCAACAACTTAAACCCGGCCAGCATCCGCAAGATGGAGTTCTTCGACATCAGCGCGGTGGCCTACCTGACGGGCATCATCTGGTTTTACAAAAAGTACTTCCCGCGCTACTGCACCATCCCCCACGTGGTGGCCACGGCCATCCACAAGGACTTCAAGCACGTGCTCTCGATGCTGGAAACCGACCCGGAGTGCGCCGGCATGGTGCGCAGCATCGTGACGGCCGTCGAGCAGCGGGCCGAGAAGCAGGTGGCCGCCGTCGTGGGCACGCTGCAGGTGATTCTCAACCGCATCAACTCCCCGGAAATCGTGTGGGTGCTCACGCCCGACGAGGCGAAAGGGGAGGGGTTCTCGCTTAACCTGAACGACCCCCAGCAGCCGGCGCTGCTCTGCATCGGTAACGACCCCACGCTGAAGGAAACCTTCTCGCCGGTGGTCAGCTGCATCATCACAGTGGCCATCAAGCTCATGAACCAGCAGCACAAGCACCGCAGCTACGTGTTCCTCGACGAGGCCGCCACGGTGTACGTGCCGGGGCTGGAGCTGCTGCCGGCCACGGCCCGCAGCAACAAGGTGGCCACCATCTACATGACCCAGGACCTGGCGCAAATGACCGACGCCTATGGGCCTGAAAAGATGAAGGTTATGGTGAGTAACCTCAACAACCAGTTTTTCGGCAAGGTCAACTCGCTCGATACGGCCAAGTTCATTTCCGAGCTGGTGGGCCGCGAGGACAAGCAGATGCACAGCACCAGCACCGGCAAGAGTCAGGGCGGGGCCGGCAGTCATGGCAGCCACAGCTCCAACCTGAGTACGAGCTACCAGGAACGCAGCCTGGTGCGGGTGCAGGACGCCATCGGCCTGCAGCAGGGCGAGTTTATCGGCCAGACCGTGGAAACCGAGCATACCTTCTTCCAGGGCGTCATCTCCCGGGCCGACGCAACCCAGGAGCGATTTCCGCTGCACCCTGTGGCCACGTTTGGCACCGGTGAAGAAGACAGCGCTGCCGCGTTGTCGACAGTGGTGCAGGAGAACTACCGGCGGGTCAGCCAGCAGGTCAAGGAAACCCTGGCCCTGCATGTAAACACCTTAGCAGGAGGCACAAAGAATGAGGTGGATTAGCCTCAAAAACCCCGTAAAAAGCGACGTTTACGCCCTTTTTGCTGTTAAGCGAGTACCCCAGTATCCTCACCCGAAACCATATGATGAAGAGCTTTTTCACGCCCGCCCCGGCCGGCCTAACCTCCGAACAGCTGACTGCCCGCCAGGAGCGGGAACGGCACGCCAACAACTCCATTGCCATCCTGATGAGCAACGGTCCCGCACCCAGCCCGGAGGCCCTGGCCATCCTGCAGCGGCACGTGGACGGGGAGATTAGCATCGAGCAGGCCATTGAGCTCACTGATGCCATGCTGCTGGCCCGCTACCGGCCGGCAGCCGGCTCCGCTACCTCCGAGCCTAACCCCGCACTCTGATGGTAGCCGGCGACCGTTTCAGCGACGAGCACGGAGTGCGGATAAACCGGCTGGGCATTACCGACCCCCAGCAGCTGGCCCAGGCCGAAACCGACTCCTCGCTGCTGCGCCTGCAGCGACTCAACCTGCAGGGCGGCATTCCCGGCGGGCGCTACGACCACGCCCACCTCAAGCAGGTGCACCAGAAGCTTTTTGAAGGCGTCTATCAGTGGGCGGGCGAAACCCGGGCCGACCGGGAGTTTCAGGGGCACAAGCCCACCTACGTCACCGGCTTCAAGGAAACGATGACCTACGCGCCCCACAAGGAGATTGAGCAGCGCTTGAACGCTATCAGCGAGCAGCTGGGCAAGGAGAATTACTTAAAAGGGCTGCCAGCCGAGAAGTTTGCCGAGCGCGCCGCCTACTACCTCGACCAGTACAACCATACCCACGCCTTTCGCGACGGCAATGGGCGCACGCTGCAGGCCACGTTTGTGCAGCTGGGCAAGGAAGCCGGCTACCAAGTTGACTTCGCCCGCATCGACCCAGCGACACTGAACCGGGCCCGCGACCTGGCCATGGTGCGCTCGCACGCGCCCCAGGAAGCGGAGAAGAACCTGCAGGCGCTCAAAGCCATGTTCGAGCAGGTAATTAGCCCGGCACCCGGCCTTGAAGCCGAAAAGCTGCGGGACCCTAGTCAGGCGCGGCCGCTGGCATCCTTATCCCCGCAGATGCAAGCCATTGATGCCCGACGCGAGTTGGAGGTGACGGGCTACCGGGTGATGGATATTGTGGCCAATATGCCAGGTGCTGGCAATTACGAGAAAGGCGTCGCGGTGGGGAAGGGAGTAGAGTCGACGAATCTGAATCCGGCGGCTATCCAGACCCACCTGGCGCAGTTTCAGCAGGCAGCGGAGAAAATAATCAAGCACCCTGCTTTGCAGGGACCCAATGCAAAACAGGACCAGTCGGATGCGAGGCGGTTTCGTGTGTCGGCTGAACAGGTGAGTGAATTGGCTGTGTTAAAAGAAGCTACAGTGAAGATGCCAATGCCTAAAACCCACGAAGAGGCCCAAGTTTTATTCCAAAAAGCAGCGGGCCAAGTAGCCCAAGCCCTACATGAACACGGGAAGGTCTCGGACTCGGCACGACTACAGGAAGTTATTCGGCATGTTAACCGCACACCGTTCATCGGCGGTCTGAATCGTGAAAACGTGGGTAAGTCTATCGACGCAGCCGACCGAATTCCCGGCTTGAGGGATAGCAGTCAACTGGGCGAACTTAAAAGTGCGGTCGGCATTATGGAAAAAACGCCCCCCGCGCCAGAGCGTAGCAGTGGCAGCATGGAAATACCAAGACGCAGTGCCGAAGGCTTAGAGCATTAAACAGGAGACTTCTCTTAGCGCTGTTTGTTAAATCTGTATAGCGTAGCTCCTTCAATGTTTTCAAAGGAGCGGCCCGCAATGATAACTTGTAACTCGACTTCCGCCTCATTGCATAAGTCGATAAAAGGCTGTACTAAATAGTTTTCTGCTTCATCTAAAGATGCACCATCAGCTAGCGCTGCTGGGAAATCAATGATAAGGAAGCCAGGATACTTGTACTGCTCATTTAATGACAGACGTAGCAAGCCATAGTGGTAAGCAAGTAGAAAATAGGCGCGCAGGGTAGCTCCAATAGAAGACCATTTAGTGCGGCCAATATTGAAGTTGAAACCGCGCTCATTGATGGTTAGGTCGATTCGGCCTTGCAGTGGCCACCGCTCAGGTTTGCTTTTAGCAATCTCGTTAATGTAATGCATCATACCAGTAGTCAAATCGTCGGCTGGCAGCTGGAAGTCAACAGGCGCTTGCTGAGCTTCAGTCTTCTCCAAGCCTTGAATCTGCTTTGTGACAACATCGATGTCTCGTACCAGTTGATTCCGAACTTCTAAGCTTCGGGCGATGCGGCGATAGTTTTCAATTTGTTCGGCAATACGCCCCCTTTCAGCGTCTATTCTGCTTAGCCGAGGGTCAACCAATGCTGTAACATGCTCGCGGAGTGGCGCCAAATCTCGGTCAATGCGTGCCGTTTGTTCCAATAACTTAGCCTCCGTATTCTGGATAGTAACTAGTTCAGTTGTCATTCGAGCAATGATTTCTACTAGTTCTCTGCGCTCGTCCCCCAGCTGCTTCAGTTCGTACTCCAGTCTATTGGATACCTCTTCCACAGGCAAGGTCCGATGGCATAGGAAGCAATTATCAGGGTCGGACTTGTCGTCGACAACAGGCTGGTCACAGGCCGGACAGTGTGTTACTTTTAAGTCAGCAAACACATTCCCAGCGGTTTGCAGTCGGTTCAATCGGTCTAATTCCAAATCGACATTGGCGAGGATACCTTCAAACTTCTGTAACCGTTGAGTATGGCGTTCCCGGTCTTCCGCAATTCGCTCTTGGTCAGCCACGAGTGTAGCTTTTAACTGCGATAGGTTCACTTCGACTGAATTACCAATATCAGTGCGTTGCAGGGCAGTGGTCACCCCACCTGCAATTACATTGTTGCGCAGTTGTAGCAGAGCCGTATTCTTGGTTTGGAGCTCTTGGATACGTGCTTGGGCCGTTACATCGTTTGAGTATACGATGTCGCTGCCTCCTTCATGATTAAACCCGCGCACGATGCGGTCCAGCACGGACTCAAATTGCTTCTTCTCAGCCTGTAATGATAGAAGAGCCTTTCGGCGTTCCATAATCTGCTCCGTGATGGGAGAGAAGATAGCATCCGTTAAGCTCAGTATCTGAGCCAATACAGCATGCTGCTCCACGGGGGGCTGGCGTTCAGCAATATCATCCCAAAACCGCTCCTGTAGATACATGTGCCGAAGCATCATCCGAAAGCTGATTTCTACTAAGCTGGAATCTGCATACGGGTTACCCTTAACGAATCGGTGCAATGGGATACCGAGCTTTTCCATCATAAAGTGAGAAAACTCCTCTGCGCCCAATGCCTCTCCATCAACAATAGTTTTGGTTTTAAGGCCTTGTTCTTTCCAGCGACGCTCTAAAAGGAATTCTTCATCGCCAATTCGTACTACAGCTCGTAGCGCCACATATAAATCAGGTAGCAGCTTGCCATTGACGTCCTCTACGCCGAATGCGTCTTCTACCCCACTACGGTCACCCAATAGGTAGTCCAACATAGATAACCACACTGTTTTGCCGCTGTTGGACGGACCCATGAGAAGGTTAACCCCTGGTTCAAACTCCAGGGTTTCTTCTGTCCCGTCCGCCTTTATGCGAGTGATGTGCTGGATAAAAAGTAGCCGAGCCATTATTAAATGATGTCGTTGAGATTCTTATTGGCTACTTCTTGCTCAAATAGCTTGTAGATGAGTTCTTTCAATTGATTTCCTTTGAGTGGGCTCATGACTTCCTTCACCTTAGCCATTTTAGCAACTAGCGATTGAAAGCCTGCTCCTTCACTTAATTGTCGAGCGATGCTAGTACCTAACTCGGTTAGCGTGAAGTTGTATGCACTACCCTTTTTAGATACCATCAGTAAGCCTTTGGCTTCGAGATAAGGAATAACTTGATAATAGCGTTTATCCCAAGGCCCGTAATGAAAGCGAATCATTTTGGCATCGGAGCTGCTATTATCCATCCTTTGGTCACCGTGCCCCAGCGCCTGAGCGGCCCGCTGAAAGAAAGCAGGGTAACGCACGAAGAAATCAAGCTTGGCTAGCTTGGTTAAGCCTTCAATTTTTTGAGTTGAAGTAGCACGGTCTTTACTACCACATAGCAAAACCAGCAGTAGCAGACGGGAAGCATGTGATTCAATAAAATCGTCCGAAGTTAGGGTTAGTCCCTTGGAGATTCGGCCAGCAGTTTTCAGCGATTCCATGGGCTAAGTAGGGTTAACAAATTGCACAAAGCACCGGTCCGTTGCTTGGTACATATACCCAACGGCTAAAAACCCTGGAATCGGCTTATCCCCAATTGCCCTATTATGAAGGGTGTCGCCTTGAAGAATGGCCTTCGCTGTCTGCACACATAAGTCATGAAATTCTCGAGGACTGAGGGTAGAGCCAGGGGAATATTTCTCGGTTCGTAAGTCCAGTAAGGCTCCGAGTATTTCGCCTTCAAGCAGCCGCAGCGTCCTACCTTCACAAAAGTCGTTGGAAAGGGTCTCACCCACATATTTAAGCTTAAGCTCTTGCGCCATTGCAATGGTTTCTGCAGAAAAACCGGCATCTCGTAACTTGGCGCTTAAAGAATTGCTGTCAGCTAGGCCTTGATTAAATGCGTTTACGCGTTCAATAAGCCAATCAGTTAGCTGTTGGCGCTCCAGTTTAAAGTTGGTCCTAACTCGATAGGGCTCTTGGTAAGAGCAGCGAACCACTTTGTTCAGCAATTGTAAATACAGCTCATCCCGGTGCTCAATTTCCAGTCGTAGCCCCTTTACCCTCAGGACTTGGTTTAAGAGCTGTATGTTCAAGGCTTCCAACGCTTCAATGCTGTCCGGGCATTTTTCCCACCAACAGTTTTCTGTCCAGTAGGTAATGTCCTCACCATTGGGGCTGAAGGGCATACTCCCATTGAAGCGCCGGCCGATACTGGTGATGAGTTCGTGGATTTGTGTTTGCTGAGCAATCCGTTCAGGAGAACCCAGAGGTAACTTTATCGGCTTTAGCTTATCGTGGACATCGTAAGAAGTTGCAATACGAAAGCGAGCTTTCTCTTGGTGTCTACTTTGAGCCAAGGATTTCTCGCAGAGTGATGTGCCAACATTACCGCCTTCTCGGTACGTAATTTTTTCAACTGTCCACCGCGAAGGCAGTTCCATGTGCTTAACCTGCACAAACTCACAAATTGCTTCAGGTGTGCCAGTTTGCCAAAGCAAAGTGATATCATCGTGGCTTTCCATCCACACCTGGTGTAGCGTGGCATCAAGTAGCATTTCCAGACAGAATCGAGCCCCCAGGTGATTCTGATAGATGAAACCACGCTGTGCGCTACGGCCGCTTTGGTCAGATAAAGGCTGGTCAAATATCGACTCTGGCATTAAGCACAAAAGTTATGGCAAGCCATGCTAGTTGCAAAGCCGGTAATTGCTTATAAATAAAGCGGGTTTTTTGTCAGAGTAGCTACAGCGTTAGTACAATCGGCACAGGTAAAAGCTCTCCGCGAAGCAGATACTCACTTGGATTCTCGATAACGACTTCGTACGCTGTATCCTCTCCAGCTTCGAACACGCGATAGATACTATAGCGGTCCTTATGAGCAAACATCCATTTCCACTCAGCCACCGAATAATAGAACTCACCTTTCTCGGCCGAGGGGGTCCCTTTTACTTCGATGTATTTCTCCACTCCATTTTCAACAACTCGAAAATCATAGGGCAGCCTACTTTCTCCATGTTCGTTGACCCATTCTATGGAACTGAAGCGACTAGACTGGCTGGTTAATCGCCGCTTAACAAAGGCTTCAGACCATTCCCCACTGGCTACCCGGTCAGCTTCACTCGCTAGCCGAGTAGCTGAGGCGGCCATCTCAGTTGGAGTAAATGTCACTATGGGGGCTGGATGCCAACTCCTCGCGCCAACTGGTTGGTCGGATAACACGACCTCCTCAGGAGTTACTGAGGGCTTGAAAGACCAGGAGGACTCTGTAACAGGGGTTGAAAATGGAGTTCGTATTGCTGCCCCTAATGGTGGCACGTCCACATAAACAGGAAGTGGAACCGCTTCCGGCTCATCATAGGTGGTATGAGCATCTAATGTTAGGCAATAGGCCAGTACTACATCCTCGTCAATCCCTTGGGTTGCCAACCAACCCCGTGCAACAGCGGGTTGCAGTTCAAGCAGCAGTCGTAATTCCTGACGCAGCCCAGTAATTGTTAGCAAGCTTTCCAGTTCGGGCAGCAACCAATAAAGTGCTAGTGGACTGTCCCATGCGGCAGTAAAGAAGAATGATTGTGGCTCTCGCAAGACGTCAAGGGGGTCGCTTTCCACAATTTGACCTTTATCGCTGAAACAGATGCGAACTGCGGCAGCCTGATAGAAGGTTGTTTGTAGAACCTGCTGTTTAGCCTGCTGGTATATATCATCTAGTTCTGTGAAATGCTTTTTAGCATACAAGGCTGCCAGCGCGGGCATAATGTTCAACAATTTGCTCTTTAGGCTCGGTTCAGGCTGCGGGTCGACTACATTAGGGGTGTAGCTTTCAACAATGCGGATTTTAAAGAGATTCATCAGCGCTGTGAATCCCGCTGAAGTCGCGTCTGCGTTAGCTGGCACGTACATGCTCTTCACCTGCCCGGCCAGATTAGCAAACCCATCCAGCTTTATCCAAAGTAGGTTACTAGGCTGCTCAAACGCTAGAGTACTGCTTACTAGGCGATTTTTCGCAGCCCACTGCCGAATGGCCTTATGGTCTTCCGGCAATCCGTCGAGAGCCGTGTAGCTTAGTGCCTTGTACACTAGGCCAATGGTCTTTAGTACACGTGGTGTGGGCTGAGAGCGCTCTCCGTCAGTCGCGATGCTTCCTAGAACGGACAGGTAATCAGTAGTTTGTAGCTGTAGGCGTAGTTTCAGAACATCACGCCAGGCTTGATTGGGTCGAATAGAGCAATCAAATACTGGTAAGTATTTTCCGGCAATTTCCTCTGTATCCTTATTGTTGAGAAAGACCTCATGGGCAGGCAGCAACTTACCAGTGGTAGTTGGAATACAAGGCTGCTCAGCCACAAACCAAGTGAAGTAGTTATCTACTTGTATACGGTAAGAATTACGCCCTCCACCTACACCATAGAAGTACAGCACCTTGGCTACCAACGGTTCGGGACTAACTTCCTGTTTAAGAAGTGTATTCCAGAAGAGTTGGCCGTACTTAAAGTTGCTAGCTGTTAGATTTAAAAACGAAGGCAATTTTAGGCCCGCAATCAAGTTGTGGCTACCGAACCCAAACCCTCTGGATAATTTCTGAGCCTGGGCTTCGGCCGCGGTAAGCCAATTAGGATTGGTGATAGAGGCCAGTGCCGTCAGCGAGTTGTTTGCCGTAATAGCTTCCAGTTCAATCCGGTCTTTCACTTTTAACCGCTTGAAAAACTGGTTCCATTCCATGAAACCGGAGCCATTGCCAAGATATGATTCGCTAACGAAGGAAAGCTCTGCGATTGTCTTTTCCAGCGGTAGTAGCGGATGGTAAGCGCTGGCTAAGTAGCAATGCTGCGCCGCTACGAACTGACCATCGCTGGTTTTCAGTGGCAACTCGCGTAGTGCCTCCACCAGTTCTGCGCTCAACGAACCTTCTTGGTGCAGACGAAATAGATAATTCGTGACCTGCAGGTAGCTCGCTTCTGTAATGACTTCCTCCCCAGCCCGTAAAGCCGGCACTAAGACGTTGGTTATGTAAGTGATTTCTGATGGCCGTTTGACGCCAAGCTTCTCTAGCCACTTGTGCAGCGGCGGCACAGCAGATAGCTGATCAAACACTGCCGAATGAATCACCGGAATGTCACCTAGCTCGGTCGAGGCATCACCAACTTCAGCAGGAAAACATACGCCTGTTTCTGGCGAGCGTAACACTTCAGAAGTGTCGTAGATAAATGGCAGGTCTTGTAGCGTAGCAAACCAATCACCTGAATGGTCAGAATCTGCTTTCTCCTTAAAGTAAGCAAGGAGTGCGAAGTTGTCGGCTACAGCGTGGTGTTCTGTAAAGTTCGAAGACCTGAAAAAAGGCTCGACATGTTCGAGACGGAAGACAGTTAAGCCGTAATCCATAAGCCGTGTGGCATGTGCGAACGCAGGATTCACGAAGCTATTAGCTTGGGCAGCGCCCTTTGTAGCTGCCCAAAAGGTCAGCATGTTCGCCGGATCAATAAAGCTTTGCGCAGCTAGGCCTGTTTCATCCAGCAGACTCTCACTAATAGTTTTTGGCGTAAGGTCGGTGCTGAGTACCAGTCGGCGGCTTGCAATGGTTGCGGCCAGCCCCTGGTCAAAGCGCTGCTTTAACACTTGTGAACTACTGTTAAAGCGCTTTGGCAACATGGCGAGCAGTTGAAGGCCATACTCACTTCCCGCAAGCAGCTCAAGCCAATCGAGCAGCTTCTCGGCCAGTAGTTCGAATAGCCACTGATTCCACTTAGAATCGACGTGCAGCGATTGGCGCGATGAAGTAGTGAAAAATGTGCCGTTAACTAGAAATGGAAAGGCGAATCCGGTTTCCTCCGTCGGTAGATACGTGTATAGCCGGCTTTCTTCAGGGCGAAGTGGGATAAGCGTATTACCTTCTATACGTGCAGCAAATGCTACCTCCGTAACGGTTGCCAAGCGGAGCTTTTCTGGCGTTTTATCATCTTCAGCCATCTCAAGGCTTAGCGCCTCTGGGACTGGTAATTGGTCAAAAATCTTCAACAGCCAAGTAGCAGTTCGCTGTTCTTGGTCGATGAGCGTTACATGCTGATACGCGGCCGAGTGGTCTGTGCGCTGTCGGGAAATCGAGTAGCTTGGCTGGGTAGGAGAGGCCACTGAAATACGACCAACTCGCCGCAGGAACAGTAGCAATTGTGGATTAAGGAGGTGCTTTAACTCTTCTTCCAGTTTCGTTGTGCTATCCAGTTCTAAGCATGTGTAAACCTTGTAGGTGTTTTGAGCTATGAACTGAGCGACTTCGGTCGGAAGCTCGTCTGACTCTACCCAAATTGGTATGATTTGCCAAGGGTACTTGGGTAGATTGGCTTCTTGGTCAAACTTAAATTGATACCCTCCAGACCAGATTACAACTCGCTTCGACTTGGCAAATACTGCTTTGAAACCGATGCCTTTGTAGCCAGTCTTAGTAGGGTCAGCCGTCTTGGTGCTGGCATCCGCATCAGTAATGGCATCAATATCCCCTTCAGTGAAGGCTTTTCCCTGATGACAAGTAATGAGGTACCCTGGCAGAAATTGAAAGTGAACTTCGTTTTCTGTCCCTAGTGCTGCATCATCAGCATTCTGAATCAACTCAAACAGAAATCGCAGACTATCAGAGTAGATATCTGTCGAAACTGTTTTAAGCAACCTAGCTACTGTATAGGCTTGACTATGATGATTATAGACAGCTCGTTTCTGGTATAATTCTGCAATGAATTCTTTAGGATGCATAACTGCCGACTGGGGAAGGGTAAAGGGGCAGCAAGTATAGTGTAATCATCAACAGTTCTTCACGTTCCTACACTGAACTAACTACTAATGCTAATCAGATTGAACAACCAGTTGAGACGATTGAGCAAGGAATTAGTCAGGTGGATGCTAAAAATCCACCTCTAGCAAATCCCCGTTTTTCTTTAGCCAGTCTTTGGCCTTCTGATAGTTTGGGATTTGCACGGAGAGGATGTTCCAGAAGCGCGGGGTGTGGTTGCCTTCCATCAAGTGCACCAACTCGTGCGCCACTAGATAGCCCACCACGTACAACGGCGCTTTAATGATGCGCCAGTTAAAGATGATGTTGTTGCTGGGCGTGCAGGAGCCCCAGCGGTACTTCATCTCTGACGTTTTGCACTCGTTGTACTGCACACCCAGGCGCTGCGCGTATTCCTGGGCCAAGGGCTCAATCTTCAGCAAGGCCTGCTTCAGATACCATTGCTTGAATAGAGCATTGGCGTTAGACTGGTTGGCACGGGAGATACGAAAGCGCTGGTTGAATTCAACTCCATCTATCTCTTCATCCACTACCAATAGCTGGTAGTTCCGGCCCAGGTACATCAGGTGCTCGCCCGAAATGAATTCCTTCGTTTCCGGCACGGCCGGATACTTCTGAGCATGGTTGAGCTTCTCCTTCAGCCATTGCCGCTTGGATTGCACGATGGCTTCAATGCGCTCCAGGGACAAGTGGTTTGGGGCACGGACGATAATCTTCCGGTCGCGCTCCACAGTGATGTTGAGCGTTTTGCGCGCACTGAATTTTACCTCGTACTCCAGCTGCATCAGTCGCGGACGATTTTGAAATGGTTGGTTTTGGCCAGCTCCATGATGCGGGAAACCAGCTCTTTGTATTTGAGCGTGATGTTCGGCGTTTTGATAAACTCTGGCGAGAGCAGCAGCTTCTGCAGCTCGCCGCGTAGCTTGGCCTGTGCCGGGGCGCTGTCCCAAAAGCCGGTGAGCTTGATTTCAGTGGCCACCTGGTGGAAGACGTGCTGCGTCAGGTTTACGTTCTGCGCGATTTCGTCCTCGGTCAGGGCGCGGTTATCGAACAGCTCGGCTTTGAAGATACGGAAGAAGGGCATCTGCTTCTTGCGGTCCAGGCCGAAGGTTTGCTCTTTTTCCTGGTTCTTGATTTTCTCCCGCAGCTTTTCCAGCTCTTCGTAGATGACCTTCCAGTTGCCTTTGAAATTTTTGAGAATCTCCTCCAAAGCTTCCGAAAAGGACGCGAACAGCTCCGGGTCTTCATCAATGTTGATGTTGATGTAGTGCCGGATAGCATGCTCCACAGCCGCCGCCTTAGTTTTCTCCCGCGCCTTGCCCTTTACATGCTGCTGGAAGTCGTCGGCAATGATGGAAATGGGCGCAATGGTCTGGTCGATACCTTTGGATACTAGAAACTCGTCGGCAATGGCACGCAGCTTAGGCGGAATGCCTTTCATGCTGAAACGGCCATCCAGAAAGTGCTTGTTTGCCAGCGCGTTTATCTCCGTAAAGGCTTTCCAGTCCGTGAAATACTCCAACGCTTCCTTGCGGGGAAGCACATTATTGAAGCAACTGGTCAGCTCGTTGTAGTGCTTGATGTAAGCGAAGCGGATATCCTCATCATAGAACACGTCGAAGAAAGCATCAGAGTCGCTCAGATCGGTCAGACCGTGGCCTTCCAAGAATTTCCAGATATCCTGGTGGGCCTTAATGAGGGCGTTGAGTTCGGCCTCGTCATCGGAAAGACACTCCACGATTTCCTGCAGCTCTTTTTCGGCATACACGTCCAGCGCCCGCTTTAGGTGTTGGCCGACACCCACGTAGTCCACTACGAAGCCGCGCTCTTTGCCGGCTGGCCCTACGCGGTTCACGCGGGCAATAGTCTGCAGCAGGTTGTGGGCAATGATGACCCGGTCGAGATACAGTACTTGCTCGATGGGCGCGTCGAAGCCGGTGAGCAGCATGTTGTTCACCACAATAATGCCCACGTTGCCGTTAAGGGTCTTGTCTTCCTCGTCGGTCTTGCCGAAGGGAAGTTTGAAGCGCTTGATGCTCTTTTTGTGGTAATCGGCGCTGGTGTATGCCTTAATTTCCAGCTCGTCGTTGTGGCTGCCTGAGATGACCACGGCGGTAGTTAACGCCTCTAGTTGGGCTAGGTTTACCAGCATGGGGTTAGCTACCTGCAGTTCGGCCAGCTTGGCTTGCAAGGCTTCGTCGAGGGCGGCTTTGTAACGCACGGCCGCGCTGCGCGAGTTGGCCACCACCTGCGCCTTGAAGCCACCCGAGAAAATGTGCTCCACGTAGTGGTTCACCATGCTGCGGGCCTTTTCGCGGATGGTCTGCACGTTGTCTAGGTACGCATCGCGCGAGCCGAATCCCAGAATCTGCAGCCGTTCGGTGAGGTTGTAGTCGCTGAAAACGTCGGCAAACTTTGCGTCCATGCCCTTCTTGTCGGCTACCTCTGCGTTGTGAGTGAAGCCCTCGTACACAATTTCCAGCGTCACGCCATCGTCAATGGCCTGGCGCATGGTGTACTTGTCGATGTAGTCCTTGTACTTTTTCTCCGTTTTGGCGGTGGGCGTGCCTGTGAAGCCGATGGAGGTGGCGTTCGGCAAGGCGCGGTCGAGGTTGGCGGCCAGCATCGAGTACTGCGAGCGGTGGGCCTCGTCGGTCATCACCAGCACCTGCGGGCTCTTGTTAAGCTCCGGGAAAAGCTCCAGCCCGCTCAGCTCGCCGTTCTCCTGAAACTTGTGAATCATGGCCATCACCAGGTCGGAGTTGTCGTTGCTTAGCAACTCCTTTAGGCTCTTGCCATCGGGCGTAGCTTTGGGGTTGATGAAGTTGGCGGGCTTGATGGTGAAGCCGATGCTCTGCCCGGTTTCGGCCAGCTGCTCCTCCAACTGGGTGCGGTCGGTCACGAAAATGATTTTCCAGCCCATAAGGGCGGGGCGCAGCTTCATTTCGCGCACCATAAACATCATGGTCAGCGACTTGCCCGAGCCCTGCGTGTGCCAGATGATGCCACCGCGCTCCAAGGGGTTTTTGCCGTCAATCAGGCGCTGGGTGGCCACTTTTACGGCCCGGAACTGCTGGTAGCGGCCTACTACCTTAATCTTGTGCCCCTTATCGTTGCTGGCAAACACCGTGAACACCCGAATGATGTCGAGCAAATTGCGCGGGGCCAGCATCCCGGCCACCAGGCGCTGCTGGTCGTTGGGGGCCGACTTACCGTGCGCCAAGTCGTTCACCGTGAGCGGGTAGGGGTCGGTCCAGCGGTAAAACAGCTTTTCGATGCCCGTGGTGATGGTGCCGAACTTGGCCTCGGTGCGGCAGGTCGTGACGATGAACTGGTTGTAATAGAACAGCTCCTTGTTGCCCTCGCCCGTCACGCCGCGCTGCTCCATATAGCGCTGCAGCTGGTCGATGGCTTCGGGAATGGGCTCCTTCACCTTGCTCGACTTGGCCTCGACCACCACCACCGGCAGGCCGTTCACGAACAGCACGATGTCGGGAATGATGTGGTGGTTGGTGCCCGGAATGTTGACCTTGAACTGCGAAATAGCCGTGAAAACGTTGTTTTCCAGGTTCTCGAAGTCGATATAGCGCACGGTGGGGCTCAGCTCCCCGGTTTGCTCGTTGGCGGCTACAGTGGTGTTTTCCAGTAAGTAGTGCAGCACCTGCTGGTTGTTCTCAATCAGGCTGTTTTTGTCGAAGGTGCTGATGCGGCGCACTACTTCCTCTACCTGCCCGTCGGTCAGGAACGGGTTGATTTTGCGCAGGGCCGTGCGCAGCTTGGGCGGCAAAATCACTTCCGAAAACGAAGTTCGGAAGCTCTGAGCTGGGGTTTGCTGCATGGGCAGCTCCAGGACTTCGTTGGGCCCTTCCTCTGCGCTCTGCTGCCAACCCAACCCCCGCAACTGCTCCATCAAGGGCTTTTCGACGTGGCTGTACTCGTCAAGCTTGAGCGACTGGCCGAGGTTGCCTTTGTAGTTGGTGTCGTTGCTGAGTTGCATGAAGGAAAGGTGCTAGATATGGTATTAGATGAGCTTAGGGTGAGTTGTCCGGCTCAAAATTGCTGGTCATTCTTTTTAAGGAGCTTAGAGCAGCGACAGACCGCTACATTTGCTCAGTCTAATCATTGTCATAAAGCCAGCGAATATGCCTGATTTAACCGGTTTTTTATCGGACAGCTTCCAATACCAGCTTAAAGCTACTGCCGCGCTCAATTCGGGTAACCGGTTTGAAAACGCACTGAAGCATTATTTCGCGGCTTTCTTCGACGAATTCAGACGATTGGATTCGGCTCACACGGTCGATAGCTTCCAGGATGCCGTTTCCGACACCAAGCCGAGATTGTACGATTGGATAGACTGTGTGCGGGAAGGGCTCCAAGGCGAGATTAACGAATACGAAAATTTGTTCAATGACATTTCTTATGCCTACCAGCTTTTCGTTCGAGGCAAACACTACCACGCCACCCTGCACCTCTTTGATGTGCTGGAAAAGTATGACATGGCGGATGTCATCGAACCAGGTGAATTAGGATTGTACTACAAGGGCCGAACCAAGCGCCCGGGCGATGTGGTCACCGATGACGACTATTACTATCATATCAGCTTTGAAAAGCGGTTCTTGATAGCCAACCAACGGTTTAGCTATTCCGGGCAACCTATTCTTTACATTGGGTCTTCTGTGCTCGATGTATTATACGAGTTGAGATGCGACCTTTCTGATTATCAGAAAATTGCCTTGGCAGCTATTGGCTACGACCCGTTGATAGAGACATCCATCAGCGAGAAAACCGGAAAACGATTTCCGCCACTCAAAGTGTATGATGTCACCAATCACATTCATAAAACCATCACCCAAACCCTGCACCGTTTGATGCAGGCTGGGGTCGGGGTGCCGGCTTGTGACGACGAAGGGTTTAGACCAAACTTGAAGCACTTAAAAAAAGACTTCAAGAAGTTTATCCTTACTCAGCTTTGTACATTTAAACGCACCCATAATCACACGTTTATTGAGGAATACATCCCGGCCCAGATACTAACAGAAGCGTTGCGGATTAACGGCTACCACGGCATAAAATTCCCGTCCACGCAGTTTGACGGCAAGCTCCTTGATGGACACGCCCAACAAAATCTGTCGGCCATTCAGGAAAACCTGGCGCTGTTCACTACCTACTCGGGAGAAGAACAGTATGATTACGAGCTAATGAATTACTTTATCGTTCAACCCTTGGATGAGGCCACTGCATTCGCCAAGTCGGTCGCAGAGCATCAGGAGGACATCAAAGCAATCCAAGGAGACATTACCACGGGTGTTTACCATTCTGGCAAATTAGCGCGCCCCATCGAGCATGCCAGTATGAACGTTGGTAAAGTGCGCGGGTGCGAATTCGACTTGGATGTTGAGGGAAAACCATATTTTGACTGGGACTTCGCGCGGATGGAGTTATATGCACAGGCATCTTATTTGAATCAGCTTAAAAGCCAGCTGATGTACTTCAGTAATGGAGAACAGAATATGTTTCCAATGAAGTAGTTGCGCTGCGTGACATTAACACCATCGCGTCTTTGATAATGGCACGGGCCACGGCCAGCACGGCGGCCACGTCGTTGCTCAGCAGCAGACGCTCCAGCTGCCGGGCCAACCACTTGTTTTTGTGCGTCCAGCTGAATTGTGTCCGCACTGCGGACACAATGGGGAAGGCCCGGTAAAACTGCACATATCAATACAGCTGCCGCCGCGAAAACCCGCTGCCAAACTGCGGCTGCAAGGTATCGGCTAGCCCTTGTACCAGAAAGGTGCCATACGCGGCCCGGTCGGCGCCGTGCTGCTCTTCTTCCACGATGGCCTGCCCGATATGCCAGTCAGTTGCACCCGCTCAGCATCGACGGCTCGTACGGCCCGCTCCCGTGCCTGGGCAATGAGGCGCTGCACTGTGGCTACTAATTCCGGGCTCAGGTTCATACGTCGGCCGTTTCGCGGATGAGCTGCCCGACCCGCACCTTGCCGCTCAATAGGTCTTGCATCAAGCCAGCTTTTTGGGCGTGGAGCTTGCGTAAACCAGACGTAAGAGTTTCAAGAAAGCGCTGATTCTTGTCAATGATTTCAATGATTCTGCCTTGCTCTGAAACATTTGTCGGGTATTTCATCTGCAATTTTTCAATTGATGCCTGACTTATGTTTTTCATGGAAGCGCTGCTTCCGGTAGCGGCGGTTTCTATCTGTATTCTTAGGTACGGTTGAGTCAAAACATGAAAAGCAAAATACTTTAGCATCTTACTTTCATTCAACGTCATCCGCAAGGATTTATCAGATAGCAAAAGCTTGCGGTACTTGCCTTCAACAATACAGACCTCACCGACTAGATTCAAGGTATTAGCTCTGGAAATCAAGAAGTCGCTATCATTTATAAGGTACTTCTCATTTGCCAGGTGCTCATTTAAGAGAACTTTATTCTCTTCTGCCTTAAATCCTTTCCTGTTTATCGCACTGACCTTAATAATCCCGAACTGGTTAGCGCCTGCCTGAATATTTGGGCATTCCAAACTTTTGCCGCCTTCGATTCCAAGGATAAAATTCCCGAATTCAGATACCTCCCACTCCGCCGGAATACGCCCGAGCGGGCTGTCTTTAAAGGCGTGAGTTTCTTCGCTGCGGATGTTGCCGTGCTCGTCAATGCCTTTGGTGAGCAGGTCTTGCATCAGGCCCGTTTTGAGGCGGCGGTATTTGGCAATCAGCTGTTCGGTTTGGCTGATGGCTTCATCCACTTTGGACAGGATGCGGGCAATCTGGCGCTGTTCGTCAGCAGACTCAGGAACTAAGAGCTCGAATTCCTTGATGGCCTTTTGCTGAATATTCGGCAAGCCCGAGCCAACCCGCAAATCCATTATCAGGCTTTCCCGGCCCTTCAATGCTTGGTATAAAAAGCCTTTGTCAAGGCCCTTTTTCAAATCCAGCAGCGAATAGCAATGCCCGCCACTCCAAAACTTAGAAGTCAGATAATTGACGAAGCCACAAGAGTTGCCGCCTTCACTAATGGTAATGGTTTCGGCTTCCGTATTCCATAAATCAGAATAGCCAGAAGGTGTAATGCCGCCGTTGATGCACGGGTACATTCCCGCATCAGATAGTTCAATTCGATTGAATTGAACGCCTTTCTTGATTTTGCAAATTGCCCCGAGCTTGTTTGACTCCCACCCATCGGGCACATTCATTTCCATATACGCCATCAGTTCAGGTAGTTTAGCTGGGTCAGGAAATCGTGGAGTTCGGCCATCGTGTCGTGGCGCTGGGTTTCCAGGCGCTGGGCCGAGGTAAAGTACTTGTCGAACAGGTTTTCGTAGGCGGCCACCAGGGCCCGCTTTTCGGTGCCGAGGTAGCGTTGCAGTTGGTTGTTGATGATGTCGAAATGCTTCTGCAGAATCAGCCGCTGGCTTTCTTCCTCTGTGATGATGCCGCCGGTTTCGGCCAGCAGCCGGTCGAGGCTGTCGAGCTTGGCTTGCAGGATTTCCTGGTCTTTCTGGCGGGCGTTGTAGGGCTTGGCTATTTCCTTCAGCATCTTCTGGGCATCCAGCACATCCTGCAACTGGTAAGGCTCAGACTTGTCGGCTTTCAGCTCCTTCTCCAGCGTCCCCACCGCTTTGCGAATGGCCGCGAAGTCCTTGGTGCCCTTCAGCTCCTTGCGGAAGCTGGCAATTAGGTCGTCCACGTCGGCGTCGAGCTTGGCCAGCTCGGCCTGCGCAGTGTGCAGCAGGGCCTGGCTTTCGGCCTTCTCATCATCGGCCCCATAGCGCTTCAGAATAAGTTTCAGCTCCAGCTCGCCTTGTAGCTTTTTCAGCTGGGCTTTACCGTCCTTCAACTGCGCTTCCAGCTCCCGTATGCGGACGTCGGCGGCTTCCAGCGGTTCGGCTTCGGCGGGGGCGTGCTTTTCGTCCAGCAAGTAGTCAATCTGGGCTTTCAGCTCGCTCTTGGCTAGGGCAGGCGTCAGCTTGACTTCGCCTTCTTCCTCATCGGCCTCATAGTCCAGCAGGTTCAGGGCTTCCTCCACGGCTTCTTCCAGGCTGGTTTCCAGCGTGGCCTGGGTCAGTTCCAGCTGCTCCAGCGCGGCCTGCTCCGATTGGAAGAATGCCGCAATCATGTAGGCGTTAGGTATCAGGCTGGCCTCCCAGCCGTTCTGCATGATGGTTTTGAGGTCATACTTGATGTTGTCCCACCAGTTCACGAATACGCCCGCCACCTGGTAGGTATCGAGCACGCCCACCGGCACAAACTTCTCCTTGATAGTGGCTAGCAGCTCCTGCCGCACCTTGGGGAACTTGTCGCCGCTCAGCGCCACGTAGGTGGCCATCGACTCTTCCACGGCATTATCGGGCACTTTCTTGGGTGCCAGGGTAGAAAAGTCTTCTTTAGCCAGCTGCCACCATTCGGCTAGGTGCAGGCCTAGCTCGGTCAGCGTTTTCTCCACCTGCTGGTCGTCTTCCACCAGCGGCTTAATGGCGGCCTTCTCGGCCACGGCAAACGCTTTATACCGGTCGTTGTGGTCGACAAACAGCTGGTAGCCGTCGAAGCCGAACTTGGGCGCCTGCGTGGTTTGCACCTGCTCAATCTCGGCCACCGGTACGCCGCCCACCAGGTGGGCCGTCACGTCTTCGGGCTCGGGTGGCGGGGTGTTGTCCACATAGCGCCGGATGTTAAGCGTGAATTCGTTGGACTCGATGGTATCGAAGTCTACCAGCCGCGAGTAGCCATCTTCTTCCAGCTTGTGCTCAAATACGTAGTCGATTTTCTCGATGTCTTCAGGGCGTAGCATATTCTGCTTTTTACCCTCGGCGTAGTCCTTATCGGCGTTGATGATGAAGACCTTGTTTTTGAGGTGGTCGGGCTTGCTCTTGTCAAACACCATCACGCAGGCCGGAATACCAGTGCCGTAAAACAGCTGCGGCGGCAGGCTGATGATGCCTTCCAGCACGTCGGCCCGCAGCATTCCCTCCCGGATTTCCTTTTCCTTGCCGCCCCGGAACAGCACCCCGTGCGGCATCACCACCACCACCTTGCCCGTGCGCTTGCAGCTGGCCAGCATGTGCTGCACAAACATCAGGTCGGCTTTCTTGCCCGTTTCGGGCGTGAAGCCATACTGAAACCGCTCCGGGTGCTTCATAGTGGCCCGGTTGTAGTTCTGCGAAAACGGCGGATTAGCAATTACCCGGTCGAACTGAATTAGCCGCCCATCCCGCTCGTTCAGCGGCTCCTCCAGCGTATCGCCGTACTCGATGTTGTAGCGCGTAATGTTGTGCAGGATGATGTTCATCTTGCAGATGGCCACTACCGTGGGGTCGTTTTCCTGCCCAAACAGCTCCAGGTCGGCTCCGTCCTGGCCCTGCTCCTGCACGTACTGCTGGCTCTGAATCAGCATCCCGCCCGACCCCGCCGTGGGGTCGTAAATGGACATACCCGCTTTGGGCTTGATGAGCTGCACCAGCAGGCGCACCACTTGGTTGGGTGTGTAGAACTGCCCGCCCTTCTTGCCACCCTCGTCGGCAAAGTGTTTGAGCAGGTATTCATACGCCGCACCCAGCAGGTCCGGAAACTCAAAGTTGTCATTGACCAGCGCCGGAAACTCGTTGAAGTGGTCAATCATCTTCTTCAAATCGACATTCTTGACGATTTGCTTGCCATCCACTTCCTTGTTGAAGTTGATGCGCCCCTTGAAAATGCCCGACAGCGTGTCGGGATTGGCCTCCTCAATGGCATCGAGCGCCTTGTTCAGCATCTGCCCGATGTTGGCCTGCAGGTGCTTGATGGGTGGCTGAGCGTTGCCATTCTCGTCCGTAAAGCCTTCGTTCCAGCGGGCCCGCTGGGGCACGAAGAACGTTTCGCCGTAAGTGTCCTTGTCTTCCAGCACCGTGAGCAGAATGTCAGCATCCAAGTGCTTATAGTCGCGCCGGCGCAACTGCTCGCGCTTCTGGTCAAACACATCGCTCATGCGCTTCAGGAACAGCATCCCGAAGATGAATTCCTTATATTCAGAGGCGTCCATCTTTCCGCGCAGGATGTCGGCCGCCTTCATCAGAAAGCTTTCCAGCTGGGAGAGCTTTATCTTTTCAATCTTCATCTATAAGTCAATTAGCGCTTTGTTGTGGGCGCTCGTTTCTGTTATTGCTTTCCAGCTTGGTCGGTGGCGAGACGAAAGCCCTTCCAGTGTTTGCTATGGTTTCAAGTGCTAGCAAAGAGCAAATGTACTCGAATGTAGGGTGGGCTTTGCTAAAAATAAGGGCCACGCTCGTGACCATTTTAATAGTGTTTATAAGCCTAAGTTTTGCGCTGCATTAAAGCTGACTACATCATCCAGACGCGAGTAACGGTCAATCATTGCGTCGGTCTTCTGCTTGGTCTGGTTCTTAATAAAACGGTTGGACTGGCCCCGTATCACTGACACTGTTATAAAGGAGACGCGCAGGGAATGTGCAGAGTAGTTCTTCTCTGGAATCTTGTGACCTTCCTCGTCGTGGTTCAGGTGGAGCTGCACCAGTCTGTTCACGCGCAGGGCCGACAGGCGCTTTTGAGTGGGTATCGCCTCGCCTTTGACTTTGCCGCGCTTGAGTGACACGAATAAAGGTCCCGTGCTCCGGCCTAGTTGTTGTACCCAGGCGCGGGTGCAGCGCACTGGACAGAAGGCCGCCGTCGCCGCATAGAACACGGCCTTATCTTCGGCCTCACCGGCCTGGTTGGTTTTGCTTTTGGGCAGGTGCACAATCAGTGCCCGCTCAGTAAATTCCAAGTGCTCCACGTTCAGGGCCACGAGTTCGGAGCGGCGGAAGGCCCCGGCGAAGCCCAGCAGCAGCAGGGCCCGGTCACGTAGCCCGGCCGTTTTGGTGACATCCAGTCGACGAATACTTTCCTTGAGTTCCTCCACCGTAAACGCCGGCGCCTGCTTTTGCCGCTTGCCTAACGTGCGCGTGATACCTTCTATGACTAGGGCCAACTCGTCGGCGTGCACCGGCGAGGGGTAGCCGCGCAACTGGTGGTGCTTGTGAATGGCGGCCAAGTGCCGCTTGATGGTCGAGAGCTTACGCGGGATGTCGGCCAGGTCAGCTGCATACCGGGCCACAGTAGCTACGTCGGCCGGCAGCGGGCACAGGCCGTGCAGCGCGCAGTACTCCCCGAAGCTTTTCAAATCGGCCGAGTACGCGAGCACCGTATTGTCAGCGCCCTCCAGTCCGAGCTTGAGGTAGCGGGCGACGTTATCGGCGGCGGTAGCGAGTTGGGAACCTAAGGCCTGCGGCTGGTCGGGGATGCGGGTGAGTTCGGTGCTCATGCGGACAAAAGTAGCCAAAATAGTTTAGGCATCATAAGTAACAATTATGATGTCTAAACTTGGCACTGGCTTAGGTGAGCTTGGTAAGGCTGGCTAGAATATTTGTGCGTGACCTACCACACTGCTAAGCGACCTGAAGCCGGCCTCTTCGCTCGTACCAGGACTGCTCCGTGTTGCCGATTCACTTGCCGGGGTACAAGCCAGTGCTCGTTCAGCGGCAAGAACTCCGGCTAGGGGAAAACAGTGTCAAGTTTTTACTTGTAAAAACTTGACACTGTAACGTGCTTTGCCCAATCAATTTCAACGCGTCCTATGCCGGAGTCTATTATGCATCGAGTCCGCCAGCAGGTGTTAGCGGCTGAGCCCGGTAATCTGCTGACCTACGAAGACCTAGTGACGGAGCCGTCAGAGTTTGGCGCGGTAGCAGCGGCCCTGAGTCGCCTAGGCCGGGAAGGGCTGGTGGTCCGCTACGCCAAGGGGCAGTACTACCGGCCACAGAACAGCCGGTTTGGCCCGCTGCCGCTGTCCGAGGGGGCCATACTACGCACCCTGACTACCCAAGAAGGAGTAGTATCAGCCTACCTCACTGGCGCCGCACTTTATAACCAGCTGGGTCTGACTACCCAGGTGCCTGTCACCATCAAAGTGACAACAGCCAAGCCGCGGCGCACCCGGCCAAAGCGGGTAGCGTTTGTGGTGCGCCCGGCGCCGGAGCGTGCCAGCGACGTGCCGTTGCTCCAGTGGCTGGAGGTACTGCGCGACCTGCGCCGCATTCCCGATGCCCGGCCCGATAAAGTCTTGGCCCAGGTACAGAGCCACATTAAAAGCCTTGCCCTAGCAGAGCGCCGCCGCCTTGTGGGACTGGCCACTACCCTGGCTCCGCCGCGCGCCCGCGCGGTGCTCGGTGCGCTGTTGGAACTACAGGGCGATATACAGGGGGCCGCTAGACTGCGGATAACCCTCAACCCGTTCACCACCTACCGGCTCGGCCTCACCACTGCGGCCCTGCCCAACGCTCCCCGGTGGAACATCCGATGACGCTTAAGCCTGGCGCTATAAAATGGAGCGTGCAGGTTTAAGCCCTTATCAAACGTGCCCGTTGTGTCGTACCCCTCCTTAATTAAGGAGTGCGCAAGCTTTCACCCAATCCAGAGGCATCCGGCCACCGCAGGCGGTAGTTGGTGCTGCGGCCGCCGGCGCTGTCCCGGCCGAGACTTTCTCTACCAGGTCGGCGATGTCCCGGCCCGCCTATCCTGGGAGCATTTGGCTATGCAGCGTGTTGGTGGATGTAAGGGGTTATTCTCCGCATAATATGCGGTAAATACGCAGGATATTCTCCGCATCCGCCATATTGCTGGTGACCAAACAGGTCTTTTAAGGTCAACAACCAGCGTAAACATTAAAACAGAGGTTGTTTTAATGTTTACTTTTTCCCTAATGGGCTCACAAAGGGCTCACCACTCCGGAGTTGGATTTGTTGGAAGCGGTTTTCCAGCACGCAGGGGCCTTTTTTAGCGAGAGGTCATGCCATAGCAATGGGCTCACAATAGGCTCACTCGGTATGGGGCTCGTTCGATTTGGGAAGAAGCCAGCGCTTGCAACAGGTTGAGGTTCCCCGATGATACCCTGTTCTACAGCCCGGCGGCAGCCCGCTGCTGCTGCTCGAAGGCCCAGTCTTCCGGGGACAAAATGGCCTGCATAAAAGCGGAATAGCCCACGTCGCGCCGCTCCAGCGCATGCCGGCGCAGGGCCAGGCTGGATTTAGCGCCCGCAAAGCCGCCTTTCTCCATGGCCTGGCGAAAACGTTCGGGCAATCCTTCCAGCCAGTGCCGATAATCCTCCTCCGTGACTTCGCCGTCGGCCAACTGCTGGTACCGATACGTGGCGTTGCCCAGGCGGAACAGCCGGGCCATCTCGGCCCGCTGGCCTTCGGGCAGCTGCTGCAAGGTTTGCAGCTGGGCCTGGTGGTGCTTGTCGAGCGGGTGGCGTGGGTGCAACAGTTCTTCCATGCTATTCAGTCAGCCCCTGCTTGGCAAAGGTGGATAAGACGTGGTTGTTTTCGTAGAGCACACCCTCCCGCTTGCCGGCGTTGAAGTTGGGCCCATCCCCGCGCAGCACCTGCCAGATGTTGGCGTAGGCTACGCGCACCGACGAGCGGGGCTGCTGGCTGCCGGGCTGGAGCAGCACCTCACACACGAAACCGTCGGTCCCGATTTGCAGATTCCACATCGTGCTCTGGTGCAGATGCAGCGTGCCGAGCATGACCGGGCCGTTCTCCGTCTCAAAGTAGGTCGTGCACACCATGAAGTGATGCTGCGGGTTGGAAAGGCCGGCGTGCACCTGGTGCAGAACGGCGGCTACATCATGCGGCTCGCGGGGCATAAGACGGTCGTTACGGCTGGTTAATAGTCCACGGGGTGGGGTAGTTCTCGCGGTGGATACGCTCGTTGTAGTACACCGACTCGGTCGGTAGAAAGGAGAGTTGCTCGTCTACTTCCTCCCCGGGCGGGATGACTTTGCGCAGCAACTGGTAGAGCTGCTCGAAAGGAATCGTGGCGCGAAAACGGTCAATCCAGGGGACCGGGACGTGCGGCTCATCGTCTTCCGGGTGGCGCACGAACTCTGTGTCGAAGGCCACGAAGTCGGGACCGATTTCAAGGTTGGCGACCTCGCCGTGGTGCAGGGAAAACACGGCCGGGTAGTGCCGGCGCCGCGGGTGATTGTCGCGGTCGTAGTAGTGCCCGCCTAGTAGGTAATACACGCTCGGGTCAGCGAGGTCCCTATCGACCTGGTGCAGCAGCTCCAGCAGAGTGGCCCAGGTGTTCTGATTTTCCATTGACGGCGCCGCAGGGGATAGCGAATGAGGATAAAATTCCAGTATGAGGCGGAAATTGGTGAATAAATTCCAATAAGAGGCGTCTGAATGCGTCAAGTAGGCTCAGCTGCGCAACTGATTGCGTGGAATTCTGATAAGGTATGCGGTTACAGCTCAGACTCTCCTGTTTTGCTGAGTAGACCACAGGCCTCCCTAAGCAGGGAGTTGCCGTCTTGGTAAAAGTTGGTACCGGATGCTATCAATTTTGCGAGTTAAAAAGCGTAACAGCTGCCTGTTTTGCCCGTATTGGCTAGCTTTGCCTGCCAAACTGATTGCCGAGTATGCTAGCTCAGAAATCCTACGCTTTGCCTAGCGGCCCCTCGTCAGCGGCTCATTCTGCGGACTGGCTGCGCTGGGCTCACCGGCAGCCGCTGCCCATCCAGCAGCGGCCTGCCCTCTTCGTGGGCTCCTTCGCGTAACGCACCCTGACTTACTGAAATCAGCAACATGCAGCGCCCTCAAGCGGGCGGCTGGGCTGATAAGCTATTTCCTGCCCGGCCCCAATCCGTGGCTGCAGGCGGGGCGTTTTCCACCCTTTCCGTTGATATTTTCTATGGCTGCGAGTCCGTATCGCCGCTTTTCCAGCATTTGCCCTGCCATCCAAACGCTGGTCATTCGGCTCATCCAAGAAGAATTTACTCCCTTATTATCCCTTTCCGCGCACGTTTCCGAAGCTGCCTGGGCCCGTGCCGTGGCGCTGGCCGACCCCACGTTCCTGTACTGCACCGCCGCGGAGCCCGCCGTGCGCATCTGCCCGGACTCCTACTCCCAGCTGCAGGCCTTGCTGCAGCGCGAACTGACCAAAGCGGAGTAGCAACGAGCGTATACAAGAAAAGCCCGTCCAGCTATCTGGACGGGCTTTCTGATGGCTTTAGGCCATGCGACGGCGCACGGCCGTTGCCCTATTGCCCAATCACGTACACGGGCACGGCCTGGGCATCGGCGCCGCGGCCGGTTTCCTTTTTCACTTCCCGCCCGTCAAGCAAAATGGCCGCCGTGATTTCCGAGGCGGCCGTGCCCCCGTCGAGGCTGGCCAGCAAACTGAGGTGGTCGCCTTGCTTCATGGTGCGCTTGAAGCGGTAGGTGGCCGGCAGCGGGACGTTGCTTAGGGTAGTCGTGCCGCCGCTTTCGTTGTCGTAGCTGAGGTAATCGGACAATGGGGCGGTGGTGGAAGAAATCCGGTACTCAACCTGGTATTCCCTGGGGCCGGCGGGCGTCGCATCGTCCTTGGAACAGCCGGCCGCAGTAACCAGGAAGAGGCTACTGAGCAGCAGATAGGTCAGTCGTTTCATAGGTCAGAAAGGCAGGGGTTAGCGGAAGTGGTACCGCAGGCCGGCGCTGGCATAGCCCGGCCATTGGTCGATGAGGGGGGTGTTGAACAGGTAGCCCTTGGTAGCGGTGGCCACGAGCGAGAGCCGGTTGCCCAGAAAGCAGTCGACTTCAGCCCCGGCCTGCGGGCCGTAGGTGAAGCGTTGCGGCTCCTTGGCATCAGGGGCCAGCTCACCAGTGCCGTTTTCGCCGGTACGCTCGTAACCGGCGGCGGCCCCCAGCAGTAGGTGCACGTAGGCCACTTCGCCCAGGCGAAACAGCTGCGGGGCGAGCAGCACCCGGCCCACGTAGCTGGCGTATTCACCCCGGCCGCTGAGGGTGCCGGCGTCGCGCAGCCCGCTGGCGCGCAGGGCCAGGCGGTTGGTGAGCATGCTGGTGTAGCTCAGCTCGTAGTAGTCGCCCTTCTCGGAGCGCCCCAGGTGGGCGCCCCAGCTGGAAATGTGTTGAACGTGGCGCTGGGCGGAGGCCGGCACGGCGCCGGCCTCCGCCAGCAGCAGGGCCACTAGCAATAGGTTTTTCATACGGGGTTAGTTGCGGGGGCGGGCCCGGTCAGCTTTGATAAGGGCGTTTTGCACCAGGATGTCGGAATAGACCATTTCGGCCGCCTGCCGCGAGGGACCGGGCTGGGCGGCTTCGGCCAGCAGCCGGTCGGCTTCCTGGCGCAGCTGCATGGCCTTAATCATGTTGTCGTTGGAGGTATTCAGGGCCACCATCCGCTCGCCTTCGGTCATGGCGTAACGGCCGGGGTTCTTCAGCGTGGCGTTCAGCTCGATGCTCTGCTGGGTCATCTCATCGGCAATCTTGTAGTAGCCGAAGGCCGTGGCAATCTTCTTTTTCTGCATCATCTCCTCGTAGGCAAACGTGGAGACGGCCGCTTCCTCACGCTTGAGCTGGTACTGCTGGGAGCTCATGCGGTTGTTGCCCGCCGTGGCACCCGAACCGAAGCGCGAAAACACGTCGTACACCGTGTTCAGGTCCTGCTGGGGGTTGTTGAGCTGCAGGGCCTGGCGCAGGCGCTCGGCCTTCTGGAACACGGGCATGTACTGGTTGCTCTGCCCCCGGCCGGACATGGCCAGGGCGCGGGCAAACAGCTCCTGGGGGTTGGAGAGGCGCAAATCCTGAATGCTCTGCACCTTGCGCAGGTCGGCCTGCACCTGGCGCTGCAGCTGCAGGGTCTCGTCGGTAATGTCCTTGACCTGCCCGGTGATGTCCTTGGTGACGCCAGCAATCTGCTTGGCGTCCTTGATAACCTGGTAATTTTTGACTGTTTCGGTCCACTGAGCGAGGCGCTTGGCGAAGTCGCCGATGTGCACGCCCATGTGCAGCGGGTCGTTCACCACGGCTTGCGCCGCGGCGTCAGCACGCGGAATCAGAACCAGCGCCAGGGCCACGAAGGCCGGCAAAAGCATCTTTTTCATCGTCGTATCCGGTTAGGTGAAAAGAAAAGGTTAACGGTTCGCGGCTTCCGGGCCCAGCTGGCCGGCGGCCGCGGTGGTAATCAGGATGGGGTAGCCATCGGGCAGCAGCACGTCGCGCAGCTTGGTGCGGGTCTTGGGCCGCGACAGCACCGAGGCGGCCACCCGGCCGCCCACGCCCACCACGGAATTGGCCGCCGAAGCCGAGCGGTCGATGGCCGTGCTGATTTCCTGGGTGGTCTGCTGCTGCAGCTCGTTGCCGGCCATGCCGGCTTCCCGGGCCACGCGCTTCACCGGGTCAATCATGATGCCCGGCA